>DASYKZ010000018.1:0-8440 GCA_035994985.1 Minisyncoccota bacterium | reverse complement strand
CGAAGATGCAAATCAAAGCGCTTAAAACGGGAGTATTTGAGGAGAACGAAGATTTATTGCCGTTTATTTTAAAATACCTCAAAAAGTTTCTTGTAAAACTTCCAGAAAATTCTATTCTGGTAGTTACTTCCAAAGTAGTGGCTTTAGCAGAAGGCAAAACAGCAAAATATATAAATGAGAAGGAAAAAATTGCTCTTATAAAAAAAGAAAGCAGTCTCGCCATTAAAACAAAACACAAAGGTACATGGCTTACAATTAAGGACGGTACAGTGATGCCGAATGCCGGTATTGATGAATCAAACGCAGACGGAAAACTCATATTGCTGCCCAAAGACAGCTTTCACTCTGCTGAAATAATCAGGAAAAATTTAAAAAATAAATTTAAGGTTAAAAACCTTGGAGTGCTCATTACGGATAGCAGGCTCTTTCCTCTACGCGCCGGGGTAGTGGGAGTGGCGCTCGGCTATGCGGGGTTTGAAGGAGTCAAAGATTACAGAGGAAGCAAAGATATCTTTGGAAGAGTTTTAAAAATGTCTCAGACAGATGTGGCAGACAGCTTGGCGACAGCAGCGGTGCTCTGCATGGGGGAAGGTAAAGAGCAGCAACCGCTAGCGCTTATTACCGGCGCACCGGTTGATTTTGTGAATAAGATAAATAAAAAAGAACTTCTAATCAATCCTAAAGATGACTTGTATCTGCCGCTTTTAAAGAGTATATTTTAATATATGATTGACCTCAAAGAACTGCAGAAAGAAGTGATGCGGAATAAGCTCGAAAAGGGCTTTAACACTACGGATGTATTTCGGGAATTTTGCCGCGCATATGAGGAGCTTTCAGAAGCTTTTTCAAAATATGACAAGGGGCAGGAGGGCGTGGCGGAAGAAATTGCCGATGTGACTATATATCTTCTAGGGCTTTGCGAAATTTTGGGTTTTGATTTGGAAAAGGAGGTAATCAGGAAAATCGATATAAACAAAAAACGCCAATATAAAAAATCAAAAACTATAGACGGCAAAGAAGTCTTGCTCCGGATTAAAACAGATGAAGATCCTTAAAATATATGGAGAAATTTAAACCAAAGTCAGAAGAAATAAAGGAAAGTCTTGCTAGGTTAATTACAGAACTGGAACAACAAGGTAAATATAACACGATCAATCAATACTTAAAAGATTTTCAAAAAGAATTTCAGTTAAAGAAACAAAATAAAAATAATTTACTGCACTACTTAGATAAAATTTTTGAAGCTATAATACATCAATTTCCAAATGAAACAAGCAAAGACGAGGAAGATAAAAAAATATTGGGTATAATAAGTGAATTTAATATTATATGCCAGAGTTATATCCAAACACTAAAAAAAAATGAAAAAATCCACTAAAATTCTTTACATAAATTTGTCGTATACTGAAAATGTATAGTTAAAAGGATTCTCGGAATCCTTTTTGTGTTCTATGTGCGAGGTTTCGTTCCAGGCGATAGGGATGATTTCCGGGAAAAAGCTGTCCGCATCTTTGTCTTCGGCATCTATGTGAGTGATGTAAAGCTTGTCCGCGATATTCATACATTGCTTATAGATTTCTGCTCCGCCGATAATGAAAACTTCATGTTCATCTTGAGCTTGCCCTAGGGCTTTGTCTAGAGAATGGATAACTTCAATTCCTTCCTTTTTATAATTCTCATCCCGGGTAATAACAATATTTTTCCTGTTAGGTAATGGTCCCTTGAGTGATTCAAAAGTCTTTCTGCCCATTATGACTGTATGCCCCCTGGTAGTCTCCCGGAAAAATTTCATATCCGCCGGCATATGCCAGAGAAGTGTATTTCCTTTGCCGAGTTCATTATTTTTACCAATGGCTGCTATGAGGGAAATCATTATTTTACTATATTTAATCCAACAATAGGCTCACCCGGCTTGTAAAATGGCGCAAAGGCTTGGTAAATCTCGTCTACAATATTTTCGTCTTTTTTCTCTGCGCGGTCAAAAATATTTTCCGGAAGCTTTAAAAAAATATTTGGATGATCATTTTCCCTTTTAATCAATTCGCTTGCGCCGTCAAAGTGAATGTCATAAATATGCGCGTTTGAGATTGTGTGGGTGTACATACCAGGCTTCACTCCTAGCTTTTGAGCGAGCGTGCACATAAGTAAAGCAAAACCAAAAGTATCAAATGGGCAACCGAGCATCATATCATTTGAGCGGATTATGTTATGTAGATTCAAACGGCCGCCAATAATATTAACTGTGAAAGCAAAAGGGCAGGGAACGTTTTTCTTTGAAGTTCCTCCGTGACCATCATCATCAGGATCCCAGGTAATTATTACTCCATGCCGGGAACTCGGTTCTTTTTGCAGTAGCTCTATCAAATTGCGCAGCTGGTCTCTCTTAAAATGGTGCTTCCAGCGGTATCCATAAGCTGAAGTTATTGTGCCGTCTGGCTCTATAAATTCATCCCACATTTTTGTATATTTTCTTAAAAATTCTGTGTTTTTTTCTCCAGAGATAAACCAGACTTGTTCAGCAATAGGGGATTTGATCGGGTTTTTTCTGAGCGTTAGTACTGGAAAACCGTCTTTTTCTAAATCAATCTGGAAGGTAAGTCCCGGCAAGGATTTTGTTTTATGTCCTGTGCGTTCATTGAGCTCTTCAATACCTTCCTCCATTATTTTTTTGATAAGTCCCTGATAGATTGTGTCAAAAGTTGTCATATAGTGTATTATATCAGTATAAGCTTATGGAAACAAAAAATATAAAATATCCATATTTACCTGAAGGACGCACAATTTTGTACGTTCCAATTTCTAATCCGTATATGGCGGAAGCGAAAGAATATGCAAGGTTAAATTCTTTAGATAAATCAATGCCAAATGCGAGTATTATAGTAAAAGATAATAAAATAATAGGCCGCGGGACAAATGGTAGTACGTATCACGACACTCATATTTGTGAACGCGTAAAAAAAAATATTCCAACAGGGCAAGGCTATGAACTTTGTGAAGGATGTCATCCTAAAAATCATGGCGAACCAAAAGCAGTTAAAAACGCTAAAGATTTAGGAAATGACACAGATGGGGCTGATTTGTATATGTGGGGGCATTGGTGGTGTTGTGAATCGTGCTGGAGCGCCATGATTTCCGCAGGTATAAAGAATTAT
Organism: Minisyncoccota bacterium; assembly: GCA_035994985.1. GTDB lineage: Bacteria > Patescibacteriota > Minisyncoccia > Phycocordibacterales > UBA9973 > UBA9973. The sequence continues at coordinate 5,288 of DASYKZ010000018.1, read as the reverse complement.
TACTTATTAGAAAATAGTGAAAATCTTTTTAATCGAGAAAGTCCAGATAATATTATCGGTCATCAGTTTGAATAATATGAAAAAGAAACTTTATATAGGATGCGCTATAACTAACCTTTCCGAAGAAAAGAGGGAAGCCTTTTTTGATATGATTTCTGATATAAAAAATAAATTAAAAGACCATTTTGAAATAATGGAATTTTTAGGAGTAGATGATCTTGCGACCGACAAACCATTTTCTCCTTTAGAAATATATGAACACGGTATAACAAAGTGCGTAATGGAGGCAGATTGTATGCTGGCTATGTGCGACTATCCTTCTTTGGGATTGGGGTATGAGATAGGAACAGCAGTAGAAAAAAGAGGCATACCGGTTTTAGCTATGGCCCGAGAAGGTTCGTTGATAACTAGACTAATTCTAGGAGTGAATCATAAAAGTTTTATTTTTGCGTATTATAATTCTGCCGATGATATTGTTCAGAAAACTCTAGAAACATTGACAAAATAAGATAGAAATGCTATTCTTAAAACATCATTCTCACCTAATTATTTAACGAGTCTGACGCTTGTGGAAATCATCTATGACTTTTGTGTCGCAAAGTGACTAACAGATCGATGTCCATGACACAAAAATATATATGATTAACAAACGCAGTTTCGTGCGTGGCGGTGCTTCTGGCTCCCCGCGTTCACATAGTAGCCGTCCAAGTGTAGCGCCAGTTCGGCGTTCTTTTGGCGCAAGTAATACAAGACCAGCCAGAGCAGGAGGCAGTAGCTTTGGTTCTCGCCCTCGATTTGGAGGCGGTGGTAGCCGACGTCCATCTAGCAACAAGCGTTCGCGCGGCGAGCGGATAGATTTTTCCCGTTTCGTTAAGAAGGGGATATTCGTAGAAGAAAAGGCTTACGTTTCCAAGCATACTTTTTCTGATTTTCCTTTCCATGTACAGCTCCATAAAAATATTGCCAAGGCCGGATACATCCATCCGCGCCCGATTCAAGACCAATCTATTCCAACTATACTAAAAGGGAAGGACGTTTTCGGCATGGCTAACACAGGCACCGGCAAGACTGCCGCATTTCTGCTTCCGCTTATTGAAAAAATTGTAAAAACTAAAGGAAAAAATATGCGGGAAAAAGTTTTAATCATGGCTCCGACCCGCGAGCTGGCTCTGCAGATAGACGATGAATTTAAAAAGCTCGCTTTTGGCTTCGGAATGTTTTCCGTGGCCTGCGTGGGAGGCTTGCCTATAAGCAAGCAAATCCGGGAAATACAAATGGGAGTTTCTTTTATAGTCGGCACTCCGGGACGCCTTCGCGATCTTTTAGACAGGAAAGTCTTAGACTTATCTACATGCAGGAGCGTGGTTCTGGACGAAGCGGACAGAATGCTCGACATGGGTTTCAGAGACGACATGGTGTATATCATAGGGAAGACTGATGCCGACAGGCAGACCCTTTTCTTTTCTGCAACATTATCTGCTGAAATAAGAAAATTAACGGAGAAATATCTGAAAGACCCGGCTTTTATTTCTGTCATCTCCGGTGAGACGGCAAAAAATATAGACCAAGACGTCATAAGATACAAAGGAAAAGATGAACAGATGGACAAGCTCCACGATGTTTTGAAAAAAGACGGCTCGGACAAAGTGCTTATTTTCCGGGAAATGAAACACAGCGTGGATACTCTGGCCAAAGAACTAGCACACAGAGGATTTAAAGTAGGAGGCATTCACGGCGACAAGCGAAGCCGGGAACGCATCCGCATACTGGACTCTTTCAAGCAGGATAAAATAAATATATTGATTGCCACAGATGTGGCGGCGAGGGGGCTGGATATTCCGGATGTGACTCATGTCATCAACTATGACGTACCGCAGACATACGATACATATATCCACCGCATCGGCCGTACCGGCCGTTCTGGTAAAAAGGGCACAGCCCTGACATTTGTTCCTCAGTAATAGAAATAAAAAAAATCCCCGATAAGGGGATTTTTTGCTGTTGTTTTACTTGGCTTGGATTAAGCCGGCTTTGAGGAGGGTGGCGTAGGCGCCGTTTTTGGTGATGGTCCGCATGCCTCGGGCTGAGATTTCAATATTCACGGATTTGTTCAGTTCAGGGATAAAAAGCTTCTTTTTTTGAAGATTTGGATACTTTCTTTTCTTGCCAGTCGGGTTGAATTTAGTCGCACGAGTACGGTTTGAGTATCCGCCTCCGACGATTGAACCCTTCTTTGTGATTGCGCATATTTTCGGCATAGTTGTGTTACAATAGCATAAAGAAAAGATAAAAGCAATTATGAACCCGACCAATGCAATTTTTTATGTAGCCATACTGATAATGTCCGTAGTCATCCACGAAGTCTGTCACGGTTTTATGGCGGAGTATTTTGGCGACAAAACTGCCCGGCATGCCGGCCGCCTGACCTTAAATCCTATCAAGCACCTTGATTTATTCGGCTCCATTATCTTGCCCGCCTTCCTGATTTTGTCGAACGCCGGCTTTCTTTTTGGCTGGGCAAAGCCTGTGCCATACAATCCAAACAATTTATCGGACCGCAAATGGGGGACGATTGCCGTTGCCTCTGCTGGAGTGCTCGCAAACTTTTTTATCGCCATTGTCTTTGGCTTTATTCTGCGCTTCGGTTCCTCGTTCGTAGTTTCTCCGGGATTTTATTTCATAACTTCGGCTATCGTCGTCGTAAACCTAGGGCTGGCTATATTCAACCTCGTACCTATCCCGCCCCTTGACGGCTCCAGAATATTTCTCTCTTTTTTGCCGACATCGTTCCAAAGAACTATTGAAACCATTGAGCAATATTCTATCGTCCTGCTTATCATCTTTGTCGTGTATTTCTCAAATTACTTATACCCGATATTGGCTTTCCTCTTTCATTTGCTCACAGGTCTTGCAATTTAACCACTAAAATAGTATATTAAATCCAATAGCCCAACTGGGCTATTTTATTCAATTAGTCATATAGATGCCTACAATAAACCAATTAATAAAGAAAAATAGAGTCAAAGTTCATGCCAAACACAAGACTGTGGCTTTGGCCAAGGGATTCAACGTCCTTAAAAACAAGCCGGTATATTTTCCGTCTCCATTTAAGCGCGGCGTCTGCACCAAGGTCTTGACGACTACTCCAAAGAAGCCAAACTCTGCCCTCCGGAAAATTGCGAGAGTACGTTTGACGAACGGCATGGAAGTGACTGCGTACATTCCGGGAGAAGGACACAATCTGCAAGAACACTCCGTGGTCATGCTTCGCGGAGGTCGCGTGAAAGACCTTATCGGAGTCCGATATCACATCGTGCGCGGAGTGCTGGATACGCAAGGAGTGGAAAAGAGGCGACAAAGCCGATCTCTCTATGGAACTAAGAAACCCAAAGCGAAATAAGATAAAATAATTTTAAAATAAAATGCGAAGAAAAGTAAAAAATAGAAATATAGTAAATCCAGATTTTATCTACAACTCTCAAAAACTAGAGAAGTTTATAAACTACATCATGTGGTCCGGCAAGAAAGAAACTTCCAGAAAAGTCGTCTATCAGGCTTTTGATGTGATTAAAGAAAAGACAGGCAACCCAAATCCGCTTGAAGTTTTTGACCTGGCGATGAAAAACGCTGGCCCGCTTACCGAAGTCCGCTCCAAGCGTATCGGAGGTGCAAACTATCAGGTGCCGAGAGAAGTCCGCGCAGACCGACGCCTTGCGCTTTCTATGCGCTGGATTCGCGATGCTGCCCGCGGTGGCAAGGGGCGCCCAATGCATATAAAGCTTGCAGACGAACTGATTGCTGCTTCAAAGAACGAAGGCGCGGCTATCAAAAAGAAAGATGATACGCACAAGATGGCTGAAGCCAACAAAGCCTTTGCCCACTTTGCCTGGTAATTTAAAAATATGGAACGAGACTATCCCTTAGAAAAAGTTAGGAATATTGGAATTATAGCCCACATCGATGCGGGGAAAACGACCACGACTGAACGTGTGCTTTTTTATACCGGCGTATCCCATAAAATCGGGGAAGTGCATGACGGAGAGACGACCACAGACTGGATGGAGCAGGAGCGGGAAAGAGGTATCACCATTACCTCTGCGGCGGTCACTTGTTTCTGGACGCCGACATATGATTTAAAAAATAAAGCCCTAAAACACCGTTTCAATATCATCGATACTCCGGGACATATCGATTTTACCGTAGAAGTGAAGCGTTCTCTCCGCGTGCTCGACGGCGCTGTCGTCGTGTTTGACGGAGTGGCCGGAGTAGAGCCGCAATCTGAGACAAACTGGCGCTATGCCGACGAAGCCAAGGTTCCTCGTATTTGTTTTGTAAACAAACTGGACAGGACAGGTGCTTCTTTCGAACATTCCTTTGCGACTATCCTGGACCGCTTGAGTCGCAAAGCTGTCCGCGTGCAGATACCGATTGGCCTCGAAGAAAAGCATGAGGGAGTCATCGACCTCCTCAAAATGAAAGCGTATTACTTTGAAGGAGAGATGGGCAATACTGTGCGGGAAGCGGAAATTCCGGAAGATTTAAAGGCGCAAGCAGAAGGCTTCCACTCTGAGCTTGTTGAAAAAATAGTGGAAACTGATGACGTGATGATGACAGAATATTTGGATGGAATAATTCCAGACATTACAGTGCTGAAGAAAACTCTCCGTAAAGCCGTTATCGCCAATCAAATCTTCCCAGTTTTTGCCGGAAGTGCGCTCAAGAACAAAGGCGTGCAGCTCGTCCTCGACGCTGTGGTGGATTATTTGCCATCACCGCTCGATATTCCTCCTGTTCCGGGAATCGATCCGGTCACCGAAGAACCTATGGTCCGGAGCGCGTCTGACAAAGAGCCTTTTTCAGCGCTCGCTTTCAAGGTGGCTACCGACCCATTCGTCGGTCAGCTTATTTTCTTTCGGGTATATTCCGGAACTCTTTCAGCCGGCTCTTATATTTATAATCCACGCACCCGCAACAAAGAACGCATCGGGCGAATTTTGCGGATGCATGCCAACGACCGGGAAGAAGTGAAACAAGTGTTTGCCGGAGAAATAGCCGCGGCAGTGGGGCTGAAAGACACAATTACTTCAGACACCATCTGCGATGAAAATGCTCCGATAATATTAGACAGAATTGTTTTCCCTGAACCAGTTATTTCCCTCCGCATCGAACCAAAAACAAAAGCTGACCAGGAAAAAATGGGCATGGCTTTAAACAGGCTCGCACAAGAGGACCCTACTTTCAAAGTATCTACCGACCAAGAAACAGGGGAGACTATCATTGCCGGCATG
>DASYKZ010000017.1:0-41721 GCA_035994985.1 Minisyncoccota bacterium | reverse complement strand
TTTATTTGAATTTAAAAATTCAAAAATATTTTCCTCTTTCATTCCGGCATTGAGAGCGCCTTCTTTTATAGCCTCTGCTCTTTGCCCTACCACTATTAAAACATCGCAATTTTCTTTGGCAATCTTACCGATATTTTTATGGGCTTCCAGCGTATGCCGCCCAAGCTCGAGCATGTCTCCCAAGATAGCTATCTTTCTTCCTCCAAACTCCATCCCCCCGAGAGTCTGTAGAGCCGATGCAGAAGCCAACGGGGAAGAATTATATGTATCATCAATAATAAACGTCTCATTTATACCCTTGAGCAAACGCATGCGTCCGGGCGGTACATCGTAATTTTTGAGCGCGTTCACAGCCTCCAGCATATTCAGTTTTAATCCTGAAGCAAGAGCGAGAGCGGCGAGCGACGCGTACACATGGTTTCGGCCAAACACACCTTCGATTACCACGGGCAGGCTGCTGCCCTCTTCGTCTACCCTGAAAATTACGCCTTCCGGAACGCCGGCATCTGAGTATAAAATGCTGTCGCCGGAACCTAAAATCTCTACACCTTCTCCAAATCCGTATGTTAGGGTTCGCTGCCTAGTTTTTGCTTTCATGGCGAGCACGTCCGCATCGTCGGCATTCAGTACGAGCACACCGCCGTTTTTCAAAGTTTTAATCAGTTGGCTTTTTTCTTCTATGATTTGCTTGCGCGAAGTAAAAAATTCTATATGTGAGGGAGTCTCGCCTATAGCTGTGATGATGACTGCGTCTGTTTTCAACCATGAAGCCGTTGCCCGCATATCGCCCGGCTTACCCACCCCCACTTCAAGCACGAGCCACTCCGGATATCCATGCCTGGAAATGATGAGCTGCAAGCCTTTGAAAATATTTTTGAGCCAAGCAGTGGGGCTGCTCCATCCGTTTGGGATTCCCAAAATAGTAAGCGGCAGCCCTATCTCGCTGTTAAAGCTCTTTTCACTTTTCCGGACACTGGATGACATGGAAACGACCGCATAGACAGCGTCTTTAGTAGAAGTTTTTCCTACAGAGCCGGTGATGGCTATGATTTTTGGCTTGTATTTATATAGGACTAGCTGTGATTCGAGCCGCAAAATATATATTATTATTTTTTTCAGCAGTTCTTTCATTTTTTACTTGCTCACTATAAATAAAATAATACCGATAATGGAAAATACGATAGATAGTACCCAGAAACGCATAGTGACTTTGTATGCCGGCCAGCCGATTGCTTCGAAATGGTGATGTAGGGGTGCAAGCCTAAAAACTCTTTTTCCGTTTCTAAATTTCTTTGATGCTATTTGAATAATGTCTGAAGCGGAAGTTATGACTAGTGGCAAGGCGATGACAGGCAGGATTAGAACAGAATTCGTCAGAAATGCCACAGTCGCAAGCATTATGGTCAGCCCCATAATCCCCGTCTCCCCCATATAGAACCGGGCAGGCGGAATATTAAACCATAAAAATGCCAAAATAGAGCCCGCGGTAACCCCGCAAAAAGCGGCTATGTCTATCTGATGGTTCGTATAGGCGATGACAGCATAGGCGGCAAAAATGGAGGCAAAAACTCCGCCGGAAAGGCCGTCCAAGCCGTCTATTACTCCGCCGGAAAAAGTAGAAAAGGCGACTAAAATAAAAAATGGAATAATTAATATCCCTAAGTATAATTCTCCGCCAAAGGGTATATGGATGCTATTCATACCGAGCTTGTAAAAGAACCATCCGCCAATAACCAGTGAAGCTGCGCATACGAGAAGCGCTTTCCATACCCGCCAAGACGCGTCATCGCGGGCAAATTTACTGTGACCATATATCTGAATCAGGTCGTCCCATAATCCGAGGATTGAGCCAAACAGAAGCGTAAAAAAAGGTATAAGAGTTTGGTTGCGGCTCAAGAAATTCATTTTCTCTGTGGTAACTCCCGAAAATAAAATAGAAATAAAATAGAAAATAACAGTAGTCAACAGAATAGAAAACCAGATTATTATTCCTCCTACCCGCGGAGTGTTCAATTCACCTTTGCTTTCTTGAATTTTAGAAAAATCCGGATTGTCAAAAGAAGCCTCCCTTGCATACTTCTTCCACATTTTGTGTTTAAAAAAGAAATGCGTAGCAATGGGCGTAAAAAAAAGTCCTAGAAAAAAGGCAAAAGCTGTAGGTGCTGCGATTTTAATTAAATCCAAATACATATAAAAAGTATAACAGAAATTAGCTTATTTTTAAAGATTAATACATTTCCGATTGATAGCACTTTTCACAGTAGATAATTTCCGGTCGCTCTGGTGCATATACGGTCTTGAATTCATTTAGGCATTGGCTTTCATGGCCATGGTTATTCTTGTCGCACATACAATTTCTATCCCAAAGATTGAAAGGATTTTCCATTTTAAAACGTTCGCCCGCTCGGCAGTAAAAACATTTTCTGGGTATTGGTATGGAATGTTTTTTATAAAATATAAGTTCATTTTCAATAATTTTGTAATTCCTTTCACAATCCTGGCAAGCAAGAACTTCATTTAAAATAGAATCAAGGACATCTGCGATAGAATCCGGCACATTGTCTAAATGCACTGTTTCTTTTCCAGTCGTTTTCTGTATTTTGTCCCACCACCTATAACCGGCTTTTACAGCTTCTTCTTTTGATAAAGGAAAGTGCTCCTGAGCCATTGTCTCGTTGTAGCCGAAATTGGACATCGCGCTCGGGAAAAATTCTCCATATTCCTCTGTCGTTTTCATATGCTCAATGAGCTTATCTCTAAGTTCGAAATATTCTTCTTTTATATATTGTTTGTTGAAAATTAAATATTCCCCGTGCCTGATTCCAGAGCAGCCGAAAAGGTGTTTTGATGAATGGCAATTTTCTACGTAGCTTACTTCTTGGTTTTTTAAAGAAAAGATTGAAAAGAAGGCGCGATAATCATGGTCTGCAGTGAGTCCTTCGTAGGATTGTGAACTTTTTCCGCCCGGTGTCAGGTCATAGCTATCCTTCACTCCGTCTCCACGCACTAAAAAACGCATATCTTCACAACCTCTTGCCATAAAAGAATCTTTGGTATTTTTACAATCCACCAAGCCATTACCGGTAGAATCTACGGAATTTACAATATTTGCAAATTTTCTAGGCTGCTTTGAAAGAAATTCCGCAAATTCTTTCTTTGCTTTCTCCATCCCCGAATACGTATCAAGCCGATAGCTTTTTATCATTTTTTCGTATTCTTCTTTTGAATACTGCTTGTTTAAAATGCAATATTTTTTCTGCCGGAGGTTTGCGCACATGAAAGTATTTGAACACCCCTTGCAGTCATAGCACAAGATACAATCAGTGAGTCCCGTAGAAAAATAGCAATTTCTGCAGTTATAACAATGCTCGACGGATACGCATTCATATATAATTTGGGAGTAATAAAAAATACTCAGAGAATCCATTACTTCCCTTGTTTCCGGACCCGCCATGCAGTATGAATACATACAGTCTTCCACATACCAAGACATAAATTCCATATAGCAATTTTTGGAAAAAGTGACATTTTGTGTATATTCAGAGTTCACACTACCTATCCCATCGTCATTTATGAGCGCGAGCAAGGGCACTTTGTCTTGAAGTTCTCTAAATTGCTCAAAAAATGGCCGGGAAAAATCTACATCTTTGGCGTAACTTTTAGGGTCCCAACCATCTCCCCACCAGCATGTGTTGCAATATACGGTAAGCGGCTTGTTGGGGTGATAGAGGGAAACTATTTTCTTTCCGCATTTATCGCAGGAACGATTATACAAAGCGAGGTCATTTCTCCAGGCCAGCCTTCTCTGCAGGCGGCACTGTGGACAGAAAGTAGGAGGTGAAACATTTATCTTTTCATAAAATCCAAAATCATCTGCTTCAATTATAAAATCATTCTTACAATTTTGGCATATTTTATTTTCACTTTCTTTTGCCATTATTATTCTACTTTAGTTAACTAAAGTAGCTAGTAAACTTCCTGCTGATAACACTTTTCGCAATACACAATTTCATCTCTGTCTGGAGCATAACTGGTTTCAAATTCATTAGGGCAAGGGTTGTCGTTGTGTAAATGGTGAATGGCCAGGTTTTTATACTCGCCGTTTTCCGATTGGTTGCCGGCACACTGGCATTTTCCATGCCAAAGCTTTAAAGGATTTAGTTTTCCTAATCTTCCATAATGACGACAATTCGGGCAGAGTCGCGGGATTGGCAGCTTCATTTTTTTGTAAAATTCCAACTCTCTGGGTATTATTCTAAATGCAGTAGTGCAGCCATGCGCACAGCTGCCGGAGTGGGCACAACCTATAACTTCCTTTAAAATTTCTTCGTCAATTTCTTTTATGTCGTCTTTCAGCCCTTCTGGTTTCTTTGTAATATTGTAGTTTTTAGTGTCTGCGTCCTGCCAGCGCAAGCCTCTCTTTAGGGCCTGTTCCTTGTGCATGGGAAAATATTCTTGAGCAATAGTTTCATTATAAGCAAACATTGATAACTCCATGGGGCAAAATTCACCGTATTCTTCAGTCCCCTTCATGTGTTCAACAATTTTAGGTAAAAGTACTTCATATTCTTCTTTTGTATATTGTTTATTTAAAATACAAAACTCTTTATTTCTTAAGCCAATACAAGCAAAAACATTTTCACATTTTGTGACCATAAAAGAGTACTGAATATCGGTAGAATGCACGCCTCGGAGAGAAAACTTGGCATTATAGCTTTTTCCGGTGCTAGTGCATTCATAAGCAAGCTCAGCGTCTCCTCCGCTGTATGTATCCATTGAATCTTTATATCGCATATTGTCCCAGATATATCTTACATTTTCACAATCTTTTATTCCAAAACACATAAAAGCATTTTTAGAATTGACTATATTGTCTCCGGTAGTGTTCGGAGAATTCATAATTTTAAGATTCTTGTTTATATTTTTTTTGCAAATTTCCTCAAACTCTCTAAGGGCTTTTTCTTTTTCTTCAAAAGAGCCGGAATTATACTGGGCCATTCTTTTTATGTATTCTTCCTTGGTAAGCTGTTCATTTTTAAAACAATACTGCTTGTTGCGCAGATTTGTGCACATAAAACAATCAAGGCAATTTTTACAATTCAAGAGCATGCTTGAGTTTGAGCAATTTTCAGAAAACATAGAAAAACTGACAAAACTGCAAGCAATGCATTCTATACACTCATATAAAAATTCTGACGCTTCGAATACCTGCATGCAGTCGACGCAATCTCTGGATTTATTCACTCTATATCCATACAGAGCATTTGTGGATTGGTGGGTTCTGGCGCAAAGATAGCAGTCTTTCGAACGGCCCACGTCGTTGTTGTAGTCACAATTTTGAGAGTTTTCAATTCGAAGCGAAGGCCAAGGCATTTTAAGCATAAAGTCTCTCATTTGTTCGAAGAATGGTTTTGAAAAATCATAATCTTGACCGTATTCCATAGCATTAAAATCATCGCTATACCAAAGAGAATGTTCAAAGACTTTATGGGGTGAATCTGGTGAATAGACAGAAATTATATCTTTTCCTGTCTTGTCGCATTTTCTTTTATAAAGATTGCGTTCGTTTCGAAAACTCATACGACGCATCTGCCTACACTCTCTGCACCACGTTGGTGGAGGTACTTTTACTTTCTCATAGAAATCAAAATCTTCGGACTCTATCGTGAATTCTATCTTGCAATTTTTACAATTTTTAACTTGAGGCTTCATCTTTATTTTCAGCTGCTTCTTTGGCTGACAAATCTTCCAACTCTTTAGCGGCTGTATTTATAGAATTATTCACTTCGCCGTAGTCCGGCAATTCTTCCACGTTTTTTATCCCCATGAACGACAAAAGCTCAAAGCTCGGCTTGTATATATAGCGCCTATTGTCTTTTATATCCGTAGTTTTTTCCACCAATCCGCGCACAGAAAGAGCGCGCAAGGTAAAACTAGAGTTTACCCCGCGAATATAGTCGATTTCCGCCCGGCTCACACCGTTTTTATAGAGCACTATGGAAAGGGTCTCAAGGCTCGCCTTGGAAAGCTCTTTACTCAATTCTTCTTTCTGTAAATCTTCAAAAAGAGTGGAGAGCTCTGGTGCTGTGCCTAGAGTAATTTCATTGCCATTTTCCTGCAATACTATTCCCCTGTTTTTTAAATTTTCTTTTAGTTTTCCGATTGCTTCAGTCAGCTCTCCGGGTGATACTTTTAAAATACTGCCAAGCTTATTGAAAGACATGGGTTCACCTTTCCAAAATAATACGGCTTCAAGTTTAGTTTCCAAGTTCATTTGTTATTTCTTCTTCCTGTTTACTGATAATAATATCTTCCGAATGGCTGCCCTGCACAGCATCCAGTATTCCGTTTCGCACAAGCTCCAACATAGCGAGGAAACTCACTATCACGTGCACTTTTTCTTCGCGGGTATACTGTTTGCCTGGGGCCTTGCCAGCAAATTCTGAAAAATTCATCTTCATGGCGTCCTGTATCCTCTCAGTCAGCTTATCTATGATTTCTTCAATACTGATGACTTTCCGCACTTCCACCTCCGGCAGGAATACTTTTTTTGGCATACTGCCGAGTACGTTGCGGGCAAAGGCCATCATGCTGTCTTTGCTGATTTGCTCGTCAGGAAGAAAAACCAGAACGTTGTTTTTGCGCTCCAGCGGTGCAAAAATTATACTCTTGCCGAAATTGCTCTTTATGTTTCCACCAAGCTTTATGTACAGCTTATAAAGACGCAACCTTTCTTCGAGGTCTTTTATGTCGCCCTGTTCTTCGTCTGTCAGGTTCAAATTTGGCAGGAGCGATTTGGATTTGATTAAAATAAGCGTGGAGGCCACCAAGACAAAGCTGGTGACTTCTCTCGGAGTCAATCCGCCAAGCTGGTTCATGTGGGCGAGGAAATCTTCCGTCACTGTGGCCAAAGATACGTCGTTTATGAAAAGCTTTCGTTTTTCCACTAAATCCAAAAGAAGCCCAAACGGCCCTTCAAACCCAGTAGTTTTTACCTTATATGTTTCTTCTTCCACATCCATATATTAGCATTTTTTGTATCATAAATAAATATTTTATAAAAAAACCGTTTCCTAGGCGGTTTTTGCCTAAAAAACGGTCAAAATTATATTCACTTTGCGGTTGAATAGATGCTACTTTCCATTATAAGCGAATTTGGTGGAGCATTACTACAATCAAAAGGTCCCCCTAAAGCTGTCGCATGAGTGCCAAATAGAATATCCGAGCGGTAGAAAAAACAAAAATCCGATTTTTCTCCCTTTATTTTTACTACATAAACTGTGCTCATTACTTCATTAACTTCTCGTTGCATTCTATTTTTTATTCTATCTTTTTCGATTTCCTGCTCGCGACGTTGATGTTTCTCGTTTTGTTCCTGCTTTTGCAGTTCATCTTGATTAATTTGCTCTGGCGTTTTACTTTTAGTGAAACCGAAAAATAAAACTCCCCAAATAATCAGCGCTAATAGAGCTACTAGTGGTATTAACCAATATTTATTTTTCATTGAAGTTCTCCTTTTAAAGATCAAATTTATTTAACCCCACTTTTTATATCAATTTTTTTACAGATAGTCAAGAATGTCATACCATCTCAGTAAATTTAATATTATTATCGTTAGTTTTGTTTTAAATAAAAAAAAGATATACTTAGTCTTATGGAATCAAAAAATGTAAGGCTCTCGAAAAATGTCACCCCAATAGACTATAAAATACAACTCAAGCCTGACCTGGAAAACTTTACCTTTGCCGGCGTAGAGACTATTTCTTTAAAAATTCTTAAAGCTACAAAGGCTTTGACTCTGCACTCAAAAGAAATTGAGATAGACACGGCAGACGTGAAAATAAATGGCAAGAAAATCTTTGCGAAGATTTTCTATGATACTAAAAAGGAGACAGCTACATTTATATTTTCTAAATCAATTCCGGCCGGAAAAGCCAAACTAGTCTTGGTCTTTCGTGGAATTTTAAATGATAAAATGCGCGGCTTTTACCGAAGTAAATATCTAGTAGGCGGCAAAGAATATCACATGGCGACTACTCAATTTGAAGCCACAGATGCACGGCGGGCGTTCCCCTGCTTTGACGAGCCTGCGCGCAAGGCTGTATTTCATGTGTCTCTCATCGTACCCCAAGGCAAGACTGCTCTTTCAAACACGCTGCCAATTTCATCCATAGAACACGAAGCCGGTTACGATATTGTAAAATTTTCCCCAACGCCAAAAATGTCTACGTATCTCCTCGCTTTTATTGTCGGCGATTTTGAATATTTGGAAAAGAAAGCAAAAAGCGGTACAAGAATCCGAGTGTACACTACTCCCAGTAAAAAAAACCAGGCAAAATTTGCCCTTGATTGCACCGTAAAAACCCTGGAATTTTACGAGAGATATTTTAATATAAAATACCCGCTTCCCGTTTTAGACATGATAGCTATTCCGGACTTTGCTTCAGGCGCAATGGAAAACTGGGGCGCGATTACATACCGTGAGTCAGCGCTTTTAGTAGATGAAGAGCACTCTTCGGCTTCAAACAAGCAGTGGGTGGCGCTTGTCATCGCCCACGAGCTCGCCCATCAGTGGTTTGGCAATTTGGTCACCATGGAGTGGTGGACGCATTTGTGGCTCAATGAAGGCTTTGCTTCATATATAGAATATCTAGCTGTCGACAAGCTTTTTCCGGAATGGGATATCTGGACGCAATTTTCTACCAACGACCTCGGAGTGGCTCTCCGGCTCGACGCCCTCATGAATACCCACCCGATTGAGGTAGAGGTGCATCATCCGAGCGAAATGGGAGAAATATTCGACGAAGTATCATATTCCAAAGGAGCCTCCGTCATCCGCATGCTTGCCGATTATCTAGGTGAAAAAGATTTCCGCGACGGACTTAGCTACTATTTAAAAAAGCACAGCTATAAAAACACGGAAACTATTCATCTGTGGCAGGCCTTTGAAAGAGTGTCAAAAAAGCCGGTCGCTAAAATGATGCACAATTGGACCAGCAAACCCGGCTACCCCGTCATCAAAGCTATGTTAGAGAACGGAAAGCTTGAGCTTTCGCAAGAGAGATTTTTTACCTCCCCTCTTTCAAAAAAGAAAAATAAAATAAAAACTCAATGGGAAGTGCCTATATTAATTGTCGAGCAAGAAGGCTGGACAAAAGTAAACATCGGCGAAAGCGGATTTTATAGGACAGCGTATTCACGGGAGCTTTTGGGAAAATTAGTTGCCCCCGTGCAGAATAAAATACTTTCCGCGCGCGACAGGCTCGGCATAGTGCGTGATTTGTTTGCCCTAGCGGAAGCCGGCACGATAGCGACCATTGACGCGCTCGAGTTTGTAAAAGCATACAAGAAAGAAGACAATTATACCGTGTGGCTGGAAATCGCTATGGGTTTGGCTCGTATTGAGCAGTTGCTCAAACAAAATAATGATTTAAATAAATTCGTCATAAATTTACTCTCGCCTACTTTCAAAAGGCTTGGTTGGAACAAGAAACCTAATGAAAGCCATGCAGATACGCTTTTGCGATCATTGGCCATTTCTAGGCTTGGCAGGTCTGGCGACAAGAGAGTGATAGCAGAAGCACGAAAAAGATTAAAGAGTGGCCACGCCAAAGGACGGGCAAGCAAAATAAATCCCGACCTTCGCGGAGCTGTGTATGGCGTAGTCGCTTCTGCTGGCAACACAAAAGAATACAATACATTTATAAAATTATATAAAGCGGAAACCCTGCATGAAGAGCAGAACCGTATCGGTAGCGCTCTTGGAGATTTTAAAAATCCAAAAATTCTCCAGTTCGCCTGCGAATTTGCCATGTCTGAAAACGTGCGCACGCAGGATACCGTCAGCATCCTCTCCTCTGTGGGCGCGAATCCCATGGGGCGAGACATCTGGTGGAATTTCCTCCAGAAGAATTGGAAGACTCTCGTCTCCCGCTACGGCGAAGGCGGGCTCACCCTCGGCCGGGCTGTCAAAGCCATCGGCAGAAGCGCCGAAGAGAAGCACTTAAAATCTATAATAAAATTCTTTAAAACCCACCAAGCTCCGGGAGCCAAGCGCTCCATAGACCAAGTCATAGAGCGTCTCGAAGGCAACGTCGCTTGGCTGAAACGAGATAGAAAGAAAATTGAGAAGTTTTTGAAAAATCCTAACTAGTAAGCTTATCTAAAAAATCAAAAAGTAAGTTATTCATTTCGGAATAATCATTCGCTCTTAATTGCTCTGCGGTTTGGATGTACGGCAAGCCTTTGTATTCTTCCAATTCATGGGCATTATTCTCAATCATTCCTTCAATCGCTTTTGGTGTAAATTCAAAATGGCATTGAAAACCATAAACCTTGGGAGTATAACGAACTATCTGCCTTGGACAGCCCTCGCTTGTCGCAAGGATTTTTGATTCTGGCGTAAGTCCCGGCATATCTCCATGCCAATGACCGACCATAAATTTCTCAGGAAATGTTGCAAATATCGAGTCTTGTTTCCCGTCTTCTGTAAGTGTTATTGGAAAAACTCCTATTTCTCTATTTGGACTATACTCTACATGTGCTCCGAGCGCCTGACCAATCAGTTGTGCTCCAAGACAAACACCAAGTACAATCTTTTTCTCTCCAATAGCTTTCTTAATAAAAGCCATTTCTTTTTTCGCGTCAAAATGTGGGCATTCTTCAAGTGTCGTATCAGGAGATTGTGGACCACCCATTACAATAAGAAAATCAAAATTACACTCCTCGGGGAAAGTATTTCCTTCATGCAATTTTGTATAAGAGACTTCATGCCCTTTATTTTGTATCCATATGTCTATAGCTCCTGGAGATTCAAAACTTTCATGCATTACGATGTGTATTTTCATGAGGTTATTATATCAAAACTTGTAGATAAATATAGTATTGAGGAAATTATAATAGAAAAAGTCCCTACACCACTGTGGATGCAAGGACTTTATTATTTTAAGGACAGATTATCCTATCCTTCCGATTTCGGCCGGCGCCGGAAAGTTTTATCTTACAAAATTATTCATGGTCCAAAGGCTGGTCAAACGACCAGTAAGAACAATGGGATTTTTCATAACTTTCTCCTCCTATAGCGAGATATACAAAAATGATTTGTATATCCTATTTTATCCATAAAAAGGATAGCATATTACCAAGAAAAAGTCAAGCAATATTTGATTTATAATGATTTTATGAAAGAAATAAATGGTAGAAAATCAGAGTACCCCATAAATGATATATTTTTACAGCGGCATTCGCCGCGGGCTTTTTCGGGCGAGGCTGTGAGCAAAGATGAGCTGATGACCCTCTTTGAGGCAGCCCGCTGGGCACCTTCGGGCGGAAATGTGCAGCCTTCGAGGTTTATCTATGCTTTGAGCGGCACTCCGGAATTTGATGACTTTTTAAAGTTCCTAACCGAGAGCAATCAAGAATGGTGTAAAAGAGCTGGCGCTTTAGTCGTCGTAATATCTAAAACCATGCGAAGCGCAGAAGAACTGTCAAAAAGCCACACCTTTGATGCGGGCCTCGCTACGGAAAATTTACTCTTGCAGGCAGTAGAAATGAATTTGTACACCCACCCTATGGGCGGCATATTGCCGGAAGTAATAAAAGAAGAATTAAATATTCCGGACGAATACAAGATAGAAATAATGATAGCCATCGGTAGGCCGGGTAAAATAGAAGACCTCTCCGAGCGCAATCAAGCCCGTGAAAAGCCGAGCGACCGAAAGCCGCTTTCAGAAATTATTTTTGAGGCTCGCCCGGATGACCTAGCTCGCCTCTAGTCGGACGGGGGAAATTCTCTACTAGCCAAGACTAAAACCCAAGGTCTTCGTTGACTAAAATCATCCGGACTTTTCTGCCCATCATCGGATTTTCATTATTAAAGGTTACTACTTTGTTGACTGCTGTGCCAAATCCGTATTTCTCCTGCATATGTACATCTTCGAGAGGTACCACGTGCTCCATTAGGCGCTGAATGGTATCCGGCAAAGTCGGAACGATTTTCTTTGTACTGACTACGAAAATCAAGTTCTGAGAAGTAAACACGATATGCGGTAGTTGGCTGCCAGTATTAGAGGCTATAATAAACTCTCCTGTCTCAGCAAGCGCATGCACGCTGCCTAGGTAGTAATCAGAAAGCACAGATTGCTTGCGGAGCAAGCCTTGCTTCTCAGGGTCTGTCTCGGCAAGTATAGCTTCATGCAGATTGTTCCAGCCATGCTGTCCTGCTTTCAAATAGTCCACAAAGCCGAGTTGCTCGAGAGTCACTGAAGCTCCATTCATGACTGATGCTCCCGCAGGGATAAATTCTTTTATTTTCGCAAGCGCCTCGGCTCCATTTTCTACTAAAATTGCCTCGACGTTTCTCTTAGCCAGAGCTTCGATGGTCTTTTCTACGGTTTCTTTTGATGCTAATTCTTTAAAGTTCATAGTATTTTGAATTTTAATTTTTTAAAATTGCCGACTTCTTAATTATAGCACATTTTGGTATAATTTATATTATTAGGTAAAACTAAAATTTTATGGAAAATAAAACTTGTGCGCACTTAGACCAAATAAAAGACGTAAAACCAAACACGCCGGATGGCTGCGAAGAGTGCCTCGCGCTCGGCGATGAATGGGTGCAGCTCCGCCTCTGCCTATCTTGCGGGCATGTCGGCTGCTGCGACAGCTCAAAGAACAAACACGCCGCCAAGCACTTTGCCGACACTAAGCATCCTATCATCCAGTCCTACAAATCCGAACGCGATTGGAAATGGTGTTATGAAGATGGAATCTATATATAGTTCCCTTTAGTCCAAATAAAGTTTTCCACACCTCTATTAGTTACTTTACTTGACTAAAGTACTTTAGTTTGCTAAAGTGGCAGTATGAGTAAGGGAACGAATAAAAATAAGAGCATGGAAACAGTCCGGCTGATACAAGATATCGGGCCAAAAATGAATTGGAGTACAAGCAAGAATAAACAGCTTATTCAAGCTTTTTTGGCTTTGAAAAATGCCGATGAAGCAAAAAGCTTCCTGCGTGACCTGATGACTGAGGCTGAAATAAAAGAATTTGCAAACCGCCTGGAAGCGGCTTCCCTGCTCTCCCAAGATGTACAATACAATGCAATCAGTGAAAGTACCGGGCTCTCAAGCGCTACCATCGCCCGTATATCAAAATGGCTGAAAGGCTCTCTCGGCGGATACCGTTTAATATTATCCCGTCTTTCCAATGTTTCTTTACATCATCACAATCCTTCCAAACTTAGGAAAGGATTGTCTTTGAACTCGTAATTAGTACTCTCGAAACCAACCCCTTCCTAAGTTTTTAGGAAGGGGTTTCGATTTGTCTACCCACATACAGTAAAATGACAAAAATTGTTCTTTGAAAGGATAGAAAATATATGAGTATGAGAAGGTGGTTATACGTTCTATATCTAAATGAACGAGAAGAAAATCCTACTCTGAAGTTTTCCACCCAAAATACATCTTTATGTCCTGAATGTAATAAGAAAATAGAGACAGGAGAAGATGGAAAGTTTGTTACTCACAGAAAATGGATACCTCGGTCAGAACAAGAAAACGAGGAAGGTGGTCATTGTAGAAATATAGTCGACCGAGAATGTCCTGGTTCTGGAGTTATAGCAAAATAGTTCTTTAAAAACTAAAAGGAGAGAAATGGACAATAAGAATAATGGACTAATAAAGAAGCTTTTATTTGATAAAAGTGCTCAGTACTCTGGCATCGAGAAGGAAATAGATTGGAAATTACTTTCTCCTCGGGAGCGCAAGGATTTAGTTATAAAATATCCTGAGCAAACTCTAATGAGATTTTATCTGATAAAACAAGGTTTGCTGAATGAAAAAGATATCCTAATAGAAATACTCAACACATTTGCAATGCAAAGTTGTAATACATTTTTTGCAATAGTTGAAAAGTACGGATATATATTACCAGGAACATTTGTTACAAACCTGTATTTTCAGCGATTTCTTAAAAATAACGACTCTTACCATGCACTTGCAGACGTAAAAAACATACTGAGCAAGTGTGTGTTATCTGAAGACATAAAAAGCCCACTAGAAGACCAGCAAAAATTTCTGGAAAAATTAGAGAAGGAAAGAATGTCTCAGAATAAATGCGAGGCGGGTATTCATTGAATATCTCAAGGTTTTCTTATATTTTAAAGCTACTTTACTAAACTGAAGTAGCTTTTTTATTTCATCGCATCCACTTTCGCGGCAACTATAAAGTCGTTTTCGGACAGGCCATTTATTTCGTGTGTCCAAAGTTCTAATAACACTTTATTGTAGTGGACGTGAATGTCCGGGTGGTGGCCCTCAATTTCGGCTACATCTGCTACTCTCTCCACGAAATTAATGGCACCGATGAAATCCTGGAATTTATATTCTTTAGAGATTCTTTTGGCGCCTTCGGATAGAGTCCAACCCGGCAATTCATCCACATAATCCTGCGCGTCTACCCTGTTAAGAGGCTCTCCGCCGACTTCGCAGGGTATGCATTTTTTCTTGAGCAAATCTTTCATTTGTTTTTATTTTAGCACTATTTTAACCATGTATCCACTATAGCTTCTATCTGGTCCAAACTTTCCAGAACGAAAAGTTTTGTGTGCATTTTGTCCGGACTTTCCGGAGTCTTGCTGACCGTCTCGCTATCGTACGGCAATTTCTCTACTTTGTCTGAAAGGGCATTTTGAAGCTCGGAAGCCGAAGACATGAGTCCTGTGCCGAGCGCCTTTATTTCGCCATTTTCTCTAATAAGCCCGAATTCAAAGCTGTACCACCAGTTGTTGCTAATAATTTTTTTCTCTTCTTTGGTTTTGGCTTTTACCATAGCCCTGCCAAACTTGTGGGCAATGCGAGCGTACTGAGGCGACGCCAAGAAGGGTACGTGCCCAAACACATCGTGAAAAAGGTCCGGCAAGGGTGTGTATTCCATTTCATCTTTGCTTCTCAAGTAATCCGTTATCCGGAGCTTTTTGTCGTGCAGCGAGCCTATCCAAGCAGCACTGTCTTCATACACGATATTTGTCATCACAACTTCCCAATCGGTAAGTTTTTTTAATCTTCTGTTTAGCTCCTCAAAGTCAGGCATTTTGTCAGTGTTCATTTCGAGTTTGTCCCAGCATTCCTGCCGGACTTTGGAAGCTCTGCCTTTTAAGTTTTTCAATTGCCTTTCGCATAAAGCCCGCCATATTTCGTTTTCTTCGTCAGAAAACTTTCTAAAACCTGTTTTTTCTTTATCATCTTTTATATTTTTCATAGTAATTTTTATTTTTAGCAAACATTAGTAAGTAAGTGCAAATAAAAAACCGCCCAGCGGGCGGCTTTTTTGCATTCATACCATCTACTTACCCATGCAAATAAGACCGTCCCGCTGGGCAGATATAGTAGTTTCCAAAATTTTTAAATGTTTTAATCACACTCATATATTAACAAAGGAGAAATGAAAGTCAAGATATATCGTTTGTATATTTCATTTGAATATTATAAAATACACCTATGAAAAAACTCATAACTCCGTACGCGAGCGACTTCGGCAAGCCAAACATTGTCATCAGGCACTTTCCCGACACCGAATCCTATGTATTAATCCCACAGCTGGACTCCCTCAAGAATCAAAAAATTACCGTCTACCACAGACTGTATCCGGAGCCGGAGAAAAGGCTCTTTGAACTAATACTGATACTGTCGCGAGTGAAAGAGAAAACAAAAGAAATTGCGTTATTTCTACCCTACCTGCCGTATGCCCGCCAAGATAGGGAAAACAAAAAAGGTGAAGCCTTGAGTGCAGACGTGCTATGTGGGATTTTGAAAAACTATGGCGTAAAGAAATTAATCACCTACGACTGCCATTTTTTAGCACAAGCAGGAAACTTCACTAGAAAGGGATTAAACATAGAAAATATATCTGCCAGCAGGCAGCTTTATGCTTATGCAAAAAAATATTTCGGCAAGCAAGATTTTTGCGTTATTGCCCCAGATAAAGGATCTTCCTGCTTTATAGCAAACGCCAAAGGTGGGAATGGCCATTCACTTGAAAAGACTCGCGGAAAAACCAAAGCAAACGGACTAAAAAATGGAATTCATGGAGATGTAAATGGAATGACGGGGCATGCGGACTTGGGAAATAGCATAAGAGGAAAAGGCATTTGCATCTTGGATGACATTATTTCTACAGGCGGCACACTGGTGCATGCAATACAACACTTAAAGAGCCTCGGAGCTAAGAAAATAATAGTGGGAGCAACTCATGGAGTCTTTGCTGGCGATAAAATCGCAGAGAAAATACTTAAAAGTGGAGCTAGCAAAATTTTTGTGACAAGCGCTATTCTGAACAATAGTAAAAAAGTAGAAATCTTGAAGCTCTAATTTTTCTGCTTTCGCAATCTTGAAATCTGATAGATGCTAAAGACGAGCACAAGGGCGGCTAGCCACTGAGACGCTGAAAGTGTCGTATGGTTTACAACCATGTCTAAAACAATGGCAATAAAAGGAAAAGTGAGCTCTAAAATAGTGGAGATGTGCACCGGAGTCTTGGCGAGGCCTTTGTAGTAGATAAGGAGCGCTACCATGCCCGTAGACACAGCTATAAGACCTAGGAGCCAAAATTGAGGCATTGTCGGTATAGCCAAGCTGGAGCCGGTAAAACGCCCAAAGAAGAACAAGACTGGCAGGGAAAATAAAAGAGTAAATAAAAACCTATAAAAAGTGCTCACTTTAAAATTTACCTTGCCCAAGAGCATTTTGGAAAAAGTCGTGGATGAGCCCCAGGCAAAGGCCGCTCCGAGGGCGTATAGGGCTGCTACAGCAGTGTCTGCGCCAGTCTGCAGGTTTACTACTCCGTTTGGAAACGTCACAAAATAAGCCGAAGCGACGGCAAGGGCTGCCCATTTTATATACCGCTTGTCGAGCTCCTCTTTGAGGAAAATCCTCGCTGTAGAGATGGCAAAAATAGGCTGAAGCTTTTGTAAAAGGAAGACTACGGAGATAGAAATAAAGTGAACCTTGCCAAGCGCTGTGGTAAACCAAAGCGTACCGAGGAGCCCGCTCAAGATTGCTATAAGGACAATCAGCCACCATTCCTTACTCGTAAGTTTGGTCTTTAAAACATAGCTGATGACAAAAGGAGATAAAATAAGCAAGCCAATCAGATGCTCAAAAAATATTATGGTAATTGGCGGCAGTGTATATAAATGCTGGCGGATGAGCCCATCAAAGGCCCACAGCGTAGCGGCGATTAATATAAATATTGGACCGGAGTATGAATTTTGCATACAGTAATGTTAGCACATCTTCAAGTCTTTCTCTATCTGTTTGATTAATTCTTCCTTGGTTTTAAATTTTATATAATCACGTAAAATCTTTTTCAATTTAAGGGTTAAAATCTTTCCATACGCATCCCCCCTGTATCCTAGCAAATGCGCTTCTACACGCCCCTTATCATTGATAACTATTGCTGCTCGGTACATTTTCTTGCCTATGATCCCTCTTCCTCCATATATACCGGAAACAAAATCACTGAGCTTTGTATCTAAATTTGCGGTCGGAAACCCAAGTTTCCTACCGTATTTATCCCCTTCTATTACTTTACCTTCAATTTCAAATTCCATTTTTTCTATTGAGAAAGCCTTTCGTCTATGCGCTCCATATCCCGTGGAAACATGGAAGCTTCACGGACATTTTTGAGTCCTAGGAGTTGCATGGTTATACGCTCCGCGCCAAAAGCAAACCCTCCTTCCGGCGGAACTCCATATTTAAATGCTTCCAAAAACATTTTTATCTTTGCAGGATCCATTTCCCATAATTTCACGTGCTCCAATAGTTGCTCGTAATTGTTTATACGGCGACCGCCAGAGAGCCATTCGAGGCCACGGCACAACAAGTCCATGCCTTCATTTACTTCAGGGTTTTCAGGATTTGGGTATACATAAAAAGGCTTTTTACGCGTAGGGTATCCGTACACGAATACAAAGTCGGAACCAGTTTCTTTTTTTATAATCTCGCAAAGTTCCCGCTCGTCTTGGGCGTTCAAATCTTTCTCTTGCCGTACATCGCGCCCGAAATTGTCAAATATTTTTTGTTGCGCTTCTTTGAGCGAAAGTGTCGGAGTCTTATCAATCATTACTGGTAATTCCGCTTTTAGTAATTTCAAATGCTCAGCATTTCTTTCTTCTACGCTTTTTAATATAAACCGCACAGTTTCTTCGGCCATATCACGCACGTCTTCCCAGCCGTCTATAAAGGCCATCTCGGCGTCGAGCGATACGACTTCGGTCAGATGCCTTGTCGTCGCAGATGGCTCGGCGCGGAAAATTTTATTGACCGAAAACACCCTCTCAAACGCTGTCATCACTATTTGCTTGTATAGCTGAGGTGATTGGGATAGAAAAGCTTTTTTATCAAAATAGTCAATTTTAAAAACCTCACTTCCGCCTTCGGCGACCGCAGGGGTAATGCTTGGAGCCTGGAATTCAAAAAACATATTCTTCTTCATGAATTCCCGAAAAGCGTCAATAATAGTTTCTTCCACCTTGAATACAGCTTGGATTTTAGGGTGACGGAGCACAAGTGCGCGATTGTCCAACTCTGTCACCAGCTCTAGATTATACCCATCAAGCGACATATCAAAAGGCAATTCTTTCGCCTGGCTGAGTACCTCGATGCCAGTCACTTCCAGCTCGACGTCGCCATTTAGTACATCTGCTTTTATATTTTTCTCCGGACGCTTGTTCACGATTCCGTTTATTTTCAAAACCCATTCCGGGCGGATAGTCTTTGCTTTCTCTATCGCTTCCGCGTGGCTCGGCAGCGTCACGCATTGCACTTTGCCCGTCATATCCCGCATGTCAAAAAATACCATTTTGCCCTGGTCCCGCCGCACATCCACCCATCCGGCAATGATGATTTCTTGCCCGACATGGTTCTTTAAATCTTTTATAGATATCCTGTCTTTCATAGTAAAAGTATTCTAGCATAAAAAATACCAATAATAAAAGGCGGGTCGTTTTTCCAAACGAGCACCGCCTTTCTTCCTGATTAGTAGCTGCAACATTGATGACATATACAGCTTTTAGGATGTATAGCATCTAGTGGTTTTGGCACTACAACAGTAATTGTTTTAGTTGCTTCACAGTCATGAACCCATGAACCATCTTTTTCTCTATGTATGGCTGTGCCCTTGTATATGTTTCTGTAAACTCTGCATCCGCAGGGCAGTTTATAGACACGGGATGAAACCATCATAAGAGTCCTCTTGCCGGACCTTTTTTCGAACCATTCCTGGAATGACATCGATTTTGACATATATTTCTCCTTTAATTTTTTTTAGAAGTTTAGCCTTCTCTTGCTTTATTCGGCATATCCCGAATATATTACAACTTTTGAACCAGCAAGATTCCTACTCGTGAGCTGGCCTTACGATTTGCATAGTAATCAAAAATATCAATTAATCCTGTTCTTGATACGCCAACGCACACCACTGACCATTCTTCGCCTCTTTTAATCAGATGTCTTGTTCTAGTCCACTCTCCGATTAGAAGATTTATATCGGATGAAATAAGTAAATCAACTATCTCTGCCACATTTGGTATGGCATATCCCACTGGCAGTAGAGATAATTGGGTATTGAATATTTTATGACGGCTAGATTCTAAGAGTTCTGAACTAAAAGAAAATTTTCCCCAAGCTTTTTGCTTAGTAAAATTTCGCATATGCCACCAAGGTTTAGGGCCTGGGTCAACAACAAACTTTTCAGGAGCGGATTCATACCATTCCTGAATACTTTTTCCGGTGCAGTGATGAATCATTGCCTCTCTCCTTTTTATTTACTTGTCAAAAAACAAACACCAGCCTTTTGAAGACTGGTGTTTAAGTTGTAATTTTAATTTTGAAAAATTTTACAGCGCAAATATCAGCCTTCTAAATGTAAGACTGTAATAATAAGCGCTATTCGCTCCTGAAATATTTACACTATGCTTGATTTCTATATTCACTTGTACAATATATCATCTTGTCAGAAAAAGTCAAGTTTATGAAAAAATAGGCGAACGACTTTTCACAGTACGTCCGCCAAATAATAACTAGATTACCACATACATTCGCACCATCCGCCCCCAGGGCATCCAGGATCATGGTACGCTCTCTTGATAGGAGTGCATTGTGTTTGCCGTGCCTTGTCCGCAGTTTTTTCAAAAATTTTACTTTTTAGCTTTTTGAAAAAATTTAAAACACTTTGCGGGAGCAAGGTATTGGTGTTAGTGTTGCCGATTGCTAAGGTATTCATTTCAATTCTCCACTTCTTTTTTGTACTAAGAAACTGCTTAGTCAGTCGCTAGAAAATCTAGCCTTCTTTGGTTTACTTTTTATGGCATTTGCATGGGCAATTTATTATTTTCTGTTTTCAAAGAACCGCTTTATCTTGTATCTATGTACTAGTACATAGTACTATATAGAAATAGTCACGCAAAGTGCATGTGTGGATAACTTTATTTACCAATCTTTCTTAGCATGGAGTGAAAGCCGCCATGTTTTTTACGAAGTGCGCGGGAGCCGCGCGTGACGGTACTTATACCTAGTCGAAGTTCCCCTGCTATAGACCTATGGTCTTCACCTTTATTTAGCTTTTTCACTATCTGCCACCTTAAAGCCAAGGTCTCAAATTCCGCAGGTGTAAGTATGTCCAAGAGAAAATCAGTCATAAGCTGTTTATCTCCAAGAATCTTAGAAAAAACTTCTATCAATTCTTTTTTATATTCTGGAATTTTTTTACTTAGATTTTTCATTTTACAAAATATCTAGTATACATTTACCCCTATCTTCTCGCGCACTTCGGCCATTTTGGCGCTGGCGACTGCTTTGGCTTTTTCTCCGCCAGCCTTTAGGATTGCGAGAGCTTTTGGTATATCTTTTTCAAATTCTTTTCTTTTTTCGCGGAGCGGAGCGATAAATTTCTCCAAGTCTTCTATAAGCAGCTCCTTGAGCTCTTTATAGCTTCCCTTTTTTTCTTCATAAATTTTTTGCAATTCATTTTCTGGCCGGATGAGCTTGTGAATAGCGAAAACATTTTGTGGAATTTCTCCGCTCGAATCTGTGACAATACCCATGACAGCTTTTTTAATTTCTTCGTATTCGGCAAAGAGCGAAATGGTATTTCCATAGCTCTTGCTCATCTTGCGCCCATCAGTCCCTGGAACTACTGAAACTTCTTTCATAATCATCGGCTCAGGAAGTTTGAATGTTTCTCCATACGTATTATTGAATTTTAGAGCTATATCACGGCATATTTCCACGTGTTGCTTTTGGTCTTGCCCTACCGGAACGATATCTGGGGTATAGAGCAGAATATCTGTGGCCATTAAAACCGGATAATTGAAAGTGCCAACATCAATTTCTTTATTTTTTGCTTCCGCATCTTTATAGGCATGTGCGCGCATAAGGTACGGCATTGTAATGATAGTATCGAAAATCCAACAAAGCTCGGTATGTTCGGAAACATCACTTTGCTTAAAGATGGTTACTTTTTCTGGGTCGAGACCAATGGCTAAATAGTCTAGCAGCACATCTTTAATATTTTCA
Organism: Minisyncoccota bacterium; assembly: GCA_035994985.1. Classification (GTDB taxonomy): domain Bacteria; phylum Patescibacteriota; class Minisyncoccia; order Phycocordibacterales; family UBA9973; genus UBA9973. Next base: position 20,146 of record DASYKZ010000017.1, on the reverse strand, counting down.
CTCATTTCTTTCGGATTTCGGAGAGAATGTAAGGCATGATAATCTACAATCAAAGCATAGCCGCTGTACTCATCTTGTAAATCTACGAACTGCTTCATAGCACCAAAATAATTACCTATATGCGGCTTTCCTGACGGCTGAACCCCTGAAACAAATACCTTTTTTGACATATGTAATATATTAACATTTTAGTAACAGCCTTACCAACCTTTTAGCTGTTTTTAAACTTGGACAATATATTTTCTGTGCTAGAATAGCCGAATGGCAACAGCACCAAAAAGACAAACTTTTACGAAAACCAACGTCCCAAAAGGGGTGCGTATCCCCCCGCAAAGCATACCTTCCGAACAAGCCGTGCTCGGCTCTATCATGCTCCGCAAAGACGCGATGCATGAAGTGGAAGACATGGTATCTCCGGACTCTTTCTACGTAGAGAAACACAAGCTCATCTTTCAGGCGATGCTGGACTTATCTCTGAAAAATGAGCCGATAGACATGCTTTCCCTTTCCACCAAGCTCGGCGAGCAAAAATTGCTTACCAATATCGGGGGCAACCAATACCTTGCAGAAATAGTAAATACTGTACCCTCTTCTACAAACGTTAAACATTATGCTGATATAGTACAAAAAAAATACGTGCTCCGCAGCCTGATTGAGGCCGCGGATTATGTTTCCGAGCTAGCTTTTGAAGAAGGCGACGACCACATGGACGATATCCTCGACATGGCGGAGAAAAAAATATTCAACGTAGTTTCTTCCCCGAAAAACCAAAAATTTGTAAACCTGAAAGACGCCCTGCCGGAAGCCTATGAACGTTTGGAAAAATTACATGAAAACAAGGGCATGCTCCGCGGTTTGCCTACCGGATTTAAAGATCTGGATACCATGCTCTCGGGTTTGCAAAATTCTGATTTGATAATCCTTGCCGCCCGGCCAAGCATGGGCAAGACGACGCTCGCCCTCGACATCGCCCGCATGTCCGGAGTACTGCACGACAAATCTGTATTGGTGTTCTCATTGGAAATGTCTTCCCAGCAACTGGTGGACCGGATGCTTTCGGCAGAAAGCCGGGTAAACGCATGGAATTTACGTACCGGACGTTTGTCTTCCGACAGGGAATTTTCCCAGCTTCGTGATTCATTGGATAAACTCGCGAAAGCTAAAATATATATTGATGACCAGCCCGGCAATTCCATAGTCCGGATGAAGGCCCTGTCCCGCAGAATTAAGGCGGAAAAAGGACTCGACTTGATTGTGGTCGATTATTTGCAGCTCATGACCACTACAAAAAATTATGATTCAATGGTAAACCAAGTGACGGAAATTTCCCGTTCGCTCAAGAGCTTGGCAAAAGAGCTGGATGTGCCAGTACTAGCTCTTTCCCAGCTTTCCCGTAATATTGAAACTCGCGGGGGCAAGCCAAGGCTGTCAGACCTGCGGGACTCCGGCTCTATCGAGCAGGACGCCGATGTGGTCATGTTTATCCATCGCGATGACAAAGGTAAAGAGCAGATGGACAAGACAAATATCGCTGAGATATTGATTGAAAAGCACCGAAATGGCCCGACCGGCAAAATTGAGCTTTACTTTGACGAAAAGACGACGACATTCCTGAGCCTTGAAAAAAGTAGTGTCAGTGAATTTTCTCCATCCAAAGTGAGTGGCGACTTGGATGAATTTTAGCGCCCGGCGGGATTTTGCTAAATGATATGCTAGAATAGTCCGATGGACATCATAGATAAGTTAACTGAAATTTTTAAAGAGTTTCCGGGTATCGGAGAAAGGCAAGCGAGGCGCTTTGTGTATTTCCTAATGTTTAAGAGCCCAAGCTATTCCCAAAATTTATCCAGCTTGATTTTAGATTTGAAAAAAGAAGTGTCGCAATGCAAGGAGTGTTTCAGATTTTTCATCGCCGGCAGAACGAAAAGCAATATATGTGAAATCTGCGGCAATCCAAATGTAGACATGAACACTTTGATGGTAGTAGAAAAAGATTCCGACTTGGAAAGCGTGGAGAAAAGTGGAGTATACCACGGCAAATATTTTATCCTGGGCGGGCTGGTGCCTATCGTCGAAAAAAATACTAAGAGCCGGGTACGCATCGAAGAATTGAAAGAAAAAATTAAAAAGGAAAAAGGGACATTACAGGAAATAATTATGGCTTTTTCTTTGAGTCCCCAAGGCGACTATACTGACCAATATGTCCGCGAGCAAATTAAAGATACGGCTGATAGCCAAGGAATAAAAATCTCATCCCTTGGCAAAGGCTTGTCCACCGGTACCGAGCTCGAATATTCAGACAACGACACTCTCAAAAATGCACTTAAAAACAGGCAATAAATTTATGACCAAAAAAGATATTTTAATAAAAGCTGCTCATGCAGGAGGAAAAGTCCTTAGAAGATATTTTGGGCAGGCTTTACAAATAGAGAAGAAATCAATGCTTTCAGATGTGAGGACTAAAGCTGACCTAGAATCTGAAAGAGCAATTCTTAAAATTCTTAAATCTAAATTGCCCAAATACAACATTCACTCCGAAGAAGAAGGAGAAACCAATAAAAATTCTGATTATACTCTAGTGATAGATCCGCTAGATGGAACCAATAATTTTGTCTTGGGAATAGCAAATTTTTCCATTTCTATCGCCCTTTTTTATAAAAACAAAGCTGTAATCGGAGTAATCTATCAACCAATTTTAAATCAAACTTATTATGCGGAAAAGTATAAGGGGGCATTTTTGAACGGAAAAAGAATAAAAGTAAGCAAAGCAACTCACAGAAAAAACATGACTGTGGCGTATAGCTGTGGGTATAAGACAAAATATAATCGTATATCTAATATCCGAGAAAATTTAATAAAATTTGGATACAAAAGAACTCTTTTCAATTGGTCGCCTGCAAATGATTACTGCCTGCTCGCCGGCGGAAAAATTGAAGCTGTGGTAACAGACCCTGGTACAGAAATTTATGATTTTGGAGCAGGAAAATTGATAGCTGTAGAAGCCGGAGCTTGCCTGACAGACCAAAAAGCTAAAAAGGAATCAAGCTACCTAAATGATAGTTTCATATTAAGTAACCATAAAAAAGTTAATCAATCTATTTCCAAACTTATAGAAAATAAAAAATAAGGACTGTGAGCGATTTCTCGCCGACAGTCCTTTCATGATTTCTACTCAATAACAACTTCTGCACCTACAGGAGGATTCCCAAATAAAGCTCGAGCGCTTGATCCCACTACGACGAGATAATATACGGGTTTTGAATTTAATCTCAGACTTCCTGTCGTAAGTGTAGGTTCCCCTGTCTCGCCGGCAAAAATACCATCCACATGCCGAAGCCGAGCAATTTTATCTCCAATATGAAAAACTTTACTATCTCCAAGTGGTGGAAATAAGCTTGATGTTGAAGCACCAATCGAAACAAGATAGAGGTTGCCGTGTTCATCCCAATCAGCTACAAATAATCCTGCTTTTGGTTTTTTTATAAGTAACGATTTTTCAGTAAGTATTATATTGGGAAATTCTTTTACGCCCAATACTTTTGACAAAGCCGGTATCATAATCTCCATAGAGCGAAATGGCGTAATTCTACCGGACGTATCTGTGACAAGATAGGATTTGCGAACACGAGACTCTAAGAAATAAAAATTCAAACCGGCGTTTGGGCCGACGACCCAAACTCCATTATCAAGCAAGAGGGCATAAATTTCTTCTCCTTCTGGTTTTCGTTCAGCACCCCGCAAGGATTCTCCATTTTCACTGCCATGTCGTGGAGCAGCGTTGTCTAAAATCCCCACAAATTCACCCTCCTTGAGAGGCCCAAAATAATCCACTGTAGACAATACATGAGCCGTCGTGGTAAACCCAGCATGTAAAGTATTCATACTGAATGTCTCAAAGAAAGTAATTTGAGGGGTGTCTGGATAAAAACAGCGACGTGCCGCAATCTCATATCTTCCTCGGTCAGAGCCACCACAATCAGTGACAAGAATTAAATTTATATTCTTCATATTTTTCTCCTGTTTATTTTATTTTCAAGTAACTAAAACAGCCCCATTCGGGGCTGTTTTTTGAGTTTCATTTTTTAAAAGTTTAATGTATGCAACGCAACAAGTAGCCCCGAATTATTTGGGTTTTCATCATCATTGCCATCATATTTGTGTTTCGCATTGTTTTATTTTATAGAAGTAACTTTTATTTTAAAGAAAGGCTGGCGGTGGCCGTTCCTGCGCAGGTAGCGGGATTTTTGCTTATATTTTACAACGAGGATTTTCCTTGCCCGGCCTACTTCCATGATTTCTGCGTCTACGGTTGCCCCATCAATGTATGGCGTGCCGATAGTCACATCTTTCCCGCTATCTACGAGAAGGACTTTGTCAAAAGTCAGCTTATCGCCTTTCTTGTACTGATTCTCTTTGGCCTTGGCATTCCCGCCAGAGGAACGGGCAGGCTTGATTTTTTCAATAGAAATGACTGTGCCCTTTGACACTTTGTACTGCTTTCCACCTGTAAATATTACTGCAAATTCACCTGTCTTCTCTTTTGTCATAGTTGTGCTTATATTATAGGATATTTCACAAAAAGGCAAGTATTTGCTACAATTTACCCTATGCAAACAAAAGCATTTGAAAAGTACTTTTTCTTTGGATTACTGCTCGCGACCTTCATTTTTGCTTTTTTAATTTTTCTGCCTTTTTGGGTGGTCATAGTGCTCGGCGTGTCTTTTTCCATAGTGCTATATCCTGTATATCTATGGATTCATAAGCAGGGCATTCCGGCGGGAATATCTTCTTTTATAACTGTAATCCTTTTTGGGATATTGCTTTGCGGGCCGCTTCTCGGCATTGGCGCTTTAGTTTTCAATCAAAGCCAAGATTTGTACCAAAAAGTCTTGAGTAACAATTTAGAAACCTTCCCTCTTTCCGACAGAATCAACGCCAGAGTAAATGAAATATTGCCGGCAGGTGTACCGCCCTTTGACGTAAATGAAAAAGCTACCCAGTTTGTATCATATCTTTCCAGCCACATTACAAATATATTTACTACCACCCTTTCCGCTTTCTTTTCGTTTATTTTGCTCCTGCTGATTATTTTCTATTTATTGAAGGACGGGGAAAGCTGGAAGAAATCTCTCATGCAATTGAGCCCCCTCGGAGAGAAAAACGATGAGAAAATAATTTCCAGATTGATACTCGCTATAAATGGCGTCATTAAAGGCTCGCTCTTGATAGCCCTCGTACAAGGCACGCTTATGGGATTGGGATTATGGATTTTCGGCATTCCAAACGCCGCTCTTTGGGGCGTGGTAACGGCGATACTGTCTTTCATCCCTACCTTTGGTACCGCACTGGTTTCTGTGCCAGCTATTATATTTCTTTTTATTAAAGGAGATACTATCCCCGCCATTGGGCTTTTAGTTTGGGCTGTCGCCTTGGTGGGAAGTATTGATAATTTGCTTGGCCCCCTTATCGTAGGCAGGAGTGTAAAGCTGCCTTCTATTTTAATTTTATTTTCAGTTCTCGGCGGAATTTCTTTCTTGGGCCCGGTCGGCATACTGGTGGGCCCCTTGACCCTGAGCCTGCTGTATGCCCTTATATTGATTTATAAAAACGAATTTACCCAAACAGCAGAGTAAGAAAGTAAAATACTATGGCTCTAAAATTCTACAACACGCTCGGGCGGAAAAAAGAGGAATTTGTTCCTATCAATAAGGATGAAGTTTTGTTTTATAGCTGCGGACCGACAGTAAACAACTATGCCCATATAGGAAACCTACGCGCATACGTATTTGCTGATATTGCGCAAAAAGCTTTGGAATATTCGGGATACAAAGTTAAAAGGGTTATGAATATTACCGACATCGGCATCATGTCAAGCGATGCCGATACGGGCGAAGATAAAATGACAGCAGCGCTGGTGCGCGAAGGGAAAGGATTGACATTGAAAAACATGCGGGAGCTGGCAGAATTTTATACTGAAAAATTTAAAGGCGATTTGCAAAAACTCAACATAGAAATACCTAAACATATTTATTTTGCCAGTGATTACGTCAAAGAAGATGTAGAGCTTGTAGAAAAGCTAGAGGCAAAAGGATATGCATATAAAACCAGCGACGGGCTTTATTTTGATACTGCTAAAATGCCGGATTACGGAATACTCACCGGAGGGAAAACAGCACGCGATGAGAACCATGCTAGAATTGCCGAGAACCCCGAGAAGAAAAATCCGGAAGATTTTGCTCTCTGGAAATTTAATTCAAACATAGGATACGAATCTCCGTGGGGCAAAGGTTTTCCTGGCTGGCATATTGAATGTTCGGCTATTGGCATCAAATTCCTCGGCGAGCAATTTGATATACACACCGGAGGCATTGACCTTATCCCGACTCATCATACCAACGAAATAGCGCAATCGGAATCTGCTACTGGTAAAAAGCCTTTTGTGAAATTCTGGATACATAGCGAGCATGTAGATGTCGGCGGCGCAAAAATGGCTAAATCTCAGGGCAACTTTTTAAAACTAAGCAGTGTCATAGAAAAAGGCATACATCCCCTTACTTACCGTTTTTGGATTTTAATGGGAAGTTACCGCACTAAATTAAACTTCAACTGGGAAGCACTTCAGGGTGCGGAAACAGCCCTCAAGCGGCTCTATGGGCTCTATATAGGGCTTGGAAACGTGCCAGCCGGCAATATCAACGCTGAATATCAGCAAAAATTTAAAGACTTTATTGAGGATGATTTGGATACCCCGCGGGGGCTGGTGGTCCTCTGGGATGTATTGAAAGATGGAAATATATCTGATAGCGACAAAAAAGCGACTGTGCTTGATTTTGATAAAGTGCTTGGACTTGGTTTTGAAAACTTGAAGGAAGCAAAAAAAATAAGCGCACCTCCGAATATCTTGAGCTTAGTGAAAGAGCGCGAAGAAGCCCGGAAAAATAAAGATTACGAAAAATCTGACAGTCTTCGCAAAGAAATTAATTCCCTTGGCTACGAAGTAAAAGATACTGGGGACGGACAAGAAACTTATAAAATGTAAGTATAAAAAAATTTCCCCGAGCAATGGTTGCCCGGGGGTAAAAGAGTGACTTATCTCCACTTTGATTAGTTATGACTTAAGGGATTAAAATCTATAGGCGATTATCCCCAACGACTCTGATGCACGGGGGCGATACCTAGCCCCTTCCGCAGCCTTTTTGGACGCCGCCCTCAGGAGTGGATGCCCAAGTAGTACTGTGGCTGTTTTTACCTTTCCGTCTTTCCCGATGAGAACCTGAATAATGACTGAACCGCGAGCATTCACAGCTTCAGCACAGGCAGGATAAGTAGGTTTAGGTATTTCTTCCTGCGTTTGATGAATCAGAGTAGTTTGACCCTGAATAGAGAGACAGAACCCAAACACTAAAAACATAAAAGTGAGTATGAAAAAAAATATTTTCATAAAACCTTCCTTTCTTTTTAACGAACTATTTTATATTGCTACGCAAAAAATTTGCTTAGTCGGTAACTTGTGCCAATATACCACAATTATATAAAAATTCAATATAGATGATGCTCTAAAATGATTTTACTTCCTAAATTTGTAACCTATGAGTTTAAAGGCCAGTTTGGCTACTAAGAAATCATAGCCGTGAAATCCGGGCGTTTGTATGGGAGAGCATTCGGCAATGTCCGCGCCGACTACATTTTTCTCCTTGGTGACAGCTTCAAATATTTCCATGGCCTGATACCAGCCAATACCGCCTGGCTCCGGTGTACCTGTCGCAGGCATGGTGGACACGTCAAAGACATCCACATCAAAAGATATGTATACATTTGGCGACAGCTGGCTCAGGTTTTTTTTCAAATCATACGTATTGCCATAGTTTACCTGTTCTTTATTTATATACTGCTGTTCGCCGAGAGAAGTGTTCCGTACGCCCACCCAGACTATATTTTTTATCCCGTGGTCATCCTGGCAGCGTCGCGCGGCGCAGGCGTGCGACCACCTGGTGCCGTCCCATTCTTCCCGCATGTCCGTGTGCGCGTCAAAATACAAAATAGACAAATCAGGATATCTTTTCTTATACTCGCCGACTAACGCGGGAGTTATACTATGTTCTCCGCCAAGGCTTAAAATAAATTTATCGGTAAATGGCTCTGCTGTTTTGGCAATAATTGCCTGCGCTTTTTCCGCATTTTGTTCAGGGAAAACCACTGCCGGCAAAGTGGCTATTTTTGTGTGTTCGTTTACTTCATAGCCAAGCTCATGGTCGTACAGTTCTACTTGCTGGGAGGCTGTGATTATGGCTCCCGGCCCCCGCCCTGTGCCTCGCCCGTAGCTGACGGTAACCTCAAGCGGAATTGGTAAAATTAAAACCTCCGCATCTTTATATGGGATTTCTTCGATTCCTAAAAAGTTATTTGGTATATCTGTTTCTTTTGTTTCCATTTATTTAGTATACCAATTTATAACTTTTTTGCGAAAAATAAAAGAAACAGTAATGACATTAGCCAGTATTAAATATATCGAAAAAGAATAGATAGAAAAATCCCAGTTTTTAATAATTAACAACCCCAACGTATTATTGAATATCCCAGGTAAATACCCCGAAGCGGACTCTGTTTCCGGATATTTCCAAGATTTTATCAATGTCGGTATGTATGCAAATGCATCGGTCAGTATGGCAAATATAATTGATATATCGGTATTTCTTGTGTATATCCATAAAATTAATGCCAGTGAAGCAGACACGCCGCAAGCAATATCCAATTTGCTTATTTTCCAATAACCGCTACTCTTTATAATTCCAGCACTAAATCCAAACACCCCCATTAAACCAGCCATGAATATCGGAATTACCGAAAGGCCAGCCCCAGCTTTTAACTGTAAAAAAACTCCTATCAGTGGAGCAAGCCCCCAAAAAAATCAAGAAATTAAATGAGGTCTTGTCTTTCCATAAAATACATTCTTAATATAAAAAGATATACCCGTTAGGCTTACTACTATGGGGATATATCCAAAGTATTCTGGAAGCATATTTTTATATGCCGTCTTTTTTTAGCTCTTCAATAAGCTCGCGGGATTTGCGGGAAATTTTTGATGGCATCTTGATGTGCAGCTTGATTAGCAAGTCCCCTCTTTTATTTTTGGCACTTGGAACGCCTTTGCCTTTTACTCGGAGGATTTCATTAATAGAGACACCTTCGGGAATAGTAACTTCGATTTTTCCATCTAAAGTTTCAATTGGGTATTTCATCCCAAGGAGCGCATCCGAGAGCTTTAAATTCAAATCCATAACGAGGTCGTGCCCTTCGCGCCTGAATATCGCATGCGGTGCCACGTTTATTTTTATATATAAATCGCCAGCTGTACCTTTGGAAATTGCTTCACCCATGCCCGTCATCCGTATCATCTCGCCATCGCGAATGCCGGCCGGAATGACAATGGTGATTTCTTCTTCGCGGCGGAGCACTCCCTTGCCTTTGCATGTCTCGCATTTTTCTTTTGGCACTTCACCCGCGCCATGACAAGTCTCACAAACCTTGGTGGTGGATATGGTTCCCAAGAATGAGCGCTTTGCCTCGTGAATTTTTCCCTGCCCGTTGCACGTCTTGCATGTCTCCATCTTGGTTCCGGTTTTCGCGCCGGAGCCACTACACGTCAGGCAGCTAGAAGTTTTAGTAATCAAAACTTTTCTGGTTATGCCGAAAACTGAATCAGCGAAAGAAATTTGTATCTCTGTAGAGATATCCCGTCCCCGGCGGGCTTGCTGTCTGCCCCCAAAACCTCCGCCGCCGCCAAAGAAATCACTAAAGATATCGTTTAAATTTCCAAAGTCAAATTCAGCTCCGCCATGGGCAAAGCCTCCTGCGCCTCCGAAATCAAAACCTTCAAATCCCCCTCCCTGGCCTTGGTGGCTATGTCCTCCGCCCATATTTTCGTATCCGGCTCCAAATTGGTCATATTTAGCCCTTTTAGACTCGTCTGAAAGCACTTGATAGGCTTCGTTTACCTGCTTGAATTTGGCTTCGTTGCCCTCTTTTTTATCCGGATGGTATTTGTGCGCGAGCTTATAAAAGGCTTTTTTTATTTCCTCTTTTGTCGCGCCTTTATTTACTCCCAATGTTTCATAATAGTCATTTGCCATATAGATATTTTAGCAGAATATTTCAAAAAATCAAGAATTAAATCATAGGTTCAGCTTCTTGTGAAGCTTTTGGAGCTTCAGCTTCGTCTCCATCTGCGCGTCCTTTGCCTTCAATTATCTTTTTCTCTTCAGCGCTTCGGATAATCGTCGCTTCTTCTTCGGCGATGAGCTTGGCGGCATCGTCTTTAGAGATTGAATACTTTCTGCGTGAAGCTGCAATAATTTCCGGCCGGTATGACCTATGGGTTGGTTCTAATACCCGCAGTGTTTCGGCAGAAAATGGATCATAAGATTCTCCATCAATGGTCATTTTTATATAAAATTCCCCAACAGCAAGGTTGATCATGTCTTTCACATCGAAAATAGGGGCAAATTCTGGTTTTAATTTCACCGCGTCTTCACCTCCCACGCGAAAACAAATGAGCGCTCCTGTATTTCCGAGTACTGCTTGCTGAACTTTTGGAATCAGCTGGCCTACATATTGATGGGCGATAGTAAGGTTGAGTCCATATTTCCGGGCCTCAGATAAAATGTTTTCGAATGTCTGGGTAACGACATTTTGGAACTCGTCCACATATAGATAAAAATCCACACGGTCCTTTTCCGGAATACTTGCCCGCTCCATTCCCGCCTGTTTTATTTTTGTGAGAAACATAGAGCCGAGGAATGAAGAATTTTCTTCACCGAGGCGGCCTTTGGAGAGGTTGATTAAAATTATCTTGCCTTCGTTCATGAGTTTAGAAATATCAATCTTGTTTTGCTTCTGGCCGAAGATATTTCGGAGCAGCGGGTCAGAAAGAAACTGCCCGAGCTTGTTTACGAGCGGAATGATAGCATCTGTGTCGAATTTTTCAGACCAGTCGGCGAATTCAATGGCGAAGAACCGCTTCACCATATCATCTGTAATATACTCCACCACTTTCTGCCTGTAATTTCTGTCGGTCAGCATCGAAATCATTCCGCGCATGGTCGCGTGCGGATAGTCTAGAAGCGCCAGACAGGTAAAACGGAAGACGTGTTCGAGCCTCGGCGTCCAATTGGCACCAAACTGCTTTTGGAAGACTTCGATGAGCCCTTGCGTCAATTGAAATTTAAAAAGCGGGTCCACATTGGCGAGTGGATTGAAGGATGCGGGAAAATCAATATCCGGCGGATCAATGATGCAGACGTCTTCTATCCGCTCTTTGGGTATATAGTCGAGCATGGCATCAATGACGTCTCCGTGGGGGTCAATGAGGCAGAGGCCGTGATTGTACGATATGTCTTGCCGTAAAAAAAGCTCAAGGAGCTTTGTCTTACCGACGCCGGACTTTCCGATGATGTACAGGTGGCGCCTGCGGTCTATGCGCTTGATGCCGAAAACGAATTTCTTTTCTTCCAGAGATGCTACATAATTAGTCCGCCCGATAAAAGACACATCTTCAGGGTTTATCTTTCCGAAGACTGGAAGCTCTGGCGGCGGCGGGCCGTATTTGATTATTTGAACTCGGTTTGGTTTCGGCATATAAGGCTATATTACCATAAATTTTAATATACTTCCTGCTGATAGCACTTCTCGCAATACACTATTTCCGGCCGCTCCGGCGCATAGCTTGTCTCAAATTCCACCTCGCATTTGCCCGCATGTCCGTGAGTATCTTTTTCACACATGCACTCTCTAGGCCAAAGCTTAAAGGGATTTCTTTTTTTTAACCTCCCAAAATGGCGGCAATTCGGGCACAGCCTAGGAAGCGGCACATTTATTTTTTTATAAAATTGTAAATCTGCGGAAAGTATTTTAAATGCTTCCGTACATTGCTCCTCGCACTGCCCTTTGTGCATACATTCAATGATTTTATCAACAATAGATTCGTCGGTATTTTTTATGTGGTCCGGCATGTCTTTTGTTTTAACCTCTATTTTATAATCTCTTTTTTCTTTATCTTTTAATCTCAGCCCTCGCTCCAGTATTACTTTTACATCTAACGGGTAATATTCTTGGACAATTGTTTCATTGTAGGCAAAAGGAGAAAGTTCTTCGGGGAAAAATTCTCCATAGGCATATATCCTTCCTTTTTTGTCTACATAGGGCATATCTTTCATGTGCTGTATAACTTTTGGCAGCAGTTTTTCATATTCTTCTTTTGTGTATTTTTTGTTTAAAATATAGTAGTCGTGGTTCCTCACTCCTATGCAGCCAAATAAAAACTTAGCTCCATAACACATATACGTGTAGCGCGTTTCCATACAGCTATGGTTTAAGACCGAGAAAAGCTGCCGGGAGCCTTCCGCTCCGGTATCCACGCTTTCATACATAAATTCGGCATGAGCCCCTGCGCCATAGCCGTCATAGCTCTCTTTTAGTCCAGCTGCTACATGACAAACAAATTTGCAGTTTTCAAGTTCTCCAAAAATATCAAACACCATTCTGGCATTTTTAGAATTCATTATATTGTCTCCTGTGACATTTACGGACTTATATATAAATGCATATCTGCGGAACTGCGCCTTTACAAAAGAATCATATTCTTTTTTAAATTTTTCAAGGCCTTCGTAGCTTCCCAAATCATAGCTGTCGCGGATTTTTTCATACTCTTCTTTTGTGTATTGCTTGTTGAAAATACAATAGCTTTTATGCCGTAAATTTACGCACCCTAAGCAGTCTTGTAAATTTAAACAGGAAGTCAGGAACTTTGAATTAATGCATTCATCACTATCGTAGCTAAAGTGAGTATTAAATATACCACTGCACAAAACGTCATCATAACATTGTTCCGCTTTTGAAATTTTATACAAATCCATTGAATCTTTTACGTTTGCCAGCCCAGTTGAATACGAAACATTTTCACCACCTATAGAAGCATACAACAGAAAACAGTTTCTGCAATTCAAGCTATGGTTAGCATAGTCGCTGTTTACCATGTTTGTATTTCCGAGATTGGCGAGCGGCACCCGGGAAAGAAGTTCTTTAAACTGCGCGAAAAATGACTTGGAAAAATCATATTCTTGCCCATAGAACGCGGGATCCCAGGTATCACCCCACCAAATATCTCTATCGTATACTGTAAGCCCTGTTTCGGGAGCAAACATTGAAATAATTTTCTTTCCCGATGAAGCGCAGGTATTGTGATATAGCGACCGCTCATTTCTCCACATCAACCGGCGTATAGCTCGGCACTCCGGACAAAAGGTCGGAGGCGGAACTTTGATTTTCTCATAAAAATTAAAATCCTCTGGCTCTATGGTGAAATCTTGTTTGCAGTTTTGGCAGTTCTTGGTTTCCATAGTTAATATACTTCCTGCTGGTAGCATTTTTCACAATATACTATCTCCGGCCGATTAGGAGCATATCCTGTTTTGAATTTCTCATCACAGCGTAAATCTTTATGTATATGGGGAACAGTATTTTTATAAATATTTGTCTCGTCCACTATGCCGGCACACATGCATGCTCTGTCATATAATTTCATAGTCAGCCTGTCTTGTATCCGACGTTCATGGCGGCACTCGCTACAAAGCCGAGGAATTGGCAGATTTTCTTTTTTATAAAAAATCAGCTCATTTTCTAAAATTCTGTAAGGATTTTTGCAATTTTCACATTCCATAACTTCTTTCAAAATTTCATCTGTAATAGCTTCGATGGAATCCGGAAGTTCTTCTCCCCTTTTGGTTATTTTATATTCTCCGCGGGGAACTTCTATCCATCCATAATTTTTATCCATTGCCTCCGCTTTGGTAAGTGGAAAATGCTGAGTGGCAAGTGTATTATTATAGCCAAAAGGAGAAAATTCTATAGGAAAAAATTCTCCGTACCTATATACAAGGTCCTTGGAGTCCACAAAGGGCATATCATCCATATGTTTTTTAATTTTTTCCACCAGTTCTCCGTATTCTTCTTTTGTGTATTGCTTGTTTAAAATACAGTATTGCTTTTTCTTTAGCCCCACAGACCCAAAGCAATCTGAGGAGCTGAATAGGTGCGTGCTGTATTCAATATTTCGGCAGGCTGGCCAGCAATTCCAGGAAAATTTATTATTATAAGAGTTTTCCCCGCATTCTATTATTTCGTAGCCAAGTTCGATATTTTCACCCCAATTGGTCGAATCATAATTGTCTTTATTTTTCGGCACTTGCAGATACTGGCAATATCGCATATTTTCGCTTTCTCTGACCAGGTAGCTGTCGTTAACATTTCTGGAGTTTGTCACATAGGAGCCCGTGGAATTTACATTTTTTATACCCTGATGGTATTTTACCGGTTGAGTATTCCAAAATGCCCGGGCTTTTTCCCGTGCTTCTTTTAACCCCGAAGCGGTATTGAGACGCATCTTTTTAAGCTCGGCTTCATAATCTTCTTTGGTATATTGCTTGTTGAAAATACAATAGGAAGATTTGCGCAGATTCACGCAGCCAAAGCAATCACTGCATCCGACACAATCCCTTGAAAACCAGACATTGCGGGACTCCTCTGAATTTATGGTGAAATAGCATTGATAGCAATTTTCAAGCCAAAAGCATTCATAGCACCGCTCGGAGTTTTTTATATGCGAATTGTCTACGCAGTCTTTGCAGTTATCGACGGCATTTCCATACATGCAGTCTTCAGAATAGTTTGCATTGCATATAAGGTAGCAATTCTTCAGGGCTGTGGCGTTGAATGCATACGGGCTGTTTACCATCCGGATAACATTGAAATTATAAATGGGGACTTTTTGGACAAGCTCAAAAAGCTGTTTTAAAAACGGCTGGGAAAAATCTACGTCTGCTCCGTATTCCATCGCATCAAATTCATTTCCAAACCATTCTTCTCGGGTTATAATTTTCCGGCCGCTTTCAGGCGGATATGTAGCAAAGATATCTTTGCCTGTAATATGGTCTTTGACTTTGAAAAGCTTTCGTTCGTTCCGAAAAGCCATGCGCCGCTGTGCACGGCAATCCGGACAGAAAGTCGGAGGCGGTACCTGCATCTTTTCGTAAAAACTAAAATCTTCCGGCTCTATTGCGAAATCTTTTTTGCAGTTTTGGCAGGTTTTATTTTCGCTCAACATTTTTTATTCTAAGATTTTTCTAAGCACATCTTCGGGTACTTCCTTAATATTGTCTTGTGTAAGCGGTGGCTCTGTTCCCGCCTTATCAGCTGATGATGTACCGGCAACCACCGCTTCCTGCGGGGTCCCGCCAACGGCGGTGATCAAATTCTTCAATTTATCCTTTTCCTCCTCGCTGGCGGATTTGTCTTTTTTAGGCGTCATCTCTTTCATTTTATTTTTGAGAACGTCTAACGATACAGGCTCTGGAGCGGGAGCTTCTACTTTTGCCGGAATGTCGGGAGAAGGCGAAGGCGAATTAGCAGTAGCAACTCTACTCAGCACTTCTTTAAGTGCCAAATTTTCTCCCAAAGGAGGACGGACACTTTTAAGACGATTATTAAAGGCTCCGCCCGAATGACCGTCGGGACGGACAGGTCTTTTAATTCCTTCCGGCATTCCCTGTTTGGATGCTTGGGAAATGGGTTTGCTTGCAGGCATGTTTGGCTGGCCGAATGCAGCTTGCGGCGTATTTGTATGCGACGCCGGCCTCTCCGCATATTCTTCCACTTCTTCTGTTACTCCGTCTTTTTGCTTGAACTCTATGCCCAAGTCCGCCAAAGGCTTGAAAAATTTTGTTTCGTCCTGTTTTATCTGATTTGGAGATGCCTTGATGGGTTTCAATTCTCCGGACTTTATTTTAGCAACACACTCTTTGCAATACACTGGCCGGCCGGGCTCCGGCTTGAAGGGCACTGTCGTTTCTTTGTGGCAAGAAGAACAAATAGCCGGAAACTTTCCCGCGACTGCGGTGGAAGCGCCCAGTCCGTCCGTGCCGCTGCCGAGCGACATGCCGCTCCAATTATTTATTTCCGCTTCGACGTCTTCTTTTGACCGGCAATATAGCTCGCGGGAAGACCGTATCACTTCGTCTTCTATTTCTTTATTGCCGCCCTTTACCATCGGCGGCAAAGTTTTCGCGGAAAAAGGCCTGGACGTAATGCCGTCTATCATGAGCTTCAGGTATATTTTATAGTTGGGCAAATTTACTATATCCTGCGGAGTAAATTCAGGGTCAAATTCTTTTTCCAGAAATTCCGCGTCGTCCGCGCCGACGCGGAAAATAATCATCGTTCCGACGTTGCCGAAGACTGCGTCCCGTACAGCCGTACTCTTGTCTGATACGAGCTGGGCAGTGTATTGGTGGGCCACTGTCAGATTGAGCCTGTATTTCCTGGCCTCGGAAAGGATACCGGCAAAAGCGTCGGTGACAAAGTTTTGGAATTCGTCCACATACAAGTAAAAATCTTTTCGTTCTTCTTCCGGGATGCGCACCCGCTCCATGGCTGCGAGCTGGATTTTGGTAATAATCATGCCGCCCAAGAGTGCGGAATTGTCTTCGCCGATACGTCCCTTGGACACGTTTACGAGGAAAATCTTGCCCTCGTTCATCATGTCAAAAATATTGATGGTGCTTTTTTGCTGGCCGACGACATTTCGGATGATAGAGGTGGAGAGAAACTGCCCGACTTTGTTTTGAATCGGCGCTATGGCTTCGTTCCGGAATTTATCCTGCCACGCTTCATATTCGTGCACCCAAAAAGCCTTGATGACGGGGTCTTTCAGGTTGGAAATTATTTTCTGGCGATAGTCTTTGTCGACAAGCATCCTGGGGATGCCAAGCATGGTGGAGCCCGGCGTATCCAGCAGGGCCAAGATAGTATTGTTTAAAATGTATTCCATCCGGGCGCTCCAGGCGTTTGCCCAAATCTTGGTGAATATTCCCATGAGTCCGGATGCCACCAAATGCTTGTATTGCGGGTCGACTAGCTCGAGGACATTGAAACCGATGTGATAGTCGGCATCGGCGGGGTTGAAATAAATGACATCCTTGACGCGGTGCGGCGGAATGGCGGAGAGGACAGCTTCGACGTTTTCTCCGTGCGGGTCTACCAAGCACACCCCATCCCCATTTTGGATGTTTTGGATAATCATGTTGAACATCAGCACGGATTTACCGGTGCCGGACTTTCCGAGCAGGTACACATGCTGGCGACGGTCTTTGCGCTTGATGCCGAAAAGCTGATTTTTGTCCCGGTACGTAGTGATACCTACGTATGTGAGTTCTTTATTAAAAGGTATTTCCGGCAATTCCATCCCGTTAGAAGTAGGAAATCTTTAGATTTCCGTAGTTATTTTGATAATAATGACTATAAAACATAGTGCTATTATATCACTTATTGTAATTTTAATTAACCATAGGACTTCTAACGGGATCCATATTCATCAATCTAAAAACTAAAAAGCCCCCAATTTCGCAAAAGGAGGGCTTTTGAGCTTTGTTTGTCTATTTTACTGATATGCTCCGCTGCCAGTTACCGGAGTGGTTGTATCGCCAGCTGGAAGAGTGACGTTGACGTCAGCTCCGCCGTTGTCCGCCGGAGCAGCTGTACTCCTCATGTACCACCAGACTCCCAAAACAACAACAATTACTATCACTACTACGATAAGAATTGTGTTTGTATTACCTTTAGAATTAAAGTTTCTCATATAACAAAGTTATTATTACGCTTAATAATATCGGCCTTTAGACAATTGTACCACTCTTTATTCAAACGTAACAGCAATTTATGGGGAAAATTAATTATTTCCACAGAACATTTAATTTTCATTGACTTTTATATAAAAATGTACTATGATATTAATAGAAAAATATTTTAAAGGAGTTCTTTTTTATGCTTAGGAAAACAAACCTAGTTAACTTTGGAAGTGCAATTTTAGACTTGATTGCTCTGTTCTTTCCTTCTTTAAAAGAGACGGACACGAACAAGAAATTATGCCCAAATTGCAAACGCTCGTGGCTTGTACTTATCCAGCAAGGAAATGATGCTCGGTACTGCACAAGTTGCAACTGGGGAGAAAAAATAATTAATATTTGAAGCACTAGATTGCACCGCAGTTTAGTGCTTTCTAGTTTCTACACAAACAAAAAGCCCCTTCCGGGGCTTTTTAAAACTACGCTTTTGGTTTCTCTCCTTCTGGAGGAACCACCGCATCATCCTGCGGGGCCCCGCCATCGGCGGTGGTATCTCTAGCTTCAGCGTCCTTTGCTTCTACTTCTTCTGGACGCTCTTCTGGGGTTGGGTTTGTACCAGCCTCAGGAGCCGCGCCACTCTTCGCCATCGCTTCTCCTATTTTTGACATTTCAGATGAAAGCTCTTCGGTGGCTTTTTTGATAGCTTCGCCGTCTGTGCCATCTTTTACTCCACGAAGAGCAGTAATTTTAGCTTCCACTTCTGTCTTCAATTCTGCCGGAATTTTATCTCCATTGTCTTTGAGCGCTTTTTCAGCAGTATACATCAGCATCTCTGCGGTATTTTTGAGGTCGACGACTTCTTTCTTCTTTTTATCTTCCTCGGCGTGAACTTCCGCATCCTGCTGCATCTTTTTAATGTCTTCGTCTTTTAGTCCGGAGCTTGCTTCAATCTTGATAGATTGCGTCTTGCCGGAAGCTTTATCCTTCGCGGTTACGTTCAGGATTCCGTTTGCATCCACATCAAAGGACACTTCAATCTGAGGCATGCCTCTTGGTGCCGGAGGCACTCCGTCAAGGATAAACCGGCCTAAAGATTTGTTGTCGCTCGCCATAGGCCTTTCTCCCTGCACGATGTGAATTTCTACGCTGGTTTGATTGTCTGCCGCAGTAGAAAATGTCTGAGATTTGCTGGATGGGATAGTGGTATTTCGTTCCACGAGCTTTGTAGCTACGCCGCCGAGAGTTTCAATACCGAGTGATAGCGGGATGACGTCGAGAAGAAGCACGTCGCGCACATCTCCCTGTAATACTCCGGCCTGCACGGCTGCGCCGAGAGCTACGACTTCATCAGGATTGATGGATAGGTTTGGAGTCTTGCCGAAAACCTTTTTCACTTCTTCCACAATCTTTGGCATTCGGGTCTGGCCTCCGACCATGATGATTTCATTCATATCTTCCATCTTGAAACCACTGGCTTCCATCGCGCGCTTGGTGATTTCTATAGAGCGGGTGATATATTCATCAGCAATAGATTCGAGCTGGGCGCGGGTCATCTTTAGAAGCAAGTGCTGCGGGCCTTCAGCCGTAGAAGTGATGAACGGAATATTTATTTCAGTTTCAATAGAAGTGGAAAGCTCTATTTTGGCTTTTTCTGCCGCTTCGTCGAGACGCTGCAAAGCGAGCTTGTCTTTACGTACATCTATGCCGGAAGTCTTTTTATATTCTTCGGCAATCCAGCCGATAATTTTGTGGTCTATGTCGCGGCCGCCGAGGTGGCTGTCTCCATCGGTAGATTTTACTTCAATAACATCATCGCCGATTTCCAGGACGGACACGTCAAAAGTTCCACCTCCAAAGTCGTAGACGACGATTTTCTCATTTTTCTTTTTATTGAATCCATAGGCAAGGGCTGCCGCTGTCGGCTCGTTGATGATGCGCTTCACATCGAGTCCGGCGACTGTACCCGCATCCTTGGTAGCTTTTCGCTGCGCATCATTGAAATATGCAGGCACAGTGATGACTGCCTCGGTGACTTTCTCTCCGAGCTTTGCTTCCGCGTCAGTTTTCATTTTGCCGAGAATCATGGCGGAGATTTCTTCCGGACGCATCCACTTGTCGCCAATCATTACTTCCACTCCGCCGTTAGCCCCCTTTTGAATTTTAAAAGATGCGTTCTGTAAATCTTTCTGGACTTCCGGGTCGTCAAAATTGTGCCCCATAAAACGCTTGATGCCGTAAACAGTATTTTCGGGATTAGTAACTGCTTGGCGCTTGGCCAGAAGCCCTACGAGCCTATCCCCATTTTTCGCCACAGAAACGATGGACGGCGTAGTGCGAGCACCCTCAATATTTTCTATTATTTTTGGAACTCCGCCCTCAATGACTGCGAATGCAGAGTTTGTAGTACCTAAGTCTATCCCTATTATTTTTGACATATATTTTATCTGATTAAATTTATATTTGACAAGTATTTC
>DASYKZ010000016.1:0-4746 GCA_035994985.1 Minisyncoccota bacterium | reverse complement strand
TGAAATATAAAGTCCGAGCAATTCTTTTTCCCAAAGCAGTTTTTCCGCTTGAGAGGCTGCCTCTCCTGGCTGAAGCCTAAAAGATGGCGGCTCGATTCCAGTTTTATTTTTTAAGTCGCCAAAGAGAGAAATCTGATTTTCGTTCTGCTTGGAATTTTGATGGTTGTATTCCAGCATTCCATCCATGTTTGCGAGAAACACTCCGCGGTCGCCCCAATCGTCCATACTGCCTGATTTTATGAGCGCGTCCATAGATTTTTTGTTTAGATTTTTATGCTTTATTCTGTCGAGGAAATTTGTAATGGATTCAAATTTACCATTTTCTTTTCGCTCTCTTATTATGGCGTCGGATATATCAGTGCCGAGGTTTTTTATGGTATAAAATCCAAATCTTATTTTCTCACTTTTGTTTTTTTTGCTGATTACTGTGTCCGCTCTGCCAGGCAGGCAGGTAAAGCCTCCATAGCTTTCATTTATGTTTGGGGGAAGCACGGCTATATTCATATTTTTACATTCTTCAATTATTTCAGATATTTTTTCCACGTCACCGGATTCAGCGGTAAGGATAGCAGCCATGTATTCGACGGGGTAGTGCGCCTTCATATACGCTGTCTGGTAGGCCACCTTGCCGTAGGATGCGGCATGGGCCTTATTGAATCCATAAGCTTGGAACGGCTCGAAAAGCTTCCATAGCTTCTCGGCAAAGGCCGGAGTCTGCCCATTTGATATTATACCTTCGGTAAATTTTTGTCTTTGTGCTGCCATTTCTTTCGGGATTTTTTTACCGACGGCTTTACGAAATTTATCAGCTTCTTCCCAGTTATAGCCGGCAAGCTCAATGGCGCAAAAAAGCAGGTCGTCCTGATATACGATGAGCCCGTAGGATTCGCCGAGGAATTTCTTCATGCGCGGGTCCAGATACTTTACGAGGCTTGGGTTGTGTTTGCGTTTGATATATTCAGGGATGGATTCCATAGGCCCCGGACGGTAGAGCGCTACCATGGCGTTGATGTCGTGGATGGATGTGGGCTTGAGTTCCTTCAAGTATCTGGTCATGCCGTTCCCGTTTAATTGAAACAACCCTTCCGTTTGTCCTTTTGCTAAAAGTGAAAAAGTTTTCTCGTCATCAAGCGGTATCCGTTCTATGTCTATGTCTATATTGTAAAATTGCTTTACCGCTTTTATCGCATCAGCCAAGATGGCCAAGTTTCTAATGCCAAGAAAATCTAGCTTTAAAAGTCCCGCATCTTCAATGCTGTACATGTCGTATTGGGTAATTATTTTTCCACCCTTGGGGTCAAATTGTGTAGGCGTGTATTCGGAAATTGACTTTGGAGCGATGACGACTCCGGCGGCGTGCACTGACACATGGCGCACGCAGCCCTCCAATTTTTTAGCGATATCGATTATTTCTTTCGTATCTTTTTCTTTTGCGTAGGCTTCTTTCAATTCGGGGATTATTTCCATGGCATAATCTATAGTCATCGGCATTCCTTGAGAGCCGATTGGAATCATTTTAGAAATTCTGTCGCCTATGGTGTACGGGTGTCCGAGCGCTCTCGACACATCGCGAACGGCGCCTTTAGCCATCATCGTACCAAAAGTTCCGATTTGGGCCACTTTTTCCTCGCCATATTTTTTCTTGGTGTATTCAATCATCTCATCCCGCCTGTTGTCGGCAAAATCCATATCGATGTCGGGCGGCGAAGGACGGAATGGATTTAAGAATCGCTCAAAGGGGAGCTTGTATTCTATCGGGTCCACGTTAGTTATGCCGAGGAGATAGGTAACGATAGAGCCTGCGACCGAGCCTCGGATAGTGGTCAAAATTCCATTTTCTTTAGCATGCCGCAACAAATCTCCTACTACTAAAAAATATGGAGAATATCCTTTATCTACAATAATTTTAAGTTCATATTCTACACGCTCTAAAATTTCAGGTGTTTGCGCGAGATTTAAAGTCGCAAAGCCTGCATAAGTTAGTTCACGGAGTTTTTGGTCATATGTTTTTCCGGGCTCAATTTCAAAATTTGGAAAGACCCATTCGCCGAGCTCTAGCTCCAAGTCGCACATGTCTGCTATCTTTACGGTATTTGAAATTGCTTCAGGTATGTCTTTGAAAAGCTGCTTTGCTTCTTCCACGCTTACAAAAGAATAGTCGCCATCTCCAAAGGAGAATTTGTTTTCATCTTTAATGTCAGAATTTGTCTGGATAGAAAGCAGGGTGTCATGCGCTTTATTGTCTTCTGGAGAAGAGTAATGCGAGTCTATAGTTGCTACTAGTGGTGTATTGAATTTCTTGTTGAGCGTAATGAGCCCTTCCCGGACTTGCGTGCCGCCTTGTATGTTTCCATAGTTTTGTATTTCCAAAAAATAATTTTCTTTACCAAAGATATCTTGATACTCAAGTACTATCTTTTCCGCCTTGGACATATCTCCCGACACCAGACTTTGGGATAATTCTCCACCAAGACACCCAGATAGGGCGATAATACCACTAGAATATTTTCGCAGTATTTCTTTGTCCATTCTTGCCTTATAATAATATCCTTCAAGGTTTGCTATTGTCACCAATTTTATTAAATTTTTATAGCCCTCCAAATTTTTTGCAAGCAAGGTTAAGTGATAGTATCTTTTCCCAGCGCCAGCTTCAGCAGTTCTATCTTTACGACTACCCGCAGTCATGTAGGCTTCCACTCCGATGATAGGCTTAATTCCGGCTTTTTTAGCGAGTTTGTAAAACTCAATCGCTCCATACATATTGCCGTGGTCAGTGATGGCGAGAGCCGGCATTTTGAATTTCTTGGCTAGGGCGACCAAATCTTCGAGTTTAGAAAGCCCGTCGAGGAGGGAATAGTGGCTGTGAGTATGCAAATGTACAAAACTCCCCTTGCTGTCTTTTTTGAGCGATGTTTCTTCGGACATTTTTCCATAATAGCATATTTTCTCTTTCTTGCTCCTTTGTTGTTTCTATCTGTTTTTGATACAATAATGGTATGAAAACAATCAAAGTGGGGATAAATGGTTTCGGAAGAATCGGCAGGGCGTTTTTGAAAATAGCCTGGGAGCATCCGGAAATAGAAATTGTCGCCGTAAATGACCTCGGCGATATCGCGAATATGGCGTATCTACTCAAACACGACACAGTATACAGAGAATGGAAGCACGATATAAAAGTGGGCGGGCAAAATTTAGAAATTGACGGCAAAACAGTAAAAGTTTTAGCAGAAAAAGAACCGGGCAGACTTCCATGGGGTGTTTTGGGAATTGATGTCGTAGTCGAGTCCACCGGATTTTTTGTCACTTTTGATAAAGCAAAGGCGCATCTTGATGCGGGAGCAAAGAAAGTCGTGATTTCTGCTCCTGCCAAAGAGGGAGATGGCGGTGTCCTAGGCGAAACTATTTTAATGGGAGTAAATGAAGAAAAATTCGGTACCTGCGATATTACTTCTAACGCATCCTGCACTACAAACGCGGCTTCACCGCTCATTGCGATTTTAGACGAGGCACTCGGAATCGATAAAGCTATTTTAAATACTGTCCACGGATATACGGCATCTCAAGCTATAGTAGACGGACCAAACAAGAAAGATTTTCGCGAAGGCCGTGCCGCAGCACAAAACATCGTGCCGAGCTCTACGGGTGCAGCTATAGCAGTGACCAAAGCGTTTACCAAGCTCTCCGGTCTTTTTGACGGCATCTCCATGCGGGTACCTGTACCCGCTGGCTCAATAGTGGATATTACTTTTATTTCGAAGAAAAATACTACTACCGAAGAGGTAAATGCTATTCTTAAAAAAGCGGCATCGGAGCCAAGATGGAAAGGAATTTTTGATGTAACAGAAGAGGAACTTGTTTCGTCTGACATATTAGGGAATCCTCATGGTTCCATTGCCGACTTGGGCCTGACGAGGGTAGTCAGCGGAAATTTAGTAAAAGTGATGGGTTGGTACGACAACGAAATGGGGTATACGTATACACTAGTAGACCACGTTATAAAAACAGGAAATACGATTAAATAATTATGAAAATTTACATTGGCGCGGACCATTCGGGATATGAGCTAAAAGAAAAACTAAAAATCTATCTGATTGACCTTGGGCTCGGCTACCAAATTATAGATAAGGGTGCGTTTGAATACAATCCCGAAGATGACTATCCAGATTTTATCACGCAAGTTGCGCAAAGTGTGGCGAACGACCACGGAACTTTTGGAATTATTATAGGGGGCTCCGGGCAAGGCGAGGCGATGTGCGCAAACAGGGTGCACGGCGCCCGGGCAGCATTATTTTACGGAGAAGTGCTGCCTACCGCCCCCATTGATATAAACGGCGAACAAAGTGCGGACCCGTTTGAAATTGTTAAGCTTGCCCGATTGCATAACGATGCCAATATCTTATCTATAGGAGTGCGGTTTACGACAGAAGATTCGGCAAAATTTGCCATAGAACTTTTTTTGAAAACAGAATTCCAGCACCAAGAGCGGCATATGAGGCGCTTAGCTAAATTTTTACCTTAACTTATTTATTTACGCTATGGCTGAAATTATCCCAGCAATATTGCCAAAAAATTACGCGGATTTAAAAAACAAGATTTCACTTGTCCGTGGCTTTGTTCCCTTGGTACAGGTTGATATTTGTGACGGAGTTTTTGTAAAGAGCACTACATGGCCGTTTTTTGCGCGGGGCGATGACGAATCTTTTTTAGAAAATGATTTGGATGAGCATTTTAGGAGGATTTTAAATG
>DASYKZ010000015.1:0-24256 GCA_035994985.1 Minisyncoccota bacterium | reverse complement strand
CGGTCAGCCCGTAAAATTTAAAATATACTTCGCCGGAAAAATACGGTGCTTGGTCAAAAATATAGCCTTCCTTGTCTAGGAAGTAGCAAGTTTCTTTACCATTGCCCCCTACAGGCGCCGTTCTACACCATGTGTATTCCGGATTCCGCTCGGACACGGATATCATCATGGTTTGCCCGCTTCCGACAGAGACACTAATATCAGTCAGCCTTTTATATTGTTTGGCGAGATTCCTTTTTATTTTATTTTTTGGATATAGCAATATATTTCTCCTTGGAAAGAGCCAGAAGTACTTCCCTGCGAGCTCCTTATCCACCTCAGCTTTTATAGTTTCTGTATCTATGACTACATTACCAGTAACAGCTATGTCGGCGATGCTGAGCCTTTTGATTCTGGAAACATACGACAAGCCCGCCACCAGCAGCAAAAAAAGAACAGTAAAAATTATAATTTTCCTGGTGAAAATTTTCTTCTTCTTTTTCTTCAGTTCGGAAAGGCGCGGAGAATGTAAGACGTTGTTTCTTCGGGATGGCTTTTGCATAGTATATTATTGAATGAATTCTTTTCCGCCCATGTATTTTCTTAAGGCTTCAGGTATTTTCACGGAGCCGTCAGCTTGCTGGTAATTTTCCACCAGAGAAACTAGGATACGGGGTGTAGGGATAGCAGTAGAGTTCAATGAATGAGTGTAATGCATCTTTCCCTGTTCGTCTTTATAGCGGATATTGAAACGCCTCGTTTGGAAATCATGAAAATAAGAAGCAGAAGAAATTTCACGGTACGTATTTTCTTTCGGTACCCAAAGTTCAATGTCGTATTTTTTTACTTGGCCGAGGCCGAGGTCCCCACCGCAGTTTATGACGGTATGGTACGGTATGCCAAGTGATTCGATAAATTCTTCGGTATTTCTATTGAGTTCTTCGTGGAATTTTACAGAAGCTTCGTGGCTGGCTTCACATAATATGACTTGCTCTAATTTATAAAATTCATGTACGCGTATCAATCCTTTCACATCTTTACCATGGCTTCCGGCTTCTCGCCTGTAACATGGAGAGAATCCAAGATATTTTATAGGCAGACTTTTATTATCAAGAATTTCTCCCGCATGCATTCCTGTGAGGGGCACTTCGGCTGTGCCTGACAGAGTATCTCTGTCCTGAGTCATGTAATAGTCTTCCACGTCGCCCGGCAGGTGCCCGGTGCCGTATAGGTTTTGCTTGCGCACTATTGTGGGAGGAATTATCGGAGAGAATCCCCTCTCGGAGAAAAAGTCCATCGCATAGTTCCAAATAGCAAAACTCATCCGTGCGCCATCGTTCGTCAAAAAATATCCCCTGAATCCATGAACTTTTGTTCCCCTTTCAAAGTCCACCATCTTGAGAGCATTCATTATTTCCACGTGGTCTTTCGGTTCAAAATCAAAAGAGGGTTTCTCGCCCCAGATTTTTATTTCTTGGTTGTCCGCGTCAGTCGCTCCTTCCGGCACAGACATGTCCGGTACATTTGGTACATGGAGCATGAGAGCTTGCCATTCCTCCATTATTTTTTTTAGTTTTTCTTCTTTTTCTTTGATGTCGTCTTTGACCAGGCGCATCTCTTCGATGAGCTGGGTCTTCAGTGTCGGGTCTTGGTTGCGGGATATATTGTTTGAAGCAGTGTTTACCTCGGCGCGGAGGTCTTCGATTTCCTTAAGCTCTTTGAGCCGTTCGTCGTCAAGGGAGACGAGACGTTCGATGTCTACATCGATGTGCTTCTTTTTTGCGCCGGCCTGCACAATGTCCTTATTTTCCCGAATGAATTTGATGTCTAGCATATTTTGCAATTGTATACTATTATTAACATAATTACAAAATATGGCCTATAGGTTTGAATTAAAAATTTTAGAGGGAAACTTTATCCCCTTTGACCTTTTACAAATTCCCCAGCCACCAAAGAGGCTCTACATCGCCGGACATCTCCCGCCAAAAGGTACAATATATTTGGCAGTCGTCGGCTCGAGAAAAGCGACGACGTATGGCAGAGACGTGGTCAGAAAATTAATCCATGGGTTGCGGGGCTATCCGATAGCCATAGTTTCCGGCTTGGCGGTCGGCATCGATGCCCTGTCGCATGAAGCCGCCCTTCAAGCGGGCCTCTGCGCTGTGGCTTTTCCGGGTTCCGGTATTTCCGCCGAAACTTTCTTTCCGCCGACAAGCCTCAAGCTTGCCGAGAAAATAATTGAAGCCGGCGGATGCATTATTTCTGAGTACGAGCCAAATATGAAGGCTCAATCTTATTTTTTTCCAGCGAGAAACAGATTGGTCGCCGGAATATCCAAGGCGGCGCTCATCATAGAAGCAGAGGAAAAATCCGGCACGCTCATTACCGCCCGCATGGCGCTTGATTACAACAAGGAAGTGCTGGCTGTGCCCGGCCCGATAAATTCAGACTTTTCAAAAGGCACCAACAGAGTCATCAGGCAAGGGGCTACGCCTATCACCTGCAGTGAAGATATATTGGAAGCTTTGGGTTTTAAAATAGATAAAGAAACACAAAAAAATAAACAACAGAATTTTTTTGAAGATGCGCGGCCGGAGGAAAAGGCAGTATTGAAACTACTCACAGAGCCGATGGAAAAAGATGAACTCATCCGCAGAATGAAAATGCCGACCGGTGAAGCAAATGCCCTCCTCTCTGTGATGGAAATAAAAGAATTAATCAAAGAAGAACTCGGAGAAATAAGGCTCGCCTAGCCTTGACTTTTGCATCAAATATGACATACTGTAAGGCGGATGGGTTGAGTTTAGCTCGCCTAAATTATTTGAAAAAGGAGATATTTATGAGTATTCAACTTATAGATATTAAAAAGAAAGCTGAAATTCTCCATCAGGATATAGAAATTGGAGATATTCAACAGGGTTTTATTCGTGACCATGAAGGAAGAATATTTTTTGTTTGGAAACAAGGGCCTGCACCTGTTCGCCATATAGTTTTAGAAGATGGCTCTATTGTTTCGTCAAGTACGGATTTTCCCATACCACACGAAAGAGTAATTGCAGTTGATCCAAAAAATTTGGGTATTACTGAAATTAAGTTTGCCGAAAAGAAGAAAAAAGAAGGTGCTTGGCCCTAAATCGTAAACCGCTCACGGGGGCATGAAAACTGCTCCGAGCGGTTTTTATGCTTTTATATACTATTATTTCAGCTTTAAATTTGCAAAAAAAATAAGTTTCGTGTAATACTTGAGCAATGAAACTTTTAATTGTCGAATCGCCAAGCAAAGCAAAGACTATCGAGAAATACCTCGAAGGCGCTTTTACCGTGCGCGCTTCCGTCGGGCATATCCGCGATTTGCCGAAATCAAACAAGACAGCCATAGACATTGAAAGCGGATTTATCCCCCACTACGAAATTTCCAAAGGCAAAGAAAAAGTCGTCCACGAACTGCAGAGCTTGGCTAAAAAAGCCACAGAAATACTTCTGGCCACAGACCCTGACCGCGAAGGCGAAGCCATCGCCTGGCACATAGAAGAACTTTTAAAACAGGATAAGAAAGTAAAAGCGCCGATAGAGAGAGTCGCCTTTTATGAAATTACTAAAGAGGCTGTGTCTGAAGCATTGAAGCATCCTCGAGCTATTGATACAAATTTACGGCAGGCGCAGGAAGCCCGCCGGGTGCTCGACCGCTTGGTGGGCTATGACTTATCCGGACTCATCTGGAAAAAAGTGCGGTACGGGCTTTCCGCCGGCAGGGTCCAGTCTCCGGCGCTCCGCATCATCATGGAACGGGAGCGCGAAATCCGCGCCTTTATTCCGGAAAAATTCTGGAAGATAAAAGGGCTTTTTGAAACACAAAAAGAGGACAAGATTATTTTAGAGTGTTCCGAAGAGCCGAGGGACGAAGAATTGGTAAATAAAATAATGGAAGCAGGCAAGAATGGAACCTGGATTGTAAAAGGAGTGAAAGAATCAGAGCAAAAGCGTGTTCCCCGCGCGCCATTTACCACGTCCACTCTTCAGCAGACGGCGAGTTCCCGCCTCGGATACTCTCCTTCCCGCACCATGCAGCTCGCCCAAAAACTTTACGAAGCGGGACACATCACCTACATGAGAACAGACAGCACAAACTTGAGTACTGCCGCTTCTGTTCAGATAAATGCTTTTATTAAAAAACAATACGGAGAGGAATATGCCGAGGCTAGAATCTACAAAACAAAATCTAAAAATGCGCAGGAAGCCCATGAAGCCATCCGCCCGACGCATGTAGAGAATATGATTGCGGGCACTGAAGAGCAAGACAGGCTTTATCGGCTTATTTGGGAACGTGCTGTATCGTCGCAGATGACGGATGCGAAATTATTAAAAACAAAGATTACAGCAAGAGTTACCACCTCACATGTCGGACATGTGGATTCCACATGTCCGACATGTGAGGAAATTCCGGAATTCGGAGCAAATGGTTCCCGTCTCCTTTTCCCCGGATGGCTCAAGGTGGAAAGCGGAGCAAGGGGCGAAGATGTCGAGCTTCCAAAGGTCCTCGCCGGGGAGAAATTGAAATTGTTAAACTTAATCCAGGAAGAGAAATTTACCGAACCGCCCGGCAGATATTCCGAGGCCGGATTAATCAAAGAGCTAGAAGGCCGGGGCATCGGACGGCCGAGTACATACGCCAGCATCATGCGGACTATCGAAGACAGGGGCTATGTGAAAAAAGAAGGCAAGACACTCTTCCCTACCGATACCGGCGAAGTGGTGTCTGATTTCCTAGAAAAGCATTTTATGAAATATATTTCCGATGTATTTACCGCGGAGATGGAAGACGAGCTGGATGAAATCTCACGGGGAGAGCGGGAATATGTAAAGACGCTCAAAGATTTTTATGGGCCATTTTTGAAAGACGTAAAATCAAAAGAAAAATTGGAGAAAGCCACTAATCTGGGCGAAGCGCCGGAGAATATCAAATGCCCGAAATGCGGGAGCTCTATGATTATCAAACTCTCCCGCGCCGGCAAGTTTTATTCCTGTTCCAAATATCCTGATTGCGACGGCGCCTTGATGCTCGACGGTACGGAGCTAAAAGGTCCGGTAGAGACCGGAGAAGCGTGCCCCGAGTGCGGCGCTCCTGCTGTAGAGCGAGCGCTTGCTTTGGGTAAAAGAAAAAAAGACATGGGTGGCAAGCTGATAGTGCGGGAGCGCAGAGACGGCACCGGAACATTTATTTCCTGCTCAAGGTATCCGAAATGTAAATTTGTAAAATCTGACGAAGCTGATGAAGCAAAAAAAAGGACTGGTGTGATGTGCCCAGAGTGCAAGACCGGAGACATTAGCGAGCGCCGGGGACGCTTTGGTATTTTTTACTCCTGTTCGAATTATCCGAAATGCAAGTTTGCCATCAAAGCCAAGCCAACCGGAAACATTTGTAAAGAATGCGGCAGCCTAATGATGGAAGGGACAAAGACAATTCCGGAGCGTTGTTCAAATAAGGTATGTAAGATGCATAATCCGCATAAGCTTGATAAATTAAAATAATTAAAAAAGCGTCCTAAAGCAGAAAACCGGTATCCTTTTGTTGGGACACCGGTCAACCTTTATTTTGATTAGAAAACTTCGGGCGTTCTCTATGCCCCGCCGGATGAATTCGGGCTTGTTATTTTTCGCCGACGATCGGCAGAGGACTTACCTTGACCGGAAGTACTCCGTCTTTCTCAACGCAATAGTCATCAACCTTTCCGTTTTCAAGCTGTATCATGATCAGCTTGTTTTTATTACTAAGCTCGAAAATTATCGCGCCGTCGAATTTTTGGAGGTTGATTTGGTAGCTGCCGTCGGCAATTGACAACTTGTCGTTGTCAATCAGCACTCCGAGCGACTCCATTTTTTGAGCAGCTTCGGGCATTACATAAACCCGGCATACTCTATTGTTAACCACGGGAGAGATATCGGAGTGTACCGCTCTCCAGGCCATTTCCTTTATGAGTTGGTCGAGAGGTTGGTCCTGGTCACTGTCATTCCATTCCATAACTACGGCGACCGTTTTTGCGGAGGCAGGTTTGACGTTTACGATTTTTATCTCGTCGTAGCCGCCCAAATAAGCATTCTTGTGCCCGGGAATTTTGAGAGAGATTTGGCCGTTGCCGTCGAGCGTAACGGTGAATTTTTCCTTTTCCCTGAAAAGATTTGCCGAACCGGTAAGGTTCTGGTCAAGATCGACCACATAGACCATGCTACCGACGTTTACGACCGCGAGGGCAGGTTTTCCATCAAAGATTTTTACCATTTGACTTTGACTTTGAGCAAAAGCACTTTGGCCGATTAAGGCTAAAAGTGCCACAGAAAGAGCGAGTAATTTTGCTTTCATTTTTTTTTTGTTATCCTTTATTCTTTGGTTTTTCAAAAAGCCAAAAAGACTTTCCTTTTGCATACTAACATTTTTTATATATTTGTCAATTAAAATAAGCTTAATTTTAAAGGGTTATACTGTTGTGTTATACTGGAAATATGGCAACAATGAGCGGAATAAGCGAAATATTAGGCTTAATGCCGGAAAAGGCAACGAAAAAAGATGAAGAGCTTATAATTAAAGCGTATAAGTTTGCCGAGGCTGCGCATGCAACTCAAAAGCGGAATTCCGGGGAGCCTTATTTTATCCATGTATTTGAAACAGCAAAAACGCTTGCATCACTCGGCATGGACGCGCAGACCATCGCCGCCGGACTGCTTCATGACACACTGGAAGATACT
Source organism: Minisyncoccota bacterium (assembly GCA_035994985.1). Lineage (GTDB taxonomy): Bacteria > Patescibacteriota > Minisyncoccia > Phycocordibacterales > UBA9973 > UBA9973. The sequence continues at coordinate 17,536 of DASYKZ010000015.1, read as the reverse complement.
GACACGACTGAAGAGCAGATACGGCGCGAATTTAATGAAGATATTTTATTTTTAATAAAAGGAGTGACGAAGCTGTCGACCCTAAAATACAGCGGATATGAAAGGCACGTAGAATCTCTCCGGAAATTTTTCATGGCCATGGCCAATGATTTGCGCGTAGTCATCATCAAGCTTGCCGACAGGCTTCACAATTTAAATACGCTTGAACATGTACGGGAAGACAAGCGGAAGAGAATAGCCCTTGAGTCTATCAGCGTGTATGCCCCCTTGGCAAACCGCCTCGGCATGGGAGGATTGAAAGGAGACATTGAAGACGCCGCCTTCCCTTTTGCTTACCCGAAAGAATATAAAGAGATGGAGGAAATACTGAAAAAAAAACAGGATTTTTATAAAATGCACCTCTCCGAGGTAAGTGAAAAACTTAAAAAAGAACTGGAGAGAAATAAAATAAAAAATTTCGCTATTGATTATAGAGTCAAGCACAAATACAGCCTCTACAAAAAGCTCCTGAAGTACGACATGGACATAGATAAAATCTACGATATTGTGGCGCTCCGCGTGGTGGTGGAAAATGTGGAAGAGTGCTATAGGGTGCTCGGTATCATCCACTCGCTTTGGAACCCGCTTCCCGGCAGGATAAAAGATTATATCGCCATTCCCAAGCCAAACGGCTATCGCTCTATCCATACGACGATTTTCACCGGCTCCGGCGGGGTCGCCGAAATTCAGATAAAAACTGCGGAGATGCACCTTGAGGCGACATACGGCGTCGCTGCCCATTTTGCCTATAAAGAAAAGGCGAAGAGAAAAAAAGCAAACGATCCATTGAAATTTAAATGGATAGAAGATTTGAAAAATCTGAAATATTCGCCGGAAGATCCGAAGAAATTTATAGAACACCTGCATACAGACTTTTTCAACGACAGAATTTTCGTCTTTACTCCAAAGGGAGACGTCGTCGACTTGCCCGAAGATTCCAGCCCTGTAGATTTTGCCTACAACATACATTCTGACATCGGAAACCATATTGCCGGAGCCAAAATAAATGACAAGATGTCACAGATTTTCTCCAAGTTAAAAAACGGAGATGTGGTAAAAATAATCATAAACAAAAATTCGCACCCTTCCACTAAATGGCTGGAGTATGTAAAAACGACTGTTGCGAAGAAACACATCAAGCATTATCTGGAAAAAAACACCTTGCTCTCCAAGCTGAAATCTATCGGCAAATAACTCTAGACGCTGAAGTTTGAGATGTTGTACAAGTCTGCCTCGTCTTTTTCTACCTCATCTTTGCTTCTGTCATCAAGGGGTTCATCAAGCGGAGCAAGAGGCTCAAGGGGGTCTAAATGTTTTACCGTTGCTTCTCCATCTGTGCTATTTTTACTGGCAATATGCTTTTCCAGCATTCCCGCTTGTGCCGGCATTTCACCTATGTTTTTCGGAGCGTTTGATGCATGTATTTGATTTAAAATCTCACGCAAGTCTTCATTGGAAAAGAAGTCTATTTTTATCTGTCCGCCGAGTTCCCGCCTGTCTATGTGTACGCGGGTACCTAATTTTTCTTGAAATTCTTCCTCTAGCTCGGTTATCTCAGGGTCGGGCATGAATTCTTTTTTCCGGATGCGGTTATAGGCTATCTTGCGGGCCAGCTTTTCCGCTTCCCGCACCGTAATTTTTCTGTATAAAATTTCCTTGAACAATACCATTTGCTCTTCGGGATGGTCTACGAGCATGAGAAGCGGCCTCGTGTGCCCGTCAGTGATTTTACCTTCTGATAAGCCTGCCAGGATTTCTTCCGGAAGGTTCAAAATTCTGAGCGAATTGGAAACGTATTCTCTGCTCTTGCCCATTTTTTTGGCAATTTCCCCATGAGTGAATTTAAATTCATTTGCGAGCCGAAAAAAAGCCCGGGCCCTGTCGACAGCATTCAGGTCTTCGCGCTGGAGGTTTTCAATGATTGCCAGCTCGAGCTTCATCATCGAAGTGTCTCCGGTACGGATAATGACAGGCACCTGAAGCATGTTTGCCATCATCGCCGCGCGCAGCCTGCGCTCTCCGGCGATGAGCTCATACTCGGTCACCAAGCCTCCTCCCTCTTTTTCTACTTCAAGCCGGGATACAGTGAGCGGCTGAAGCACGCCGTATTGCTTTATGGAGTCCGACAAGTCAGCCAGGCGGGCCGGGTCAAAATCCCTTCTTGGCTGGAAAGGGTTTGGACGGATTTTATCGGTATCAATCCAGAAAATTGAGTTGGAATATATGTTGGACATGATTGTATTTTAGCATACGAAGTCCAATTTTAATAATTGATTTAAAAGCGTTTTTTGTGTAAAATATGTGGATTATAGGGCATGGTAGCGGACAGGCCCGGGTGGCGGAATTGGTAGACGCAATTGACTCAAAATCAATCGAGGGCAACCTCATGAGAGTTCGATTCTCTCCCCGGGCACAAAAATGAAGAAAAAACCAAACATTAAATCAATTGATTTCCAGGTTGTTGGCGGGAAAAAATTGCACGGAAGCATAAAAACAAACTTTTCCAAGAACGGCTCCGTCGGGCTTTTGTGTGCGTCGCTACTCAACAGCGGGACGACTACCCTGCACGGCATTGCTCGCATAGAAGAAGTATACAGAGTGATTGAAATTTTGGAGAGCATAGGCGTAAAGATAAAATGGCTCGGCAAGAATTCTTTAATAATAAAACCACCAAAGAAGTTTAATATAAAAAACATAAATGTGGAGTCCGCCGTGCGCACGCGCTCCATCGTAATGCTGATAGGTCCGCTTATCCATAAACTGGAATTTTTCAAAATTCCCCACGCGCAAGGATGCAATCTAGGCAAGCGCACTATTGCTGCCCATATTTACGCGCTCGAGAAACTTGGAGTGAAAATAAAGACTACAGCGATGAGCTACGAGATATCGGTTAAAAAATTAAAGCCAAGCGAGATAGTAATGTACGAATCCGGCGACACGGCTTGTGAAAACATTTTGACAGCTGCTGCCCTCATAAGCGGTAAAACTACCATAAGCTTTGCGAGCGCAAATTATATGGTACAGGAAGTGTGTTTTTTCCTGGAAGCACTTGGGGTAAAAATTGACGGTATCGGAACTTCTACATTAACAGTTCATGGCGTAGATGAAATAGATAAAAACATTGAATACTGGAACAGCGAGGACCCTATAGAATCCATGATGTTCATTTCTGCCGGAATCATTACAGACTCACGGCTTAAAATTGAGCGGGCGCCTATAGATTTCTTGGCCCTAGAGCTTGAAAAACTAAAAAGGATGAATTTAAAATATACAGTCTCTAAGGCGTATTATTCCTATAATGGACGGACAAAGCTCGCCGATATTGAAATATTTCCAAGTAAGCTTACTGCTCTTGCCGACAAGCTGCACTCAAATCCATACCCTGGCATAAACATAGACAATCTTCCCTTCTTTGTGCCAATTGCCATACGGGCTAAAGGACAAAGCATGATTCATGACTGGGTGTATGAAAACCGGGCGATATATCTGACAGAATTAAACCGCCTCGGAGCAAACATTACTCTCGCCGATCCTCACCGGCTCTATATTATCGGCGGAACTCCGCTCAAGCCCGCTCAAGTGGTCTGTCCGCCCGCTTTGCGTCCGTCTATGGTAATCCTCATCTCTATGCTTGCAGCTTCCGGTACGTCAATTTTGCGCAATGTGTATATGATAAACAGGGGCTATGAAGACATAGTCCGGCGTTTAAACTCCATTGGCGCGGACATTAAGATTTTGAAGTAAGTGTATGAAAAAAATTATAGTGATATTGGGCCAGACAGCCACGGGCAAAAGTAATCTGGCTGTACAAATTGGCAAGAAAATTAAAGGCGAAGTGATTTCTGCTGATTCACGGCAGGTGTATAAGGGACTTAATATAGGCACAGGAAAAATCAGCACACGAGGAATGAGGGGTGTGCCACACCATTTGCTTGATGTCGCAAACCCTAAGGATAAATTTACGGTAGTAGAATTTAAAGAATTAGCAGAGGAAAAAATAAAAGAAGTTATTAGTCGCGGCAAAACACCTATCATCTGCGGGGGTACGGGATTTTATATTGATGCCATTACCAAAGGCGTAGTTTTCGCCGAAGTGCCGCCAAATTTAAAACTAAGAAAAACTTTAGAGAAAAAAACCAATGAAGCGCTTTTTAAAATGCTAAAAAAGCTCGACGCAAGGCGAGCAAAAAATATTGACCAAAAAAATGAACAGCAAAACCGAGTTCGTCTGATAAGAGCCATAGAGATAGCGAAAACTTTAGGCAAGATTCCTGAAATCAAAGAAATCGCCCCGAAATATAAATTTATAAAAATAGGGTTGTATTTGTCATCAGAAGAATTAAAAAAGAAAGTATCCAAACGGGTAAAAGAAATGTTTAAAGCAGGATTACTTAAAGAAATTAAAAAGCTGAAGAAAGGAGGAATATCAGATAAAAGACTACAAGAGCTTGGCTTTGAGTACTATAAGCCGACGGAAGAAAGAGTAATCTTGGAGACTATAAAATATTCCAAGCGCCAAATAACGTGGTTTAAGCGTGACAAGAAAATAAAATGGTTCTTCCCTACTCAATATAAAGAAATAGAAAAATATATAAAAGGAAAAATCTAGCTATTTGTTTCCTCTGTTTTTGAGAAAATGAATCACACCCGGCAAGATTGAGAGAAAAACAATAATTAAAATTACATACAGCAAATACTCCCCTATTTGCGGAAATGATTTTCCCAGGAAATATCCGCCAAGTACAAACACAGATGACCAAATAAGAGAGCCGAGCAGGCTGTATTTTATAAAGTCTTTATAGTCCATCTTTACCATACCCGCCACTATTGGCATAAATGTTCGTACTATCGGAATAAAACGGGAAAGTACCATTGCCGACAAACCGTGTTTTTTTAGGAATGCATTGGCATCATTTGTGTATTTTTCCTTAAAAATTTTCCTAAAAAACGGATATGTATACAGAAAATCCAGCTTGGTTCCGATATAATACCCCGCGATCCCCCCCAAAAATGCGGCTAAGAACACGAGCAAAGCCAGGAGCGCAATATTAAAATGCAAAGTAGGAGCCAAGAGCCCCGCCGTAAAAATGAGGCTGTCGCCTGGCAGAGGGAAAAATATTCCTGACTCCAGAAAGACGATAATTAGAATGCCTATGTATCCAAAGTGAGTAACTAAATATGTAATATCAAATAATCGGTCCATTTATTTATGACGGTTTCTTATCCACCACTTTTTGAAAGACTCAAAGGCGAGCTCGGAAATGATATACCCTACCGTCGGCACGATAGCATTCAAAAATGGATGCTCATTCTTAATAATGAAATAAAAAATAAAAGCTTCAATAGCAAATACTAATAAAGCAATGGTAGCAATCCTGAAGTTACTCAATTCCCAAGCTTTATCAGTTTCCACTTTTTTATTTCTGGCCTTGATTATTTCTATCTCTTTTTCCAGTTTTTGTATTCTTTCTTCCATTAATTAAATTTAACACTAATTGGCAGTATATGGAAATTCCTGCATCAGTTCGCCTGAGTAATAAAATTGCTCGCCGAGCTCGCCAAAGCTGTATTGCTGCCCATTTACATTTACTACTGCTCCTCCGGCCCCAGAGTTTGCCTTTGGGATGGAGCGGTTGAATCCAAGATTGTAAAGAGTAGAAAGCACTCCGGGGCGGTTGGAAATGTCGTAGCCCGCTTTAGCCCACTGTGCAGTAACCTGCCGCATAAACAAGCCAACATACAAGTATGAATAATACGTATTTTTTGTATTCGTAATTCGCTCAAAGCGGAGGCTTGCTGGGTCGGTGCCTTCGGGATAGGTAACTATGTTTTCCATAGCGGGCTCAAGATAAAAGACTGAATCCCTGTTTTTTAAATTTTCGTCTATCCGGGCCACGGTCTCGGGCTTTAGTCCGGCAATGCCATAGGAAAAGCTTGAAAGCGAGGCCAGAATTTTTAAAGGTTCGAAGTAAGATTTAAATGCCTCACGGCTGTTTCCAAAAAATCGGAGTTGTTCGCCGATGACACCGCCAAGTAAAATCCTCGGAGGTATGCCGGCATCTTTTGCAGCTTTTTTTATGCTGTCTTGGTCGCGGATAAATGCAGATTTTAAAACTTCCCACTCGGGAGAATCTGCCCATTTATAGGCTGTCTGAGCTATGGGAGTTTTTTTAAATTCGGTTACTTGCTCGCATTTATAAAATTCTGTAACCATAGAAGTATTTTCAAAGCGGAGTAGCGCATTTTCAAACATATTTTGAACAAGCACCATATCTCCAGTTTTTTGGAAAGCTGTATCTATTTTTCTCGCTGTGTCAGGCGCAACGCTTGCAAGAACATGGACTTTGCATGAGACTATAGCTTCATTGGTTTTATTGTTACTGATATTTGAAGTCTCCGTGTCAAAATATTTATTTCTTTCCGCTATTGTCCCCCGCACGTTTGTCAGGCCAAGGCGTATGGCAAAAAAAACACCGGCAAAAACTACGCCTATAATTGCGAAAAGGATGATTAGAATTTTAAGAATAAGTTTTAGTTTTAGGTTTTTCATGAAATAGAGGAGATGAGAGAATCGGTCACGCATAATTTTCTGTTGAAAATTTGCGCTACCCCGCCTCGCGCCGTCGCGCTCCGGCTTTCGATTAGCCCTATCGTCGCGCAATGATGACACACTCACAGAGTCGTCTAGACTCTGCTCTTGTATCATTGCGGGCGATGAGAGAATCGAACTCCCGACATCGGTTTTGGAGACCGAAGTTATACCACTTAACTAATCGCCCAAACGTATTTTAAATAACAAAAAACGACCCTTTGGTCGTTTTAGTTTAGCAGAAAAGACAGAGAAAATCTATTTTTTGACTTCCTTATGCTTTGTCTTCTTTTTACACCACTTACAATACTTCAAAAGCTCGAGTTTTTTAGTAACGAGTTTTTTGTTTTTACTGGACCAGTAGTTTATGCGTTTGCAGGTCTGGCAGGCGAACTTTATAAGTCTATCTTGTGACATGGGTATATATTAGTATAAATTCCTTTAAAATGCAATGGAATTTAATTGGTTTATTAAAAAGTGGTTTTGAGCTTTTTTTCTTTATCAAATCTCTCTATCGCGAGGGCTATCAGCCTGTCCATGAGCTTCTCTTGCGGAATACCGCTTGCTTCCCACATCTTCGGATACATGCTGATGTTCGTAAAGCCCGGCATCGTATTTATCTCATTTATCAGAATCTTTCCGTTCTTCTTTAGGAAAAAATCCACCCGTGCCAAACCTTCACAATTGAGCGCCTGGAACGTTTGGATGGCCAATTTTTGAATTGTCTGTCTTGTGCCTAGATTGATTTTCGCGGGTATTTTTACTACTGACTCTGTGTCAGAGTATTTTGCATCGTAAGAATAAAATTCTTGGGCAGTAGTTATTTCTCCGGGAATTGAAGCCATAGGATGCTCGTTTCCTAAAACTGAGCACTCTATTTCCCTGCCGGAAATATTTTCCTCAATTATGATTTTACTGTCATATTTAAATGCTTCATGTATGGCTTTTTTAAATTCCTTCTCATTTTTTACCTTGCTCACGCCCACTGAAGAGCCCATGTTTGCGGGTTTGATAAAAAGCGGAAGGCCAAGCTCTTTCTTTACTTTACTGAAATTAATTTTGTCACTCGCCATAAAAGTTATGAATTTTCCAATCGGGATTCCGGCATCTCGGAGCAGTCTCTTCATTATGTCTTTATCCATGCCCACTGCGGAGCCCAGCACTCCTGCGCCCACAAAGGGAACTTCGGAGAGTTTTAACAACCCCTGCATGCTGCCGTCTTCGCCGAAAGGGCCATGCAATACGGGAAAAATCACGTCTACCTTTTTAATTAACGCAAAATTAAATTGTCCGTTTTTAGGAATTTTTATGGGCACTATCGTGTACTTGCTTTTATCGAGCGCTTTAATTATATTTTTTGCGGAGTTTATAGATACCTCATGCTCAGCTGATTTTCCTCCAAACAAGACTCCTATTTTTAACTTTTTCTTTGCCATAAGTAGGCATTATACTCCGTAGTAGGTTTATTTCAAAATTGCACTTTTTAGGTCTCGGGGCAGGCTGGTCAGATGTTTATATCCCTTTGGTGTGATTAGCACCATATCTTCTATCCGCACCCCGCCGAAACCCTTTAGGTAAATTCCCGGCTCTACTGTCATCACGCACCCGAGAGGAAGTATGTCCGGGCTTTTTGGCTTGAAATTTGGCCACTCGTGGATGACTGTGCCCACCCCATGGCCCAAACCATGCTTGAAATTATTTTTGTATTTTTTAGCCAAAAAGTTTCGGGCTGCTTTGTCTATAACGGCGCACCGCCTTTCGCCTTTCTCAATTTTCTCCATCGCGAGTTCTTGAGCGCGCAGCACATCCAAGTACATTTTCTTTTGCTTGGCGCTCATTTGGTTTTGATTTCCCCAGAAATACGTCCGCGTCATGTCCGAGCAATAATGGTTTATGGTTGTGCCGATATCAAACATGACAAAATCGCCCTCTTTAAGTTTTGCTTTATCGGGCTCGTGGTGGATATTGGCCGTGTTTTTTCCAAAGGCGACAATTGGCGGGAAAGACAAAACGGGCGCGCCGTATTTCGCAAAAGATTTTTTAATAAACGCTTCCACCTGGAGCTCTGAAATGCCGTCTTTCAGATAAGAAACAGCGTCAAGTAAAACTTTTTCGCTGATTCTTTGAGCGCGAACAATACTCGCCAGCTCTTTTTTATTTTTTACCGCCCGTATCTCGTGGATTAATTTTATCTGCATCTTTTTAACGGTTACAAAAGTTTAATTATATCGTGGTAAGTAACCACAATCATAAGCAATATGAGAATTCCGAACCCAATCATGTTTGCTGCGTTGGCAACTTTTGGATTTATCGGGCTTCCTTTTATTTTCTCAATAAGGAGAAAGAATAGCCGTCCACCATCGAGCGCCGGAAATGGAATCAGGTTGATGATTGCGAGGTTGATAGAAATAAGGGCGGCAAAGGATAAGAGGTAGACTATGCCAAACTGGTACGCATCTCCCACTATACCCACTATACCCACGGGGCCGGTAACTGCTGCAAAGCTACCTTTACCCATTATGCCGTCGTGTATAAGCGTATATAGCCCTATAGCCGTGCCTTTGGTTACAGAGAGCGTGAGGTTTAATCCTTCAGTAAAAGCCCTCAAGACGGGCAATTTTGCCGTTCCGATTTCATCCATAGATATACCGATGGAAGGGTCATTTTTAGTCCCTCCGATGAAAACTTCCGCTGTATTTACCTCTGGATTTTTACCCCTAATATACCCGACATTTATCTCTTCTCCGGGTAAATGCTCTACCACGAATTCTTTTAAAGATTCCGGGTTTAGATTTTCCACCATATGCATCTCACCATCTTCGTGCGTATGCATGACTGAAACTATTTTATCGCCTGATTTTAGGCCGGCTTGCATGGCCGGAGAATTTTCGGCGACACCTACCACCACGAGGTGTACATCAGAAATTGTATATCCCTTTGCTTGCGCGTCTACCGAAGTCGGCATGCCGGACATAAAGCCCACGGAAAAGAGCAGCCAGGCCAGCAAGAAATTCGCAAATACTCCGGCAAACAGGACTATCGCCTGCTTCCATTTTGCTTTATGGATGAAGCTCCGGCTCGCATCGGGGCCGTTTGTGTTTTCTTCGTTGGGGTCTTCGCCGAAGATTTTCACAAACCCGCCGATAGGCAGGAGGTTCACAGTGTATTCTGTCTCCCCAATTTTCTTGCCGAATAATTTTGGCGGAAAGCCGAAACCGAATTCGTCTACCCGTATGCCGAACTTTTTTGCGCTAAAAAAATGCCCGAATTCGTGAACCAATACTAAAACTAAGAGAATAAGGATGAATATAAGGATTGACATAGATATTTTATTTTTTATTTTCTAATTCTAATAATATTTTATCCAATACCTGCAGTCTTGATTTAATTTCACTAAATAAAGTTTTTTGTTCTTGTTTACTTAATTGGACTCCTGACCTTTGTATTATTTTTTGAAAAGTTTCAAAATCATTATCAGGATATGCATCCATAAGGATTTTAACTTTATTTTTTAAAATACTAATAACATTTGGATGTTGGGCAAGTTCCATGAGGCTTTTTAAAAAGAATATTTCTTTCCGTTGTAAAAATTCTTTTGCAGCCGGTATTTTGTAATCCACGTCCAATGAATTACTTCCAAAATCAAAAAAACTAAATCTTTTATTTTTTTGGTCAACAAGTAAATTTTGATGCTCTGCTACGCTGGAATTTTTTTCTAGGTATTCATAATCCTCCTCGTCTGTTGAATACCCATGGTCGCCATCTAAAAAAACCCATTGAAGTATCACTAAGTCTGCTTCTATCTCAGGTACAATATTCTCTTTACGAGAATCAATACGGCCAAAATTTTGCTTATGAGAATAATAATCATCTCCAATCTTTATAACATCTGAAACATTGACTATTCCTTTTAACATAAGAGACACCAGCTTTTGGTATGGACCACTTTCACGAAGAATTTTATAGAATTTCTCTCCAGTTTTTTTATCAAAATATGTAAATCTATCATTATGCTTTGGTTTCAAATCGAGAGTTTCTTCTCTAAGTGAAAATTTAGTCGGGTCGCCAATTATTGGTTTTTGAAAAAATCTATCAAACATATTTTTAAATCTATCCCATTATCTCTCTCTCTTTCTTTTCAAAAGTTGCTTCGAGAGCGGCGTTAGCTCCACTTATAATCTTCTGGAGTTCTTCTTTGGCATTAAAAGTTTCATCTTCGGTCATGGCTGTAGCTTCTATGTTTCTTATGACGCTTTCCCGTTCTTGGCGGACTGTGATTCTAGATTCTTCAAGCTTTTCTTTGAGCATCTTTACAAGATTTTGTCTCGATTCTGTAGTCAATTGCGGAAATATAACTCTTAGTCCTGCGTCATCTACAATGACTGACAATCCTAGGTTTGCTCCGGCAATAGCTTTTTCAATGCCTTTTACCTGGGTTTTATCCCATACTGTTATTCGTAAAGTTTTCGGGTCTTCCACTGAAACTGAAGCTACGTTTTTAAGCGGCACAAAAGAGTCGTATGATTCTACCATGACGCTGTCTAAAACCATCGGCGAAGCCCGCCCGACATTGAGCTCCCGGTATTCCTTGCCCAGGAATTCTTCTACTTTCTTGAGCTCTGCTTTAAAATTTGAAAAGTTGTATTGCACTTACCTACTATATCATATTTTTAGATAAATAAAATTTTTTTCAATTAAGGTACTTGCATTTTTTATTAAATATGTTATAAAAAATGAGGAGGAGGTTTGTATATGAGAATAGAAATTTTAATGAAAAAGAAACACGAGCAAGATACTATGAAAGTAGCTAATGCCATTATTGACGAGTATCTGATGACTGACCATGAATTTTCAGTCAATAACAATAACGATCGTGTGATAATGGACAGTCAAACGTTTTCCATTTCCGAACTTGAAAAAGTTCGGAAAAGATGGAGTCACGTTGCTACTTTTGAGATCATGTAATCCACCTGTAGGAGGCCACGCTTTCACAGGTGGTTCTTCATTATTTTAATTTAAAATTTTCCTGACGTAATCAATGCCACTGACTCCATCAGAGTTTTTGGAGAGCTTCCCGGCATACGGAGAAATTCCCGGACTTTAAATATGTGTTCAAAAACACTCGTATCAAAAGCAGTCTTTGGCATTTTTTTATGAAAAACTGATTCAAGCGCGTTTAAAAATTTTAAAGCTTTAGAACGAATAGAATCGAGTTGGATAACTTCATTTCCTGCCTGCGCAGACAAGCCCTCTTCATCTTCCAGTTCTTCCGTTGTTAATAATTCTTTTATAAAATCAAGCCTGCTTTTGAGCGGCATCTTTATAAATTTCTCCGCGTCTTTCAATTCTGCCGATATGTCGGACTTTGTGGAAATAAAATACAGCCTTGAGCTCAGAGTTTTAATAAAGACGCTTGCGTCCGGCGCGACAATAAAAAAATAAGTATTTTCTATAGGTTCTTCGAAAAGTTTTAGCAGGCTATTTTGGGCTTCAGAGAGAAAATTGTTTGCGGAGATGATAAATATTTTTTTGGCTGAAGTGTAGCCTTTCTCTCTCCCATATATTTTTAAATTTCTCGCGTCATCTATCTTGAAAGTGTCCGTATGCATTTGCACTACGTCTGGGTTGCCCTCAGTCTTTATCTTTAAGCTTTTTAAAAATTCCAGAATTTCCGGGATTATTTCATCACGGCTGCCTTCTACCAGATATGCGTGGTGTAAGTTCTCTTTATCTAAATATTTTTCTATATTCATATCTCAAGAACTATTTCAAAAATCTTATTTCTTGCTTAAAACTGTTTTTTTGTACACATCCAGATGGTCGAGCGCAATACCTGTCCCTTTGACTACGCAGAAAAGAGGGTCTTCCGCCAAGCTCGCCTTCACGCCAGTTTTTAGATAAATCAAATCGGTGAAATTGCGGAGAAGCGAAGAGCCTCCGGTCATGATGATGCCGTGGTCGATAATGTCGGAAGCGAGCTCGGGCGGAGTTTCTTGGAGCACGTCTTTGATAGCTTTGACTATTAGTTTTAATTCAGGGTCTATGGCCCGTACTATTTCATTGGTGGACACTTGGGCGCTCCGGGGCAATCCCTGGATAAAGTCCCGCCCTTTGATGGTTACCTGCAGTTCTTCTTCGAGCGGTACGGCGGCACCGATTTTTATCTTCACTTCTTCGGCTGTCCGGTCGCCGATGGCGAGGTTGAAAGTTTTTTTAATATAGTCGGCTATAGCCGCGTCTATTTTATTCCCGGCGCACTTTACAGAAGTAGAGGCGACAATGCCGCCGAGCGAAATCACCGCGACATCCGTGGTCCCTCCTCCGATGTCTACTATCATATACCCTCTTGATTCATAAATAGGGATGCCGGCGCCGATGGCTGCCAAGATAGGCTCTTTGACCACGTATGCATTTTTGGCTCCTGCGCGCATCGCCGCTTCCACGACTGCTCTTCTTTCGGTAGAAGTGACTCCTGCCGGCACGGAGACCATTACGTCCGGCTTAAAAAAATTGAAGCGTCCCATGGCTTTATTTATGAAATAATGAAGCATGGCTTCCGTCACCCGGTAATCCGCGATAACGCCGTCTTTCATTGGGCGGTAGGTAATAATTGATTCAGGTGTTTTCCCTATCATGTCTTTGGCTTCAAAGCCAATCGCTAAAATTTTATTATCCTGTTCCGAAACTGCGACAACTGAAGGTTCGTTTAAGACTATTCCCTTGCCCGGTAAAAATACCAGCGTATTTGCCGTTCCTAAATCTATGCCCAGTTTCTTCGAAAAAATATTAAGAAATGCCATAAGAGCAATATAGCATAGATATGCTATATTTAAAAGATGAAAATTGTTAATGTAATTCCGCTTAAAAAGGGAATTTTGAAGGGTAATTTGACGTATTTCACCACCAAAGAAATAGAGAGCGGAAGCATTGTAACGATAAACCTGCGGGGTAAAAGGACCTTAGGGCTCGCGGTATCGAGCGAAAATGTATCCAATACAAAAATAGATATAAAAGAAATGAACTTCAATTTAAAGAAGATAATTGAGGTGAAAGAAAAATCAATATTCCGGAAAGAATATATTGAATCAGTAATCCATGCAAGTGAATACTTTGTTTCCGGCAAAAGCAACTCAATTACCTCAATGATTCCGGCTTCTTTCAGGGAAGAGTATGATGCCATTGCCCTCGGATTTAAAAAATTTAAACCTTCGTCTCACGCTACTTCGGCCCCAAAAAATCTGCGGTCCGAGAAGATGCTTTTACAGGAATCATTTGAAAATCGTATTTCTATTTATAAAACTTTAATCCGTGAGAATTTTGCTTCCCATAAATCTGTCTTTATCGTCTTGCCCACGGAGAAAGATATAGAAAATCTGGAAGAGCATCTGTCCAAAGGTATAGGCCAGTTTATCTATACTTTCCATGGAGGTTTTACGCAAAAAAAAGCCCTAGAAAAATTAATTGGAGCTATGGCTACAGAGCATCCGGTGCTACTCTTGGGCACTGCCCCATTTTTATCTGTACCGAGAGCTGACATCGGAGCTATCATCGTAGAACACGAAAGTTCGAGTTCTTATAAAATGATTGCCCCCCCCCGCTTTGATTTGCGGGTTTTTGCCGAGATTTTCGCAGAAAAAATTAATGCAAAATTCATACTGAGCGACAATCTTTTACGCTTTGAAACCATAGCTAGGCGCGAAATCGACGGCCTCTTACCCATGCATCCGCTGTCATTCCGGATTGATTTTGACGGAGAGATAGAAATCGAAAGCCGGGAGGCAAAAGAAGCAAGAGAAGGAAAATCGCAACCGTTTAAAATATTTAGAGAGGCCAGCAGAAAAGAAATAGAAAACGCGGTACTAAATAAAAAAAACACCTTTATTTTTACTCTCCGGAAAGGTTTGGCTACTCAAACCCTGTGCGGGGATTGCGGACAGACGGTAAGCTGTGAAAAATGCCTGGCTCCGCTTGTGCTGTATAATTCCAATGCAAAGAAAAAAAGGTTTTTTGTCTGCAACAGGTGCGGAGATGAAAAAACTGTAGATACTGTGTGCACGCATTGCCAAAGCTGGAATTTGGTACCGCTCGGCATCGGCACGGACACTGTGGTGGAAGAGATAAGCATGTTTCTCCCGGAAGCTAAAATTTTTAAACTCGACAAGGAGTCAGTAAAAAGCAAAAAAGAAGCGGAGAAAATCGCAAAAGAATGGGAAGAAACAAAGGGAGCCATACTTGTAGGCACGGAAATGGCGCTCCATTATATGAAGAATAAAGTTGCCTTGTCTATCATCGCGTCCTTTGATTCTTTTTGGAGCATACCGAATTTCAAGATGAGTGAGAAAATAATCCAGCTTGCGGTATCAATTCTTTCTAAGACTAAAGATAAGTTTATTATTCAGACCAAAAACGCTAAAGACTCTGTTGTCCTCGCCGTCCAGTCAAAAAACTTGTTGCCCTTCGTCCGCTCTGAGCTGGAAGATCGGAGAAATCTTTCCTATCCGCCATTCATGCGCTTTATAAAAATAAAACACGCCGGTAATAAAGCGGAAACACTGAAAGCTGCAAAAATAATTTCCGAAACACTGGAAGGGTACAAGCCCCTGATTTTCAGCGGGTTTTCCGCCCAAGTAAAAACAAAATATATTACAAATGCTCTCATAAAAATTAAAACCACAGAATGGTCCTATCTTTCAAAGATAGACAAAAACCTGCTCGCAAAGCTCCAGGCCCTGCCGCCCAGTTTCGAAATCTTTGTAGACCCCGAGGACTTGCTGTAATTACAATAAGGACTTCATTTCCGGCGGAATTACTTCTTCTCGCTTTTTCAAGAATTTTTTAATTTTGTTGCCCATCTGCACTGTTCTAGCAGCTCCCTGAACTAGAGTAAAGAATCCGATAACAACAAGCAGGGCTCCAGTGTATTGGAAAACTGCATAATTTTCAGCTAATTTAAAGAGAGTAACTCCGACGACTATTATTGTCAGTCCGGTGCGTATATATGACAAAAAAGTTGCTTCATTGGTAAGGATAGTCCGTTCTATGGCGAGATAGTCTCTTAGGATAAGCTGCTTAGCCAAAAATTCTTTGTAGACTTCGGGATCTAAGTCTTCTTTGTCTTTTAAAATATTTCTAATTGCTCTTATGTCTTTTATAAAATTGATGTTCATCTTTAAGGAATCTATAATTAATTATTTACTTGTTTCAGTATACAGCTAGCGGGAATTTGGCGCAACTAGTACCGTAAATTCCCCTTTTTGTTTTACGGCATTGCCTTGTAGATATTTTAAAAGCTCTTCGGCTGTACCAGTTTTAAATTCTTCATAAATTTTAGTCAGTTCGCGGGCCAAACAAACTTTTTTATTTGGACAGTATGCATTTAATGATTCTAAAGTTTTTAAAATTCTATGCGGTGATTCGTAAAACGCCATAGTTCTTTTGGCGTCACGTATCTCCTTGAAGAGAGTATCTCTACCTTTTTTGTGCGGCAAAAAACCAAGAAAGGTAAATTCATGGGTAGGTAGGCCTGAAGCAGAAAGCGCAGCTATGACTGCTGATGCTCCAGGAATCGGAATTACTTGTACTTCTTCAAGTGCGAATTTTTCCTTTATCTTAGAAACCAGCATTGCTCCAGGGTCGGAAATCCCAGGTGTTCCCGCGTCTGACACCAAGGCCAAGTCTTTCCCTTCCTCTAGTAGCGCAAAAATTTTAGCAAGCTTATTGCTCTGTCTGGAGTTTTTGCCGACGATATCGTCGGCAGGATAGCTCATGGTGGGCTTTTTTATTTCATACCTATCTAAAAGTTTTTTTGTAACTCGTGTGTCTTCGCAGAGAATCAAATCCACATTTTTTAGTGTTTCAATAGCCCGGAATGTGATATCCCCTAAGTTCCCTATAGGCGTCGCCACAACGTAAAATTTAGCCATATTATTTCCTATACTTTTTTGTGCGCCATTTGTCGGCAATTCTTACACGGGTTAAAGAACGTTCGAGCTCAGATTCAAAATGTTCGAAGTCAACATGCTCTTTATTTTCCATCTGTTTCTTTAACTCTTCAGCTCGAGTTTTTGCTTCATTTATTTTTTCATCCGTCAGATCGCTCACATGCTCGGCAAAATCAGCGAGTACGGCGACTTCGGTGATACCGCCCTGATTTTTCTTTACTTCAATAAAACCGCCAGCTACAGCCATGGGAACATGCTCGCCATTTGTAAAAGCGACCACATCTCCCGATGCGAGTCCGGAGATTAATGGGATGTGTTCAGGCAAAATAGTAATCTCGCCTTTAGTGGTAGGCAAAGTAACGAAGTCTACCATCTCTTCCAAGATGAGCTTCTCGGGGGTAATAATTTTTAATTTTAATTGTTTTGCCATGTATTTTATGTTGAAAAATTAAATAGTTCTTAAGAAATGTCTTGCGCAGGAGCTTAGAAAATAAAAATTGTACTCTATTTATTATTTTCTTGAGCGACGAGCAGTTCGCTGGCGAAGCTTCGCCAGATAGATTGCATTTCGAGAGAAGCTATTTATATTTTCAAAAAACTTATCCTATAACGCGCCCTTCATATAAAAATCATTCTCCGGCTTGTCGTCATGCTTGCCTTCCAGAATTTCTTTGAACGAACGGATAGTTTCAGAAAGCGGAACATACTCGCCTTTTGTGCCGGTGAAAATTTCAGCTACGAAAAATGGCTGAGAAAGGAATTTCTGGATTTTGCGGGCGCGGGATACGAGCTCTTTGTCTGCTGCAGAGAGTTCTTCCATGCCGAGGATGGCGATGATATCCTGCAAGTCTTTATATCTCTGAAGCACGCGCTGGACTTCACGGGAGACATTGTAATGCTCTTCTCCCACGATGTTTGGGTCGAGAATTGTAGATGAGGAATCAAGCGGGTCGACAGCCGGGTAAAT
>DASYKZ010000014.1:0-46862 GCA_035994985.1 Minisyncoccota bacterium | reverse complement strand
CTGATGTGTTTCCATATGTAAGCTTGGCGACGATAGACCCGTCATTCGAGCTCCATGTATATACATCGCGGTCGGGAAATAAAATATCTATCACCGCACCGCCGCCGATATCCAGCCGCATTCCTTTCTTCGCCAATATATCCGGAATATGCTGCCGTTTTATTTCTTCTTCCAGATTTTGGTATGTTTTAGAATCATTAATGGTTCCCGGTTCAAAAACCTGCCCGACTTTATAATTTTTCAGGACCTCCGCAAAGCCGCCAATATGGTCTGCATCCGGATTGGTGATGACTACGGCATCGATGCTCCTATCAAAGGGCGGCATGGCCTTGGCGAGCGGACCCAAAACTTTGTGCGCTGGTCCCGCGTCAAACATAATCTGCGTGCCCGTGGGAGACTGGATAAAAAGCGCGTCGCCTTGGCCGATATCCAGCATGGCAAAAGTAAGCTCTTTGCTATGGTGGCTTTTAAAATCAAGACGAAAAAGGAAAATATTTAAAGCAATAAGAACAAGCGCGGCTGAGAGCAGAAAGTAACTTTTTCTGTTTTGAAACGTCATGCTATAATATTAGCATGAAAAAATTTGAAGAAATAAAATTTAATATTGGAGAGCTAAAGGGAATATCAGCGAAAAATATTGAAGAGCATCTGAAGCTCTATGCGGGATATGTGAAAAGCGCGAACCTAATCATAGAGAAAATCGGAGAGCTGACAGTAGACCCTGAAAAAAACGCATACGTGATGGCGGAGCTGCAAAGAAGATTCGGCTTTGAATTCAACGGCATCAGGAACCATGAATATTATTTCAAGTCTCTGGAAGGCGGAGGCAAGACACTACCGGAAAATTCAGGACTCAAAGCCGCGATAGAGAAGCAAGCGCCGTCTTTTGATGCTTGGCTTGGCGGATTTAAAACTCTGGCTATGACCCGCGGAGTCGGCTGGGCAATACTATATTATGACAAGGAAACGAGCCAGCTCATGCACACCTGGGTGGACGAACAGCACATGGGGCAGCTAAATGGGCTCAATTGGGTGCTCGGCATTGATATGTGGGAACATGCATACCTGTACGACTATCCAGCTTCAGAGAAAAAACAGTATGTAGAAGCATTCTTTAATAATTTAAATTGGGAAGTTATAGAAGAAAATTTTAAGAAGGCTTTGTAAAACTCGTTGCAGGCGTACTTTTTAGAAAGTCTTGCGCAGGAAATTAGAAAATAAAGAAAGTACTCTTTTCTATTATTTTCTTGATTGACGAGCAGGTTCGCTGGCAAAGCTTTGCCAGATAGATTGCTTTATAAAAAGCATGCTAAGAAAGAGTTTTTATATTTCTTCTTTTAAGAAACTTTTGATACTACGTCCAAAAAGCATATACACAAAATATGCGTAAATTAGAAGCGTGAGAACTAGCGGAAAATTGGGAATAGAAAATGCGGCAAAGGGAATATTGGAGAAAAAGCTGATGACGCCAAGCTCGTAATGCAATAGCAAATACGAAGCATATCCTAAAGGCACGGCAAATGCGTACCAAATCATTCCGGCCATGCCCGTGAGAAACCCGAGAAGCATCGTAAAGGGAATAAAAGGCAAAATCAAAACATTCGCCGGCAGGGCAACGGTAGAGAGATTGCCCATTTTGTAGAGAATGAACGGTAAAACTAAAATATACGCAGCACTGGTGACAGACACAATATCGCGCAACTGAAACCAAGTCGGCACCCATAGAAAATATTTTTCAATTCTCGGCGCAAAAAATATGACCGCTATGGTGGCAATAAAAGAAAGCTGAAAAGAAACATCGTAGGCGAGCACAAATGGATTTAAAAGAATCATAAAAACACCGGCTAAGATAAGCGCGCGGGCCACATCATAATTTCTGCCCGTCGCCCGCGCTACGAGGACAAGCACTGCCATGATGCCTGCGCGGATGGCCGTCGAGCTCGCCCCCGTCATTAAAATAAAAAGTATGATGGCTAGAATACCCATGCCAATTCCAAGATTTTTTGATATATATGGCAGCTGGGCGAACAGTTTCATTATCCATTCCGCAATTATGGTAACGTTATATCCGGAAAGGGCAACGATATGTATCGTGCCTGTATTTATAAAGCTAGTCCGAAGCTCATCGCTAAATGAAGATTTTTCGCCCAATATCAGCCCGCCCATGAGCAGGCTCTCCGGAGGCACTATGGCACCATTCATTTTTTCTAAGAATTTTTCTTTGACGGAAAATAAGGCGCTTTTGATAAAGTTTCCATTATTCCGGGAAACAATTTCTACTTTCGGATAGCTCATCACATATAAAATCCCGTCTTTGCGCAAATAATTAATATAATCAAATTCTTTGCCTTGGTCGGTAATGAAATTTTCCGGCTTTTCTAACTTTCCTTCAAAATTTATTTCGTCCCCATATGCATACTCTCCGTCCATGCCGGCAGATAGTAAAATTTTTGTCTTTACGCCCTCTCTATTTACTTCCGTCGTCAGCTTTATATTATTTTCCCTCGTGTCCGGTTCATCTATAACTTCTCCTGATAAAGAAACTTTTTGCCCTACCTGCGACTCAAAAATTACTGGAGTAGGCTTGTCCACAAGGTGAAATCTAAAAATGCCAAATGAAAAAGCTAGTATAAAAATCGAAGCTATTATGCCCCATGAATTAGAGTTTCCTCCTCCGCTAAAGCTTCGGCGGACAAGGAAAATTAAAAATAGAGCCATGGCTATGACTCCTAAAAACAAAACTATAAAAACATTTATAAACACTAAAGAGCGAAGGAGCACTCCAAACACAAAACCGAAGCAAACTGCATAAAATATTCTATCGCGTATCCAAAACTGCATTGATTTTATCACGCAGTTCTGGACTGTCTAAATTAGTTAACTCCATTAAGTAAAATTCTTCTCCATCTTTTACGTCAGTTTTAAATTTTTTAAAACCAAACTTCTCAAGATTTTCTATAGATTTATTATTATCAGCTTTTACTCCTGTAATAACTTTTGTTCCCTTGCGGTTCTGTATTTCAAGCAAGCGCAAGGCAATCATTTTGGTATGCAGGCCTCTCCCTTCAAACTCCTTTTTCACATAAGCGTTCCTAATAAACCAACTATTATCATCTGTTTTCTTAGTACGCCCCAGACCTACTGGCTTGGAACCATCCCACGCCAACACAGAAAACATAGTTTCACTGTTTGTTTCTTGTTTCCATTCTTCATCAGTTTTATCTTTCTCTTTTTGAGCTTCTTCTTCCGTCAATCCAAAAATTTTCGGATATAGTTCTATAGCCTCAAGCCTTAAATCTTTGCAAGCTTCCCAGTCATCCCGTGGGGCTATTTCTATTTTTATATTTAACTTTTCTTGATTTGGCTTTAATATCTCTTGAATTTTCTTCTTTCGCTCAAGAAGACGTTTTGCTACGTCGGGAGGAAAAGTTGATAGATGCCGAAAAACCACTCCATTACATCTAGACCCCGTAGCATCATCTACTGATAAGGTCTGTATGCTAGTTCCTATATAATCTTTTGAAAGAATTCGAGCTGTAGCTTCTTCGGCCTCAACATCTTTCTTTTCGCCATCTTTGACTGTAAGTACTATTTTTTCTTCTTCTTTTTCAGCTGCTTCCAGTGCCATATTGGGGGTTAAGCCTTCTTTTTTATGCGTCTGCTCTTGTTGTTCTTTTGGTAAAGTAGTGTCAATTTCCCAGATCAAACGCGCTGGATTTTCACCATCGGGGAAAAAATTCGGCGAGAAAGCCAGGATTCGCCCGCCAGTACTTGTGATATTTCGCACGCTTGCTCCATTTTCAAGACGAGCACAACCCATTAGCGTTTCTTTACCATTTTCAAGAGAAAACTTTATTCGTTCTTCAAGTAGCCTTTTTTGCAAACCTTTACCTCTAAATTTGGGAATTACAGTAGCTCCATAAGCCCATGACGATTCTTCGGGTAATTTTCTGGCAATTGGTTTAGAATTATGAGGATCAGCATCCATGATTACTGTTGCAAGCCCAGCAAGTTGACCATCGCTATAAACCACAATTACTAACTCACCTCTCTCTATCATTTTTTGGAAATCATGAGCATCTATTTTATATCTAAATGCCTCTCGTTCTATCTCAGCTATTTTTGTAAGCAAGTCTAAATCATTAATTCCAACTATTTTAAGAGTTATATTTGGTTGTCTTTCTAAGTAGTTTTCATCCATATAATTTTTATTTCCTAAGTTTCACCGGTTCATTGTCGGCAAAGGTGGTAGCTATTTCGTCTACCCTGTCATTCCATTTGTCCCCGCTGTGGCCTTTTACATAATGCCACTTTGGCTTGAATTCCTGATTTAACTCGTGCAGCTCTTGCCACAATTCTTGGTTTAAAACTGGTTTTTTATTAGCAGTGCGCCAATCATTTTTCATCCAGTTGTGTATCCATTCATTGGTACCTGCTATGACGTATTTTGAATCAGCAAAAATTTCCACAGGCAAATCAATTTTGTGTTTCTTTAGGTATTTTAACCCTTCAATCGCTGCCATGAGCTCCATCTGGTTATTGGTGGCATGCTCTGTTCGTCCGCCAATTTCAACTACCTTGTCTCCCATGAGGAAAACTGTCCCCCAGCCAGCCTTGCCCGGATTTCCCCTAGCTGCTCCGTCTGTATATATAATAATCTTATCTTTATCTGTTTTCATCTGGTTTAATATATATCTTCTATCCTTAATCTTAACTCTTCGCGCCCTCTAAATCTAGACAAGTCAAACGTAGCAAGCAAATTCACATTCAGGCCTTCAGCTAAAGGCTTCTGAAAAGATTCTGTGTTTGAAAAAAAAGAAATCGCCACGACTCTATTTTTCCTGCCGCCTTGGTCATTGGAAAAAATAATTTCCAAATGTTCTCCCGAACCGTTTTTGCCGAACTTTTTAAGATTTTCTATTTTTACGCTTTCAAATAAGAACTGGGGCTTCTCGTTGGCAAGACCGAAAGGAGACATTTTTTCTATCTCCCGCCAATTTTTCAGGTTTACTGTATCCAAGGCGGACTTTATGTCGTATTTTTCCTGTCCTGAGTTCACACTTGAGTCACGTTTTACTTTATGGAAAGATTCACATAGGCCCTCTTCCAAAAAATGAATCTTGTCGCTATGGACGGTAAACCCTCCCGCGAGCTCATGTCCGCCGTATTCCAAGAAATAAGGCGCAGTCGCAGCCATGAGCTCGACCACTGATACCGAGCCCTCGCTCCGGCAGGAACCTTTGATGCAGTCATTTTCATCCTTGCCCCAGACAAATACAGGCTTTTGATATTCGTCCATTATTTTTCCGGCCACAAGTCCCAAGATGCCTATGCGCCATTCCGGATTGCCGATAACTATGACTGCTGCCGCATTTCCTCTGTTGTCTTGTTCAAGCTTTTTATTCACTTCCCGCATTATGCCCGTGACGATGCTTTTCCTCTCGTCATTTATTTTAGTCAGATGTTTTGCGAGTATGCCGGCTTCAGCTTCGTCTTCTGTAGAAAGAAGTTCAAAAGCCCGCATCGGGTCATCCATGCGCGATGCGGCGTTCAGCCGGGGTGTCACCATGAAACCGATGTCGTCTTCGCTGATATGCCTCTGGTCTATCTTCATCTGGGCAAGAAGTTTTTGTAGGCCCGGACGACGGGACTTTCTAAAAACTTTCATCCCGAAATAGGCTATAGCCCTGTTCTCCCCTGTAAGCGGAACCATATCAGAAAGTGTCGCCAAGCCTGCCATATCAAGCATCCATTTTTCACTGCCCTTGCTTATGCTAAAATATTCTCCGTATTTTTTTATAAAGCCCTGTGCCAATTTGAATGCCACCCCGGCGCCGCAAAGCATTTTCTCCGGATAATCATCTACTTTTGGGTTTAGTATGGCGTACGCTCGAGGAAGCGACTCTTTGGGAAGATGATGGTCTGTAATTATCACATCTATGCCATCCACCTCCGCTTGAGCGACTTCGGCTACCGCGGTGATGCCCAAGTCCACCGTAATGAGGAGCTTTACCCCGCTTTTTGCAAACTGTTCTATGGCCTCCAAATTGAGCCCATAGCCTTCGCTGTTCCTCTGCGGAATATATACTTCATAATTTTTATAGCCAATCAGCTTGAACAAGTCCTGCAGAATTACCGCTCCCGGAATGCCGTCGCAGTCATAGTCCGCATAAATGAGTATCTTTTCTTTTGCTTCAACTGCTTCAAAAATCCTCACGCAGGCACGCTCCATATCGCGCATTAAAAAGGGGTCGTGAAAATCCCGTTCATAATCCGGATTAAGAAAAATCTCAGCCGCAGCCTCGTCAGTAATCCCCCGCTTGGATAGTAACCCTCTTAGCAGTTCTCCATACTTTTGCATACGTGGAATTTTAGCATACATAGTGTAGAATATATAAATATGGACGATTGTATTTTTTGCAAAATTATAAAAAAAGAAATACCGGCTAATATAGCTTATGAGGATGAAAATTTCCTGGCTTTTTTAGATATAGAGCCAGTCTCAGATGGCCACCTTTTGATAATTCCAAAAAAACACATCGTCTGGATGCAGGAAGCCAATGACGAAATAATAGCGGGAATTTTCAAACTTGCTAAAAAATTGATGCTTGCGATAAAAAACGGATTGAAATATGACTACGTGCAGGTATCCGTGGGCGGAACAGACGTGCCACATTTCCATGTGCATCTCATCCCGAGATACCTCGACGACGGGCTCACCAGCTGGCCAACCAAAAAATATAAAGGTGAAGAAGGCAGCGAGATAGTCAAAAAAATTATTTCAGCGCTTTGATGCCGGGCAGAGTGCCGTTTGCTAGAAAATCTAAAGTAGCGCCGCCGCCCGTGGACACGAAAGAGAATTTCTTCTCCATTTTCATCTCTGAAATCAGAGTTACCGTATCTCCCCCGCCTATGATACTTTCCGCCTTTGAGCTTCCGACTAATTTTAATATTTTCTTAGTTCCTTCCGCGCCTCCGTCTTCATACTTGCCGAGCGGTCCGTTCCAGAGAATAACTTTAGAATTTTTAATAAGCGGAGCTAAGTTTTTAATTGTTTTACTCCCAATGTCTAAAATATATTCATCGCTTTGCACTTCATTTATATTTTTATATATAAATTTATTTTTAGATTTTACTAAAACATCAACAGGTAAAATCAATTTTTTATTCTTCAAGATTTTTTTAATATCATACTTAGAATCATCCACGAGAGATTTACCAATATTATAACCTTTGGCTTTCAAAAAATCATTTGCCAGGGCTCCGCCGATAAAAACCTGGTCCGCCAGTTTTAAATATTTTTTAATCAAAGGCATTTTGGTAGAAAATTTAGCGCCACCCAAAATAAAAAGAAATGGATGCTTGGGTTTTTTAAAAGTACGAGATAAATTTTTTACTTCCTGCTCTAATTGAAACCCAGCATATGCTGGCAGCAGTTTTGGCACTAAAACTATGGATGTATCTTTTCTGTGCGAAACAGGGAAGGCTTCGTTTACATATATGTCTCCCCACTCTGCCAAGGTCTTAGAATAGCCCTTGTCTCCGTCTTGCTCCCATTTTTCATTTCTTAAATTTTCAATAAGAATTACATCTCCGTCCTTCATTTTCCAAATAGCTAAAGAAACTTTATAGCCTATCATCGCAGGAATAAATTTTACTTTGATATATTTATTTAAAATTTTTGCAATTGGAGCAAGAGTTTCTCCGCCTTTTCCCAAATGAGTAATCAAAATTAATTTTGCACCTTTTTTTTGTAAAAATTTTATAGTCGGCAACGCTTTTTTTATCCTAAAATCATCAAGCACTCGGCCGCCCTTTATGGGTACATTAAAATCCACCCGCACTAAAACGACTTTCCCTTTTATATTTTTTAATTGTTTGATGCTTCGCATATTTCTAT
Source organism: Minisyncoccota bacterium (assembly GCA_035994985.1). Classification (GTDB taxonomy): domain Bacteria; phylum Patescibacteriota; class Minisyncoccia; order Phycocordibacterales; family UBA9973; genus UBA9973. The sequence continues at coordinate 38,962 of DASYKZ010000014.1, read as the reverse complement.
AATTTTTGAAAATTTCTTTGCGCTCAGGCTCGCTTTGCCGGGGAGCAGCCCGTCCACGCCGCCCTTCATGAGAAAATCAAGCGCGTCTTTTTCGTTTGCAGAGCCGCCGTAAATGATTCTGGGCAATTCTGCCTTGGCGCCGAATTTATCCGCCAAAGTTTTCTTTATGAAAATGACCATCTCTTCAGAGTCGGTAGGCGTGGCATCGCGGCGGTTAGCTGTACTGGAAAGTGCCCAGACAGGTTCATACGCAATGATAATTTTTGACAATGAATTTTTGGAAATTCCATTCAAGCATTCTTCTACCTGTGTTTTTACAATTTCAAAATATTCATGGTTTTCATCTCTCGATTTCTCTCCCACGCAAAGTATCGGAACTAAGCCGGAAGCCAAAGCGCCTTTGATTTTTTTATTAATTAACTCATTTCCTTCCCCGAGTTCTCTTCTCTCTGAATGGCCCAAGATTACATAGCGAGCGCCGATATCATACAGCATTTCCGGTGAGATTTCTCCGGTAAAAGGACCTGTGTCCACGCCAAACGAATCCTGAGCGCCCAGTTTTATTTTACTGGTGCGGATTTTTCCGAGCCTGTCCAAATATATAAACGGAACAGCGACTACAATATCTGTTTTTTTAACCTGGGAAACAAGCGTTGCCACGTTTTTAAATAATTTTTCCGCATCTTTAGCTCGGAGCGGATTCATTTTCCAGTTGCCAACTATTATTTTTCTCTTGTTCGCCCGATATTTCATATAGCAAATTATATCATAGTGCGTTAAAATATATACATGAATGACAAAGGTTTCTCCCGGGGTTTTACTCTCATCGAAACACTCGTAGGCAGCGCGATATTTATGCTGGTAGCTTTGTCTGCTTACCAAGCTTTTGGAGTATTAATGAGCGCCAGTTCAAGCGTGCGCGCAAAAGTGGCAGCTACAGAGCTCGCCAACGAAAGATTTGAAATCGTGCGCAACCTGCCTTATAACGATGTAGGCATAGCCGGCGGGCTGCCCGTCGGCAAGCTCATCAGAAACCAAACCTTTGTCCGCGATAATTTCTCTTTTTCCGTTCAAACAACTGTAAGAAGTACTGATGATAGCTTTGACGGCACAATAGGCGGAAGCCCAAACGACACTTCGCCGGCGGATTACAAACTGGTGGATTTGGACATAGCCTGCTCCAATTGTCAGAATTTTTCTCCCTTAAATTTTACGACCCTAGTGGCTCCGCGAGCGCTGGAAACTGCTTCTACAAACGGCGCCCTATTTATAAGAGCGATTAACGCAAGCGGTGTGCCTGTCGCCGGAGCGGGAATACATATAGTCAATACAGAGACCAATCCGGATACAATCATAGACGAAACTACGGACAATGCCGGATGGGTAAAAATAGTCGACGCCCCGACCGGCACCGCTGCTTACAATATTACAACCACAAAAACAAACTTCTCCCAAGAACAAACCTATCCGGTCGGCGGGGCGGCCGGACCGAGCCCGATAAAACCTGATGCAAATGTGGTAGCCCAGCAAGTGACCCAGCTCAGCTTTGCCATTGATGTACTTAGTTCGCTTGTTGTAAAAAGCGTGGATGCGGCCTGTGTCCCTCTCCCTAGTATCGGTTTTTCTTTGACCGGAACAAAACTCATCGGAAGCCCGGCCGTACTCAAGTATCCAGCGCATAATTTCACTACGGATGCTTTGGGAAATTTACCTGTTCCAAACTTAGAATGGGATACATACGGAGTGTTGCTTACCTCCCTGTCTTACGACTTGGCAGGAACTACCTTATTGCCAAATTTTATCGTCAACCCAAACGAAAGCAAGAACCTGCAGATAGTGGCAGTACCTCACGTAAACAGGGCTTTGCTGGTTTCAGTAAAAGATGCTGCAAATACGACTATAGACGGAGCTACCGTGCGATTGCAAAAAACCGGATTTGACCAGACAAAAACTACAAATTCCGGCACTTGTCCGACATCCGGACAGGTATTTTGGAATGGGTTAGTCTCCGGAACATACACTCTCACTGTCTCCAAGACTGGTTTTCAAACTTCAGTTACCTCCGTGAATGTTTCCGCAAATTGGATGAACCAAAATGTAACCCTGGCACCTTAGAGTTATAAAGTAGAAAGTTTATAAAGAAATGTTAAAAAAGATAAAAAAGAAAAAAGAAAGAGTGAGTGGGTTTACAATGATGGAAACCTTGATTGGAATTGGAATTTTTGTCCTTATTGTGGGAGCACTTACTTTGTTTTCCAGAAACGTCTGGATGTATAATTCCTTTCTCAGCAATGCTCTCCAAGGCACTAACTCGGCACGGGCGGCGCTCAAAACAATGACTGCGGAAATTCGCACTGCGTCATCCGGAAACAACGGCGCGTATGCCATAAGCGCCGCCAGTTCCACCAGCTTTACTTTTTATTCAGACATTTACGACGACGGACTGAAAGAAAAAGTGCGATATTTTCTAAACGGCACAAACCTGCAAAAAGGGGTGGTCAAGCCGACGGGTAGCCCGCTTGATTATACCGGAGCAGAAGTAATCACCACCTTGGTGCCAAATGTTACCAATGGATTTTCTTTCAGCTATTATGATAAAAACTACGACGGTACTACGACGGCGCTCGCTTCTCCTGTAGATGTGTCAGCTATAAGACTGATAAAAATAACTATCCCGATCGAAAAGGACGTAAATAAATCGCCTGCTCCCATTACTTTTTCTACTCAGGTAACAATCCGGAACATAAAAGATAATTTGTAATTATATGAAGAAAATAAATTCAAAAAATTCCGGAATAATTATCGTGCAGACGCTGGTCTTTGCTACTATCGCTATCATAATCATTACCGCGTTCGCCAGCTTTACCGCAAACTCTATCCGGTTAAGCCGGGTAACCTACAATCGCGAACAGGCATTTCAATCGGCCGAAGCCGGCATAGATTATTACAGATGGCATTTGGCGCACGCTTCGACCGACTATCAGGACGGCACAGGAGCCGCCGGCCCCTATGTCCACACACTAAAAGATAAGGACGGAAATACCGTCGGACAATTTTCTTTGACCATCACTCCCCCCGTGAGCGGCTCTTCATTGGTAAAAATAAAATCAGTCGGCTCATCAAGCCTGGATTCTTCCTTCCTCCGAAAAATAGTTACCCAAGTTGCCAAGCCATCTATAGCAGAGCATGCCTTTGCTGGGAATGATGCCACGTATTTCGGCTCGGGTACTGAGGTCTTCGGGTCAGTACATGTAAATGGAGGCATTCACTTTGATGGCCTCGCCCACAATGTGGTCGAGAGCGGAGTCACCACCTATAGCGATGCGGACAATGGCCATTCTACGTGGTATGAATTTGGCGTTTATACTACTAAAAGCCCGAGCGAATTAAACCAAGATTCTACCCCGCCTACAACTATTCCAAACCGCGCAGACGTATTTGCCGCAGGGCGCAAGGTCGGACAGCCGGCAATTGATTTTTCCGGTTTCACAAATGATGTCGCTAATCTGAAAACAATGTCACAGGCAATTGGAGGATTTTATCGGGACGCCGCCGGTGCGGGCTTTCAAGGCTATCATATAGTTTTAAAAACCAACGACACATTTGATTTATATAAAATAAACAGCTGGGTGCCTATGCCCGGGAGTCCAAACACGTGTACAACCAATTCGTCAAATCCTCTTGGCTTAACATGGAGTATCAATACCCAAGCTCCGCAAGGCAATTACGCATTCCCCGCCAACGGAGTAATTTTTATCCAAGACCACTTGGTGATAGACGGACAGATAAATGGGGCCAGGCTTACCATAGCCGCCGCGCTCTTGCCCGAACCGTCTGACACAACTCAATATAAAAATATAATAATAAATAATGACCTCATGTACACAAACTATGATGGCACAGATTCTCTCGGCGTTGTCGCCCAAGGCGGGATAGACGTCGGCATGATAAGCGAAGACAATTTAAAAATAGACGGTGCACTGATGGCCCAGCACAATTCGGTTGGTAGGTTTTATTATACGGGAAGTAGTTGTTCCAGTATTTATAAAAGTCGCTCCGTTATTTCACTATATGGGATGATTGCTTCGTATGCCAGATACGGATTTGCTTATGGCAGTCCGCCAACTTCCGGTTATACAACGAGAAACATAAATTATGATGCAAACCTGCTCTACGCTCCGCCGCCGGAATTTCCTCTTACCTCAGACCAATTTGAAACACTTTCTTGGCAGGAAGTGAAATAGCTCATCTGCCTTTAGCGAATTAAACTAGCTTATACTTCCCAGTATGGAATAGAGCGGAGAAATCATGGAAATGGCGAAGAAGCCGACTCCGGCGCCGATAATAATCATGAGCACAGGCTCGATGATAGTGGAGAGATTTTTAGTTTTATTTTCAATTTCCCCTTCATAAAATAAAGCCACCTCGAGAAGCATGTCTGAAAGCTTGCCTGTTTCTTCCCCTACCTGAATCATCTCCGACATCATTACCGGATATAGGCTGCTGTTTGTTTCAAACACGCTAGAAAAAGGAGCTCCTTTTTCTACGGCAATATTGGCTTGATGTAAAACTTTTTTATAATACACATTCTGGACTACATCTTCGGTAATCTCGACAGCCCGGGTCAGCGATACTCCGGAAAGTAAAAGCGAAGACATGCTGCGTGCAGTACGGGCGGTATTTAATTCTTTTACCAGATTCTTTACCACCGGAATCCTAAGAAGAAGGAAGTCTATATATTTTCGTATGAATTTAGCGCGGAAAAGCATGTATACGCCGAAGACCAGCCCTCCCAGAATAGCAAAAGTCAGTAGTAAATGATTTGAGAAAAAATTGCCGAAAAAAATGAGAACGCGAGTCGGCAGAGGAAGCGTGACGCCGAGCTCTTTGAAAGTATTCGCCAAGGTCGGCACCACAAACGCAAACATCAAAATCCCTATCACCACCATCGCTGAAAGAATAATGCCGGGATAAATGAGGGCCCCGTGTATTTTTTTGGTTAGAGCCTGGGATTTTTCCAGGCTGACTCCCACATCCGAAAGAGCGCCTGCCAAATTGCCGGACTCCTCCCCCGCTTTTGTCATCGATACAAAAAGCTTTGAAAAAACATCAGGAAATTTTGAAAGTCCGACCGAGAGCGTCTCTCCGCTATTTATGTCGTCGGAAAGCGAAGTTAAAATTTTAATCAGCTTTTTATTTTTAGTCTGTTTTTTTAAAACTGACAGCGCACGATAGAGCGAGAGGCCGGCTTTCAGCATTCCGCTTAAATTTTTTGTCAAAATAACCAGGTCAGCGGCTTTGATTGCCGAAAAAATATTCATGGATATTGATATTCTGTCCATGAAGCCTGCCCCCTTCTGCCTTATCGAGAGCGGAGTGAGCCCGCGGCTGCGCAGGTCGCGGGCGAGCGTAAAACGGTCCGGAGCCTCCAGTATGCCTTCCGCTATTTCTCTCTTATCTGATTTTGTACGATATGAAAAAAGCATATTTATTTAACTACTAATTTTAACCCAAGTCCATTTGTTATTTTTTGAAGAAACGAAAGGGTGGGATTTACGCCGCCAGTTTCAAAACGAGCAAGAGCAGATTGTGTCACTCCTATTTTTTGAGCTAGTTTTCTTTGGGACATACCTTTTTTATTCCTAGAAAGTATGAGAGCTCGTATTATCTGCATCTCTGGCTGCATCTCTACATAAGCCTTTTTTACTCCAGGATTTTTAAAGGCTTCTTTTTTGAATTGTTTTAATGTTTTCATAATTATATGATAGCATATACGCTATCTTACTGCAATAAATTTAATCTGTTAATAACTAATTGCAGTTCTCTCGGTGGTATTCTGTTGCTTTTCTTAATAAAAGCATGTAATACCCATATTTCTTCTTTATGGAAAGTATAAAATATCCTTATAGACAATCCCCCTAAGACCCTTAATTCATAAATACGTTTTGCTACTTTTTTCGACCGAGGATATCTGATTTTTTCACCCAATTCATCTAAAATCTCAAGAGAATGCAGAACTTTTGATATTGTAGAATCATCGAGTGATAATAAAAAAGTTTGAATATCATTTCTTATAAATTTTACTCTATTCATACTATTGCTTTGGTTCTATGAGTGGGATAAATTCTCTTGATATTTTCCTAACTTTCACTTTTTTGTTTCCTTCCATAATAAGTTTCGCAAGCCTGTGCATACCATCCAGTATAAGCCAGTTGCCTAGCTGATTCTTCATTATATCAATTGGATGTGAGATATCAGCATTAAGAATTCTTTTTTTGTGTTCGGGATATAAATCTATTGACTGCATAACTTGATTAGGACAAAGATCGCATTTTGTCTTATTTTTCCAAAATGGATAATTAAAAATCCACTCTAACTCGGCAATATCAATATCTTCTAAGGTTACGTCGAGCGACCATACTTTTTCATTATCCCAATGAAAATCAAAGCCGTGGTTTTGTATTATTTCTGGCAATTGATTAATTGGTACGCGCATAACTTTTTATTCAGAAACCACCCGGAATACTTCCTCTAATGAAGTCACGCCGAGCACTGCTTGGAAAACCCCGTCCTCCAGCATAGTCATCATTCCTTCTTTTTTGGCCTGTATTTCTATGTCATCCTGAGAGCTTCCCTTTATAATCATATCTTTGATAGCGGGCGAAACTTCCAAAACTTCATGCATGCCGATACGATTTGAATACCCGTCTTCAAACTCGCTCACTTTTACCGGCTTATAAAAAGGAATCTTGTCCCAGCTATCTTTATCTCCAACTATCTTCTCCTCTTTAAGGAGCGTAAGCATCCTGTCCAGATCGACGAGCTTGCCTAAATTCTTTATTTCTAGAGCAGATAAAAAGTATTTTTCTTTATTAGCAACAAGCCGACGCACCAGCCTTTGGGCAATAATCGTTTTGACCGTAGCGGTTATGAGGAATGGCTCAACTCCCATGTCTATCAGCCTCGGTACGGCGCCGGCAGCAGAATTGGTGTGGATAGTCGAGAGGACCAAGTGTCCGGTCAAGGAAGCGTTTACGGCCAGCCCCGCTGTTTCCCCGTCCCGGATTTCCCCCACCATTATTATGTCCGGGTCCTGGCGCAGAAGAGAGCGGAGACCATTGGCAAAGGTCAGTCCAATCTCCGGCTTTACCTGAGTTTGGTTTACACGCGGCATTTGATATTCGATAGGGTCTTCTACTGTGGAAATATTTACTTCCGGCTTGTTCAGGATATCGAGCATTGTATAGAGGGTGGTAGTTTTTCCGGACCCTGTAGGGCCGGTAGCCAGAACCATGCCTGTCCTTTGCTTCAAAGAACTGTGTATGCGCTCCAGCGCGCCGCCGTGAAAACCGAGAGTTTCCAGCGAAAATCCATGCGCATTTTCTTTTAAAATTCTCATGACGGTTTTTTCTCCAAAAAAAGTAGGCAGAGTAGAGACACGGAAAGAAATTTTTTCTCCGTCTTGTTCTTTTTTAAACCTGCCGTCTTGGGGCAGTCTTTTTTCGTCCAGCTTCAGGTTTGCAAGTACTTTGATGCGGGCGGTAATTCCAGCTCCGGCATTTTTATCCAAGACCATAGCGTCGTGCAATATGCCGTCTATCCTATAGCGTATAGTAAGTTCTTTTTCCCCAGGCTCTATATGTATATCAGATGCATTTTGTAAAATGGCATGAACAATCAAAGAATCCACAATTTTAATGACCGGCAAATCTTCCGCCATTTTTTGCAGTTCTAATTCAGACTTCTCGCCGGATTTTTCCCCATCTTTGGCTCCGGACTTCGACAAGCTGGAAGACTCTTTTTGGATAATATTTTGGAATTCAGCCTGCAGAGTTTTTCTGTACTGCACCAATACAGACTTTATCGAAATCGTATCGGTAAGCCGGGGTAAAATTTTAAGGCCGGAGCGTTTTTTTATGAAATCAATTACCGGCAAGTCATCTACGTCAAGCATGGCTACCTCCAAGCCCTCGGTACTTTTTTTATAGGCAATTATATTATAATTGCGGGCGATGGGCTCCGGAATAAGGGACAACACTGAAAAATCAATCTTTTCTTTCACTAAGCTGATAAATGGTATGCCCAGAACAAAGGCTTCGGTGCGTTTTAAATCAGTTTCCGATATCTTGCCAAGAGAAAGTAAAATATTTCCAAGTTTTTGATTCTTTGTTTCAGATGCCTTTACTGCAAAGTCCAGAGCCTCGCTGGTAATAAGCCCTGATTTTAAAATAAATTTTTTAAACTGTTCTTCATCAATCTGCATACAGAGTAAGTATAACAAAAAATCCCCCTGATTGGAGAATTTTTTGTTGATTTTTAGTTTTCAATAAATATTGGTTTTCTCTTCTGCTCTGTACAAGCGGCACTGCCGCCATCGGATACACAAGCCCATGTCCATTTTGAAATGAGAGAATGCTGGTCCACAGGGTCAGAATATCCTGCAGCACAGCTATAATGCTTGAGCGCGCAGACACCGGCAGGGCCGGAACACGCTTGAGTGGAGGCTGGTTCAGGCTGGGGACAATCAGCGCCTCCGTTTGCCGGAGCGGGATTTGTACAAGAAACTTCTCTCATTTGCTCTCCTTTTTCACAATCGCCCCAAGGACCGATGTACCAGCCCCCATCTATGGGCGCTACGGTACAGATGCTTCCATCCCACGCAGTGCCGGAATCACAGGAAACATCTATAGAATCTTCATCTAATTCCAAACTGTTGTGATATAGATAAAAAGTAGTTTTTCCGAACCTTACAGTAACATTTGTTTTAATACTGGAACTCGCAGTTGATACAGTTCGGGGTACATTAGTGGCAGTTACCGCAGTGTCAGCTCCTGGAACAGGGTTATTAGTACTCCAGTTGACAGATGCCTTACAGGTAGAAGCTCCACTGTCGATAGTACAGGAAGTGGCCGATATGTCACCCGTAGCAGGCGTGCGTGGCGAGCAAGTTGTGCCGTCCCAAGTCGTACCAGAAGTACAAGTTGCGGTCACGGCGGCTTCACTCAAGTTTACGTTGTTGTGGTATAGATAGAAAACAGTTGAATTATAATTCACGACAACACTCATATTCGTGCCGGATGTTGCAGTAGATACTGTTCGAGGCGCATTAGTAGCGGTTACCGCGGTGTTGGCTCCCGGGACCAGGCTGTTTGTACTCCATGTAACTGAGGATTGGCAGGTAGAATCTCCGCTTGCGATAGTACAGGAAGTGGCCGATATTTGACCTGTTGTAGCCGAGCAAGTTGTGCCGTCCCAGGTTGTATCAGAAGCGCAATTAGCAGTTACACTCACTTGGTCTAGTAAAATGTTATTACTATAAAGATAAAATGGTCTGGGACTGGATATATACGGAATAGATATAGACTGACTGCCTGAATTTCCATTAGCAATCGTGGTATTTGCCGCAGGATATGAAGAGGTTACTCTGGAAACGCTTTGGGCATTTTCTGTACTCCATTGCAGAACAGTGTTACAGCTGCTTGCCCCCTGTGAAATTATACATGGGTTTGGATTCGCATTAATGCTGCCAGACATTGCGGTAAAAACAACAGCAACCGTACAATTGGAAGTGATAGCTCCGGTGGTATAACTAGTCCCGGAAAGCGTGCCCAAAGGGCACGTACCGCCAATCGGAGTAACCACAGAATAATCAGCGTTGGGGGTTATGGTGAAAGTTGCATCATCGCCGGAATCAACTACCCTGGTGGAAGGGGAAATACTGCCATGCACTCCGGCGCTCGCAGTGACAGTGTAAAAAGACAAGCACATTGATGGCTGGGAACATGCGCAATTATACGTATTAGGATCTAAGTCAGTGCATATCCAAAAACCCGCGCCGCAACCGCAAGAACCATGTTGCACACAGCCTGATTCTCCTGAATTACAGGTAAGAGTTGCTGCCATTGCCACTGGAGAGCCCAGTCTGAATAAAATAAACAGCGCTCCAAGCAAAACCACTGCTAAGGCAAAAATAGTAATTAGAAGATATTTTTTACTTAAAAAGATATTCTTTTTCATATTTCACAATTATACTAAAATAAGCTCCAAATAGCATATATAATGTGGATAACTCCGACGTTCGCATAGCGAAGTCGGAGTCCGACTTTACGTCGGACTAAACAATAAAATATTGCGTTAAAAGAGCGATTATGATAAGCTGGAGCGGTATAGGTCCTGTCAAAACAGGGCTTTTATTTTTACAAAAAACTTAATAGCTTTCCGCCAGAGGCGGATAAAAATAACCAAACAACACTATGTTAGACTTAAAAACATTTAAATCAGCACTGGAACAGCTGGAACAAGACAGGAAAATCCCAAAAGAAAAAATATTAGACGCTATAGAGCAGGCCATGGCCGCGGCGTACAAGAAAGATTACGGCAAAAAAGGACAAATCATACGGGCCAAGTTTGACCTCGACACCGGCAAGACAAATTTCTATCAAGTAAAGATAGTAGTAGACGAAACTATCGCAAACTTGGAACAAGAAACCAAAAGCAAAGGAGAATATTCTGTAAAAGATGCAGACGATGAGCGCGTGCATTTCAATGCCGAGCACCACATCATGCTTGAAGACGCGAAAAAAATAAAAAAAGGGGTAGAGCTGAATGACGAAGTCGTTTTTCCTCTTGAGGCAAAAGATGATTACGGACGCATAGCCGCCCAGACCGCCAAGCAAGTCATCATCCAGAAAATCCGCGAAGCTGAGCGCGTATCCATTATTGACGAATATGGGACAAAGGAAGGAGAGATAATTTCCGGAATAGTGCAGAAAGTGGAACGGGGAAACATTTATATCGATTTCAACCGGGCGACAGGCATCCTGCCGGCTGAGGAGCAAATCCCCGGAGAGTTCTGGGAAAGGGGCCGGCGCGTGCGAGCATACCTCTACTCTGTGGAAGATACCCAGAGGGGCATAAACTTGCGCTTGTCCCGCACTCATCCAAAATTTATTGAGAAGCTTTTTATGATGGAAGCTCCGGAAATACAAAGCGGAGTAGTAGAGATAAAATCTATCGCGCGTGAAGCGGGCTCCCGCTCCAAAATTGCCGTGCATTCAAACGATGAACATATCGATGCTGTCGGTTCATGCGTCGGACAGAAAGGAACCCGGGTAAATACCATTACCCAGGAACTCGGCGGAGAAAAGATAGACATCATCCCCTGGTCCGCAGACCCGAAGGTTTTTGTCACTAATTCCATATCTCCGGCAAAAGTCATCTCTATTGAGATAGACGAAAAAGAACATAAAGCTGTCGTAGAAGTGGCTGACGACCAGCTCTCGCTCGCTATCGGCAAGGGGGGGCAAAACGTACGCCTCGCTGCCAAGCTTACCGGCTGGAGGATAGACATCAAAGGCGACGGCGCTATGGTTACTGAAGCGACGCCCGAAGGCGAAGTATCGGAAGAGGCAGTTGAAAAAACTGAGGAATAGAATATAATAAGACTATGAATCTTTGGCACGATATAATAATAGGAAAAAATGCACCTGAAGAATTCAATTGCATAATTGAAATTTCAAAAGGCTCTCATAATAAATATGAGATAGATAAAGAAACCGGTCTAATAAAACTAGACCGCGCAAATTATGGTCCACTACCTTATCCTTTTGACTATGGTTTTGTTCCTCAAACGCTTTGGGAAGACGGGGATGCATTAGACGTGGTTCTTCTTTCTACTTTCCCTATAGATTCTGGCATCTTAGTAAATGTACGCCCAGTAGGTATTATAAAAATGATTGATACAGGAGAATCTGATGATAAAATCATAGCCGTACCTGTAGAAGACAGGCGCTGGACTGATATACAAGACCTGAAAGATGTAAATAAACATAATTTAAAAGAATTTAAGCTGTTTTTTGAAGTCAATAAAAATCTAAAAGGAGACGACCCAAAAAAATACCCTGTAGAAATACTGGGTTTTGAAGGGAAAGATAAAGCAATAGAAGCTATCAAAAAATCTCAAAAACTCTATACTGAAAAGTTTGGTAAATAATAATTCCTATTCAGTAAGAATTTTAGTTAATAACCGTCTATAGGTGTATAATGTATAAGTACGTGTCCTGTTGGAAGTTCGCAAACGGGATTAAATTATAAGACTAATTTTATAAAAATATGAAAAAATATTTAAGTTTGGTTATTGTGTTCGTGTTGATATTCGTTGTAGGCGCAAAGATGACTAGAGCTGAAAATGGCCCTAGCGCAAATGCCGGCGCCCGGACGGATGTCAAAGCGCAATTGCATTTGGGCGACACAGAGAAAATAAAGGAGTTCAGAAAAGAACAGGAAGGAAAGAGAATGGAATTGAAGGCAGAAATGGAAACAAACAGGGCAGAATGGAAGGCGAAAATAGAGGCCATGCGTTCCGATGCAAAAGGAAAGTTTGAAGCCCTGCGGACTGGAATAATGGCTGAGAAAGACGCGGCGAAGGCAAAGATAAAGGAAGCGAGGCTTAGCATCCGGGAAAAAGCCTTGGAGAGATTTGGCGGGGCGATAACCAGAATTACCGGCTTAAAAGACAGAATCAATACCCGTATTTCCGAGCTTGAAGTAAAAGGAGTAAATGTGGCCGACGCTAAAGCTTTCATGGCAACGGCTCAGGCAAAGCTGGACGCGGCAGATGAAAAGACAGCCGAAATCAATGCCTTTTTAGCTGTTTCTATCGACCAATTAAGTGCGGAAAACAAGGCAAAACTAAAGACTCTAGCAGCGGACACGCAGACTCTATTAAAAGAAGCGCATGCTGCGCTTAAGGATGCGATAAAGTCACTGAAGGAAAACGTTAAAATAAAATTAGATGCCGAAGCTGGCGCTAAAGCTGAAGCTGGCAATTAATTAATTTATAAACTTTAACTAAATTCATATGGAACCAGAAGTAAAATCAAATGGAGCATTAATAGGGCTGGTGATTGTGGTCCTTATTCTTATCATTGGAGGCATATATATGTGGCAAGTAAATAAAAATGCTGATATGGCCCCAGATACAACAATAGGCCAAAATAGCTACGTCACCGACCAAGACGCAGCATCAGTAGACCAGCTGGACAAAGACGCAGAAAGCGTAGACAGCAGCACCGGTGTCGACGTAAATGCTGTAAACTAAAAGTAAAAATAACAAGCTTTAGAGAAACCCCGCACATAAGTTTTATGTGCGGGGTTTTTGACAAAACAAATTAATATATATAAGATAACGAGATGATTAAAACAAAAGTTACAAAATTACCGAAAAGCGAGATAGAAATAGAGGGTACTCTCGAAGCTGAGGCCTTTGAAAGCTACTTCAATAAAGCCTTAAAAATCCTTGGTGAACACTTGAAACTGGACGGATTTAGAAAAGGCAAAATACCGGAATCCGTAATGCTCCAGAATATCCCCGAAATGCATATCTTGGAAAAGATGGCCGAGCTTGCCTTAAATGACCATTACCCAAAAATCTTGGAAAGCGAAAAGATAGACGCCATCAGCCGGCCGGAAATTTCTATAACAAAGCTCGCCCGTAAAAATCCGCTCGAATTCAAAATAAAGACTGCAGTCTTGCCGGAAATCAAGCTTCCCGACTATAAAAAAATAGCCAGCAAGATAACCGGAGCGATTACTGACGCTGAAAAAAACGTTGTCGTATCCGACGAAGACCTAGAAAATACAATCATGGATATCCGAAAATCCCGCGCTCCAAAAGTTCATATGGCAGATACAACTCCTCCTGAGACTTCCCCTTCTAAAGGGGAGGAGGATAAAATGTCAGAACCCGAAATCCCGGAATTCAATGATGAATTTGTGCAGGCGCTCGGGCCCTTCAAAGATGTAGCCGACTTTAAAGATAAACTGAAGGTAAATATAAAGCTGGAGAAGGAAAACGCCCAGAAAGAGAAGACACGACTGAATATCATTGAAAAAATAATTGAAGAGAGCACTTTGGAGGTGCCGGAGATTTTAGTAGAAATTGAGACAAATAAAATCCTGCAAAGGATGGAATCTGATATTACCCAAATGGGCCTCAAATTTGAGGACTATCTGAAGCATTTAAATAAGACAGTAGAAGACTTACGGAAGGAATTCAGGAATGATGCCGAAAAGAAGGCCAAGCTCGGGCTTATATTGAATGAAATTGCCAAGGCTGAAAAAATAACTGCCGACCCCGAGCAGGTAGCCAAAGAAGTCGCCCACATACTTGAGATGTATAAAGAGGCAGACGCGGAACGGGCCCAGATGCACGCCGAAAATGTCCTCACCAATGAAAAAATATTCCAGTTTCTGGAGAGTCAATAAAAACTCAGCGCCCTCGGTCGAAACCTTGGGCGCTGGATAGATAAAAGTAATCAAATAAAAAAATTAGTTGTCTGGGTCGTCGATGACGTAACACAGCTTTATTCGCGACTTTTCCTTTACTATTCTGGGGTCAGAAATAGGGAAAATATCAGCCCGCGAATTTGTTTTGCTGCCATTTACCATGGCGACGTAGACATTGGACAAATCGTCCGAGACAGGTTCGTCACCCCTCGTAAGAACAAAAACTCCAGTAGATTTGGCTCCCCCAATATTCCATTTTTGTTCTTGCATGCAAAAATCGAGAAATTGAGCACCAAGCACCCGGCGTTCTTCCAGTACAGCGGCAGTGTTGCCGATAAAATCCAGAAACGTACCGTCTTGGATGAGTTTCCTGACAGTCATGCTGGAGTACTCTGCGATTCCTGAAAAAATTATACCGTACTCTGCAAACTTTGGACTGAAGTATTTTCGGAAAGCAGCTTCTGCCGTCGTGTAATCAAACGAACCAGTAGTTTCATTCACACTCGTTGTGAAAACCGTATCCAAATAAATTACGGCTCCGTCCCTTGCAAAGTGTACAGGTGCCTTCCAGTCCCTAACGAATTGCTTCAGATTGTCGTAGAAGTTGACATGGTCTCTTCCTTGAAGTTTGTTTAATATATCCAATAGAAGTCCGTGATATTCCTCACTAACTCCCACTAAAGCCCGAGATATCGAGCCGAGCATGTCTCTTTTAGGCATGATCTATTTCTCCTTTTTTTTCTTTATTTTATTACCATGACGAAGAGCATCGCCAAGGCTTTTAATTTACAAAAATTTATAAACTAAAAGCCGTAGCGAGAACTTCGATTATTTAAAAGAACACAATTATTGAATTATATCATAAACTAAACTTTTGTCAAGCTTAAGAAGGAAAATATCGTCTGGCTGATTTATATCGGTTCCCCTCTTAGTTTCTTTACGGCCATTATCATTCTGGTCATGCCGATGCCTCCGCCTACCCGCGGGAAGAATTTTAAGCTCAAGAATTCGTCCAGTTCTTTTTCCACCCTTTCTTTGCCAAATAAGTCATATAGAAGCTTGGCATATCCGCCGCCCGAAATAGTGTGGAATTCTTCACGCATTTCCTCCGGGTTCGTACTTCGCTCTGCGGAGCCGATAGTTTCGTTGCCGTACATGATTACGTCTATTTTCTCGGAATAATCTTTGCTCTTCCTCCTCATGTTCCAAAATGGAGAGGTGTAAGACGGAAACTCTTTGCAGAAGACAATCGGCCCAAAGTCTTTTTCCATTTGGTTTTCGTTGGGAGTAGTGAGTTCTTCCACTCCATAGAATTTTTTCAATTCATCGTAAGTCTTCAAGTGATAGGTGTCTCTCGAGCCAAAGCCGAGGTATTCCAGAAGTTCGATATTGAATTTCTCCAAATCAGCTAAGGTTCCCGGCAATTCAAATTCAAACATTGGGAAGATTATTTTATGCCGTCCCGGAATCGGTTTCTTTTCATTTCGGTAGCTGGTGCTGACACAAAAAACTCCCGGCAATTCCGGCCTGTTCAAAAGCTCGTATTCCAGCCACATCTGCCCCGTCTGCGGGAGCGGCCATACTTCCCCGGCATAGTTGTACGTAGCCACTGTGGTCGGGTCTTCGCAGGCAGCTAAGATTGAAAGCCTGTCCTGAGTATTCACTTCGACAAATCCTTTATTCAAACAAAATTGGCGCATCTTATTTACCACCTCGCTAAACGCTACTACGTCCCTCTCTCCTATATAATTATCTATCATATTATTTCCCCGCATACGGGGCAAGTTAAGTTACCTAATAAATAAAAAAACAACCCCATTACGGGGTTTTTGTACAAACGAAATTTAAAAAGAGAAATAGGTCTGGGATTTTTCGCACACCATTCTTCTTCATTTCTCTTGCTTGGCACATTGTCTATGATGATACCACTTTCAAAAAAGCACGCAACCACGCCAAAGGACGGACAAGTGTGGATAAGTCAGCCATTTTTGTAAAAACTTGATTCAGCCCTAAAACAGGTATATTATAATAGATATGTTAATACCAACAGTTATAGAAAAATCACAATTTGGAGAACGAGCGTACGATATTTATTCACGATTACTTCGTGAGCGCATCATCTTTTTAAGCGGAGGGATAGACGACCATACGGCAAACATTGTCATCGCTCAGCTGCTTTTCCTTGAATCCGAAGACTCTAAAAAAGACATTTACCTTTATGTAAATTCCCCCGGCGGCTCAGTTACCTCTACCATGGCCATCGTAGACACTATGAACCACGTCCGCCCCGACATCGCTACTTTTTGCGTGGGAATGGCAGCCTCCGGCGCGGCTATTATTTTGTCTTCGGGAAAGAAAGGCAAAAGGTATATCCTGCCAAACGCTGAAGTCATGATTCACCAGCCCTTAGGCGGAGTAGAAGGACAGGCGACGGATATTGCCATTACCGCAAAACACATCTTGAAAACGAGAGACAATCTAAATAAGCTTTTAGCAAAAAATACCGGCAAATCTCTCTCTCAAATCGAAAAAGACGTGGAGCGAGATTTCTTCATGGATGCTGATGAAGCCAAAAAATACGGAATCATCGACGACATAGTCACCAAGTCAAAATTACCGGAAAATAAACAAAAGAAAGCCTAGTCAGCTTTCTAAAATTACAAAATTAATTATTAAAATATGCCACAAGAA
The DNA here is from genome assembly GCA_035994985.1 of Minisyncoccota bacterium. Taxonomy (GTDB): domain Bacteria; phylum Patescibacteriota; class Minisyncoccia; order Phycocordibacterales; family UBA9973; genus UBA9973. The sequence goes on along the minus strand of DASYKZ010000014.1, from coordinate 21,985 downwards.
GGAATACCAACTGGTCAATATCAATTTAAGAATGTTGATGATATTATTTCAGGTCTTCATAGACTGGCATCAAATAACATGGATGGACCAGAAGAGAATAATTTAATAGAAGCTTTAAAAAATTTAAGTTCACGGGAAATGGAATTAGTGACCAGCGAACTCTCGGGTGATGAGTTAGCTATATTTAATAAACATAGAACTGGAAGTACAAAAAAGAGAGCGTAACCAGATTAATCTTAAATTATTTTAACAGTTCCACTAGAGTTGCCGGCCATGATGTAGTCGGCAACTTTGTTTTCTACTAGGTCTTCTATGGCGCGCTTTATCGGCCGGGCTCCAAACTGCGGGTCAAAGCCCACTCCAGCGACTTTTTTTACGAGGGCATCAGTGATTTCCAAAGTAATTTTTTTGTCATCATATAGGCGCTCGGCAAACTCATTTAGCAACAATAAGGCTATTTCCTCTGCTTGCCCCGCGTCAAGCGGCTTGAAAAGTATTATACTGTTAAACCTATTTAAAAATTCCGGAGCAAATGCCCCGCCTTGAATCAAGCTGCCGATTAAAGCCTTCTTATCAATATTTGGGTTTGCCACGATGTCGCTGCTGCCGGCATTTGATGTGGCAATGATAATGGAATCTTTAAAGCTCGCTTCCCGGCCGGAGGTCCGGGTCAGCCGGCCTTCATCCAGCACCTGCAAGAGCAAATTGCGTATAAGTACGTTGGACTTTTCAAGCTCGTCAAAGAATACCAGAGAAAGCGGAGCTTCTTCTATGGCGCTCGCCAGCCTTTCCGTAAATGGCTCGACAGAACCAGGGAGTGAAAATTCACTCATGTCAAAGCGAATCATTGCATTTTTTCTCCCAAAATAACTCTCGGCCAGAATCTTCGCGGTATATGTCTTTCCCACTCCGGTCGGGCCCAGGAAAAGGAAGCTGCCAGCAGGCTTGGTATGGTCGGCAATGCCGGTGCGCAGGCGCACCAAGGCTTCCGTCACGTCTTCGACGGCTTCCTCTTGTCCGACAATTTTTTTTCTCATTGAAGCTTCCAGTCCTTTCAATACTTCTCTTTCATCCGCGCCAATAGCGCCGATTGGTATATTTGTCTTATCCGACACAATCAGCCCCACATCCTCCACTGTTATAGTTTTTCCAAGGGTCTTGAGTTCTTCTAATACAGCGATAGATTTTGCCGGCTGGGCCTGATTGCCGACCAGCCTGTCAGTCAGGCGAACAATTTCGCGCAGGGCATCTTCTTTTATAGAGACGTGTTGTAAGCGGGCATTTTCTTTGAGAATAAGCAGAGTGTCTTCGTTGTTCGTTTCTTCAATATCGACTTTCATAAATTTTGAAAGGAACTCGGGATGATTTTTTAGGACTTGGTCATAATTTGAAAAATCAGTCGTCACCACAATTCCCAAATGGGGTGCTCCGAGGTAGGGTATCAGCCGTTCATAAATACTTTCATACAGATGAATATTCTCAATCACTAAAATTACATTTCCCGCCGCCGCGGCTTCATTTAGGCATGTATCAAGGTCGGCCAGGCTGAGCCCTTCAGCAGAAAGCTCCACAACCCTGTGATTGCGGATGCCGGAGAACGACAAGCCGGACTGCCCTAAAGTTCCAAGATATGAAATCAATGTGGATTTGCCGGTACCCGTATCGCCGACCATGAGGATATTATGATTAGAATCTTTGGCCAGTCCCCGCTCTATCATACGGAGAGCCTTTTCTTTGCCGTACATCCTGCCGTGGGATACCCCGACAATGTCGTGACTATGCTTGTCCAAAGTATACGTATTGCCGTACGACAGCGATGCACCGAAACTCGGAAGATTTTGCAGATAGTAGAGAGATATGTTTATAGGCAACAATAAAAAAACCGGAAAAGTTAATATTACTAAAAAAGTAAATATTAGCCCGACAAATATAAGAACAGTCCGGCATACGAAACCGAAAACTCGGGAAAAAATTGAGAAAACTAATTTTTCAAAAAAGGTGGCGCGAGTTCCCACATCTTTGTCCATTTTCCAGGGTAAAAAAAGCGTTTTATATAAAAGTGGGACGGAAAAAGCATTAAAGGCATATACCGTAAGATTTTTCCAAGACCGTATACCGGGATGCATAGGGCTATTCTAGCATAAATAGACAAAATACGGGTAATCTGTTATACTATAAACGTTCAATTTAAAAATTTATTTTCTTAATTTATAGTAGAGTTCACAAGAATACCCATATATTATGAAGCGTTCAAGCAAAAATTTAGAAACTTTTTATCAAGCTCCTGCTCTTGGCAGAAAAATTAGTTTGTCAAAAAATCCATAAATATAATGGTGCCTTCTTGTAAGCTTGAAAAAAGCTTATGAGCATAACATTAATAACAATTCTAATAAGCGTCGGAACGCTTATTTTGGGTGTCGGTATCGGCTACTATCTGCGCCTCATCATAGCCCTCGGAAAAAGAAGGTCTATCGAAATCGATATCAAGCAGATGATGGTGGGAGCAAAAGAAGAAGCGCAGAAAATCACCGACGAAGCCAAGAAATCTGCGGAGGCTAAATTGGCCGAACTGAAAGAAGAGGAAAAAAAGAAGGAGCAAGAATTCAAAGAGACGGAAAAAAGGCTCATTAAAAAGGATGAATTTTTGGATTCCCGGCAGACAGAAATAGATAAAGAAGTAGAACATATAAAAACTAAGGTAGAAGAAGTAAAAAATGTCAAAGAAAAAGTACTCAGCTTGGAAGCCTCAAAAAGGGCCGAGCTGGAAAAAGTAGCGGGGCTCTCCGAAGAGGAAGCCAAGCAGGAACTCCTAAAGGAGGTCGAGAAAAAATACGAAGAAGACCTCGTCGTCCGGATCCAAAAGATTGAAAACAGCAATGAAGAAAAATTGGAGAGAAGAGCAAAAGACATCTTAGCCACCAGCATCCAGCGGCTGGCAAAAAGCACCGCTTCGGAACTCATGACTACAGTGGTATCCATCCCAAACAATGAAATCAAGGGCAAAATTATCGGGAAGGAAGGCAGAAACATCAGAGCTTTTGAGAGAGCGGCCGGCGTGGAGCTCATCGTGGACGATACTCCGGGCTCTATCGTCATCTCTTCGTTTGACCCTATCCGCAGGCAAGTCGCCCGCCTGGCTTTAGAGAATCTAATCCTCGACGGACGCATCCAGCCCGCCAAGATAGAGGAACTGGTAGAAAAAGCCAAGGAAGAAATAAATAAAATAATAAAAGAAAAGGGCGAGCAGGCGGTATATGAATGCGGCATCTTCAACCTTGACCCTCGCATCGTCGCCATCGTCGGCCGGCTGTATTTCCGTACGAGCTATGGGCAAAACGTGCTCCAGCACTCTGTGGAAATGGCGCATATAGCCGGCATGATTGCCGAAGAGCTCGGCGTGGACGTAGCCATAGCCAAAGCCGGAGCGCTGGTCCACGACATCGGTAAAGCTCTCGACCACGAAGTGCAGGGAACGCATGTAGACATCGGCATGCGCATCCTGCAGAAATTTGGCGCCGACGAACGCATCGTCACCGCTATGAAAAGCCACCACGAGCAATATCCATATGAAACAATTGAGTCCATCATCGTCCAGACTGCGGACGCCATTTCCGGAGGACGTCCGGGCGCACGACGCGACTCTGTAGAAAACTATCTCAAGCGATTGCAGGAACTGGAAACCCTCGTAAACGCATTTCCGGGAATTGAAAAATCTTACGCTTTGCAGGCCGGCCGTGAAATCCGTATATTCGTCACTCCTGAAAAAGTAACCGATGCCGAAGCCAAGCTCATGGCCCGCGAAATGGCTATAAAAATAGAACAAGAACTCAAATATCCGGGTGAAATCAAAGTCACTATGATACGAGAAACTAGAATTATCGAATACGCGAGATAATTAGATTACTGCCTTTAAATAGCATTCTTTGCAGAATAGGTTTGGAGTTGATACATCGTAAGCTGTAAACATTTTCTTCCCGCATCCATTTGCGCAGTTTACAGTTTTAAATCTTGGAAGAGTCCTAAATTGCAGGCGTTCTTTGTGCCTGCAATTCGGGCATTTGTCCGGAAGAGGCAGACCAAACCTTTTATAAAAGCTCACTTCATCGGTTATTACGCGGAAGGCAGTCGTGCAGTTATCCAAGCCTTTTTTACTATTTGCACACTCTAAAATTTCACTCGTTATGGATTCCGGAATTCCAGATGAGTCATCTGGAATATCTTCTGATTTAACAGTCGACTTGTACGTTCTCTCTCCCCTGTCGTGCCAGACAAATCCATTTTTTATAGCTTCATCCTGAGCTAATGGGAAAACTTCATTGGCCGTGGTTTCATTGTAGGCAAAAGGTGAGAGTTCGCTCGGGAAAAATTCTCCGTAAGAATATTTGATGCCTTGTTTATCAATATAAGGCATGTCTTTCATCTGTTCTATTATTTTCCCTCGTAAAACTTCATATTCTTCTTTGGTATATTGTTTGTTCAAAATGCAATATGCTTTACCGCGCAAGCCTACGCAGCCAAACAAGTCGTGCGAAGTCATCACATGCATGGAATAGTCAATCTCTCTATTTTCGTTTACCGGCCACCAAGAAAAGCGTATATTTGAGCCTCCATTTCCGCCCTGAAACACCTCATAATACCTCTCTGAGTTATTGCCAAATTGGGTAAAATCATATGAGTCTTTGACGTTTGGCGCGACCAAATATTGGCAGTACTTTAAATTCCAGCCCTCGTATACTATCCAGCTCTCTTTTACATTTTTTGAATTATAAATATAGTCACCAGTGACGTCGGAATTTTGCTTTTCGTGCATAAACTTAGTAATCCCTTTCTCCCATATTTCGCTCGCTTGTTTTTTGATTTTTTCAATACTTTCTCGGGAAGACAAGTCAAATTCTTTCAGCTTTGCTTCATAGGCCTCCTTGCTGCCCATAGGTTCATTGAAAATGTAATAGCTTTTGTTGCGCAGGTTCACAGAGCCAAAACAGTCCGTGCAGCCGTTCACATCGCGGCAAAACTTAATGTCGTTTGAATTTTCGCAATCTATTGAATAAAATGCCCTGTAGCAATTTGTCATATTCACGCACTCATAACACATTTCGGATTTTTTTATCGAAGTTGTGTCAAAACAAGTACGGGAGTTTTCTACTTCAGAGCCGTAGGCAGAATCTTCATTGAAATCAGAATCAAACATCATGTAGCAATTTCGCAAATCCAAAACCATGTTGTTGTACGGAGAATTTATCATCCGTGATTCATCAACGACAAAATTCGCTATGAGCGGTACTTCTTTCAATAAATCTTTATATTGTTCAAAAAAAGACTTTGAGAAATCATAATCGCGCCCAAATTTTAGAGGATTAAAATCATCGCTCCACCAGCACTTTTGGCACGCTATTTTCACTCCTCCACCTGGGCGGTACACAGATATGACTTCTTTTTTGCATATTTCACAGGTCCGCTTGTATAAAGTTCTATCATTTCTGAAAGAGAGCCGTCTTTGGAAACGACATTCCGGGCAAAAAGTCGGTGCCGGAACTTTCATCATTTCATAAAAATTCTTATCTTCTATTTCTATTACAAAATCGTGCTCACATTTCTGGCAATTTCTGGTCTCCATACTACGAAATATATCATAAGTAGCTAATATTTACAACCCTTGCCTTAAAAAACCCTTGATATATAATGAACATATAGCAATTATAAGGTTATTCGGTCGAAAACATTAAAAATATTATCGAAATATAACATGAATAAACAAGCATTAGTTGATTTAGTACACGGAAAGCTTGGCGGTACAAAGGTACAAGCTGAAGAAGTCATTGACGGCGTATTTGATGCCATCATCGGGACTTTGAAAAAGGGCGGTGAAGTTTCAATCGCCGGATTCGGAATCTTTTCTGTAAAGCAAAGAGCAGCCCGAATGGCCCGCAATCCAAAGACTGGAGCGCAAGTCAAGGTAGCGGCAAAGAAAGTTCCAAAATTCCGACCTGCAAAAGGCTTGAAGGACTCAGTAGCATAAATTCTTTTCGCGCGAAAAGAATCAAAATTAAAAAACACCCACTCGGGTGTTTTTTAATTTTCTCCGTATTTTAGTATTTACGAATGACTGCCTTCACGACTGCGTTTATGTTTAATGAGTGTTCGGGATATATAGGCTTGTAGTTTTTGTTTGCTGGCTCGAGCCAGGCTTTGTTCCCAGACTTGCGGAAATACTTCATCGTAAATTCTCCATCCACTTCGGCGATGACTATCTGCATGTCTTTAGCCGTATTCGCCCGCTCTACCAGCACCATGTCCCCCTCTTCTATATGCGCATCTATCATAGAGTCTCCATCTACTTCGAGCATATATGTAAGCGCTTTATTCTTCACCAGCATGTCGTCCAAATTTACAGTATCTACCAATTCCTCCTCTATGGTCGCCGGTAATCCCGCGGTCACAAATCCCGCCATTTGTATTTCGCCAAAGCCTTCTCGGGGAACTAGTCTGCCCAGATGGTCCTTGGCCACGAGTCCGGCATCCATCAATTTTTCTACCACCTTGAATACGGCGTTCTTGGACTTGAAGCCAAAGAGCTTCATCATTTCTGTATATGTGGGCATCCGCTTGTTGTCAGAGTAGAAAGATTCTATTTTGGTTTGATATGTGTTCTTCATCAATTAGAATTGAAGATTAGCGAAAGTTGGAAAAAAGCGATTGAAAAAATTCTTCCTAGAGTGATACCGAACTTTCTGCAAGAGCAGCTTGTGGTTTCGAGCTTCTTTGAAATAAGTCTCCCCTTGGATGATTTTTAAATCAATCTTCTTGTTAATATTTTGGATTTCCTGCTCTAACATTTTTAAATATTGTGATTGTGACATAAATTTTATAATTAAAACTACTAATCAACGACTTAATTAGTATAAGTGAACGAGCGTTCACTGTCAACAATATAGCTGTGGATAAGTCACCAGAGGTGCTCAAGCTCTTAATCCCTATTGTTCTAAAGGCTGAAAGAGCTCTTTTAATTCCTGCATTTTCTTGGGGTTGAGCTTGGCTTCAAAAAATTTTAATATAACTTCTTTTTCATAAAAAGTCTCATGCTGGTTTGTTGCAATATCTACAAGTTTATCAAAGGTGACAGGAAATAATTTTATCTTCTCCCCTGCATCAAGATGCAAGTCGGCAACTTTTTTCAATCCTTTTGCGATAAACACATAAACTGCCCAATCAATTTTACTTGTCGGTTGATAGGCATTCCATAGAATAAATTCTTCTGCTTCGTAGCCACTTTCTTCTAGAAGTTCTCTTTTTGCGGCGGTAAGGATATCCTCTCCTTCATCAACTCGGCCCCCGGTTGCTGCAATGAATGGCTCTTTGCCCGGCTGTTCTTGCTCCGTCAAAAGAATTTTTCCATCAGGCAATACTGCAAACACGGTAACAGTATCTGAACGCTTTAACTTCTCAAATGTTGCCTTTGTGCCGTCAAACATTTCCTGCTCCCATTGATAAGTATCGAATAACACGCCCTTAAAAACTCTTTTAGCATTTTCGGGAATTGGTTGTTTTGATATAGGACGCTGGATATCCATAATTTTATTATATCTTATTCTTGAGTCGCCAGATACTCCAATAATTTTTCGTATTCTTCCTTATGAGGAACTAGTGGCTCTCCTTTCCCTAGAACCCACTCTTTAAATTCTTCTATGCCGAGCCAGCGGATTTCAGTGACTTCATCAGGCTCAGTTTTAAAATCTTTAATCTCCATATCGGCATGAATCACATATACATCATTGAAGGCATTTTCTATAAAAGTGCCATTGTTTAAAACATAATTCTCTTTTACAGAAAACAAATGCTTGAAAGCTTCAGACGGTAAATCCAAACCTAGTTCTTCGCTAGTTTCTTTTTGCGCAGCTTCTAAGCTAGTTTGACCAGAATTCACATGCCCAAAAGCGGAACCATCCCAATATTCTGGATATGCCCTCACATATTTTGATCTTTTTTGTAAAAGCAGTTCCCTTTTTGAATTTATTACCCAACCATGAACGCATAAGTGGAGCAAACCCCGCGAATGGACTTCATCATAAGTTTTAGCTTCTCCGGTTTTATTGCCATCAGCGTCCAAGATATCCAATTTTTCCTTAAGATGCGCAAATATATCCATGTTCCCCATTTTACCATATTTAATTATTCAGCTAATTGTTTACTTTCGGTCGATATTGTATCGCCTCGAGAATATGCCTGCTTTCAATATCGGCCGAGCCGTCCAAGTCGGCGATAGTGCGGGCGATTTTGATGACTCGGTGGTACGCACGGGCGGAGAGAGCTAACTTCTCGGCGCTATCGTCGAGCATATCCCGCACTTCTTTTTTAAGTTTCACTATATTACTCAAATCTTTCACATTCATTTCACTATTTGTACGTATTCCCCTGCCAAGCTTTCCAAATCTGCTTTTTTGAATCTCCCTAGCTTTTAATACTCTCTTTTTTATATCCTCGCTCTTCTCTCCGCTCCCTTCGGCTCCAAGCTTTTTATAATCCACATTGCCGACAGAAACCCAGATATCAATACGGTCCATGATGGGGCCAGAAAGTTTTCTTTTATATCTGTCCAAATCCGAAGGCTTGCACACGCAGGCCTTTTGCTTGCTCCCGGCATGCCCGCATGGACAAGGGTTCATCGCGGCGACAAGTATAAAATTCGAGGGGAAAATGGCTGTGCCTTTGGCGCGGGAAATTGAGACGATGTTGTCTTCGAGCGGCTGGCGCAAAGACTCTATGACTCTCTTTTCAAATTCCGGGAATTCATCCAGAAACAATACTCCCTTGTGAGCCAGAGTAACCTCGCCCGGTTTTGGATACGTGCCGCCACCGATTAACGATACATATGAAGCCGTATGGTGCGGAGCGCGAAATGGCGGAGCGGAGACCAGCTCTCTGCCGGACTCGCCCAAAAGATTCCCGGCCACGGAGTGAATGCCAGTTATTTCAAGCACGTCCTCGGTACTCAAGTCTGGCAGCAGCCCTGAAAACACTCTGGCCAACATAGTCTTGCCGGTTCCCGGCGGACCATACATGGCTATGTTGTGCCCGCCCGCAGCCGCAATTTCTAACCCTCTTTTTGCGGTTTCCTGTCCGCGAACATCTGAAAAATCCCCGCCTTTTACTTCTCTTTTATATGTTATTTTAGTTTGTGGCTGCGGTGGAATTTTTTTGGTAATTTTTCCTGCATCCTGCAAGCTCTTTGGTGGGATATCTAAATGCTCTATGACTTCCTTTAAAGAGCTTGCACCATACACCTGTATCCCTTCCACCAGCGCGGCTTCGGCCGCGTTTTCTTTCGGCAAATATATTTCAGCAAAACCTCTCCTCTTGGCTTCCTCGGCGAGCGGCAAAGCGCCGCGAATTTGGCGGAGCGTGCCATCGAGCCCAAGTTCGCCCAGAAAAATCTTTTTCTCTGAATTAAATTTAATATCTTTTGAAGCGAGCATATAGGCGATGGCGATGCCCAAATCAAAAAACGGCCCCTCCTTTTTGAGGTCAGCCGGCGACAGCGACGTAATAATTTTCTGATTTTTAGCTTTTGGAGATTTGAAGCCGGAGTTTTTTATTGCTCCGCTTACCCTGTCTTTAGATTCATCCACCGCTTTATCCGGCAAGCCTACAATACTAAAAGTATGCAGGCCTTTAGACAAATCCACTTCGATGGTGACGATGGCTCCCTTCAATAAATTTACTTGCGCTGAATATACTTTAGCAAAACTCATAAGATTTCTTCTTATGGTTGCCAGTTGCGTAGTTTCTAGAACTTAAAAACTAGAACCAAATTATTAATTTAACTTTCTAAATGTTTTTTACAAGTCCGGGCGGCTGGGTTAGCCTGTAGGCGGGCTTGCTCAATATCTTTCTTGCAAACATCGCACTTTCCGAAAGATTCCCTGTTTAATCCTTTAAGCGCTTTCAAAATAGCATTCAATCTGGGTTCCAATGTTTTTATCATAGAGCTTCGCGCTTCAAAATCTTCGAACCTGTCGGCCATATCGTTCTGGTCTGCCTGTGGAGCAGTGATTTCTTCCGGTATGGCTTCCCATTCGCCTGTCTCCGGGTCGAGTTTGCCCATATCCCGCAATTCTTCCAAGAGCACGTCTCGTTCTTTTTCCAGTTTTTCTTTAATTTTTTTCTTATCCAACATTGTACCCAAATCATAACATTTTAATTTGTCATAGCAAGTGCTATACTCATTCATACTTATGTTTTACAAAAACAACGGCAATTATACAGTAGAGTCAGTCACTTCCGGGCATCCGGACAAAATTTGCGACCAAATCTCCGATGCTATCTTGGATGCATATTTGACGCTTGACCCAAAAAGCCGTGTCGCCGTAGAAGTATTTGGCGGGCATGGCAAGCTGGTAATCGGCGGAGAAGTCACTTCCACGGCAACCGTAGATTATGAAAAAATCGCCCGGGAAGTGTATAAAGAAATTGGCTATGCTGCCAAAGAAGATAGATTGGAAATTTCTGCCCATATAGTCACCCAGTCTCACGACATTGCCATGGGTGTAGACACCGGCGGAGCCGGAGACCAAGGCATCATGTATGGCTTTGCCACAGATGAAACACCCGAATACCTGCCAAGGGGCGTGGTCCTTGCCCACAAGCTCTCAAAACGCTTAGAAGAAGCCCGGAAAACTAAGGAAATTTCTTGGCTCAAGCCAGACGGCAAAACCCAAGTGACGTATACTGATGGAAAACTAAATACTGTTTTAGTCAGCACCCAGCATATTGCTGGAGTAACCCAAGAGGAAATCAAAAAAGAAATCATAGAGAAAATAATCAATCCCCTGCTACCCGATAGCGAAAAAACTTCCGTGAAAATTATTGTAAACCCGACCGGCAAATTCACTTCCGGCGGGTTTGAAGCCGACACCGGCCTGACGGGCAGAAAAATAATGATAGATACTTATGGCGGGCTCATCCCCCATGGCGGCGGATGCTTTTCCGGCAAAGACGCCACAAAAGTAGACCGGTCCGGTGCCTATATGGCGCGGTACGCGGCCAAAAACCTTGTAGCTTCGGGATACGGCAAAGAAGTGCTGGTATCTGTGGCCTACGCCATCGGCATGGCCGAACCGCTCATGATAGAAGCTGTAAATGAAAAGGGTGAAGATTTGTCGGATATTGTGAAGAAAAATTTTGATTTCAAACCCACAGCCATCATAGAAAAACTCGGCCTACGCAAGCCTATCTTTCTTCAAACCGCCACTTATGGGCACTTTGGCAAAGAAAATCTGCCATGGGAAATTATTGAGCCCTTAAGCTAAATAAGCTATAATACATTACATATAATAATATTGATTATGCACCAAACTCAAAACCAATGACTAAGCTATTAAACAAGAAACCAAGATATAAAATTAGCAACAAATACCTTTCCTATACTCCTATTACTTTTTCAGAAGTTGACAGCAAAGCTAAGAAATTGGCAAAAATCATTGAAACTCACTCTGAAGAATTGGCAAATATTTTACTAAAGTATGAAAGTTATGAAGTTGTGCAAGACGAGCTAGCAAGAACTTTAGATCTTCTTAAAAACCTAAAAGAAAATAAGGAATATTTTAAATTAAGAATTGGTTCAGTGGCTTCTTTTTTGCCGAGAAATCAACCGCTCTATTCTTTTTGTTGCTTCGTTGTTGTCCCTTCACTGATGGCAAGTGAAGTGCATTTTCGCATTCCAAGCAATATGAGAAGTTTTTTCCCTAAAATACTTGATATTTTAAAAATAAAAAAGTTTTTTCCAAACATCATAGTTTCTCCCCTGGAGCGATTAGAATTTTTAAGCGAACATTCTGCCCGTTTAGTAAACTCAAAAACAGAAGAAAGCAGGCCAGTTACGGACGCGGTTATTTTTACCGGAACCACAGATCGCGCCAACCAGCTGCGTCTCGTATTTGATAGAAAAACTTTATTTATTGCAAATGGAGCTGGTCATAATCCTGTGATTATAAGCAAGGATGCAGATCTTTTTAAGGCAATTGAAGCAGTTATGGATTTAGTACTTTACAATCAAGGCCAAGACTGCTCTGCCCCTAATGCAATTTTGGTACAAAAAACTATCTATCCTAGATTTATGGAGTTACTGTACAAAGATCTTGCTAAAGTAAAAATAGGCCCTTACAGGGATCGATCCTGCAAAGTAGGTCCTATTAGTGATCCTAAAGATTTGAAAAGGATAGAGGAATTAATTGTAGACAACCATGAATGGCTTGATAAGAAAGCCGGTGGAATCATACATACGGCTGAGGCTATAGTAGAGCCAACTATTATATCAAAACCTCTAAAAGAAGGGGGTAACTATTCGGAATTTTTTGCGCCTATTTTCTTTATTCAAAAATATGAACGCGACAATGACTTAAGTTTATATTTTGAAAATCAACGCTATGCCAAGAATGCTATGCACGTTACTTTGTATGGCAACAGCATCTACGCAAAGAAGCTTGTCGGTAAAACAATTGTAGGGAAAATTTTACATAATAAAAAAACCTTCCTTAATAATACTCACCTTCATGCTCCGGGAATTGAGCGCGGAACTCAAGCTTATGGAGGATACGGCCATGGAACTTCCAGCATTAGTATCGATGGAAAAATAACTCCTATGCCTACTTTGCCCCAACGAGACATCTATGAACGAATTGCCAAACCTATTTTAGTAAAAAAAAGACTCCAAGAATTTAAAAAAAGTTTAGGATCTTTTGCCAGCTTGGAAAAAAGAGATGTACAAAAACTATTAAAGTTAACCAACCATAAGCCAGAATTTATTCAAAGCGCTTCTAATGACAATGGAAAGGTATATTTAGACCTTTATCCCATAAAAGATAAAAAGGTCCATTATATAAGCGCAAGCAAGACCCATGTGTATAAACTTTTAGAAAAACCAAATGGAAAATATATATCCTCTCTAAAAGAACGAGAAATAAAAATGATCAGGAAATTAAATAATTTATTAGAAAAAAAATCATCAATGAATTCGGACGAATTTTCAGAGAAAATGTATGATCTTCCCAAAAAGAAAGGGGCGAACAAGGGAATAAATATAGGTCTTCAAGCTGAATTCTTTCATCATATATATGAGCTCCTTTTTAATAAAAAATATGGGCCTAGGATCGGTCATTTTCTTTATGATGCAGATCCTAGCGATATCGACAAATTATTATATGTCTAATAAATATAAATATTAATATGTGGTTTTATTACGCACTTTTTTCAGCTATTTTATGGGGAGTAGGCCAGATATTTGTCAAAAAAGGCAACGCCTCTTTTACTCCTTTCGGCGATAATGTAATCGCTACTATTATTCAACTGCTAATTGTAGCCCCTTTTTTATTAATTGTGGGCATAAAAATAAAATCTATTCCTTCCGCCTTGCCGTATGCGTTTGCGGTCGCGGTGTTGTACATGACATATTATTACGTTATAAGTAAAGGTCAAATTTCCCTTACAGCAACAGTTCTTTCCGGTTATCCCTTGGTAACGCTTATACTGTCTTATATTTTTTTACACGAAACCCTAACCTTTATTCAAGTAGCAGCAGTGCTAGTGATTATTGCCGGGGTTGTTTTAATAGCATATCCGTCAAAATTATCGAAAACACATTTTCTGCACCTTTCAGAATGGCTTCCTTGGGGAATAGGCGGGGCAATAATGGTAGGAGTCGTCCAGCTTTTGACAAAAATTGGCACCACCCATGCTGACGCAAATACATTTACATTTTTAATGGGGTTGTCTTATGTGCCAGCACTTTTAATATGCGCTCTTTTTGACAAGAAAGGAAGAAATATTAAAGGAATGAAATGGAATTCATCCTTTCTTAGCCTGATAGGTGTAGCAATGATAGAGCTGCAATTAATACCTTTAAATGCGGCATTTGCAGCAGGACCAGCCTCTCTTGTATCGACCATTAGCACGCTTAATTCAGTTATAATGATTGTTCTGGCAGTTAAATTTCTCAAGGAAAAGATAGCCCCCATACAATACATAGGCATAGCGCTTACAATTATTGGAGCCGTCATCATAGGAGGGGTCTAGTGTTTTTTGCTTAAGTTTTGTTGACATTTGGTTTGCCTAGGTATTTAATGTATATAATGAGATTAAATACAAAAAACTCTTTCTTCCTGGGATATTTATTTGTAATGCTTATTTTTTGGATAGGCATACAAATTTCTCACATTACGGATTTAAAGATTAACTTAATGTGGGGAGTTGGAATTACGTGCATACCTACCTTTGCTGCTATATTCGGTCTAATTATAGCTATGCGTTGGGGAGGGCTCAAAAGTTCTGTAGGCAGAGCCCTGATTTTTTTGTCGCTTGGTACTGCACTTTGGGCAACCGGGAATTGGATCTGGACTTATTATAACTTTTTTCTGAATAACGAAATTCCTTATCCTTCACTGGCAGATGTGGGGTACGTACTAGCGGTACCGTTGTGGGCATTTGGAGTTCTTTCGCTTTCTAAAGCAACTGGCGCTCAGTTCAGCTTGAAAAGGATAGGAGGGCGCATATTCTTAGTGGCATTGCCTATAGCAGTGGGAATATTTAGTTACTATTTCTTATTCGTGATTGCCCGAGGATCTTTGTTTGATTGGCATGAGGGAATTTTAAAGATAATTTTTGATCTAGCATATCCAATTGGCGACTGGATTATTCTAACTTTAGCCTTGCTGATTTGGGGACTTTCATTAAAGTACCTTGGTGGCAGATATAAATGGCCGGTTTTAATTGTTCTGTTGGGTTTTACAGTAATGTTTGCTGCTGATTTTTCTTTTTCATACATGACTACCATAGATGCTTATTACAATGGCAGCTTGGCTGACTTATTTTTCATGCTGGCTATGTTCCTGATAGGTTTTGGTATTAGCAGCTTTGATGTTTTAGAGTAAAGTATAAAATATATGAATGCTACTCTCAACACATTTGCAATAAGAATCATCAAAGAACAAGAGCTCGTGATTGGGCCTCTTGCCTGGTCGGAGGCACGCAAAGTTCCAGGTCTTCAGGTTATAGACGAAAAGAAAGGAGAAGTTAATCTGCAAGACGATGACCCGAAAGGCATTATAGACAAGCTAGTTGCTCAGTACGAGCGAATCTTCGGCAAGGCATCGCACGCAGTCTGCCATGACGCAGTCCAGGATTTACTAGCTTCCATGTCTCCTGATCAAGTACCATCAAGCCTGAAATAATAATCTCCTATGGCCGACACTAACCAAAACACTCCTATTGACCCCGGAGAATATAAGAAAGTTACGGAAGCAATGTACAAGCAAAATCTCGAACTGGCGAGACTGTACAAAGAAGTCGACAGCTTAAACCATCAAAGAGAATCCCTTATGCACCTGATCAACCATAAAGTGAAGGGTGCTTTTACGCATTCCAAATATATTTTTGCTGGGCTTTTAGATGGAACTTTTGGCGAGGTCAGCCCAGAAGTAAAAAAGTTTGCGGAGCAAGGACTGGAATCAGACAATATGGGCATAGCTACGATCAACTTGTTTTTAAATGCAGCTAATATGCAAAAGGGCTTGATAAAGTACGATATGAAGAAAATAGACTTCCAAGATCTAGTGATAAAATCTCTTGAAGAGAAAAAAGTAGGAGCCGAGTCAAAAGGCCTAGCTTTGGAAAGCAATATAAAGGACGGAAACTATATGGTAACTGGAGATAAAATATGGTTAAAAGAGGTTTTAAATAATTTACTGGAAAATGCAATAAAATATAGCGTTAAAGGTAAAATTGAAGTCAACTTAGAAAACAAAGACAATAAAATACTCTTGAGCGTAAAAGATACTGGGATAGGAATTACCGAAGAAGACAAAAAGAAGCTATTTACCGAAGGAGGCCGGGGAAAAGACTCCGTAAAAGTAAACATAGACAGTACAGGCTATGGTTTATACACCGTAAAATTAATCATAGAAGCGCACAAAGGCAGAGTCTGGGCGGAATCCGAAGGCCCAGGCAAAGGTTCCACTTTCTTCATGGAACTGGATGCAATATAAGAAACAATAAATTATTTCTTTATCTGGCTTCCCGCTAGGCGGAGGATTATTTCCCTTGTCGCATTTTCACTATTAGTGATAACCACCGAGGTGTCGTCTGCAAATACATACATCATAACTATTTTATTGTCTTTATCATATAAAATACGGGAATTTTTATTTTGGATGATTCCATCTTGGAATTCGGGGGTAAGCAGATATTTCGTATCAGCCGAAAGCGGAATTCCGAAAAATTCATGCAAGTCTGTAAACATTTTCGGCTCCCATGCGCGCATAGGGGCAAAGATGTCTGTAATAGAGCGCACTTTCAAGAGCATAAAAAAGCTATTTGGGGTGGTGGTGGCGATATCGCTTTTGAATGCGCCTATCAAGAAATTGTCGTCTATGATGCCAGGGTCGCCGGGGACAAAGCTTGCCTCTCTCTGCTCCAGAAACTTCCGCAGACCTATTATATCTTTATTCAGAGTCAGATATATTCCTTCTATTCCTCCGGCTTTGACAGTAGCAGCGTTCACTTCATCAGAAATCTTTTTGCTGATTTCGTCTTTTTTTAAGCCGGACAGCTCGACAAATGTATTTTTATCGCTGAAAATAACAGGCGCAAATTGCCTCTCTACAGGTACGCTCGGAGCTTCTCTCTGGAACACAAAATAGCTAAGTCCTGCTACGGAGATAAAAAGGAGCAGCGCTCCAATAACCATAAAAAATCTGTTCTTTTTAGATTGCGGAGACAGATTTCTCTTCTCTCTATCGTGCTCATCTTCGCCGTGGATGATTTTTTTTATCATCCCCCTTTTATCATCTTCCAAAACATGCGCCATGTCTTCGGCATAAGTTTTGACTAGTTTGTTCTTTGGTGCGTCATTATTTTCCATGATATTTTTTTAGAAAAATTAAACTTTCTTAAAAAAATCTTTATCCGCTTCGCGGATAGACAGGCTGATTTTTCCGGCGACAGCGTCTACCTTTACGATTTTCACCGGCACGAGCATGCCTTGTTTTATTATATCCGCTACCCTCTCCACGCGGAAGGGTGCCAGCTCGGAGATATGCACCATGCCGTCAGTGTAGGCATTCAAGCGGACAAAAGCCCCGAAATCAGCCACTTTGACCACTTCCCCTTTCAGCATTTCTCCCACTTGGAACTCATGCGTCATCATTTCGACAATTTCTTTCGCCTTCTCTGCAGACTCACCCACTCCGGTGAAGTACACTGTTCCATCATCTTCTATAGTTATCTCCGCGCCGGACTTTTCTTTAATTTCTTTTATAGTTTTTCCTCCGCCGCCGATGACCATGCCTATTTTATCCGGATTAATTTTTATGATAAGTATTTTGGGCGCTCGCGGAGATATGTCGGCTCTGGGAGCTGGTATTTCTTTTTCAATTCTGTCAATAATAGCGACCCGAGCTTTCTTTGCCTGAACCATCGCTTCTCCTAATATTTTTATTGGTACGCCTTCTACTTTCACATCAAGCTGTATCGCCGTCACTCCCTCTCTTGTGCCGGCAATTTTGAAATCCATGTCGCCATGATGGTCTTCGGGACCCTGAATATCAGTCAGGATTTTATAGGCGCTATCACTTTCATGCATGAGTCCCATGGCAATGCCCGCTACGGGAGCCTTAATAGGTACTCCTCCATCCATAAGCGCCAGAATCGAAGCACAAATTGAAGCCTGTGAAGTAGAGCCATTTGAAGCCATCGATTCAGAAACCACCCTGATAGTATAAGGAAAATCAGCGACATCCGGCAATACCATAGCGAGCGCTTTTTCAGCCAAAGCTCCGTGCCCGACTTCCCGGCGGTTGGTAAATCCAGCCCTGCCCACTTCTCCCGCCGAATACGGAGGGAAATTGTAATGATGCATAAATCTCTTTTCAACTTTGAGCTGCATGCCGTCGACTAAGTTCCGGTCTTCGGGTCCTCCGAGCGTCAGTACGGACAATACGTGCGTCCCGCCCCGGTAAAAAATACCAGAGCCATGCAAGATACTTGAGATTCCTCCTGCTTGCGCGTAGAGGTCGCGAAGTTCATCCATTTTTCTGCCATCAGCTCTTTTATCTTCCTTGATTGCCTTGGTGTGCAAGATTTCATTTTCGGTATCATCAAATAAGGAATCTTCCACCGCAAAATCCGTCCGGTCAGGATAATTTTCCTTTACCAAATTATTCCAGGCTGTATGCAATTCATCTATTTCTTTTTTCCCTGCTCCGCTAAAAATTGCCCCATCCATTTTAGGCAGAATATTTTCATTAAATAGTTTGGTTGATTCGTCGGATATTTTTTCTTTTTCAATTACTCTTTTTTCTTTGCCAATTTCCGCGACAATCTTTTTCTGGAAGTCTTCCAGCTTGGTAATTTCTGCGCTCGCCACCTTTAAGGCTTCTTCCAGCTCTGCCTCCGAGGTCTGGTGAGCTGCGGCTTCAATCATGTTTATATTGCCATTCTTTCCGCAGACAATCAGGTCAAATGCATATTGGGAATCGTCTTGCCTGAGTTTCTGGGAAGGGTTAATTTGTAAAGCTTCGCTATCATACTTTCCAATACGCACACAGCCGATAGGTCCCGCCCATGGAATATTGGACACGGCTAAAGCGAGAGAGGCGGCATTCACCGCCAAGATTACAGGGTCATTGTCGTCGACAGAGATGACAGTAACGATGACCTGCACTGCATGGCGGATAGAATGGTCAAAAAGCGGGCGAAGCGTCCTGTCTATGACCCGGCTGCCGAGGACAGCGTCTTCAGACGGTTTTCCCTCCCGGCGGACAAAGCGGGAGCCTAAAATCTTGCCGGCCGCGTAAAACTTCTCCATATAATCCACCGTCAGGTTAAACCAGCCCAAGCCCTTTTGGCTGTCCTTAGACATGCAGGCAGTAGCCATGACCACTGTTTCCCCATACCGAAGCATTACTGACCCATGAGCTTGCTCTGCTAAATCTGTAAAGACAGCAGTCATAGTCTTCCCGCCAACCTCAACCGAGTATTCCTTTTTTTGCATTTTGTTGTGAGCTCCTCTTTAGAATAAAGTACTGTTCCGTAAGGCTAGGCAACATTATCTCTATCTAAAGACGAACTGTAATTAAATTAATAAACTTTAACCACCATATCATTTTTAGGCCAAAAATACAACCCAAAAACCCCATAAAAAGGGCAAAATAAGTTATCCACAGAGTTATTGACTTACAGCTTCCATTGGTTTACCCTGTATACATAGTCCTGAAGAGAAGTATGCCCTAAGCTAGCTGAACCCGATAGAGAAGACAGTAACCATCGTGAGAACCTTCACCGTCGTATGACGGAAAAACAGAACAATACTGGTCGTCCTGTGATTCTATCCTTATTTTATAAGGTTTAGAAAGGCAATCTCGTGATATTTGTGTTTGTTTTATAAAACATCTATTTAAAAAATTCGGGTATATCTTAGTATATCCCTCATTATGTGGGGTTCTTTTTGTGTCTTTAGCCATACTGCCGAGAGAGGCTGAGGCAAGTATATTTGGTTCAATTTTTGGAGTCCCTGCCTATGCGACCACTTCTTTACATATGACCCAGTCTGGGAACAACTCCCAGACTGGACTGGCTTTAATTGCCCAGACATCCCTAAATTCCCTCAATAAAGGTTCCCAAAAAACAGCAGCTGACCCTACTTTTAGCAATTCTATCGTAAATATAGACCCTACCGGCACCTCTCTCGTTTCCGCGACCGGTCCGGCTGGCGTATCAGACATCAATGATATTGAAGGAGGGTCAGACTCTGACCAAGTAACCTTTTACACAGTTCGCGACAAAGATACATGGTCTGGCATAGCCGGCATGTACGGCGTTACGGTGGACACTATACTGTCAGAAAATGACAGGAAACAGGGAGATAGGCTTATCACTGGAGAACTGCTCCTTATACCACCTGTTTCAGGTTTGGAATATACGGTAAAAAGCGGCGACAGCTGTGCCACTATCGCCAAGACATATAAAGTTCCTGCGGGCGATATTGCCGATTACAATGACCTTGACGCAAAATGTACTATAAACGCAGGCGATAAACTTTTTATTCCAAACGCTGAAAAAACTATAGAAACTGCCAAGCCGGTACAGAAAGCCGCAAAAAGCAGCGTTAAAGTATCTCAGCCGTACCTAACCAGCCAGCCTACTAAAAATATTTCCGGCTATTACGCAAACCCTGTTCCCGGATGTATAAGAACTCAAGGGCTTCATGACGGAAATGCGGTAGACCTTGGCTGCCCGACTGGTACTCCTATCCATGCATCAGCTTCCGGCACAGTTGTCTTTGCAAAAATGGGAAACAATGGCGGGTATGGAAATCTTGTAATTATTCAACATGACAATGGAACAAAAACTTTATATGCCCACCTATCTAAAATAGCAGTTAGCGTCGGAGAACACGTTTCCCAAGGACAAATCATTGGGTACGTCGGTTCGACTGGGCATTCCACCGGTCCGCACTTACACTTCGCAGTTCAGGGAGCAAAAAATCCCGGTGCAGACGGCAGTTGGGCTAAATAAAAATTAAAATAAAAAAAACCGAAGTCCATACAAAGCTTCGGTTTTTTTTATTTTTATACTCCCGCGAGACGTATCGCTCCATACAAGACTGTGATTCCTATTACTGTTGCAAACGTAGTCCACACTGTTGGATGCCCATGATGGCTCTCCGGCAGCAAATCAGACGCTCCTATATACAAGAAAAAGCCTGTAAATACGGCTAAAATTATGCCAAGAGCCGACTCTGGGACAGAAAAAAACATAGTAGAAGCTACTCCTAAGACAGGAGCGATAGCATCCACCAAAAGCCATTTGAAGGCTTGCATCCGAGTTCCGGAATTTTTTAAAACTAAATTAACAGTATTTATGCCATCAGAAAAATCGTGGACTAAGACTGCGACGGCCACGATAGCCCCGACAGCTACGGATACTTGGAAAGCGAGGCCGATGGCCACGCCATCAAGCAAGCTATGCACAGACAAGCTTCCCGCCCCCAAGATTCCCCTCTTGCTTACATTTTGTTCTGCTGTATGTTCATCTTCGTGCGAATGAAAAAAAACAAATCTGTCTAAAATAGTATACGCGATGAAACCAAGCGCGACGATAGAAGTAATGTATCCGACGTCATAGCTTTTACTGCCAAGCTCAATTGCCTCCGGCAACAAATCAAAAAAAGCCACGCCGATGACCGCTCCGGCCGAAAAACCTAAAATCAAATGCAGTTTATCTTTGAAACGCAGGGCAAACATTCCACCCAAAAGAGTGGAAGCCAGTGCTGCGATACTTATCCATATAATCATATAATTACGTGCATTTTACACAGAGCCCGAAAAGCTCCAGCGAATGCTCTCTTATTCTTTTAAATTTCGACAACTTAGTTACTATTTTTCCTAAAATTTTTTCAACTTCCCCGTTTTCAAAATCTTCCACCGTATCACAATTTGTGCAGACTATATGATGATGGTGTTTATCTATTAATTCAAAATAGGTGGAATTTTTTCTCAAATCAATGCGTTTCAATATCCCCTCGGATGTAAATGAAGACAACGTGCGGTATACCGTTACTTCATTTATATTTTTTTGCATTTTCTTCAATTTTTTATACACACTCTCGGCATCAAGCGGGCTCTGGCTCTTGGAAAATATTTCTAATATAGCCATTCTCGCAGGAGTTATCTTATATCCCTTCTTTTTTAAAACTTCTTTCATCTTTACATGATATACTAAATGCAAATGACTTGCAAGTGTAAAACGGCTAAGAGTGTGGATAACATTCTTTTATAGTAAAATGAAGCGATGAAACGTCTAAAATATTTTTTGTTATCGTTCCTGGTGCTTTCTATTTTTCTCCCTTCTTTAGTTAAGGGAGCAGATGCAGTGTATTCGGAGATAACAACTGTAAAAGCAAAAGTAGTACAAGTCTTAAACCAAGGAGAAGAGACTC
>DASYKZ010000013.1:0-66484 GCA_035994985.1 Minisyncoccota bacterium | reverse complement strand
TCAAACGTCGTAACCAAAATATTCACCAATCCCCACAAACTCACGATGACAGCGAGGCCGATGATGCCGTAGATGATTCTGTTTTTGCCGGTTTTCTTCGCTTCTTCAGCATCGGCAATGACGTACTGCACTACGCCCCAGACGAAATAGACGACGCCAAGCGTTACCAAAAGAGGAATGATTGAGTTCAGGATGCCGTGTATGGTATTTAATAAATTTAACATAATATAATTTTACTGTTCCCCAGTATTAGTATGAGGAAGCACGCTAGTAGTAATACCAAACGTGCTGCCTAAAATTCCCACCAGCCCCCATACGCACAGCATCACCGTCAAAGCTATAATACCCCAGACCATAAATTGCCTGCCCTCCGTTCTTTTTGCTTCTTCAGCGTAATTAATAAAGAAAAATTTTACCACTCCCCAGACGAAAACCAGCACAGCCAAAGCAAATAGGAGGGGTATGGCGGCGCTGCCGATGATACAAGTGACGTAGTTTGCAAGGGTAGCAAAAGTATTTCCAATAGTACACACTCCGCTTTGGGCCACCGTGGGAGCCGTACCTCCCAGCCCAAACGTCGTAACCAAAATATTCACCAATCCCCACAAACTCACGATGACAGCGAGGCCGATGATGCCGTAGATGATTCTGTCTTTGCCGGTTTTCTTCGCTTCTTCAGCATCGGCAATGACGTACTGCACTACGCCCCAGACGAAATAGACGACGCCTAAAGATATCATGACCGGAATAACGGCATTTAAGATGTTGTGAACTGTGGTTACTAAAGCTGTCATAATGTTCTTTTAATTAAAGTCGTCATTAAAGTCCCTGCACAGTGGTCACTATAATATCGGCTATAGCCAAAGCTCCCAAAAGTATGGCTGCACCTATCACGGTGTATAAGAGGGCATCTTTGGCTTTTTTTAATTTTTCAGGATTGCCCATGGCAAAGACAAAAAGAAAACCGCAATAAATAATGGCCAGAGCAACGACGGGTATACATATTTTGAGCACATCCTCTAAAGCATTTTTAATTAAATCAGGTATTGAGTTTGTAGCTCCAAGCGGGTTATGAATTTTACCGTCGCTATTGCTGGCGGAGCCGGAAGGAGTAGTGCCGACGGGTTGTTCACTAGGAGTGGTGCCAACAGGCTGTTCTGCTGGAGTAGTGCCGACGGGTTGTGTTGGTGGTGTTTGTGAGTTTGGATATAATAAACCACACGGATTATTTATAGCATTACCTTGAGAGTTGTAAACACATGGTTGAAATTGTGATTGCGCATTAATTTTTACTACGGGACTGAATAATACAACTACCATAATGAATATTGATGATAAGCTCATAGCTATATTTTTCTTAAAAAATTTCATGTTTATATTATATCAATAAGTAATTTAAAAACCAATCCAAGCCCCGTTGTAACCGAGTGTATGCAAAATGAGTTTAATGATAATATACGAGCCGAAAGCTAAAATAAGGCCGATAGCCGCGTTTAGGAAAGCACTCTTGGCCTTTGTCCTTGCTCCCGTATCCCCGCCCGAAGTCACCAGAAGGACGCCTGCGTACACAAACATTATCGCCACGATGGGAATAGCCAGATAAAAAAGTATATAGCTGATGATATTATTCACGAGTGTTATGGCATCGTCAAAGCCGCATGGGTTTTTAACTACTGAGCCTGTATCAACCTTGGCTACAACATTTTCATTTTCACCGTTAGTGCCAGGAGCAGTGGTTCCCACTACATCCCCTTTTTTAGCGCTTGAAGTCACGGCTCTGCCACAAGGAACCAATCCGCCGGTTACTCCATTTTCTATTTGTATCCCTTTCGGCACTTGTGCAAAAGATAAAGCAGGCATGACAAGCATAATGAGTATTGAGAGAGAACCTGCGGAAGAAATTAAAAATTTTGTAGTTTTGCTCATATGTTTATCTTAACAATAAAAGGTCTAATTTGGAACTAGCGTCATCCACAGCGTCGCTCGCCGTCCTGTTGTTTGAAAGGGTGGACTCCACCATGGTCCGGAAAATATTGTTTGTTCCGTCAGGGGACGGATCAAGCCAGCTTTTGCCGTACAGTGCGGAATCATAAAAAATAGGAGAGTAGCTATCGCCGGGTTTAGCAGCAAGCAAATCCCGCCTC
Source organism: Minisyncoccota bacterium (assembly GCA_035994985.1). Taxonomy (GTDB): domain Bacteria; phylum Patescibacteriota; class Minisyncoccia; order Phycocordibacterales; family UBA9973; genus UBA9973. The sequence continues at coordinate 64,340 of DASYKZ010000013.1, read as the reverse complement.
GCCGGAGGAGTAGCCAGAGCATTTGAAAGTTTTGAGGCAAAGTTACCTGTAGCAATCAAGCTAGCTGCGGTAAACGCAGTAGCCAGATTTTTAGTAGCGCTGGAGATGGCCAGCCCGGTAACTCGGCCGGCAGTCAACTTGGAAGATGCATCTCCCAGCTGCGGTATCGGAGCTACTCCCAAATTTTGATTTGGGTTTCTGTTTACTAAAAACTGAAATTCTGAAGCAAAGCCGAAATAAAAAGCCGCGTCCTCAGAGCTAAACGCATTAGTGGAATTTGGAAAAGATTTATTCCATGAATACATCGGACTTGCCGGGTCGGCAAACGAAATATAGTATTGTAAAATAGAACCGAGATCAACTTCCCCGCTTATAAAGTCGTCCAAAGAAGAACTAAGAGATTCATTTTTTGCTGTCACGATAGGATTGCCTGCCTGCATGAACATAGCCACAAGTATATCTTTGGCATGAGCGACATTTGAAAAATCACCAAGCCCTACAGCGCTTTTTATTATTTTATTTGTTCCGTCTTTTTTTGTAAGTAATTGGGCCTGGGTGGCTAATTCATTCCATGTTTTAGGCGGATAGATAATTGAATTTGAATCGAGCATGCTCCTGTTGTAATACAACATAAGCGGGTCAATGGTTATGGGAAAAGCTAGAATACCGCCGGAAGTCAGAAATACCTCCCCGGCTCCGGCAAACGTATTTTTGAAAGTGACAAGCGGGTAGCTGGTATACGGTATCGGAAAAATTTTATTGGAATAATGAAAAGCCAAGTTATCCGGCAAGAAAAACATATCAGGACCCGCGCCCGAAGCTAAGGCTTCCAGTAAATTCTGGTCAAAGCTATCCGCTGATTTCTGTTCATAACTTACGGAAAATGTTTTATTGGCTTTATTAAATTCTTCAAGAATAGGCGACATGACTGCGGAACTCGTAGTTCCCCACAGTACGACTGTACCCGTGGCGGTGTTCTCGCTGCCGCCGCCCAAAGGTATAGCGCCTGAAAAAACCAGCACGCCAAAGATAGCCCCGGCGATGAATATAATTATTAGAATGAGTTGGAAGGTTCCTTTCATGATTGATTTTTAACGAATGAAATGAGTATTAAAATCATCACCCCGCACATAATTTATAAAATAATATGGACACTTTAATTAAAAGCTATTATGTGCGGGGTTAGGAAAACCATATTTGTTTCACTCATTGGTTTTCACTAATATCATACCATAATGATGCGCACCTGCATCAATGTCACGGTCTAAAGCAAAGCCTTTCTTTTCAAACATTTCAAAAGCTCTTTCTTTCGGCAACGCTCCCTTGAGTGATATAGCCGCAGAATCCCCTTCGGAATCCACTGTCCAGTCAATGACCAGCACCTTGCCATGAGGCTTTAATATTCTTCTGATTTCTTCAATAAAATTACTCTTGTCTTCTACTTGAAAAAGGATATTGGAAGCGATGACAGCATCCAGAATACCATCTCCTATGCGCGTGCCGCCGATTACCTCGACATTGCCCCATAAAATTTCTACATTGTTTAAATGAGCTTCCTCTACCTTGTTTTTAATAGTAGTCAAAAAATCTTTAGTTATTTCCACTGCATACACTTTTCCTTTGGATACAATAGCTCCGGCAGGGAGAGTATAATACCCCGTCCCCGCGCCCAAGTCCGCAACAATATTGTCTTCCCGTAAACCGAAAGCTTTTAAGTTTTTTACCGGATCGGTAAACATATTTTATATTGTAACATTAAATACAGGCCAGCGAGGCAATGCCGTCGCCGTCGCGGAGGCGCATGATGGTCACCCCTTGGGTTTGGCGTCCTAGGTTTGGAATGTCTTTGAGGGCAGTGCGGATGACTTGGCCTTTCTTAGACATGGCTATAAGTTCCTCTTCTTCGCCTCCTAATACTTTCGCCACGATAAGCTTGCCAGTTTTTGGAGTCACTTTTGCGGTCTTGATGCCCGAGCCTCCGCGCTTTTGAACTTTGTATTCTTTAAGAGCAGTTTTTTTACCAAAACCGTTCGCACTCATGGTCAAGAATGCCGCCTTTTCATAGTTTTCTTGCTTTTTTCTTATTGCATCTACGCCGATAACTTCATCTCCCTTTTTTAGTTTTATGCCCGTCACTCCGCCTGCTGTCCGGCCCATTTCCCGTACATCCGATTCTTTGAATCTGATGGATTGTCCGTCGCCTGTGGCAATCATGACTTCGTCGCCTTTGTTTATAGCTAAGGCAGATATCAGCTGGTCTCCTTTGTCGAGCCGGATGGCGATAATCCCGCTCTGGCGCACGTCTTGAAAAGAAACTGTAGCCATTTTTTTAGCTGTACCGTGTTTTGTGACTAACATAAGCGATGAAGCCATCTCTTCCTTCTTTTTGGGCATTGCTAAAATTGAAGTAACTTTTTCGTCAGCAGAGAGAGACAGGAAATTCATGATAGACTTGCCTTTTGTGGCGCGCCGTCCTTCCGGAATATCGTACATTCTCATCTGATATGCTTTTCCTTTATTTGTAAAGAATAATAGATTGTCGTGCGTCGAGCCGGAGACAAGCATAGTCACAAAGTCTTCCTCTTTTGTTTCAAGGTCGATTACCCCTACTCCGCCGCGCTTCTGGGCTTTATATTCTTTTGGGTCGGTGCATTTTACATATCCTCCAGCGGTGAGCACGAGCATGGTTTCTTTTTCGGGTATAAGGTCTTCATCGGAAATTTCTTTGACTCCGCCTTTGACTATTCTAGTGCGCCGCTCATCGCTGTATTTGTCGCGGATTTCTTTTATTTCATCATTGATTATTTTTAGGATTTTTTTAGGGCTCGCCAGTATGGCTTTCATCTCGGCTATAAAATTCTGCTTTTCTTTGAGTTCATCTTCCACGGCTTTCCTCTCAAGTCCAGCTAGCTTGGACAGCTTCATCTCCAAGATAGCCGCAGCCTGCAAATCTGAGAACTTGAATTCTTTTATAAGATTTACCTTTGCCACCTGTGAATTTTTAGAAGCCCGGATAATGCTGATGACTTTATCGATTTTATCAAGCGCTTTCTTGAGACCGAGGAGTATATGCTCGCGCTCTTCGGCCTTGCGGAGGTCGTACGCGCTTCTCCGCTTCACTACGTCTTTTCTGTGCAAGATGAATTGCTCCAAGATGGATTTCAGGGAAAGGGTTTGCGGCACGCCGTCTACGAGCGCCACCATATTGAAATTGAAATTTTGCTCCAGCTGGGTATTTTTGTAAATATAATTCAAAACTTTTTCTGGATGAGCGGTATTTTTTAAATCTATGGCTATGCGGATATCTCTCGTGGATTCATCACGCAACCCTTTGATACCATCAAGCTTTTTTTCTTGCACCAGCTCGGCTATCGCTATAATTAAATTCGCCTTGTTTACCCGGAAAGGAATGCTGGTAATGATGATTTGCGGATTGCCATTTTTATCTTCGGTAATATTTGCTTCGCCTCTGGTCACCACTCCTCCCCGTCCGGATGAGTACGCATGAAGCATATCTTTGGAACCGTAGGCTATGCCGCCGACCGGAAAGTCCGGACCTTTTATAAATTGCATCAAATCATCAGTAGTGGCATCTTCGTTTTCAATCAGGTGCATAGTAGCGTCCAGCACTTCGCCCAGATTGTGCGGAGGGATATTTGTGGCCATGCCGACGGCAATGCCGAGGGTTCCGTTTAAAAGAAGCGCTGGTACGCTCGCCGGAAATACAATCGGCTCTTTTCGCGTGCCGTCATAGTTTGGACGAAAGTCTACAGTTTCTTTTTCAAGGTCTCTCATGAGTTCGGCTGAAATCTTAGACATTTTTGCCTCGGTATAACGCATTGCCGCGGCACTATCTCCGTCGATAGAGCCAAAGTTTCCCTGTCCTAAAATAAATGGGTAGCGGAAAGAAAACTCCTGCGCCATGCCTACCATAGAGTCATACACAGCTACGTCTCCGTGCGGATGGTATTTGCCTAGTACATCTCCGACTACTGTGGCTGATTTACGAAAACGCGATGAATACGTCAGCCCCATTTCTCCCATTGCAAAAAGAATCCTGCGGTGCACCGGCTTGAGCCCGTCCCGGACGTCTGGCAGCGCGCGCGCAGTAATAACTGACATGGCGTATGCCAGATACGATTCTTTCATTTCTGCGACGACGTCTACCTGCAGAATGGAATCTTTTGGCGCCTCTTCGCTATGACTATCCTCATTGGAATTTGATTTAGTAATTTTTCTTACCATAATGACGATATATTATCTTTCAGTGCGGAAAACGGCTTTACTCCCTCGGATATTTTCGCTTCCGTATCCGGATTGCTGAAATTTGCTCCTAAGGAATACACCCATAAGGCTATCAGAATAATTGCAAAAATAAGGGTAAGAAGGTGCAAGATATGTCTTCTCGCTTCTTCGGGCTGCTTTCTAAGGTGGTGTATAAATTTTTTCATATATTTAATTTAAATTATTAAATTGCCTGAAGTACGATTACTTCCCCCTCTTTATTATCTAAATCTTTTAATTTAAGCGTCAGCTTGTCTACGACTTCAGCTTTTTCTTCTCCGGATTCTTTGAGGAATGCTTTGAGCGAGGCAGCGTCGTAATCCATCGGTATGATGAGCTTGGGTTCTAGGACAGAGGCCAGCTTGGCCGCGCCTTTGGCATCTAGTAAGCTTGCTCCGGTCCCGGAGTCTTTGCCTCCTATAGGTATAAAAAGAATATCAGAATTGCTGATTGCTTCGCGGGCTTCTTTGGAAAGCTCTATGTTTCCGAGCACTCCCAAAAATACAATATTTATATTGTCGACTGAAAATGAATAAATGGTATTGATATAATTCCTGCCGGCAATGGAAGCGTTGGACAATACGCCTTTGATGAAAATTTCTTTGACTTCGTAGTCTCCCGGACCATTCACGATAAAGGGCGAACGCTCTCCGTGGGAGAGCTGCTCAAGGCCATTGTAATCAGCATGGTTCGCGGTAACCAGAGCAATGTCTGCACCAAACTTGGTATTGATGCCTGTTTTTGAGGCCTTGCTGACGGGATTGAAAGCTATGACCAGCTTGCCCTGCTCTATCTTAAAAAACTGTTTTCCGAAATATGTGATAATCATTTGGTTTATTATAGCAAAAAATCTAAGAAAAAGGTAGCTGTATTTACTTGTTATTTCATTATAAATACGTATAATGAAAATATTATGGATAGTGTCCCTGGCCATGGAACAAAAGAAAATAATTTGCCCGCAGAAAAAGCTCGGCTAGCTCAATTAGCTAACCAGCTATCTGGGCAGGATTTTTATTCTCGGCTTAAACTTTCAACAAGTGCTACAACTGATGAGATTAATAAAGCTTTCAGAAAATCAGCTACTCAATTTCATCCAGATGGAAAACACAAAGAGCTAGAGGAATCTTACAAGGAAATTTTCAGTTTATATTCAGAAGCAAAAAATACCTTAACTAACCAAGAACAAAAAACAAGATATGACCGAAAGCACGGTCGATGGACTCCGCCACCAACTTCAGGCTCAAATAAAACTTATTCTTCTACTCCACCACGTAATCAAAAAACTTACTCTCCTCCACCAAGACCGACACAACCCCCAGAATCTGCTGAGAAAAAAAAGGCTAGAGCAATTAAAGAAATAGAAGAAGCCCAAAACACAGGTCCTTATACTTTTAAGGGAATTGTTAATAATTGGGTAAAAACAGGAATCATCACGAAAGCAGAAATTGTCAATCTTCCCTTCGTAAAGAAATTTGTACTTAGTGATATCAAAAAAGCTGCTGTTATAGGTCCATCAACTTTCAAATCAACAATAAAGGATTGGATAAAAGATGAATATATAACCTTTAAGGAGATACAAGCTCTTCCATTCGTAAGAGAATTTGTAATCAATGATATCAAAAAAGCTGCTATTACGGGTCCAGCAACCTTCGAATCAACAATAAAGGATTGGATAAAAGTAAACTATATTACACGAGAAGAAGTAATGGATTTTCCCTTCGTAAAGAAATTTGTACTTAGTGATATCAAAAAAGCTGCTGTTGCAGGTCCTCACACTTTTAAGAGTACTGTTAACGGTTGGGTAAAGAATGGATATATAAGCAAGGAAGAAGCTAGTGAAATACTCAGACAATCTGAAAAAAAATAAAGCAATAAAACAGCTTGCATTTTTGTGAGTTTATAGTAATATGTTGATGTATTTGAGTATTTATTAAAAGCATGGATTTAGGGTAACCCTATTGAGTGTACGTAGCCTCTTTAGAACCTAGACCTTTTATCCGCTTTGAGGCGGATTTTTTCGCGCCAGAGGCGCATAAAATTAATAGTATGGATAAAGAAGAAACAACAGTAGCAGAGAACCCAGTTTTGAAGTCTATAGTCACGAGGAGCCTTATCAAGCCCCAAGCGGACTCTATAGTAGAGGGAATGGTCATACTGGTCCAAAAATCGTCAGTCTTCATCGACTTGGCGCCATTTGGCACAGGCATCATTTATGGCCGCGAGTTTATCAACGCTAAAGATATAATCAAGAAAATACGGGTGGGCGACATGATAAAAGCCAAAGTCGTCGACGTGGAAAATACTGAAGGATACACCGAGCTTTCCCTAAAAGAGGCAAAGCAGGCAGTCACTTGGAATGAAGCTGAAAAAGCCATCAAGGCAAAGACAGTATTAAACCTTGAAGTGAAAGATGCCAACAAAGGCGGACTTATCCTGGAGTGGCAAGGTATCCAAGGCTTCTTGCCGGCTTCCCAGCTCAAAGCCGAGCACTACCCGCGCGTATTAGACTCCGACAAAGACAAGATACTAAAAGAACTGAAGAAATTAGTCGGAGAGAGCATTCCGGTAATCATCATCTCTACCCTTCCCGCCGAAGGCAAACTTATATTCTCTGAAAAAGACAACAACCCTGAAGACAAGAAAGAAATACTGAGCAAATACAATGTCGGAGACAATCTAAACTGTACTGTAGCTGGTATTGTAGACTTTGGAGTGTTTCTAAAGCTGGAAGACGGACTGGAAGGACTAGTGCATATTTCTGAACTCGACTGGGGCCTGGTAGAGGATCCCCGGGCGATGTTTAAACTTGGCGACCAAGTCCAGGCCAAAGTAATCGAAATAAAAGAAGGCAAAATATCCTTGTCTATCAAGGCTTTAAAGGAGAATCCATGGAAAGAATTTGAGAAAAAACTATCCAAAGGAGACATCATCAAAGGAGTAGTAATCAAGTACAACAGGCATGGCGCGCTCATCTCCATCAAGGAAGGAGTGGCCGGACTGGTACACAATTCCACTTTTGCTTCTGAGGCGGAACTGCATCAAAAATTGGAACTTGGTAAGACATACAACTTCCAAATCACCCTCTTTGAACCGAAAGACCAGAAGATGACTTTGGTATATCTGGAATAATATTCCGGATACTAAACAAAAAATCCCACACATAAGTCTTATGTGTGGGATTTTTTTTATTTTCTCTTTAAGTAATTATGTATTTGAAATAGCTACTGTGGTAGCTGCCTTACCTGGGTCTTCCCCTATTGCATTCATGATAGCTAAAACTTGCTCGTAATAATGAGGAATGACGGATGGAGGATTGTATTTTTGTAAAATTTGTTTAGTGGTTTTGCCATCATAGTGCTTAGCGGTATTTGGATTATTGCCACCTAGATTTCTAGCTACAACCTCAATTTCGTGATCCTTGGAATCAAACGGAATTTTACATGAACCATAACCAAAATCTGAATTAGGTACTGATTTACAACCATGCTTGCCTCCCGTAGATTCACGTACAGCGATAGCCGGTAGTAAGCGCCAGTCGATGCCATTCTTGTAGGCTTCTTCAGCCATCTTCATTCCTGTACCTTTCATCGGCATACCTCGGGCGGCAAAGTAAGCATCGATGGCGTTCGCCTGAGCTTCAAGCATGTGAGCTTTGTCTTCCACAGTCTGTTTGTCAAAAATTGGCAGGCCGCTCACATCCATCTCTTGCTGGGCAAGGACGATTTGAGGATATCCAATATCACCTTTCATCGAACCTAAAATACCACCAAAAATGATAGAAAGGGCGATTGCCGGCAATATGACAAAAGACTCTATAACTCGTATTAAATTTTTGCTTCGGAGAATTCCGCTCCCACTAGGAATGGGATGACATTTACATATTACCGGAACTGAGACCGAAACCGAACCATGTTTGTTTTTCATATTTTAGCGGTTGTGCTCCGCGAAACTCCGTACTTCTATGTATGACTTAGACAAAAGTCCTTATCTATAAGCTTATTTAGCAAGCGCCTATGGGATAAAGACCTGCAAATATATTATCACTTTAAGCCAAAAAAGTCAATGGTTATGCAATAAATTTTAGGGGTGTCAAATACAAAATATCCTTATTTATAAGGATATTTTAAAGCCTTAAACTTGACAAAATATATAAAAAATAGCATAGTTTTGACTTGGGGAAAACAATCTAACCAATTTGGAAGATTTTGTCGGTAACCTTATGCGCCTCGCCGGCTCCCATGGTCACAAATACGTCATTTGCTCCTAAATTAAGGCTTTTTATAGCATTTTCTGCCAGTTCAAAGCTAGAAAAAGCCTCAGAATCGGCCCTTTCCCGCCGGATAGCCTCGGCGAGTTTTTCGCTCGAAATGCTTTCGTCCTTCTCCTCCCGGGCAAAATAGATAGGCAGAATCAGGACTTTGTCCGCACCCGTAAAGCTTTTAGTAAAATTCTCAAAGAGCGCCTTGGTCCGGCTGTAGAGGTGGGGCTGAAACAGGACTATAATTCTTTTTGAATTTGCGGGGTAAAGCTCGCGAAGCGCCTGCAGGCTGGCCCTTATCTCGGTCGGATGGTGGGCATAATCGTCGTATATTATCACGCCCTCTTTGGTTTCCCCTTTCTTCTCGAGCCGGCGCCATGTGCCTTTGAATAGAGAGAGAGCCTTGAAGGCAGCCTCATCAGGTATTTGTAAAATTTCAGCTACCGCTAAAGCTGCCGCTGCATTCATCCTATTGTGCTCCCCGGCCACCAATAGCTTTGGAACTTTATCCAAATATTTAGTATAATCTATGATTTTAGCTTTGGAACTCCTTTGTAAGACATTTTGCAGGACATTTTTCATGGACATATCGTTTGAGTTGCGGACTATAAAATTCTCGGTCTGGAGCGTAAGCTCAGAAAAGGCTGACTCTATGTCTTCCAAATCTTTATAGTAATCTAGATGGTCGGCCTCTATATTTGTAATTACTAAAATTTTAGGCTTTATATTTAAAAATGAGCGTTCGTATTCACAGGCTTCAACCACGAAGAGGTCGCTTTTGCCTACTATGATGTTTGTTTTATTCTCTTGGTTCTCTACGAAAAAAGAGCCGATAATTACTGACGGGTCTTTTTTGGCATCAATCAAAATCTTGGCTATCATTGCCGTCGTCGTCGTCTTGCCATGGGTGCCGGAAACGGCGATGGTGTTCTTGTCGGCGGTGACTACGCCGAGCATCTCTGGATAGCTCAATATCGGCACATTGAAAGCGCTTTTGATTTCAGCAAATAGCTTTGGGTCATATCTCGGCACAGCAATAGTGTAAATTATGAGGTCGACGTCTTTGGGGATGAGGCTTAGCTCCTGCCCTGTCTCTATCAAAGCTCCAAATTTCTTGAGCTCAGATGTCACTTCATTTTCCCCTATGTCTGAACCGAGCACAGTTTTACCCTCAAGCAGCATCATGCGGGCTATGGCCGAAATGCCAATTCCCCCGATTCCGAGGAAAAATATCTTATTAATTTTTGATAAATCCAACTCTTTCATTTTATAGAAGTTTTATTATTTTTTGAGTAACAATCTCCATCATATCAGGTTTTTCTTTCAAATATAAGCTTACCTTATGTCCGCTTTCCGGCATAATAAATATTTCCTTATACTTTGCATTTTTTGCACTATCATATATTGTCTGAACAATCTCAAAAGGTATCACATCATCTTTATCTCCTATGCACAGCAATAGTTTTCCTTTATATGTATCTAATATATTCCATGCATCGCTTTTTTGCCAGCTATATTCGCTTCTAATAATTTCAGAAAAACCTGCTCCAAATTTTACCTCACGAGCTCTTGTGTCATATACTGCCGGGGCAAATAAAACCAGAAGTTCTACCTCTAAAAGTTCAGTAAGTTTTATGGCGTTGTATCCTCCCATGCTAAATGCGATAATTTTAAGAGGTGTCTCAATTTTCAAATCCTTTACAACAGCTAAAATTTCTTCTGTCCTTTCTTGTAAACTGGTATTTTTAATATCGCCTCCAGTTTCACCATGACCGATAAGGTCGACCATAGCTGAAGAAATATTTTTTGAAGCAAGAAATCCTCTAAATTGTTCATATCGTACTCTGTTTGTAGTGCCGGCGCCGTGAATAAATAAAATATCTATTTGAGAATCTTTGGAAATAATGTCTCCATATATTTTTTTATCATTGAATTCAATTATAAAATCTCGTTTTTTCGCAATTTTATTATTTTTTTTAAGTCTAAATTCGTCATATATTTTAAAAACTTTAGGAATTGAAACGCCAATATTTTCAGGAAAATTTGATCTTTCAAACCATTCAGCCTTTTCAATTTCTATTGGATCTATCTTAGTATCTAGTATATCTGAATTAGTGAGGAAAATCTCAACAATAGTTTCTTTATAATCTTTTTGGCTTATATATGAACCTATATACACTAAATCTTTTATATCAATACCGACTTCTTCTTTAGTTTCTCTAATGACCGCTTGTAAAGATGACTCATTCTTTTTGATCCCTCCGCCAGGAATTATCCATTTGTGGTGAGCATAGTTTAATTTCACTAGTAAAAACTTGTCATTATTTTCAATAATACATTTAACACCCCTTAAGGTTGGTCGAAATATAAACCAATATAATTTTTGCACCGGTCTTCCAAAAAACCAAAATATTTTTATTAATAAGTATTTCACCTTATTTCAAGTTTTTTGTAATTTTGATAAATTCATCACCTCGCTCGTACTCATTTTTGTATTGGCTAAACGAACTGAAGGCCGGAGAGAAAAGAATTATATCACCCTTTTCTGCGTACTCTTCCCCTTTGGCTACAGCTTCTTTTAAATTTTTGGCTTGGTAATTTTCTGTTTTTAGCTTTTTACCAAGCAGCCTATCAGTCCCTTTGCCGGGAATAGTAATGACAATTTTGCAATATTTATTTAAAACTTTTATAAAATCATCAAGGGGTAAATTTTTATCCGCTCCGCCGCAAATTAATATAATTTTTTTATCTTTAAAATTCAGTGAAAGCGCTTCAATTCCCGCCATGGTTGCTTCCGGAGTAGTAGCGTTATTGTCGTTGTATATTTTTACCCTTTTAACTGTTTTTAAATACTGCAGCCTTCCTTCCAATCCTTTAAAATTTCTCACTGCTTTCTTTATTTGCGAGACAGATATATCAAATTCCAGAGCCACAGCTACGGCGCAAGCCAGATTTTCTTTCTGGAATTTTCCGGGCAGGGTCGACGTATACTCATCTGCATCTTCTGCCTTTATCACAATCAGCCTGCCCTGCCTACCGGCAGGCAGGTTTTTAAGTTCTTTTTGTATTAGTTTTTTCACATTCGGACGAATAATTAATACGTCTTCCTTTTTTTGATACTTAAAAATGTTCGCCTTATCCCCAAAATACTTTTTCATACTATTCCTATAGTAGTTCATATGGTCGGGCATAAAGGAAGTGAACACGGCAATATTTGGCGAGATTTTTGAATCACCAAAACCCTGCAACTGCCAAGAGTCAAGCTCACACACTAGAATATCTCCCGCTTTCGCTTTTTTAAGAAACGGCAATGTCGCAATCCCGCGCACATTCCCGCCTAAAAAAACCTTTTTGTTTTTAATATCTTGGGACAAAATTTCATAAATAAGCGCAGTAGTCATGGATTTCCCTCTTGTTCCCGTAACTCCGATAACGGTAACATCTGGAGCCAGCTTGGCAAAAAGAGACACGTCCATTTCTATCGGAATATTGTGCTTTTTAGCATGAGTTATTTCAGGTGAATCTATGGGTGTACCTGCACCTTTCAGCACAAAGTCGCAATTTCTAAAATCTTTGAGGTCATATTTTCCAAACTTAAACTTAATATTTTTGTATTTCTTCAGCTTGTCGACTGAGAGCTGCATTACTTTTTTGGGGGCATCGTCCACTACCAGAACTTCGGCTCCGCATTCAGCCAAAAAAGCAGCGTCGCCCACCCCCCGCCCGAGCAAGCCTATCCGCATCAGAGTAATCTTTTTGCCTTTAAAAAATTGCTTGAAATCAACCATAGTATCAACCATAAAATGATATTAGCACAAAAAACAAAATATTTTTAGAAAGCTTTTTTATATTCCTCCATGTCGTCAAAATGGTTTTTCACTCCTTTGATTTCCTGATAGTCTTCATGCCCCTTGCCGGCGCAAAGAATAATGTCGCCGTTTTGCGCAAGTTTGATTGATTCCAAGATAGCTTCCCGCCTGTCAGGAATGGATTTTACTTTACTTAATTCCTCCGCAGATAAATCTGCCTTCATTTCTTCTATTATTTTCTCGGGATTCTCCCCTCTTGGGTTATCAGAAGTAAAGATAGCGATATCAGAAAACATTGCTCCGATTTTCCCCATTATAGGGCGCTTGAGCGGGTCGCGGTCGCCCCCACAGCCAAACACAGAAATTACTTTGCCCCTTTTTTCCCCTCCAGAGGCGGGTAAAATGCTTTGCACAGTCTTTAAAACATTCTCGAGCGCATCCGGGGTATGCGCATAGTCTACAATAACCAATACGTCATTTGGCGATGTGAAATGTTCAAAGCGCCCTCTTGGGGCTTCGATGTTTTTTAGCACTTCTTTTACTTTCCCACCATCAATGCCCAGCAAGGTAAGCGCAGCATATGCGGCAAGAGCATTGTATATATTAAAATCTCCGATTAATTTTGTTTCTAGCTTTTCACTAAAATCCGATTTGCTCTTTAGGCCATATGTGTATTTTTTAGCCCGGATTCCCTCTAGCATCCTCGGTCCATATTTATCATCAGCATTTGAAAGCGCAAAAGCGGCAGGCGGCAGCATCTTGAAAAATTTCTTTTTGGCGCCAAAATAATTTTCAATGTTCCCATGATAGTCCAGATGGTCGTGGGTGAGATTGGTAAAAATTCCACCGGCAAAGTGTACGCCGGCAACCCTATCCTGGTCGAGAGCATGCGAAGTGACCTCCATAAACACGTACTCGCATTTCTCGTGGGCCATTTTATTTAATAATTTGTGCAAAAAGATAGGGTCGGGCGTGGTAGAGGGAGCATTATGCAGTTTGTAATTCGCTGACATTTTCTCGCCGTTTACCAGATTTTCAACTGTACTGATAAGGCCGGCTTTTAACCCAAGCTTAATGGCTATTCTATACAAGAGGGTCGCTACTGTGGTCTTGCCGTTTGTACCAGTCACGCCTATGACCTTCATCTTTTTGGAAGAGTTGCCAAAAAGATGCATGGAGGCCATCGCCGCAATTGCCCGCCTTTTCAATTTTAAATTTTTCAGAGAATTTTTCATTCAGAGCATATTACCATTTAGAACTTTTACTTTTTTAAGGGAAATATCTGGCTTTTTCTGGGCTTTTTTCTCATCTTTAGACACTATCGTGTAGTGCTTGTTGAGATACAGCAGGTCTTTGATTATATTTCCGATGGAGGCGAGTTGGAGCTCCCGCATTTCCGGGGTTATTTTCTCATCATGGATGGATTCCTGGAAAAACCGGAGGATAGTGGCAAGAGTGGTGATATAATCCCCCGCTTTAATATGGAAAAGCATGCTCTTATGAAAAGACTGTTCTTCAAGCGGAGTTTGCGCAGGTACGTATATCCTTGCGGCTGGCTTGTCATTCACAAGCCAATATTTGGCAAGAGGTCTTGCAAGCGATATTGTATATGGTGAAAGAGTAGAGGAAAACATATTTTGATATCTAATTATACCTGGCAGGAATACTAAGGAAATCGTCTTTGGTGACAATCACATGGTCTATTAAGTCCACCCCTAAAAGCTTGCCTGCTTCGACAAGCTGGGCAGTCACCGACAGGTCGGCTTCGCTTGGAGCAGCAATGCCTGAAGGATGATTGTGCACCAAAATAACGGCCACGGCAGAATGCTCCAGCGCCGGCTTGAACACTTCCCGAGGATGGATGATATTAGCATCTACTGTGCCGATGGAAATGACCTCATCGTGGATAACCTTGTAATGGGCATTGAGATAAATGCCCCGCAAGTGCTCTTTGGAGAGATTGCGCATGCCGCCCACATAATTAAATATTTCGCTGGCAGTCCGGATAGTGGGGAGAGAAGAATCATTCTTTTGGAAGAATCTCCGGCCCAGTTCCGAGCAGGCTACGATTTGCATGGATTTGCCGATAGGCAAATCAAGGTCTTTGGATAACACCGCAGGATTTTTTTGGCTCATGATGCCGCCCTCGCCATACTCTTTGAGTATCCTCTCTGACATTTCCAGCACTCCTTCCTTGGTCGTACCGATATTTAAAACTACAGCCAAGAGCTCGGAAACAGACAAGGCCCCCAAGCCATGTTTTAAAAGTTTTTCCCGGGGTTTTTCTTCTTCGGGCAAGTCTCTTATTTTTAAATGATACCGCTTGCCTTGGTTGTCCAAGAGTAGATCTCTGTCCTGTAAAATGTAGTATGATTGGCTCATAATTTTCTAATTATATCACACGGCTCCATATGCCTTGATGTGGATAAAAAACTTGAATTTTTAGAATATCTTTATTTTTTATTTAACGACACTCCCGGAAAGAACTTCTGTTTCAGGCTGTAATAGAACAGCTTTCCCACCAACGTCAGCTGCCAGTATCATTCCTTGGCTTTCATACCCGCGTAGTTTGCGAGGCTCAAGATTTAGTACCAGGGGCATTTGTTTACCGATAAGCGAAGAGGGGTCGGGGAAAAATTCTGCTATGCCAGACATGACTTGTCTATGTTCATTGCCTCCAATATCAAAGACAAGCTTCAAAAGCTTGTCCCCTTCGGGTATTTTTTCCGCAGACACAACTGTGCCTATTTTTATTTCCAGTTTTGCAAAATCACCAATGTTGATCATTATTTTTTCTGAATTACTTTCCATGACATTCCTTGTATTTATTACCACTTCCACATAAACATAACGTATTTAGTTCAAAAAAGTTTATATCTGAAACAAACATTGGCGTAGGCAACTTATCCAAATTAAACCAATCCATTTCTAAGCATCTATCCGGTTCAGTTATTTTGGGAGTTCCGCTCCATTTCGTTACTTTCATGTAAATCGTTACATAGTGTTTTTTCTCTTCCTTAAATATGTCATTAGTGACACCAACGACTTCTACATCTTGAATGTCTAGGTCAGTCTCTTCTTTACCTTCTCTAATAGCATTTTCTAGAAAACTTTCCTGCCATTCTAAATGTCCACCCGGCAAAGCCCAGCTATCAGTTCCATGAGCGCCTGTTCTTTTCTGAAATAAAACTTGCTTCTTGTCGTTAAGAATGAAAATTCCCGTTCCTACTTTTGGTCTATTTATTTCTTCCATAAATTTCTAATTAATCAAAGATTTTCGGTGCTGCGGAGCATTTATCATTCCACATTTTTTCCACTTGTAGACTTCACCGGTAGCCGGATTTATCGCTCCACATGGGCAAGGGTCATTTCTACCGACTTCCTTACCGTCAATATTTAGAGCGGTATTTTTACCTCCAAGTTCAGTCGGCTCCGTATGGCTCGTGACCAATGTTTGCCCCGCCTCCACAATTTCTTCTTTCTTCATATTCTTTGCTTCTTCAATATTGATATTCTGGACGAGAGAAGCGACTTGCTCTTTGAAAGATTCCTCCATTTCTTTAAACATAGTGAGTCCATCTTTCTTGTATTCCACTATCGGCTCCCTCTGTCCGTATGCCCGCAGGTTTACCGAGGAACGCAGATAGTCCATAGATTCCAGATGTTCCATCCAAAGCACATCTGTAGCATAGAGAGCCACCCGGCGCACTGTTTCATTAAAAGCTTCCTCGCCAAGCTGCTCCTTTTTCTCCTCTACTGTTTTATCAAAGCCTTCCCTTCCCAAAGCCACCTCAAGGAGCAAGGTCTCAATACCTCCCTTGTCTGCGCGCAGCATTTTCTGGCGCCTTTCATAAATAATTTTCCGCTGATGGTTCATAACATCGTCGTATTCAAGAGTGTTTTTTCGGGCATCAAAATGGAATCCCTCAATCTTTGCCTGCGCGCCCTCTAGTGTACGCCCGATAAAGCGGTTTTCAATAGGTTGGTCTTCCGGTATGCCAAACCTCCCCATCATATTTTTTATTTTCTCCGAGCCGAATACCCGCATAAGGTCATCATCAAGCGACACATAAAATTGAGTTCCTCCCGGGTCGCCCTGGCGTCCAGAGCGCCCACGGAGTTGGTTGTCTATCCTTCTCGCTTCGTGCCGCTCTGTTCCCAAGACAAAAAGTCCGCCGGCATTTTTTACGAATTCATATTCTTCGGGCACGATAGGATTTCCGCCAAGCTTGATGTCTATTCCGCGGCCGGCCATGTTTGTAGCGATGGTGACGGCAGCCCGTTTGCCCGCTTGTGCTATGATTTCCCCTTCTTTTTCATGGTTCTTGGCATTCAATATAGTATGCTGTACTCCTTCAGCTTTTAGGTATGCGGAAAGGAGTTCGTTTTTTTCGATTGAAATAGTACCGATTAGGACCGGCTGGCCCTTATCGTTTAATTCTTTGATTCTCTTGGCGATTGCTTGAAATTTCCCTTTCTCATTTTGGAAGATTAAATCTGGAAAGTCTTTACGTATTACTGGCCGGTGCGTCGGCACTACTATGACATCAAGGCCATACACTTTCAAAAATTCTTCTGCCGAGGTAAGCGCAGTACCGGTCATGCCGGAAAGCTTTTTGTAAAACCTGAAATAGTTTTGAAATGTGATGGAGCCGCTGGAGCGGGTTTCTTTTTCGATTTTCACGCCCTCTTTGGCTTCGATAGCTTGGTGGATGCCCTCGCTCCAGCGGCGGCCTGGCTGCAAGCGTCCAGTAAAAGGGTCTACGATGATGACTTCGCCGTCTTTGACCACATAATCCTTGTCTTTCTCAAAAATAGCCTGCGCTTTTACGGCTGTCTCCAGATGGTGCACCTGTTTTATGCCTTTTTCGGTGTAAATATTGTCCACGCCGAGAAGCCCTTCCGCCTTGGAAATACCCGCATCTGTAAGGGTAATGGCCTTGAATTTTTCGTCCACTTCATAGTCCACATCCCGCTTCAGCTGTTTGGCTATCTGGTAAAATTTAACGTAAAAATCTTCCGAATCGCCCGCTGAAGAAGAAATAATGAGCGGAGTGCGGGCTTCGTCTATGAGAATAGAGTCTACTTCGTCCACAATCGCAAAGTTGTGCTCTCTTTGGACGAGGTCTTCCACTCTGGTGGCCAAGTTGTCACGAAGGTAATCAAAGCCATATTCATGATTAGTTCCGTAGGTAATGTCTGCGGCGTAGGATTCTTTTCTGGTAGATGGTTTTAGAAATTCATATACAATTTTAAATTCTCCCACTGTATCGCGCTCTTTATCTTCTTTTATATGTGCCGCATCGTACATATAGGAAACATTATTTGAATTGATGACGCCGACGGAGAGGCCGAGAAAATTGTAGACTTGGCCCATGAGTACCGCGTCTCTCCTTGCGAGATAATCGTTGACAGTAATAATATGTACCCCTTTGCCTTCTATGGCATTGAGGTATGCGGGCAAAGTGGCCACCAGTGTCTTTCCTTCACCAGTTTTCATTTCCACTATTTTTCCGCTATCAAGGGCGAGTCCTCCGATGAGCTGGACGTCGTAGTGCCTCTCGCCCAAATTTCGCCTGGCTGCTTCCCGCACCAAAGCAAAAGCTTCGGGCAAGATATCTTTCAAAGTTTCTTTGCTTCCCTTTAAGGACAGCCTGTCTCTAAACTCCTGGGTTTTCTTTGGAAAATCAGCATCTGCGAGCTTACCCATATCCGCCTCAAAGGCATTGATTTTGGCTATAATTTCCTTGCTGTTATTAACAAATTTGGAGCTTTCGTCTCCAAATATCTTACTAAATATAGACATAAGTTATATTCTAGCACAAACTTCCCTTTATTAAAAACAAAAAACCCACGCAATGGTGGGGTTTTTTGTAAGTGAGAACAGTAGAAACTACGCTCGCTTCTTTGCTGCTTTCTTCTTTGGAGCTGCCTTCTTCTTCTTTGCAACTACCTTTTTCTTTGGAGCTGCCTTCTTCTTCTTTTTTGCTGCCATAATATTTTTTTAAATTAAATTATTAATTTAGTTTGCAGTAAACGACCTAAAAATATTTTCCAAAAATAAATTTGAGAAAATACTTTTAAAAATTACCGCAACGAACTATATTAATTATCCCGCATATCAAAACATAATACAATACTTTTCAAGCAAAACTGTGGATAACTTCCAAATTTTAAAAAGCGCTAACGATTATAAAATTTGAGAATCCCGTACTAAATTTTTGATTATTAAAAATAAAGCGCACATATAATTTAAAACTCAAAAAATCAAAGCCTATGCTATAAACAGTACTAAAATTTTAGTACTGGGATAAATAACTCCTCTCAGGCAAAAACACACTCCCTGAGGAGTGTGTTTTTTAATTATTTGCATTTGAAGCGGGTGATGGCGAAACTCCAACATGTGTGCCTATGTGAGTGCGACCACCCGCTACAGATAAAAACAATCTGTAAGTACTATTATAACATAAAATTTAGAGCTCTAAAATATGGGTCTGCTCCAGAATATGCTCTATCACATGGTGCGGTTTTACGCCTGCCATATCGCAGACTTGGGAAAAATGCGAATCTGGCCGCAGGTCCGGGCTAAGTTCTATATTTAATAGATAAATTTTCCCAGTTTTACCCACAGAGTTCAAAACAAAATCGGACTTCATATAATGCCCCGCGCC
Source organism: Minisyncoccota bacterium (assembly GCA_035994985.1). Taxonomy (GTDB): domain Bacteria; phylum Patescibacteriota; class Minisyncoccia; order Phycocordibacterales; family UBA9973; genus UBA9973. The sequence continues at coordinate 45,318 of DASYKZ010000013.1, read as the reverse complement.
AAGGTGGGTATAGAGCTGCCGGACGAGAACATGTAATGTATCTTTTTCAGAAGATGAAAAATTGCCATATGTGTTGCCAAGAGGAAAATTGTAAATGTCCTCGCCCCGGAAATGAGGCACGGAATGGAACGAAGCAATTTTGCCCGAAATAAATTCTTCCACCAAGATACTTTTTTCATGTTTCACTCCGTCTTCTATCGCGCCCACCAATTCATCAAAAGTTTTCGCCAAATGTATGCCCATGCTGGAATCGGGAGTGAAAGATTTTACAATCCACGGTGCGCCGAATTTTTCATGGATTTCCTTGGCTTTTTTTATAGAGTATTTACTTCTATCACCGTCGAAATCTTTTTGGTACACGGGTATGACTAGATGCCGGGGCAGCTCTATGCCAGCTTTTCTCATATGCTCCGCGAGCATTTCACGGCTCGTCGCGAGCGTATGAGAAAAAGCTCGGGTACTCACATGCGGTATAGATAAATTTTCTAATGTATTACCAAAGCTTGGGTGCAAAGTATTCCAAGCGATATCAATCCTGTGTGCCAAATCTTCCAGCTTTACAGGCAGGCCGTTTAAATGCCAGACCCCTTCTTTATCAATTAAAATATCAAACGTTTTATATTTGTCGCTAAGATTTTCCGTGATAAGAGAAATAATATCGCCGCCATGACGGAGAGAGGAAGTATAATCGTTCCCTGTTCCGCCCCGCAATATTCCAATTCGCTTTATCGTGCCTGATTGCATGAATAAATTGTACCATAAAAGTATTTTACAAAAATTAAAGGGAGGTTTTGCCAAAGCAACCCCTCCCTGAGCCAAAGTTCTTTATTTCCATATACGGCTGGTCTCTCACTCACGGTTATTTGAATCAAAGGTCAATTATACTTTCTGACAACGCCTACCATTAGCATTTATAGATCCCTTTTCTCTCAAAACCTCCAGCTGATACTGCACAATACATTTCCTTAAAGAACTCCACTCAAGGCATCGAATCCTTGCACTAGACAAAAGTCTTGCGTAGACTGACTCTCTAGTGAACCCATAGTGTTGTTTATACCCATAAATTATTATATATAAAGTTATTAAAATGTCAACTAAAAAACACCTCGCTTGCGCGAGGTGTTTTTTGTAGTTTGCTGTACTTTGTTTTGTTTCGTTCTATAACTTAGAAGTCTTTCCTTCCGGCCAAATAGTTTTTAGGAAGTTCTATTATTTTCCATTGTGTAGTCAATTGAGCTACACAATACCGACTCAATAAATCCGATACCAACGGGTGGTATACACAATTCTAATAAATTAAAATTGGGATATTTTTCAAATTGAATTATTCCACGACCAGCTTCCGCTAGCCGTGCCTTGTTACGACTTAGTCCCTGTCACCAAGCTTACCTTAGGCCCTGCTTCTGCAGAGACTTCGGGTACTCCCGGCTCCCTTGACTTGACGGGCGGTGAGTACAAGACTTGAGAACGTATTCACCGCGGTTTAGCTGACCCGCGATTACTAGCAATTCCAGCTTCATGGAGTCGAGTTGCAGACTCCAATCCGAACTGAGGCCACTTTTAAACGATTAGCTCAGAGTCGCCTCGTCGCTGCGCGTTGTGGTGGCCATTGTATTATGTGTGTAGCCCAAGGTATCAAGGGACATGCTGACCTGGCGTCATCCTCTCCTTCCTCCCCCGGCAAAAATTTCGTCCCGAAAACTTTGAGGGACAAAAACTTTGTCGGAGGCGGTCTCGTGTGACACTTGTAACACACAACGAGGGTTGCGTTCGTTAGCCCACTTAAGGGTACAATTCAAACCACGAACTGACGACGGCCATGCATCACCTGTCAACCTGTCTTGCGAGGGCCAATGTTTCTAAAGGCTTGCAGGTTGATTTCTAACCTTGGTAAGGTTCTTCGTTTACCATCGAATTAAACCACATAATCCACTGCTTGTGCAAGTCCCCGTCTATTCCTTTGAGTTTTAGCCTTGCGGCCGTACTTCCCAGGCGGATCTCTTAACGCGTTAGCTAAGCCACTCAGAGGGTCGATACTCCGAATAGCGAGAGATCATCGTTTAGGGCGTGGACTACTGGGGTATCTAATCCCATTCGCTACCCACGCTTTCGTGCTTCAGTGTCAAATATGCGCCAGCGTACTGCCTTCGCTTTTGGTGTTCCCCATGATATCAACGGATTTCACCCCTACACCATGAGTTCCGTACGCCTCTCACACTTTCTAGTTTTGCCGTTTCTTTCGCGAATCCCAGGTTGAGCCTGGGGCTTTAACAAAAGACTAACAAAACAACCTACGCACCCTTTACGCCCAATAATTCCGGATAACGCTCGAGGCTCTCGTATTACCGCTCCTGCTGGCACGAGATTAGGAGCCTCTTATTCATGAGGTACCGTCAATAAACTTCTTCCCTCATAAAAGATCTTTACGCCCCAGAGGGGCTTCATCAATCACGCGGCGTCGCTCCATCAGACTTTCGTCCATTGTGGAAGATTCTCGACTGCAGCCACCCGTAGGTGTATGGTCCGTGTCTCAGTACCATCGGTGGGGGTCAGGCTCTCACCTCCCCTAGACGTCATAGCCTTGGTAGTCCATTACACTACCAACTAGCTGATATCGCACAGGCCTTTCCTCTAGCGTTAAAACTTTACTCGCAGAAATTAATCTTTGAGACCATCGTGTATTAGTTCACCTTTCGATGAATTATTCACGACTAGAGGGGAAGTTCCTATGTATTACTACCTCGTTCGCCACTAACCAGCGCTGTTATCAAAACTTCACTTGTATTGCTACGCATTCCATTTATCAAACAGCAAGGTCCGTTCGACTTGCATGCCTTATCCACGCCGCCAGCGTTCATCCTGAGCTAGGATCAAACTCTAACTAAAAGTTATTCCCTATTGAAAGGGTAAGAACGAAACAAAACAAAAAACAGCAATGCTTTTGCTTTATATATCTGTCCGTCCTAGCTCGTAAATTATTACTCAAAAAACTTCTTGAGACTTGCTTCCCGACCCAGAGACTATCTGAATCGGGGTTCTCAATTTTATTCACTTTTCAAAGAGTTTTCGTTGCAAGAGCAAGATAAATCTAGCCCATGGAAACAAAAACGCCCTATCCCATACAAGGAAAGACGCTGGTGCAAGTATATACTAAGTGAAAATCCAAGTCAAGCATAAAAAAGCCCCATAATAGGGGCTTTTTTATGCTATTTTATAGGTCGCCAGGCAGTAGTAATATTATCATCAAGTTTAACACGTAATTTATCGCTTAATCGAACAACATAATAGTGGCTTACATCCATTTCGTCTTCATCCACTCGATCAATTTTCCAATCTTTAAGTGGAGAGAGTAGTTCTGTATTTGGATCATATTTTGGATATGTTATCTCTTGTTCTTTAACCTCTTTCTTTTCAAGAGTTTTTACATTTATGCTAAAGTACAATTTTTTACTATTTTGGTAATGGTTTTGCCAATATTTTCTTTCGCTGTCATTTTTGCTATGTTGGTCTTTAGGCAAAAAAGGAGGGTCGAAAACAATTTGCTTGTATACAAAAGTATCATTATCTATCCATCGTATGAGTTCATAACTTGAACCAAGGTTTCCTATAGTAGGTCTATTTGTGTATTGTATATTATCTGATTCAACAGCAGTAACAAATACAGAGTTAATTGTTTGATGCTCTCCAGTAGAGTTATTTAAATCTATTTCAGCCGCCTGTAATGCATATTTTTTTCCATCAGGAGACCATCTAATCGTTCTCGCATAACCATCAGCGATTTTATCTTTTGTCTCTAAGTTTATAATTGCTATTTTGCCATCCCCAACGTAACCTCCCCCTTCTGCCAAGACGTATTTGCCATTCGGAGAAAATGTAGCTGTCAAATAAGGCCCTGAATATAGATTTGTTGTTTTTTTGGTTTCAAAGTCATAATCATATAATATGGAACTCTCGTTGTCTATATAACCTGTAAAAAGAAGATGCCTACCATCCTCACTAAAAGTTAAAGACCTTATGCTAGTTACATTCGGAAGCCCTGTGAGAAGCTTTGTTGTGCTATTTGATGTATTAAATACAAAAATTTTCCCATCTTTGGCATAATACAGCTCTTCTCCATTAGCTGCCACAGAAGTTGCCTGTTGTATTTGATTTCCGTCCGTCTTTAAAATCATATAAACTACTTTCGGCACCCAGAATTTTTGAGTCGCTAAAAGTCCTATACCTATAACAATTAATACTAAAAGAAAAATTCTGATAAATTTTATGAAGTTCATATACCGCGATTGTAGCATGTAAACTCTGAAGCCACTAGCAACTAAAAAGCCCCCGAGTGGGGGCTTTTTAGTTGGTTTTATTTTGTCTTTACTTTCTTTGGTTTCTTCTTTTCTTTCCTTGCGCCTGTACCTTTTGCCATATGATTTTGAAATTAGGTTTATAATTGCGCCGCGCTTCAATGGACGGTGCGCGGCATAATTTCGCTAAATTACATCAGAGGCTTTGCATCCGCCTCAGACATGAATTTAAACATGTTACCTCCGCACACAGAACATTTGCCCTTTGCAGAGTATCTATTCTTTTCGTTCTTTGTCACTACTGGGTCCTTCATCTCCCGCATTGTAGGTTTGTTGTTAGTCCTACATTTCATACACAAAGCCATAAGTGTTGCCATAAAATTTATATATTAAATATTAATAAGCTTAAGTATAGCACAAATCTATAGTAAAATAGCAATATATGTCAACCAAGCTTATATATTTCGTCCGGCACGGAGAAACCGTCCTCAATGCCCAAAACATCCGGCAAGGAGCTGAAGGCGGACTGACCGAGCTCGGCCGGACTCAGGCCCTGGAGACGGCAAAGCGCTTTCCAAAGCACAGGGGCCGCCCCCAAGCCATCGTCGCAAGCCCTTTTGAGCGCACCCGTGAGACCGCAGAAATTATCGGCAAAGAACTCAACATGAAAGTGGAATACTCTGATTTGTTGGTAGAGCGGAGAAACCCTTCAGAAATCATCGGCCAGTGGGGCGAAGATGCAAAAGTAAAACTCATCGTAGACCAGATGGATAAAAGCTTCCATGAGGACAATCTGCGCATTTCCGACGAAGAGAATTTCGTAGATTTAAAAGCGCGTGCAAAAAAGCTGTTGAAATTTATAAAGAGAAGGCGGGAGGAAAGAATCATCATGGTAACTCATGGAATATTCCTCAAGATGGTGGTGGCGTATATGCTGGAAGGAGATACACTTAGCGCATCAGTTTACAATAAATTGAGTTCCTATAATCCGGTAAACAATGCGAGCATGGCCATAGTGTCCTTGACTAGACACTGGTTCAAAAAAGATAAATGGAAAATCCTGGCCTGGAACGACCTTGATGGATCTTAAGAATTCTTTTTACTTTTTTGGGCTTTGGCTTTTTTCTTTTTAGGAACTTTAGTTCCGGCCCGGCGAGCTTCGGAAATACCTATGGCGATGGCCTGCTTGCGGCTACGCACTTTTTTATTGCTCTTGCCGCTTTTCAGCGTCCCTTTCTTCCACTCATGCATCACCTTTTCTATTTTCTTTCCTGCTTTTGGTCCGTATTTTGGCATAAAATTTATATTGATTATATATTAATAATGTCGCCTTAAACGTCGTTAGCCCCGACTTGTCTACCAGAATAAATCCCAGTTTTTCAGTCGAGGCTAACTATGTAATATTGACGATTGAGATTTAAGTTTCTTACGCCTAGCTGGCTATAGGATTCCTCCCTTGGATAAGGCGTACGAGGAAAAGGATAATCGCTATTACCAAAAGAATATGAATAAAGCTGCCGAGCACGTGAAAACCAACGAAGCCCAGAAGCCATAGCGCGACTAAAACGATTGCGATTGTTGTAAGCATATGATTGATTTAAGGTTAGGTTAATAATCTCTAAGCAGACATTTCGTTTTTGCAATTGTCGCACATCCATTTATCGCCTTTCTTGGACATGCTGCTGCCGCAATTTGGGCAAGTTTTGGTGTCTGTGGAAGATGACCCCATGCCTTGTCCGTTATTATTTTGGTTATTATTATCTTGATCCATATTATTATTTTTATATTAATTGCTAATAAAATGACCTTTATTAAAAAACACGTACATTTTATTATGACGTGCAAGATGAAAAAAACTTACAATATATTTACAAAATATTTTTAGACGCCGGATACGCCAAACAGCTTCCCAATTCCAAAGGTCACGAGCATGGCCAATATTCCCCCGAGCACTACCCGCACCGTAGCGGTGAGCTTGTTTGCCCCGCCTACATAAGCCGAGAGCATTCCGGTGATGATAAGGGCGATGATGCAAGAAATAAATGTCGCCAGCACATGCGTCCGTGCAGATGATAAAAGAATAGCCAAGATGGGAATGATGGCTCCGGAGAAAAAAGCAAGAGCGGAGGCATAGGCCGCGTGCATGGGATTGGTCAAATCATCCGGGTCGATATGCAGCTCGGCATCCACGTGCGCGGCAAAGGCATCATGTGCCGTCAATTCTTTGGCGACTACTTCAGCCGTTGACCGGGACAGGCCTTTCTTTTCATAAATTTGCGTAAGTTCTTCCAGTTCTTCTTCGGGCATGGTTTCGAGCTCGATGCGCTCTTTGGCAAGCAATGCTCTTTCGGTGTCACGTTGCGAGCTTACCGACACATACTCCCCCACGGCCATAGACAAAGCTCCGGCGACAAGTGCCGCTACACCGGCAGTCAAGACAAAGCTTCGGCTATCCGTAGCTCCAGCGACGCCGACGACGACAGATGCCACCGAAACGATACCGTCGTTGGCACCCAAGACTGCCGCCCGCAGCCAATTGAGCCTGGAATTAGTTTTAAAATTATTTTCTTCCCTATGAGTTATCGGGTTATGCAAAGCAGCCATACAGCAATTGTACTATATATTTGAAAGATTAAAAATATTTAAATTATTTTATTGCATGCCAGGTATTTTTATTGGCACGTAGTGATGGGGCTGCCGTCGTATGGATTGTAGCTCGTGATGTAGCAATTTTGTTGAGCTGGATACGATGGGTATGTCGTCGTGGTCGTGTATGTAGAAGCGGGAGCAGTGTAGTACGAATACCCCGCAGAAGAAGCTCTGGCTGGAGTTTGAGAATAAGAGTATGCCCGGCTATTGGAAGAAGAATAGCTCGGCACTGTAGGATAGGTGGAATAATATGGAGTAGCCGTCAGACTGGTGCCGGATACCCGCTGATACCCGGTGCTTGGGTTATAGTAAAGATACCCTGCAAATAAAAGAAGAATTACTAATAAAGCGATAATGCCCGCATTTCCTTTGTTGTGTTCCATATATGACATGACGGCTAACTGTTAATTTTATTACAATCTATCCCTTTACCGGCGCATCCTTTCCGGCCCATACATTACTCGTGCCTATGTCCGCATTGCCGCTTTCTTTTATATACAGAAATAGCTGCATCTTATAAGCAGTGACTGATTGCAGGGTATGGAGCAGGTGCATAGCCAGACTAGCCGTGTGTCCAAAAATCGTAGATTCTTTTTTTAGGTCTTCTTCGGAGAGAGTGCCCCCAGTTTCTTTCACAAAGGCTGCCTGTTCATCCATCTTTTGGATAAAATTTTCATAGGTAACGAGCTCTTTATTTCCCATAAGCTCGATGTATTTTTCCTGATTGCCGGCAATATAAGCGCTAATAGGAGTATGCACAGCTTGCCCCAAGTATTGGAGCAGCTCCAAGGTCGAGCGCTGTTTTGGCGTCGGCCGATAATCCAATTTACTGGCGTCTATCTTCGTGTACAGGTGCTTGATAATATCTATCTCGTGAACCAAACTTTTAATATATTCATCTTTTGTAATCATGTAGAAATTATAGCACTTTTCCTATTTTTTGCCTTTATTTCTTTTTGTGCTTAAAGTACTCCACCTGCTGTAAGCGCTTTGCCGCCTCTGCCCGGGTCTTATATGGCCCGCCTAGGTTCTTCCCCTTCTCGGAAACCACATGGTATCCCTCTTTGCGTTTGGTAATCATAAGATTATTTTACTTGGGCCTGCTGGTGCAGCGAGACTACTCTGCTCGTAAAAAAGAGCCTGATTATAGCTACAGCCACGAGATAATACACAAATATGGCAAAGAAAGAACTCCACTCAAACACTCCGGCATTTTGTATGGATATGGAGTTTGCAATGCCGACAAACGGAGAGACGAGCACATTTGTAACCTGATAAATAAAATTCGTAAACATGCCGACAGGGTTTGCGCCGGCAAGCTTTAAGAAGAAGCGGAATATTAAAAGAAGCTGGACCAAATCAAGGAGATACCAGGTGACCAGCCCTTCGTCGTAAACTTTTTCTTCTGTAGTTATATAATTATAAGAATTCATGTTTTTATTATTGTTGATTAATAAAAGCGACCTTATAATAATATAAGACGTATAAAATACAAATTAATTACAATTTTTTATCGGTAAAGATGCGCAGTCCGCTTGAGTTCGGCCCGGATAGCCTTGTGATTTGGTGCCACCTCATTGACCAAGTTCCAAAAGTTTACAGAATGATTAAATTCCTTCAAATGGCACAATTCGTGCGCAATAATATAGTCGGCAATATGCGACGGAAGAAATAAAATTTTATAATTGAAATTCAAATTCCCCTGCTTTGAGCAGCTGCCCCAGCGGGACTTTGTATCCCGTATCGCCACCTTCCCTACTTTGAAACCATAGTGCGCATTCAGTCGGGCAATCTTCTCACGAACCAAAGCCCGAGCTTCCTCCTTGTATTTTTTATAGTCCCACCGTGTATACTTTTTCTTCCGCAGTACAAGTATATTGAAATCCAAAATTCTATTCAATAACATTGAATAATTTTAGCATAGTTGTTGAGAGTTTGGGGCAATGTTGAAACTTATTTAAAAATTAAAACAATTAAAATACTCCTACGATTTTAGTAAATATAGACGTTATAGAGTTCTGCGAACTTATCAAATGTAAGTTTACTATCTATTGTAAGTAGTTGATCTTTGTGTTTATTATAAACTTCTGTGATTATCTGCACTCGTTCAGGTTTAATGGACTTATGTATTTTCCCATGACAATGAGAGCAAAGTGGAATTAAATTAATAGTGCAATCAAGATTAATTTGCCTATCTTTCCAATATTGATCTTGGAACTCCATTGGTATCATGTGATGACCCTCAACGTATTTTTTATTAGTTGCCTCAGATGTGAAATAATAATGTTTTTCTTCATGGCAAGCACAAAAATAACCATGAATTTCAAATGCATTCTTTTTGAATATTCTTTGTGTTTTGTATATTTTTCGTCCTTTTGCATTAAAGCTATATATTGGTTGTTGTTTATGACCAGGCATGGAATCATCTTTTTTAGGTCTAACTGCTTCTTCAGGCATTGTACTTGTGTCAATTTCTGTCTCATATTCTATTTCTTCGGATAAATCCTTGAATATATTGTATAAAGATATATCAATGTTTAAGAGATATTGAATAAAATCATTTAAAACCTGCAGAGTAATATCATTGCTTTTCTGTAATGCATTATCAATATGGATATTTCTGCCTTTTAATAAAATAACTGCTGCATATAATTTTAAGGCAAAAAATTTAACTTCTTGTCCAACTGGTTCATTTTCAAAATCAGCACTATATACATAATCTTTTTTTGTTATTTGTTGAAATTGTGAGTTTGTTGGATTTTTTTTCTGTAAATAATTTGAGTGATCAATTAATTCATCGATATTATAGTATCTTGATTTCGTGCTTAGGTTCTTAATATGGAAAATATCAACTATGTCAAAGCCTATCGTATTTATATATTTAACACTCATCTGAATATTTGAAATACCACTATCAGTTATTATATTCTTGTCAGGTGAGTAAATATCAGATTTATGTGTTGTTAGTAAGCATATTTTCTTTACTCTATTGCTCAATATAAATTTTTTATCATTTTTTAACTTACTCGTTATCATCGGCATAACTTGCTGACTCATAAACACATTTCCTTCTTTACCTTTTATTGTAGTAAAGGATACTGTGATTAAATCATAATCAACAAATTTACCACTAATAAATCCGTTGTATGTATGATAGTCGACGATCTCCTCAGTAGATAAAAAATTAAACTTATTTATTTTCAAGAAACTGTATTCCTCATTCAACTTACTAATTACGCCAGATAAGAATTCGTCTGGCGAGTTATATCCATAAATTTTTAATACTTTCTTGTTATCACCTTCACTTAGTGAGTCGTAAAATTTTTTATTTATTTTAAGTATATTTTCTTCCATATTTGTTATCTTATACCATTATTTAAATTATAGTTAGTAATTAAAACCTCCTTTCGAGTGGGGTGTTGTAATTCAACAATGTTAAAATTGTGTGACTCTATCCATTCTAATAATAAATGATTTTCTTTATTCTTATGGTATAAAATGTTTGATAGAATAAATCTGAAACCGCCATTATGAACAGCTGAAATGTATTCTAACATTTTTGCCTCTAAATCTGCATCCCAACCATTAAATCCCCTTTTTCCATCATTATAGGTTGCATTAGTAATAAAATAAGGTGGATCAAAATAAAATAATATTTCTTTGTCGTATTTATTAAAATTTATCTTCAAAAAATCTTCATTTAAAAATCTTATTTTTTTTGTTTTTGGTTTGAATTTTTCAAGCCTATCTCGAATAGTCGAGTTATACGCACAATTCCCAACTGGTGTATTGAAATCTAGAGACGAATTAAACCGTATTTGATTTTGAAAACAAAAGGTTGTTAGAATAAACAAATCTAACGATTTTTTAGATTTGTTATATATATTTCTGAAAATATTATACTTTAGTGAGTTACCTTTCTTTAAGGAATGTATACTAATTTTATTTTCTATATATTTTATAGTTTCTTTTGAATTTGATTTCAATAATTTTTTTATCAATTCATAAACAAAAGGATTGTACTCATTATAAATAACTTCATCAGCAATAATATTTACCCCTACATTAAAAGCTCCTCCCATCACATCAACAAAAGTGGTTATATGTTCCGGTAAGTACTTATGAATTTGATTCATTAAATTATCTTTGCTTCCAGAATAATTCAAGGGAGACTTAATAATTTCATTGTTCTTCTTAATATGAATTAAAACCTCAAACAATCCTGGAGTTTTTTTGCTTGAGCGGATGTTTCTATACTCTCTATAATTAATAAGTTTTTTGTTAATTTTTCCATCTATAGAATAACGAGATAACATTTTTTCTAATTCTTTTAAGGGTATAATTGACTGATTGCTATAACTTATGATTATATCGTTAAACTGAGCTTGTCTTATTAAATCTTCGAAAGACATGAGTGCAGTCTTTACTCTTGTATAAGATGATTTTTTATCATTATCTATTCTGCGTGCAGTAATTCCAGCTACTTCAGGATAATCATAACGAGCAATAGTTTCTAATACATGATAAGCAGATGAATATTCTGTAATTGTGTAAGGGGGGTCTATGTACAGCACATCGCCACCAATTTTTCTAATTAAAGAATTAGCGTCTTCGTTATATACTTTATTATCAACATTTACAACCTTAGTTTCATTGATTTTAATTGGAGATAAAAAAAACTTTTTTAGAGCTCTTTTGTCCCATGTTTTGAGAAATGCTTCATAGGTACCACTTGTATTAGAAAAACTCATTACACTTTCCAGCAAACTTCCCAACAAAAAATAATACTCTTTCTCATCAAAAATAAAATTTTTATAAATTTCTTCAATTTCAATTCTAATCGAGTCTATCGCAATAGAGTTTTCTTCGGAAAAAAATTTACGATTTGCTTTTGGTGAATAGTTATTTGTAACAAAATAATGTTTTTTGTAAATATGTGTTTTATTTCTAAAATAATTAAATGGGTCTATCCCATATTTATCTACAAATTTTTTAAATTTCGGTTCCTTGTTATTATATATTTTGGCTCTTGTTATTACTGCTGAACAAAATAAGAAATCGTTCGCTATTATCTTATAATCTGATTTAAAAAAATCACTCACGCTGCCTGTGCCCGAAAAAATATCACAAAAAGATTTACCTTTTATATTATTATCTTTAACAAAATCAGATATGTTGTTAATTAGTCTTGTCTTATTTCCTATATATCGCATTAAATTATTTCGCTTTATGAATTATACTTAAAAAACTCTATAACTTCAATCCCCCCCTACCGCAACCATCTTAATTGAGCTTCAGTGCTTTTTAATCCTGTTCTTGTGGATAAACCTCTTGTTTAGGTTATGTTTAGGTATTATAATATACAGTACATATATGTCAAAAATATTAAACTCACAACTTACAAAAAAACAAGCGCAGCTTTTTGATTACTTGGATAAATTCCAACAAAAAAACAGCTATTCCCCTGCTTTAAGTGACATAGCAGGTCATTTTAATGTATCTATCCCTACTGCGCACCAACACGTAGATTATTTAGAAAGGAAAGGCTATCTGGTAAAAGAAAAAGGTGTAAAACACTCAATTCGTCTATTGAAATCAATGAAGGACTTAATGTCACAGCAAGATACTATGGTTACTCCAGGCTTCATACTGCCCGTTAAAAATAACTTGAAAGAAAAAGGTAAAGTATCTGATTACTTGAACAAAGTTTACAACGGAGATGTCATGCACGTTTTAAAAAATTTACCAGACAACAGTGTAGATATGATTTTTGGTGATCCTGATTACAATGTAGGCATAAAGTACAATGAAAATAATTACACTAGAAAATTTGAAGATTATATAAACTGGTATATAGAGTTAACTAAAGAGTCTATGCGTGTCCTCAAGCCCGATGGTAATCTTTTTATGCTCAATTACCCCAAGCAGAATGCGCACTTGCGGGTGAAGTATCTTGATTTACTTTTTCCAAATATCAATGAATATGTCTGGGTGTACAATACAAACGTAGGACATACGCCGAGGAGATTTACCACAGCTCATCGAAGTATTTTACACGTACGGAAAAGTGCTCACAATAAATTTTTCAAAGATGCTGTGGCGCTTCCTTATAAAAATCCGACGGACAAAAGAGTAAAGCAAAATATAGCAAATGGCTCCAAGGGCAGGATGCCGTACTCTTGGTTTGAATTTAATCTGGTAAAAAATGTAAGTAAAGAAAAAACTAATCACGCCTGCCAAATTCCTCAGAAATTGACGGAGATGCTAATCAAAGGGGCGACGAAGCCAAAAGATACAGTCTTTGTTCTCTTTGGCGGGAGCGGTGCAGAAATAGATGTTTGTAAAAAACTGAATCGCAACTTTATATCTGCAGAAATTGATAAAAAATATTGCGACATCATAAATGACCGTTTAAAAAAGGGCTATATAGACGAAACTCATAAACTAGGGCCGCGCGGCAAGAAAATAGCTTAAGGTATTATTTTTCTAACAGTATTATAATCAAAGTAATTGTTTTTAAGTAGAACAAGAGCGGCAAAAAATTTTGCACGTCCGGCACCCTTGCTGGTAAGACCTCCTGTTTTATTTTGAAGTCTATATGGTATTTCAGAGCCGACTTCCTGCCAAGACAATTTGTAATTTAAATCTTCCTGAAGCCACATCCATTTGAGCATTTCTAAAAATTGTCTTGAGTCTATACCCTCAAGCTTTGGTGGCTCTTTGGTAATCGTATTTTTATTATATAGTTCCTCCAGCATCTGCCAAAAAAGATTATTATCTTTTTTATACAGCTCAAAGTCTTTAAGTAAATTTGCGTACGTAAAAATTTTAGAGTTTCCTTGTTCACCTTGATTGAAAGGAATCACTTCAAAATCAAGAAGATTTGCCCATAGGGATGAGTTTGCCCTCGGATAGGTGAGGTTTCTCTTTACTAATTTTCTGCCGGGATATCGTATGGCGATTCGTGGATTTTCGAGAGAACCTTCGACGATAAAGACCATGGAAGCAACCTCTTTTTCCTTGTGCGGTAAAAGGGCTTTTGAAATTTCTGAGTAAATCTTTTCCGGGTCAGTAATATGTAATAAAATGTGTGGCATGTTTATAATTTTAATACTTATATGGAAGCTTCATTCTGTGCTCTTTCAATCATAAATTTTACCCCCTCATTCATATTTTCTACTTCAAGCTTAATCTTTGGATATTTATGATGAAAAACTCTAAAAACTTCATCAGCAAATGCCTGTCCTACCGTAGAAACTTGCTCAAAATCAAAAACAATTATCTTGAATTTTTCAAGACCGTCTAAGACTCGCCGTGCTTGTGAACGAGAAATATGGACACCGCCAATAGTATAAAGTTTCACTCTTATTTCCGTCTTGTCAAAACCATAATCACTTTTATCATCTAGGTTTGTATATTTTTTAAAAACATCTTGTAAATGTCTATCTGATAAAGCAGAGATTTTAAACATTACCCGAGTGCCTCTTTTTATTTTTCTAACAGTCTTTATGAAAACATCTGGTGTCTTATTATTTACAATTAATTGATAACCAAAACTATCGAGAATAAAAACATCTCCAGACTTTGACGTAAAAAATATACCTTCACCTGAATGAGATTTGGGCATAGTTGTCGTCTTTCCTTTTAAAATATCTTGAATTGCTTCTATTTCAGACTTTAGACCTCGCTCCTTCATAACGTTACGAAAAACGCCTATGCCTGAGTCTTGTATAATGAAAGAAAGTTCTTTTTTAGGGATAGATACTTCTACCCCTATACGCACAGATTTGGAGTGCTCAATTGCATTGTTAAACATTTCTGAAAACGCATAGGTAAAAATACTACGTATGTTTTCTGGAAGATTTTTTAATGTCGGGAAAGTCTCTTCTATTTGACTTATAACTCTATGCTCTTCAAGTCCCTCATTTTTAAATGATTTAGAATATATAAGCGGAAATATTTCTTGATGTTTTTGTGCGTATTCAGGAAGAACGTAAAATGCTTTTCTTGTAGAGCCGATTTTTACAAGTTTACGCTCTCCGACTAGCATGGATATCAAAAGATTAACATATTGCCTAGAGACCTTAAACTGCAACACTAAATCCTTAGAGTAAAGTTTATCCTTCTCTTTCGCTATTTTTAATATTTCGGTTTTTGTTAACATAGATTGTAAACCAATTGTAAACCAATCTATATTTAATTGTCAAGTAATTGACAAGTAACCTATGTATCTTTTTTAAATAAGGTTTTAGACCAATTTCTTGAGCTCGTCTTGGTATTTCTGCATGACTTCCATGCCGGCCTGCATTTGGTCCATTCCCCCTTTTACTTTCCCCTCTACTTCAGCGGCAATCTTTTTGAAAAGCTCAGGATTTTTTTCAATCATGGTGACAAAGGCATCGATTTGCCCCGGCGGCACGCCTTGAGTGCGAAGCATCTTTTTAAGTAAATAATTTTGAAACATACTCTATTATAACACATCTTTTGTTCTGATAAATTTACTGTACTACGGATAACTTGTAAACAGCTCCGGCGCTATCATCGGAAATATAAGCTACACCGCCAGAGAGAATTTTTATTTCCACGGGGCGGCCATTCTTTTTTCCATCAGAATTTAGAAATCCAGTGATGAAATCTTCGGTGCCGAGGTATTCGCCTTTAGCGTTCATTTTTATTCGCACTATTTTATATCCAGTGGGTGTAGAGCGGTTCCAAGAGCCATGATAGGCGACGAGCATGTTGTACCAATAATCTTCCGGCCATCCGCCAGTTGGCGGACTTTCAGGAACAAACGAAAGCCCGAGCGGGGCGGAATGCGCCTGTAAATCTATAAAAGAAGGAACGGTGTCACTGCAAGGGTCGCGGAAATATTGTTTCTTGTCAAACTGGGTATCGTGTATCTGCTTGCCATAGCAAATCGGCCAACCAAAATTCGGAATCGAATTTTGTCCTGAGCTTGCCGAAGGGCTATTTCCATTGATTATATTTATTTCATCCGGTGGAATATTATCGCCGAGGCTATCGCGCCCCATCTCTGTGGCAAACACTTTTCCACTAACGGGACTCAAGGCCATAAACGTGGCATTGCGGAGGCCCTTGGCATACACTTCTTTTTTGCCGGTTTTTATGTTGTAAGAAAGTATAGAAGCATGGTCGGTATCTTTTTCATTGCAGATATTGCAGGAAGAGCCGACGGAAACAAGCAGTGTGTCTTCGTTCGGAGAAGGCAGGAAAAGAAGCGACCTTGTAAAATGGTGGTCGGTAATGGCTGAACTTATGCCCATAAGCACTTCCTTTTTGCCGAGAGAGGGACCGTCGGCGTCATATGAGAAACGGACAAGCTGATTTCTTTCGGCTACATATAGAGAACAATTGTCACTGTTGTCTTCGGCGCACTTGAAAGCCATGCCATGGGGACTTTCAAGCCCGCTTTGTAAAACTTTTTGCTGGTCGGCAACGCCGTCACTATCTGTGTCCGACAGTGCCATTATCTTGCCTTCACTTGTTTCGGAAACTAATATACGCCCTTTGGGGTCGATTTCGATAACCCGCGCACCCGGCAAACCCTTGGCATACAAGCTGACCCGGAAACCGTCCGGAGCTTTTAAAAAAGAAACCTCTTCCCCGCCGGCAGGATTTTGCTTGGCAATATTGTCCGTCCTGCTTGGGATGCTGATACCGCCGATATGTTTCTTGAAAATAATAAAACCTATGCCTGCCAAAATAATCAATGCGAGAATTATCGCTATTAATTTTTTAACTTTTGTATTCATGTATTTATTAGAGTTATTTTTCCTGATTTTCCAGTTTGACTGCCGCTTCTGGAGTGGACACGCTCTTGCTCATAAGAAATATTTTGATGATGCCCCAGGCGACGAGCCAATATACGAGCATGGCAAGAATGGTAGTCCATTCAAAAATACTGCCCTCTACCCTGCTTATTTGAAATACGTTTAGAAATGGAGCTGCGAAAATATAGGTAACTTTATAAATAAAATTGCTAAATCCGGCATTTGGATTTGCCGCCAGTAATTTTAGGGCAAAACGAAAGGCCAATAAAATTTCCAAGACACCTAAGATATACCAGACGACTTGCGTGCCCCGGTACAATGGCTTTGTGGTCGGTGAAGTAAATGAATCCATATGTTTTAAGTTAAACTAATAATACCCTTTATTTCAATGGGTTTTCTCCGCGAATAATGCGGATGAGGAAGAAGATGACGGCTATCAAAAGAAGGATATGCACAAAGCTTCCCAATACCGGAAAACCTATATACCCTATAAGCCAAAGAACAATTAAAACAGCTGCGATAGTTGTAAGCATATGATTTTGCGAAATCATGCCGCGTAATTGATTCTGCTGAATCATGTCGCGTCCTCAGTTTAGATGCGACTTAAAACGCGGCACAATTTTATTAAATATTTATAATACACTAATTATACACCACCCTATTTTACACCGCAAAGCTTTTGTAAGGCGGCGAGATCGTCCGCGGTCAATGCTTCGCTGTTGCCTTGGTTTAATTTATACATGATGGCTTTTGGGTCAGCCACATGCTCAAGGCCGAGCGAGTGCCCAAGCTCGTGCGCGAGCACCCGCACCAGCTTCGCGCGGTTGCTAAATTCATAGATATCTATTTCCTTACGCAACCCATCGCTGCTATACACTCCTTCCTCAAAGCTCTCTCCGCGCGCGGTGCTCGTGGTGTTGTATTTTTCGACGGAAAGATTGAGCGAGGTGATAAGCCTGTTTAAAGTGACGACGAGTGCATTTACCTCGTCTGTCTTTCCGTTCAGATTGTTTTGCAAAATTTGTATTTGTCTGGACTCAATGTCTAGGGCTGATTTTTCCGCTTGGAGTTTATTGTATTCTTCTCCGGATGCGCCGCCCCTCGCATTCCAATATTTTACTTCTTTTTCGTAGGCCTGCCCCCTTCTGTTGAAAGCCGCTACTTTGGCATTGAAAGAAGTCTTGTCTTTATCAAGCTGTATTTTGAGCGCATCAAATTTGGCCTTGAGCATATCGTATGAAGCCCTATTGTCATTGACGACTATGCCGAGACTGCTCAATTTGCTCGTCGCCTGCTGGCGGTAATCATAAATTAAATTTAACTTCATGACGCTATTGCCGGAATCCGCCGGAACATATTCAAAAAGATTTTTACCGGAATAGTCTCCTTGCGGCTTTTCCCAGACAGCCTCGGCGTCGGCCAGAGCGCCGAGGAAGTATTCTTTGGAAATTCCAAACTTGGCATCAAAGGTGCCGAGTGTATACGGTATAGGCTCTATGCAAGGTGAGTCTGGAAAAATTTGCGACTTGGCGAGCTCAAACTTATTCATAAGCTCTGCCCGAAAGTGATAGACAATAGCTCCCAAGATAAGGAGAAGTATGAAAAATCTAAGAACGCTTTTCATGGTTTTATTTCTCGCTCAAAGTATACCTGTCTAAAATAGCTTCAAAGATGAGCGGAGCGACGATGGTGGCATCGGATTCTATGACAAACATCGGAGTATCTTTGGTCAGCTTGTCCCAAGTGATTTTTTCATTTGGCGTCGCGCCGGAATATGAGCCATATGAAGTAGTAGAGTCTGAAATCTGGCAGAAATATCCCCACGGGCGCACGGGTTTTTTCAAATCATATTTTATGGAAGGCACGACGCAGATTGGAAAGTCTCCAGCAATTCCGCCGCCAATTTGGAAAAATCCAAGCCCTGGCCCGTCTTTAGAAAGCTCTATGTATGAATCGTATAATGACATCATATATTCCACACCAGTCTTCATGACGGTCGGGCTGACGCCTGTTTCTCCATCTGCTGCCTTGCAGTATCCGGCAAAAATGTTTCCGAGAGTGGAATCTTCCCAGCCCGGCACCACCATCGGAAGATTTTTCTTGGCTGCTTCCAAGAGCCAGCAGTATTCCGGATTGCCTTCGTATTTATCTTTCAAACTATTTTCTTTGTCGTCCGACAATAGAATTTGGTAAAAATATTCGTGCGGAAAGTACCGCTCGCCTTTGGCTTCGGCATCTTTCCATTGCTTTAAAATAATCGGCTCGACGACGCGAAAAGCTTCTTCTTCGGGTATGGATGTATCCGTCACCCGGCGCTCGCCTCTTTCCAAAATTTTCTGGTCGTCTTCTTTGGTGAAATATCTATAGTCGGGATAGTCCTTGTAGCTGTCGTGAGCTACCAACCTGAAAACTGATTCTTCAAGGTTTGCACCAGTGCAGGAAATGGCATGAATCTTGTTTTCTTTTATCATCGCCGCAAGCGTGATGCCCATCTGCGCCGAAGACATGGCTCCGCCCATGGCGAGCATCATCTTGCCGCCGTCATCTAAATGTTTTTTGAAGGCTATGGTGGCGTCCTTCATCGCCCTAGAGTTGAAATTGTGGAATAGCTTTTGAAATAAATCTAAAATATTCATTATTTTAATATACAATATCTGCTACAAAAAAGGAATGGGGGCTGCCGTGTGGGAGCCCCGTAGGTAGGATATCTATAGGATGAGTCGGTAGGATATTTGAAAATTTCTCCAAACTTTCAAATTAACAACCATTAATAATGGTTTGAAAATTCTTTACGAATCTTCGGAAGGATGACCATGAATAACAAACTTCGTATTCTCATATATTATATTCCTTATAAATAATAGTAGTGGAAAAACTGTGGATAACTTTTAGTGGGAATTTAGTCATAAAATAGGAGCTTTTTTGAACAAGTTTGCCTTTTTGGACCCTATATGCGATAATGGGTCTATATGAATCTAATAGCGAATATTCTGCCGTACGCGCAGATTATCCTTTCTGTAATATTGGTAACAGCTATTATGCTCCAGCAGTCCGGAGCAGGCTTGGGTGGCGCTTTAGGCGGCAATGATACCGGAAGCTTTCACCACACTCGCCGGGGATTTGAAAAGTTTCTCTTTTACTTGTCTATTGTTTGTTCGATTCTTTTTGCCGCATTTGCATTTTTATCTATCTTGATAAAGGCAAGCAGCTAAATACATCTTCTACGTTTAAAATTTCTTCTTATGGAAAATTTCTATAACCGCATACCTAAGCTTAAGGCTGGTTCAAAGTTACCAAAAATGGCTCAGATAAATTCTGCTCTTCTTACCTTTTCTAAAAAAGAAAGAATCGTTTTTTCCGTACTTGTGGCCACCCTACTCTTGAGCACGCTCTTAATATTAAACAGTATTAATAATTATTTCATGGTGGGCGTGCCCATGTACGGCGGGTCTATATCAGAAGGAATTGTCGGCGCTCCCCGCTTTGCAAATCCAATACTTGCAACTTCCTCTGCTGACCAAGACATGGTGTCGCTCGTTTATTCTGGGCTGATGAGAAAAGACTCAAGCGGAAACCTGATTCCCGACTTGGCCGAGAAATATGAGGTTTCAGCAGACGGACTTACCTACACTTTCACTTTAAAAGACAATATTTATTTCCATGACGGCAAGCCGGTCACTATTGACGACATAGTATTTACCATAAACACGGTCAAAGATTCTGTCATCAAAAGTCCGCACAAGGCAAACTGGGACGGAGTAACTGTTTCCAAACTCGATGAGAAAACTATTGAATTCAAGCTCAGGCAGCCTTTTGCCTCATTCCTGGAAAATACGACGCTCGGAATCCTGCCGACGCATCTATGGAGCGGGTCGCCGATAGAATTAAATTCTGTAAACACAAACCCCGTCGGCTCGGGACCGTATATGGTAACAAACGTAAGCAAGGAAGGCTCGGGCGCCATAGACAGCTATGAACTGGCGTCGTTCAAAAAGTTTGCGCTGGGGAGGCCATATATAGATAATATAGATTTGCATTTTTATTCCAATGAAGACGACATGGTAAAGGCCCTCGAAAACAGGCAGGTAAGCCAAATCAGCTCTATCTCCCCCACAAATGCAGAGAACCTAAAAAAGGCCGGCTATAAAATAGAGTTTGCGGTGCTGCCGAGAGTGTTCGGACTTTTCTTCAACCAAAATGCCAACAGGCTTTTTGCGGACAAGGTCGTCATTAGCGCCATAAACCAAGCGATAGACAAAGACGGGATAGTGCGCGAAGTGCTCTCGGGCTATGGAGTCATTATAGACGGACCTATACCCCCCGGCATGACCCAATATCAGCAATCAGATGCATCAAACACAGACAGCCAAGCTTCCCGTGAAGAGATTTTACAAAAAGTAGAAAAAGGCTTGAGCGACGATGGCTGGACAAAAAATAGCGAAGGGTATCTGGAAAAAACATCCCAAGAAAAAAAGGTCGTAAAAGGCAAATCTGTAGCTGTAGGCAAAAAGACGACTACCCCGCTCGAGTTTTCTATATCTACGAGCGACGCTCCGGAGCTTGTGAAGGCTGCTTCGAAGATACAGGAAGATTTGAAAGTAATCGGAATCAAAGTCGACATAAAAACTTTTGAAGTTGGAACTTTGAACCAAGACGTAATCCGTCCGCGGGAGTATGACGCGCTCCTCTTTGGACAGATTATCAACAACGAATCTGACCTCTTTGCTTTCTGGCATTCTTCCCAAAGAAAAGATCCGGGGCTCAACATAGCCATGTACACCAACGCAGCGGTGGACAAAATTTTGGAAGATGCGTCTCTTACAATCAATACAGGGGCGAGAACTAAAAAATATATCCAGTTTGAAAACGAAATCAAGAAAGACATGCCGGCAATTTTCTTGTACACGCCAGACTTTATATATGTAGTATCATCAAATCTTATGGGAGTTTCCGTCGGCCACGTCACTTTCCCTTCGGACCGTTTCGCGCAAGTATATCTATGGAACAAGGAAAAATATAATGTTTGGAAAATATTCGCTCACTAATTAATAATAAAAAAATATAAATGAAAAAAACAAGACTACCCTTCAGCTCTCTCGTGAGAGAAGAAGACAAAAAACCTAAAGCCTCTCACCCCGCTCCGCATGCACAAAACGCGGGCCATCCACAAAATCGTCCGGCTGGAAGACCAAAAACCAGGGAAAAGACCAGGTCATCTAAAAGCTCTACATACCAATACTCCAAAGGAGGGCATGGTCCGTCTAAAGGAAGCATGAGAGGAAAAAGCCCATTTAAAACCGAAAGTAAAATTCCACCACCCGGAGAAGATGTCATCCGTATTATTCCGCTTGGCGGAGTGGAAGAAGTAGGACGTAATATGCTCTTAGTGGAGTCGAAGGACGACATCATTGTCTTGGACGTCGGTTTCCACTTTATAGATGAAGAAGAAGCTATGGGCGCGGATTTCACATTGCCTAATTTCAAATATCTGGAGGAGCGAAAGGACAAAATCCGGGCAGTAGCCATAACTCACGGCCACTTGGACCATATCGGCGGCATACCATTTATTATGGACCGCATCGGCAACCCGCCAATATATGGCCAAAACCTGACCATGCTGATGATAAAGAAACGGCAGGAAGAATATCCTAATAAGGCGCCCCTTACTCTGCACGTAGTGGATGAAGATACAAAAATTAAGTTTAACCAGCTTTCTTTGGGCTTTTTCCCGGTATATCATTCGATTCCCGACTCCATGGGGGTAATAGTAGGCACTCCGGACGGAAATATAATCGTGTCAGGAGATATGAAGCTAGAGCATGAGGCCGGCAAGCCGACCCCGAAAGAAGAAAAAAAGTGGACAGGCCTCGGCAAGCAAAAAAACTTGCTCCTCATCGCCGACTCGACCAACGCCGAAGTCCCCGGATTTTCAATATCTGAAAAAGAAGTCCAGAAAAATATAGAGGAAATAATCCGGACGACAAACGGCCGGCTCATCATCGGGACCTTTGCCTCGCAATTTGACCGTATGATAAAAATTGTAGAAATCTGCGAGAAATACAATAAAAAAATTGTGGTGGAAGGCCGCAGCATGAAGAACAACGTCGACATAGCCAAGCTCGCCGAACTGATGAAGCCGAAACCAGATACATTTATCCAGGCCCAGGATATAGACAACTATCCGCCAAACCGCATCGTGGTCATAGCTACCGGAGCGCAAGGCGAGGAATTCGCGGCGTTGATGCGGATGGCGACCGGCAAACATAAATATATCAGATTAAACGCGCAGGATACCGTCATGTTTTCTTCATCGGTGATTCCGGGAAACGAAGTCAACATCCAAAAATTGAAAGACCATCTGTACCGGCACGACCTGAAACTTATCCACTACGGAATCGCGGAAATCCACTCCGGCGGACACGCGAGGCAGGAAGACCTCGTCTGGATAAACAAAGCCGTCAATCCAAAATTCTTTATGCCGGGATATGGAAACCATTCGATGCTGCGCATCCACGCCCAAATCATCCGCGAACGGAATAATTTTCCTAAGGAAAATATCGTAGTGCCGGACAATGGAACTATCGTAGAAATAACTAAAGGAGAAAAAATATCTGTCCGCAAAGAAAAAGCTCCGGCCACGATGATGGTCGTCGACGGGCTTTCGGTGGGAGATGTGCAGGAAGTGGTCATGCGCGACCGGGTAATGCTTGCCCAGGACGGAATGTTTGTCATCATCGCCCTTCTCGACCAAAAAACCGGAAAGTTAAAAAAATCTCCCGACCTCATTTCCCGCGGGTTCGTATACTTGAAAGAAAATCAGGAACTGCTGCGGCAAGTGAGAATCATAATTAAAAAATTAGTTGAAGATGCCGCAGCCAGGGCGCGAACGGACAATTTTGACCTCATCAAGGCGGAACTCGGAGAGAATGTATCAAAATTCTTATATCAAAAAACGGAAAAAAGGCCTTTGGTCATACCTGTGATATTGAGCGTCTAATTAATCATGAAACATCCATTCAAGCTCCTCTATTCTATAAGCTTTATTTTCTCTATCCAATACGCGCTCGTGGTATATATCAATTCGAGCTTTTTGGAGACCGCAGTCAGCGAAAAGCTGGTAGGCCTTATCTTTACAGTTGCTTCTATCCTGTCTATATTGGTTCTGCTTGAAATGCCCCGTGTGCTCAGCCGTTTTGGAAACTATAAAACCACCATATTCTTTGTCCTCGCTAATTCCCTCGTGCTTCTTAGCATGGGCTTTGCTAAATCGAGCTATGTCATCGTAATTTCTTTCCTGCTGTATACTGTTACCAACTATTGCCTGGTCCTCACCCGCGATGTCTTTATCGAAGAATTTACCGTAAAAGGAATAGTCGGAAGGACACGGGGAAGCTTTCTCACGATTATAAACCTGGCGCTGGTTATAGCGCCCTCCATCGCCGTGTTTACTCTCTCGAGAGGCTCTTACTTTGGAGTATACGCGCTGGCGGCACTCTTTACATTCTCTTCATTCTTTTTTATCTTCCCTCATTTGAAAAATTTCAAAGACCCACTCTATAAGAAAATTTCTGTGCGCGAAACTTTGACACAGGCTGGAAGAGACATAGATTTAAAAAGAATTTACTTTAGCGAATTCCTACTTTGTTTTTTTTACTCCTGGATGATAATTTACACACCGATATATCTGCACCAATACATCGGCTTTGAATGGAAAAGCATCGGAGCTATCTTGACTGTGATGCTCGTGCCGTTTGTCCTCTTGGATTATCCGCTCGGCCGCTTGTCGGACACGATTGGCGAAAGAAAATTATTGATTTTTGGATTTTTTATTATTGCCGTAGCTACCATTACTATTTATTTTCTTAACACTAAAAATATTTTTGTGTGGGCCCTCGTATTATTTATGACGAGAATCGGGGCAGCCACTATCGAAGTGATGGATGAAAGTTATTTTTTCAAAAAAATTAATGCCTCTGACGCGGGACTAATCGGCGTGTATAGAAATATGTTTCCTTTTGCTTTTATTATCGGTCCCCTTCTCGCCATTTGTATTTTATTTTTTGTCCCTTCTTTTGAATATTTATTTTTTGTTCTGGGGGCGATAATGTTACTCGGATTTTTGTCGGCGCTGCGGCTTCAAGATGCGAAGTAATTTATTTTTATAAATTTTCTCTTTGTACGGCTTCAAGCGGACTATTTTTACCGTAAGGCCTTTATTTTTCAAATCTTTTTTTAAATTTTTTACGTACGCTTTTTGGTCATATCCGAGCGCGATGATGTCCGGAGACTCTTTTAAAATATGCGGAATATGATTTTTTGCGCCCGAGAGAACTGCTTTATCTACCAAGGGACAATTTTTTAATAAAATTTTCCTCTCTGCTTCGTTTTTATTTGGATACTCCCCTTTGAGCTTAAAAACATTTTTATCGCGCGCAATTGAAACGATAAGAAAGGTTTTTTTTGCCTGTTTTTTTGCCTGTTTTAGGAAATTTATGTGTCCGGGGTGCAATCCGTCAAAAGTTCCAAAAGCCATTATTCTCATTCTTTTCGTCTCTATTTTTTTTGCCTTCATGGGGCTATTCTAGCAAAATTCTAAAGGATTTTCTAGCGCGAGTATTGACGAAGTTCCACCGGCTTTCTGTGATGATGATTTTAGAGATATTAACTTGCGGGGACCTTGTACAAATATTATAATAATAGCCTATGAATATAACTATTACTAAAAGAGACGGCACAAAAATGCCTTTCGATGCAAACCGCATCAACAAATCTATTGAAAGAGCATGTTATGGGCTAAAGGATCCGATTAGTAAGGTTATACAGATAGCTACAGAGACCCAGCTCACTCTATATGACGGCATCACTACCGAAGAAATGGACGCAGCGACCATAAACGCTGCCCTGCAAAACGCGCAATACGGCGAAGAATTCGACAAAATAGCTACCCGCCTGCTTTTGAAGGTAATTTACAAAAAAGTCATAGGAGATTACGACAATGATGAGTCAAAAACTGTAAGCGAAGAGGAATTTTCAAAGCTGCACAGCAAGCATTTCAAGGAATACGTAATGGATGCAGTCGACAGGGGCCTTCTCGACACGAGAATGGCTACGACTTTCGACCTTGATGATTTGGCAAAAGATTTGAAAGTAGAAAACGATGAACTATATAAATACTCCGGGCTCTCTACGATGCAAAACCGCTACCTGATGAAAAATGAGAAGCAGGCTCCGCTAGAGACTCCCCAGTATTTTTGGATGAGAGTGGCTATGGGCATGTCTTTGAATGAAAAAAACCCAAACGAGTGGGCGAAAAAGTTTTACAATAAAATGTCCAAGCTGGAATATTTGTCTGCTGGAAGTTCAAACATCGGCGCCGGCACTCCGAATCCAAAGCTTTCAAATTGTTTCTTGATGGAAATTCATGATGACATGGAACACATCGGCAAGACCGTATCTGATGTACTCTTGCTGTCCAAGGCAACGGGCGGCATCGGGCTTTCAGTCACCAAGCTCCGTGCCGAAGGCTCTGTTTTAAAATCAAACAATACTGTTTCATCCGGACCGGTGCCTTTCATCCATATAATAGACTCTGCAGTGCGGGCTGTGCAGCGGGGCGGCAAGAAAAAAGGCGCCCTCTGTTTCTACATGGAAAACTGGCACTTGAACTTCCAGGATTTCCTAGACTTAAAACAAAACAATGGAGATGATTACCGAAGAACCAGAACTGCCAATACTGCGGTATTTATTTCAGATGAATTTATGAAAAGAGTGCTTGAAGGCGACGATTGGTATTTGTTTGACCCAAACGAAGTCCAAGATTTGAACGAATTAGTGGGCAAGGAATTTTCAAAAAGATACAATGAATACGTGGAACTCGCTAAAGCGGGCCGTATGAAGATGCATGAAGTCATCCCTGCCCGCCAGCAATACAAAAACATCTTGATTTCTCTCGAAACTACTTCCCACCCATGGCTCACCTGGAAAGATGCCATAAACTTAAGGGCTTTAAACAACAACACCGGCACTATTCACTGTTCCAACCTCTGCACCGAAGTCACTTTGCCGACAGACAGGGAAAATGTAGCCGTCTGCAACCTAGTTTCCATAAATATGGCCCGTCATATCATAGACGGCCAGATAGACTGGCATAGGCTGGAAGATTCCGTACGCCTGGCCACCCGACAGCTCGACAACCTCGTCGATATCAACAAGCTCCCAATCCCTGAAGCAATTAAGGCTGACAATGAAAACAGGGCTGTGGGACTCGGACTCATGGGTTTCGCGGATTCTATAGAACAGCTCGGCTATTCATATGAAGATGCCGCCGCATATGACTTCGCAGACCAAATCTTTGAATTTATTTCTTATATGTCTATAGACGAATCCGCAAATATGGCCGAAGAACGCGGAAGCTACAAGAACTTCAAGGGTTCTGGCTGGTCAAAGGGAGAAGTGCCTCTGGATACTCTCGCAAAATTGGAACACGACCGGAACCGCGAGCTTACCGTAGTAAAAGAATCAGCAAGAATATTGCCTGCCCTTGACTGGGATACTCTCCGCTCTAAAGTCAAAAAAGGAATCAGGAACGCTACCTTGCTCGCGATTGCTCCGAATGCAAATATCGGACTGGTGGCAGGCACAAGCCCGGGCATCGACCCAAGGTTTACCCAAATGTTTTCCCGAAATAAAATTTCCGGAAAATACCTGGAAGTAAACCCAAACATGATGAAAGCTTTACAGGCAGAAAATCTTTGGGAGACGACACGGGAAAAAATCCTTGAACATCATGGAGACCTCGCAGATATTGAAGAAATCCCTGACCATATAAAAAGAATCTACAAAACTTCTTTCTCTGTATCCCCTTATGCCTTTATAGAAGTAGCGGCCCGGGCGCAGAAATGGGTGGACATGGGAATCTCCCGCAATATGTATCTGGAAGTCCGCGACATTAATGAAATTATGAATATCTATACAACTGCATGGGACAAGGGGCTCAAGACCACATACTACTTGCACATGAAGCCCCGCCACGTCGCTGAACAATCTACTACTTCGGTCAACAAAGCTGAAGCCCTCGGCAAGAGAGGTTTCGCTGTGCTAAAAGATAAGCAGCCAATGCAAACAGAACAAAAAGAACTGGCAGAGGCACAATCTGTCAGCCCGGTTTTATCTCAAGTAGTTATGGATACTGTAAGCACAGTTAAAGCTCCAACCCCGCCACCAGTTGCCGCTATGGCGGGGACACCAGCGCCTTCTCTTAATAAGCTCAAGATACATCTGCCTGAAGACCCTCAAGATGCTTTATTGTGTGACAGTTGTCAGTAATTATTAACAAAGTAAAATAAGCGAATGAAAAATATATGATTTTAGGAAAAGCTTCTCCGGAAGACATGACTTTGCATCCCATGAAGTACAAGTGGGCTTATGACCTTTACAACCAAGCCGTGCGAAACACATGGTTCCCCCACGAAATACCTCTCGGCGAAGACCTCGCTGACTGGAAGACTATGACCGAAGACGAGCGCCACGCTGTGGAATTCCTGATGGCCTTTTTCAATCCCGGCGAACTTATAGTAAACCGCGTGCTTGCCCTCGGAGTGTATCCGTACTTAAAATCTCCAGAATGCCACCTATACCTAGCCAAACAGATGTTTGAAGAAGCAAACCACTGCATGGCTTTTGAATACGTGCTTGAGACTTTCCCTTTGGACAGAACAAAAGTATACGACGTGCACATTGATACTGAATCAATGCGCAAGAAAGAAGCTTTTGTAAACCAGTACTTGGCAAAAATGACAGAGAAGACTCTGGATATTGAATCAATCGAAGGAAAAAAAGACTTTGTCCGCAACCTTGTCGGCTACAACATTGTCATGGAAGGAATCTGGTTTTACTCCGGCTTTATGGTGGCGCTCTCCTTCCGCCAGAGGAACCAGCTCCGGAACTTAGGCTCAATGATAAACTGGGTGCTCCGGGATGAATCCTTGCACCTGAAGTTCGGCATCCAGCTCATCCATACCGTGCTTGAAGAAAATCCAGACTTACTTACTTCCGAATTTGCCCAAGAAATCAGGCAAATAATTATCGACGGAGTAAACTTGGAGGCCGCATATAACTTGGACCTATTCCCGAAAGGAATTCTCGGCCTCAACGTAGACTATGTAAACCAATATGTGCAGTATGTAGCCGACAGAAGGCTGGAAGAGCTCGGCCTTGAAGCGCACTTCAACGTCACTAACCCTGCCAAGTGGATGTCTACAGCGACTGATGTATTTGAACTCGTAAACTTCTTTGAACAGCAAAACACTTCATATGAAGTGGATGCCCACGGACACGGAAAAGAAAAAGACAAAGAAGACGAACAGTCTGCCAAAGACGATAAAAAAGAATAATAATTTTAAGTAAGTATCAAGTAAAAATATTGAAGATCAGCCATCCGTTTAAGCTGGCTATACATAGGGCGATTGTCCAGGAAGATATGGTAACTAATTTGCTGTTGGCAAAATTTCCCATGATTTTTTTGCTGCTTGTAAACATAACCAGCGGGAATACGGCGAACGAAAGCTGAATACTAAGAATCACCTGGCTCAAAATAAGCAGGCTGGTGACGCTTTTGTTGCCATATAGACCTATCACAACCACGGCAGGAATGATAGCGAGCAGCCTGGTAATCATCCGGCGGAGCCATGGTTTTACCCTTAAGTTTATAAACCCTTCCATGATTATCTGCCCAGCCAGAGTGCCGGTAATCGTGGCATTTTGGCCTGAAGCAAGGAGCGCTACTGCAAAGAGGATACTAGCGAGCCCGGTGCCAAGGAGCGGAGCCAAGAGCTTGTACGCATCGGCAATTTCGGCAACATCGTGATAACCCTGATAGTAAAAAACAGCGGCCGATACGATAAGTATGGCGGCATTTACAAATAAAGCCAGGAACAATGCCGCGGTAGAGTCTATGGTCGCAAACTTGACCGCCTCTCTCTTGCCAACTTCCGACTCTTCATAATTCCTTGTCTGGACGATTGCCGAGTGCAGATATAAATTGTGGGGCATCACTGTCGCGCCCAGGATACCGATTGCAATGTAGAGCATCTGTGGATTAAAAGCGAGTTCAAAAGTTGGTATAAAGCCTTTGATGAGAGGAATGATTGCCGGGGCGGACAAAATTATCTCCGCTAAAAAAGCTAGGAAAATAGTAGCAATCAAGGTGACCACGACTGCTTCTATATAACGAAATCCCTTGTTCTGCAAAAGTAAAATTAAAAGTACGTCGAGCGCAGTTATGAGAACGCCGACGATAATCGGTATTCCGAAAAGCAGATTAAGAGCAATGGCCGAGCCGAGCACTTCCGCCAAATCGCAGGCCATTATCATAATCTCCGCCATGAGCCATAAAAATATCGCTGTTTTTTTTGAGTATTGTTCCCGGCACATCTGGGCCAAGTCCCGGCCTGTGACAATCCCCAGCTTGAGCGCCAGATGCTGGAGCAGCATGGCGAAAAAGTTTGATATTAAAATTACAGAGAGAAGCGTGTAGCCGAATTTTGCTCCGCCGGCCAAATCTGTAGCCCAATTGCCCGGGTCCATATACCCGACAGCAACGAGAAACCCCGGACCGGCAAAAGCCATCATTTTTCTCCAGAAGGAGAAATCTTTGGGAATAGGAACGGATTTATATACCTCAGGCAGGCTCCTGTTGATGACATGTTCCCTTTCCCATCCTATAGATTCAAATAAATGCGTACGTCTCATATTAGTTGGACTAATATTGTATATCAATTTTTCCCTTTATCCAAGCATTATATTTTAAGCAAAAATAAGCTATACCGGTTTCATCCAGATATAGCTTATTCTAATTTTTTCCACAAATTTTTTTTAGACCGTTATGGATTCGGCCATGCCAGCACGTTGCCGACTTGCCTCTTTAATTTCTCGTATCCGTCCGAAAATTAGATACAGAGAAAAGATGACTGTCGTACTTCCCCAGATAGTCTGAGTTTGAAGTAACCATTCCATCTTCCACTCCACCTTCGCTAGAGTAAACAAGACATACACAAATGCGAAGATACTGAAGTGAATAAAAACTGCAACCAATCCAAGAGAGCCGATCCAGTCAAGGCTATGAACTCGTTCCGAGATAGAGCTATGGTTCTTAACGAACTTTTTCAGAACAAGAACAATAATTCCACTCCCGAACACCAAGACAAAAACTATAGTCCCTATGAACAGAAATGAAAACCCAAACTGAAGTGTTGAATAGCGGGCCATAAAAGCAACTTTTGCAGGGCCAACCATTAGCGCATCAACTGAAACAGCGAACACCGCCGGCCAGATTTGTTTAACTCCAGCCCAAGTTGCAACCGGTGCATCGGGTTCAAAGAATTCTGGATCCCTTTCCCGTACCGCCGAATGAACCTCCCGGAGATGCATTGCGACAAATACAAATGCGATGAAAAAAATCGCTGTTTGCACTCCACCTGCTATCACAGTCGGAAGATTAAGGGCGCTAGTGAACAAAGCCGCTCCCGCAGTGAGGCTAAAAGTTAACAATGGAAATACTACATGAGTAGCTCCCACCATTGCCGCAACACCAAGAGCATCCCGCCAGTCGCGAAGGTTACCCCACGACAGCAAAACTAGTAGCATCGCGTCAATTGCTATAAGTAACGCACTCATAGCAATCATGGAGACATAGTCCCCGGTTCCTGCTTCTCCGATAGTAAAAATAACCGGAGAGGGATTCATGATAGTGCGAAGTATCGTCATTGAAACGAGACCAAGCACAATCAATCTCCAAAGCCCACCCCGCACATCAGCGGGATCAAAAAAGTCGAGAATTTTTGCCACGGATTACCTCCAATTTACAAAGAAACTAAAATTCTTTAGAAGAATAACATATTATACCTATTTTGTCAACCCTATTATTTAGCAAAAACCCTTTATTAAAAGGGGTTTTACAAAGTTAGTTATATTTAGTTGAATTTAATGATTGACTCGCAAAGCCGAGGAGATTGTCCAAATTCCGATTATGATGAAAAGTATTCCCGAGCCGATAGATAAATATCTTACATTAATTTTAGTTTGCAAATAGTCTCCCGCGAAGCTGGCTATAAAAGAAGCGATTATGAGAGCAGCAGCTGAAGCCGTAAAAGCAATCCATTTGCCGTGGTGAGAAGCAAAGCCCAGAGTGGCCAGTTGGCTCTTGTCTCCTATTTCTTCCGCCAAGATAGCGAAGAATATTTTAAAGTATTCCAATATCATATTTTTTTATATTCTACCACTTTCCCAGCCTTTATTTCAACTTTATCTGCCTTGCGTAAATGCCTGAGATGATTTTTGGGGACAATGTCGTAATGTTTTACTTTATCCAAGGCATGGTCTATATACCATAGGTCCCCTTCGGCACTTGCCCAATTTTTGTTCCCGCCATGGCGGGCAAGTTTAACTGTATTTAAATTAAGCGGAGCAGAATATTTCCGGAGAGTCTTCTTCCCATTGTCCAAAAAGTATTCGTGAAAGTACGACATCGCGAGTTCCCGTACGTTTTTATATATAGGCTCTCTATAGCGCAGTATTCCGTGATTAGTCTTGGACAGCGCGCCCCAATATTTTCCGACTTTGAATGGAGTAACGACATGGTCAAAGTCACCTTTGGTAGTTTGCAGATGAAGCACATACGGAGTGAAGCCATGGAGTGAAAGTATATACGCGCCGAGCACTGCTCCTTCTATGCAGTGGGCGTTCTTTTTTCGGATTACAAAAAGCGGAGACTTGAAAGTATCCGCTCCGTTTTTCTCAAAATTGAATTTGAGTCCGTTTAGAAAGTCCTGCACTTTCGCCGGCGTATTTAGTTTCTTTAAGAATGCTTTTTCTTTTTTTGTGAATGTCAGCATGTATGAGCTACTTGAGGGATACAATGATAGTCATGCTGTCTGCCATAGCACTCTCCAGGGAAAACATATATCCGTCTATGCTATACCCTTTACCGGTCAGACTTCCTATACGGATTTCTTTTTCTCCGACCATTTTCCCGCCGGAGAGGCTAAAAGTTCCAGCAAGCTCCCCTGTCCAGATGCATTGTACATCTTTAGGACACCTAGAATCATCTATTTTTTTCAGAGTCACCTTGAGACCGTCAGAAAAAGTAATATTTTCATCTACTTTTAAAGTTACTGCTTGGCCGAATTGCAGAGAATTATTGCTTGGGTTTTCTGTGGGTTTTATGGGCTCCGATAACTCTGGAGAAGCTTCTACTGGGATGAGCGGTATTTCCGGGCTCGGAAGCACTGCTCCGGCATTCTGACCGCTCGATTTTATAACCACAGCGCAGGCACCAATAACAAAGATTATGGTCAGAACGCTTAGAATAATTTTTGTATTCATGGTTTTTTACTTAAGGGTAATGCTTTCTATGGTAACAGGGTCTACGGGCCTGTCGTTCGCGCCGGTTTTAACCAAGGCAATCTTGTCCACCACATCTTGCCCGGAAGTGACGCGTCCGAAAATAGTATAGAGAGGAGGAAGCGGATAATCCTCGGTCATGATGAAAAACTGGCTGCCGTTTGTGTTTGGGCCGGAATTGGCCATGGCCACGATGCCTTTCTTGTATCCCGTCTTTGTATATAAGTCGGACTGCGCATTTATTTCGTCGGCAAATTTATACCCCGGACCTCCTGTACCCCAGAGGCTTGCCTTGGAGTCATCTTTAGACTGCGGGTCTCCGCTTTGAATCATAAAACCTTTGATTACCCTGTGAAATCTGGTTCCATTGTAAAAGCCTTCTTTAGCCAGCTTTTCAAAATTGACTACGGTGTTTGGCGCATCTTTTGCGTAAAACTCAAAAGTGATGCTGCCCATATTTGTCTTTAATGTTGCCTCTGTTGTTTCTTTGGTCATTTTTTTTGTGTTATCTACATTATTAATATTTTCTTTATTCTCTGTTTGGGCAGTTTGAACTTCTGGAGATGGTTCGGGGTTGATAACAGCGTTTTCTGCCTTATTGCCCCTCATGAAGAGCCAGACTCCGAAAATAATTATTATCACAACGATTGCGATGCTTATATATTTATTCATATTAATTTTCTTTTTTGTAAAAATGAACCACTAATAAAAGAGTTGCGAGGGCGAAAAATCCCGTAAAGGCAAGCATGGGGATGGAAATATATCCGCCAAACTCACTTACCAGCCTCTGCACGCAGGAAACACCGGAAGCGTCGCAAGGAGCGCCTCCTTCGCCGTAATAATATAGACGGAGGTGCTGCAGAGATTTGTATAGGCCAAAGACTGTCAACACAAGAGAGTACCAAAAAGCATTTCTATCCTTCCTCAGCCACGCAATACCGAAGATGGCAGCTTGCGGGAAAATAAGCACCCTGTCCCACCAGCAATAAATGCACGGCACGTAGCCCATAATATCAGAGTAAAAGAAAGAAGTGAGCACAGCTCCAAAGGTAATCAGAAAACCGATTGGGAGAAAATTATTTTTTATGAATCGGAGAATTGGATTTCCTTTCCGCCAAAACACCAGCATTAAGAGGACAAGTACGGAAAGTATCTGGAGCAGAATAGCGCCAAGCCCAAGAAACATATTTACATAGTGGACATTTTCAAAACTCATAATTTTATTTATTGTACGGTAGTGCTTGCTCCTGATTCTACGGGTGCGGGAGCTGCTTCGCCGCCCGGAAGGACGCAGGAAGTTTTATCTGCCAGTTGTTGCAATGGAATTTCTCCGGTAAGACGGGACATATCGGCAAATTCCCATGTAGGATAGCTCTTTACGCCTTTATCTATGCAGATTTGCGTCTGTCCGCTTGCATCAGCTGTAGAACACTCTACGTACGGCAAAAGCTTTACTGAAGAGCCAAAGAGCTTCTTTTCAGCCTGGCAATGCGGACACCAGAAAGCCCCGTAAAATACCGCGCCTTTGTCTTTTAGGCAAGTCGCGAATTCATCGTATTTCCCCGGCCCTGCCGGCGCGGTTGCACCGCCGCGCAAAATTACAGTCGCAATCGTGCCTAAAATTAAAATACCTATTACTCCCAAAAAGATTTTTGCATTGTTATTCATAGCTTAATTTTATCAATTTACAGAATCTTTGGCAAGAAAATTATGAACGCCACTATAAGTGAGAGCAGAGTGGTCAATAATACTGCCGCTGCGGCTACGTCCTTGGTGTCGCGCGCATAGGGATGAGTTTCCGGCGAGGTGAGGTCTATATCTATTTCTATGGCTGAGTTCAGGGCTTCGGTCACAAACACCAGGAAAATAGAGAATATCAAGAACAGCCACTCTGTGGCGGAGATATTTAAAATGAAGCCTAAGTATACGGCAAGCAACGCAGTAACTATCCCCGCCCACATATTGTGGCTGGTTTTAAGCAAAACACCAAGCCCCCGCCACGCATGAGTGGAGCTTTGGATGCGGGCCCGAATAGAAAAACTTCTTTTTTCTTTCATTTTGTTTTTGCTTACTTGTCCCGTAGTGAGCTCTGCTCTACTACTGGGATTTAACTACGAGACTTCCCTTCATGCCCATCGCCCGGTGATTACCGACAGAGCAGTAGTATTCAAAGCTCCCTGTCTTGGTTGCGGTAAATTCTATGACTTCTGTATCCGGAGACTGAGATGTCTTGGTAGCAGCGCCAAACTCATCAATGATGAAATTATGCATCCCTTCTGTGTTCTTAAACGTTATTTTTACTTTATCTCCCTTGTTTACCGTGATAGTGGACGGGCTAAAAGAAAAATTCTTGCCTGTCACTGTGAATTCTTTCACTCCCTCATCTATGGTAGTGGTTTGCTCCGTAGTGGTCGTTGTAGTGACTGTACTTATAGGAATAATGTTCCCCTCGGCATCGGTAGTGGTACCAACTTGATTTTCATCTACTACAGGCGCTTCTGATTTCTTGCTTTTTAAAACAAAAAACAATCCTCCGATTACTAAAACTAAAACAATGATGCTTATAACTGTTTTATTCATATTATTTTTATATTAGACTAATAATTCCTAACTAACCTGCTTATTATACCATAAAACAAGCATAGAGTACTGTGGATATTACTGATACTGTATATAAATAGGCCTTGGGTTTAAGCCTAAAACTTCTTTCGGGGTCAGCATTGCAGTTCCTGGGGTTAAAATATCGTTTTTGTAAAACAATTTAAAACCTGTAAATTGAACCGGCTGGGGATATATAAAGTTCTTGTACGTGCCGATTTTTTTCGCTCCCCCGCCCCAGCCATCCATATTTATTACAATCTGCACTTCCGGCAATGGCTTGATTTCTTTATAATTT
This sequence comes from Minisyncoccota bacterium, assembly GCA_035994985.1. Lineage (GTDB taxonomy): Bacteria > Patescibacteriota > Minisyncoccia > Phycocordibacterales > UBA9973 > UBA9973. The sequence continues at coordinate 9,292 of DASYKZ010000013.1, read as the reverse complement.
GTCACCATCTTTCCGGTATAGCGGTGAACGATAAGAATTTTAGGAGGAAGATTGTTTTCCTTCACAACTTTCGCCAAAAAATTTGCGGCAAAGTTTACATCACTGGCATCCATGGTGCCGACAATCTTCCCCGGCCTGATGCCGCTCTTCATGGAAAATTCCGGGTCAAGGCCTAAGTGCACGTTTGGAAGCTTTAAATATTTTTCCAGCAGGGGAACTTCACTCTGCACGTTTGAAAAGCCGACTTGAATATCCAGAAAAACAATTGCATTTATTTTTGCCGCCATGGCAAGAACTTTGTCTATTTCCGTGCCCGGCATGCGCGCTCTGTACTTTCCGTCTTTCCCTTCGCTCCCCTGCGCGACCACGGCGATGTAGTGAAGCGCGGGGATGACGGGAGTGCTTGGGTCTGCGAGTTCCCATTTTTTTACTTCTTTATCCAGCCTTTGCAGCATTTCAGCCTCAGGGTATTGACCCAGCACTCCCATTTTTGTGGAATACAAGTTTCCGTAGTAAGCAATTATGCGGTTGAACGGCAAGAGAGCCCCGTCGTTCGGGTACACAGTTTTTGCCGGCCAGATAACCGGGGCTGCAACAGGAGCAGGCAGAGTCACGACAGTTTCTACTCCGGTCTTTTTGTCTTTAACAATTTTTGTGGTTGGACCTTTAGGAACCGGATTGTTGGCCAGTTCCAGCATTTTTTTATCATAGGCGGCTTTATCTAGGGGCTGTATATCGGCTATTTTAACCCTTTCCTCCTTCTTTTGGTCTCCCTTATTCATGGCTCCTTGATTGGTCGTGGATACAGCCCCCGTGAAAATTTCCGGAAAAGTAAAAAATACAATTACCAGTAAAACGAAGAATACAGAAAAAAAGCCAAAATGGCTAATTACAAATATATTTTTTAGCGCATGTATTGTCTTTTGTTTCACTCTGGTACTTCTGATTTATTTAGAGATTTTTAGCCCGTTCGCCAAATTTCAAGCTATATTCCTTGTTCTTGTATTTTCTGATTATAACATAATTCATGAGCCAGGTCATGCCGAACAGGATTATAAAATATATAAGCCCAGAAAAGCTTATGGAGGGCAGCTTGCTGGCTGACAAGTAGCCAAGCACTCCGGAAATGACTCCGATACTGGTAATAGTCTGGAGAGATTTCAAATTGTTGCTTGTACTCTGATTTTTTATTTCCACCATATTGGCAATAGCCGATGCAAGATAGTCTCCGGTCATTTTCCATATTTCTTTTATATAGGTCAGCGTATCTGTAAGAGTCTCAAATTTATATTCGAAAAGCTGCACGAGATCTTTTTCAATTTCCAAATGTTTCGCGATGCTTGAACGAGTACTCACATATGAACCCATCTGATTGATTCTGTTGCTGATGAGATTGATGGTCTTCTGATACGTATCGAGCTTTCCGCGGAGAGTCTCCACGTCTTTGCCCTTAATCACTTTCGCTTCTTTGATAGTAGAGATTTCTTCCCAGATGGTACGGTGGATATGTAAATATTTTTCCAGTTGGTCTTTGAATTCACGGAAGAAAATTTGCATACCGATTAAATCTACTAAGGATTTAGTAGAGCCAGTGGAAGCAGATATAAAAATATACTTCGGGGTTTTGTATACAGTAAGATTGTTGCTGGTGATTTTAGAATACACTTCTCCAAAAATTGATTCATCAACCTTAAAAGTATTACCCTCTTTGCTATTTTCTTTCTCTCGAAAACTTACCACTACCGGATGAACCGTCTTGATGTTAGCAAGCTGTTTTGGCGTCGGCGCACCGCGGGAGAAAATATAAGATAAAGCAGGCTGTAACCTGGTTTGGAAATAATCTTCCAGGGTTTGATGTGTCTTGTCTATGTCTTCCGCATTATCAGTAATAATCTCGAGCGTATACAGGCCGTCTTCATAGTAGCGGATTTCAATGCCGGACTCAGTAACCGCCCTTACGTATTCAAAATATCCCGGCTCTCTGGAAACTTTTACAAGATGAAGGCTTTTGTGAAGTTTTTTCAGTTTTTCCTTTGATAAATTTAATTTTGACTCGCCGCCCATAAACAAAAAATGCACTTCACTCAAATGAAGCGTCGTCCGCTGGTACCAGCCCCCGTATGTCACCCTTAGTTGTCCCTCCTTTAACATTGACTCTATTGTACCCCGTAGTGAAGTTTTTGCAAAACTCTATTACAGGGTGTAACACTTTTTCAGAATTTTTTTAAGCTATTTTGCGCCTGCTTACGCTCTTTCGCCTATTTGCTGCCTCCACATTGCTGAATACAGCCCTTGTTTGCCGAGAAGTTCCGCGTGCGAACCTGATTCAGTCATTTTGCCTTTTTCAAGTACATAAATAGTGTCTGCGTGCATAATCGTCGAGAGCCTGTGGGCGATGAGTATAGTAATGCGCGAATGGCCTGTAGACACGTCGCGGATGGTTTTGGTGATTTCTTCTTCGGTCAAAGAATCGAGGGACGACGTCGCTTCATCAAATATCAAAATTGACGGCTGGCGCAGAAGCGCGCGGGCAATGGAGAGCCTCTGCTTTTCCCCGCCGGAAACTTTTACTCCCCCCTCGCCGATAACAGTATCGAGCCCCTTGCCTCCCCTCTCCAGTAAGTTTTGGCATTGCGCTTTATTCAAGGCATCTAGGCACTCGGGGTCTGTCGCGTCCGGCTTTACGAAAAGTAGGTTCTCTCGTATGGTACCCGCAAAAAGCTGCGTGTCTTGCGTCACGAAGCCGATTTGCCGGCGGAGCTCTTCTTTGTCAATAGATTCAAATGGAAAACCGTTGAAATATATTTCCCCTTCGGTCGGCACATACAGTCCTACTAATAACTTTACCAAGGATGTCTTGCCAGAACCGGATGGGCCGACGAAGGCAATCGTGTTGCCGCGCGAGATTTTATAAAAAATATTAGAAAGGGCGTTTTCATTTGTGGATTTATAGCCAAAAGAAACATTCTTGAATTCAAGGTTTTTCACTTCGCCAATTGGGTTCGGCGTAGCTGGCGTTGGCTCCGGTGGCATTTCCATGAGTTTGCTGTAATTGGCAAGCGAAGCCTCAGCCTGGCGGTACATTGAAATAAAAGGCGCAACTTGTTGCAACGGAAAGAATAAGAAGAAGGAATAAATATTAAGCGAGAAATATTGGCCGATGGTAATAGTCCTATTGTAAATCAGGTATAAAAGAAAGAAAATCATGCCTGCGCGTATGGCATTAGTAATCGTCCCTTGTACGAAGTCCAGGCTGCGAAGATAGCGGAGCTTTTTTAATTCCAGCTTAAGAATTTTTTTTGTTGTAGTATTTAAGCGTTCCACTTCTTGGCCGGTCAAACCGAGAGATTTCACTAGTTCGATATTGCGAAGCGATTCAGTCGTTGAGCCAGCGAGCGCTGTCGTCTCGGCTACAATTACGTTTTGGATACTCTTGATTCGTTTGGACATAAGCAGGCTGACGCCGCCGATAATAAACACCATTGCGAAGAATACAATCGGAATTGCCCAATAAATCGTCGCAGAATAAATAGCGATGAAGATAAAAATGACAAGAGAGATGAAAACAGTATTTACGATAGCCACCATGAGTGCTTCTGTGTCTTGTCTTGCCTTCTGGAGCTTGCCCAGCGTTTCCCCGCTTCGCTCATCTTCAAAAATACCGTATGGAAGAGCAAGCGAATGTTTTACGCCCTCCCGATACATGTCTGCGCCAGAACGCTGGCTGATGGTATTTAAATAGTAGTCCTGAAAGTTCTTCGCGATCCGCGAAATGAGAGCAGTGCCAATAAAAGCGAGGATAAGCAGCCCGACACCGTTTAAAAATTGAGATTTGGTAAGCGAAGTAAAATGAGTGGCGTACCTGTCGATAATTAGTTGGGTGATATATGGCTCAAGCAAAGAGAAGAACTGGTTAATCAGCGCAAGAACAAGTACAAGCGCGCAAAGCTTCCAGTATTTTTTCAAATAATGATAAAAAATTTGCATAATTTATATTATAACACAAAATATGTATAAATTTTATATACCTCTTCCTCTCAGTTCCAGCCCGGCTTTAAGAAAAATGCTTGTTTCTTTTACGGAACTTTCAGAGTCGCGCAGTTTTTGATAGGCGCCTTTTGAGTCGCCGCTATTATTGTCCTCGTCTGACTCTTTGAGCAATTTTCTGGCCTCGTCAAGAGTTTTATTGGTGCCGTCTATTATCCTTTGCTTGGAAGACGATGTATCAGCATTGCTATCATTGATATCTGTGGAAGTTTTATCAATAATAGCCTGCACGTCAACAATTCTCTTTTTATATTTCTCGGATGTTTGTTCTTCTTTATCTTTTAAATTTAGCCCTATCTTGCTTGCGTTCTCCCGCGCAGTTTTTGAAATTTTAATTTCTCTAGTTTCACTTCCATTATTTTTATCACTTTTGTTCTCGCCTATAACTTCAAGAACCCGGGCATGTGCATTCATCGCAGCTTGGAAATTAAGAGCGACAGTGTCATCTGCACTCTGGTCAAAGGATTCACTTTTACGGAACGTGTCGACAGCTTTATTAAAAGCCGCAGTATGATTTTCTAAAAGAGAGTTTATTTCTTCTTCTGTGGACGTATCCAGTTTGCCATCATAAGCCAGAATCTCAGCTTCAACCAATCGCTTGGTGGCTAAGTCATTTTCATATTCTACTTTGGCTATGGGAGAAGTTATAAAAGCGCCCCGAGCAGGCTCTACCACTTTTACCTTCAAGGGATATAAAATGCTTCCCGGCAGGCTCCCTGCAGAAGCAAAAATAGCTCCACTAAAAAGAATAACGACTAGGCAGATAGCCGAGCCAGAATATATAAAATACTTTTTATTAAAAATTAATCTGAAGGAATAAAATCCATAGGGACTCTGTATAGATTTCCCACTCGGGGGTTCAGAGCTTAAAATACCTTCCAGCACCCGCGCATTCTCAAGAGAAGTCATTTTAAGCCGCCTGACCTCTTCTATTCCAGCTTCTATTTCTTTTTGTAATTTATTCTGTTTCATTTTTATTTTCTTTTATATCATAACCTGTAATCTTGCGCAGTTCCGACAAACCCCTATTAATCCGGACTGATGTCGCATTGGCTGATATGCCCAAAATATCACCTATTTCCTTGGGCGACAAGCCCTCTACAAAAGACAAGTATATCGGGTCTCTCGCTGTCGGCGGCAGTTCATTGATTTTATCCACAAGATATCTTCCTTCCGCACCAAAATTAGAGTCTTTCGCTGTCTTCTCGTCCATCGGCTCATATTCCATTTCTCCGTCTTTATACATTATATTTTCTAGCGAAACACTCTTCTTCTTGCGATACCAGTCAATAATAAGGCGGCGGGCTACAGTGAATAAAAATGCCTTATTATTCAATATATCCTTCTTTTCCATTAGGCTAGTCCACAGGCGCAAAAAAGTCTCTTGGGCCAAATCCAATGCCTGTTCCCGGTTTGAAACCCGGGTCAGGCAGAACCTGAATATAGCGTCTGACTCCTCACTATATATTTCTTCAAATTTGCGCTTGATATCTGATTGCATAGTACGAGACGTGCAAGAAAGACATTCCTTACATGTCTCTATTATATAAAATACAATATAAAAATCGCTATGTCTACGTAAGTAAGCCTTATCTTGAGACGTCTACCCCCTTGTAGGGTCGTGTACTTAAGTATTTTAAGGATACCTAAGACATAAAATTATCAGTATAACACTTATACATTATTAACTTAATATAAAAAATTATTATGAAAAAAATCAACAAAAAACTAAAATTATCTCTCGCTGTTTCCTTATTAATAGTAGCTTTGGCTTCCACTCCTCTCATTACTTCCGCAAACAATGATGGAAATAACGGCTACCAAGGAAAAGCAAAAGTAGAAGCCAGCACAAAGGTAAAAACCAACAACTCTATCTGGAGTAGAATATTCGGAGGTTTGTTTGGAAACCGAGCAAAAGCCGCCACGAAAACATATCCAGCTTCACTAAGTATCTCCGGCATCACTGCGCCGACTGTCCTTAAAACCGGACAAATGGGCACATGGACTGTAAAAGCTTCGGATTCACATAACGGATCTCTAAGTTATGCAGTTAATTGGGGAGAAAATGACTCAAATATGCTGGCAAAGACAGCTACACCTATCTTTGTACAGACAAGCACGTTTACTCATGCCTATGCTAACCCGGGCACATATACTGTAAAGTTCACGGTCACAAATGAAACCGGGGCAAGCACAAGCTCTAGTACCACGGTACACATCACAGGCAAGCCTGCTCCCGCAGCACCGATAATCAGTGATTTCTCTGCAACATCTGATAAGTCATCCCGTCAGGCAACACTAGTCTGGAAGACCGATGTGGCTGCTTCAAGTTCAGTTTGGTACGGCACGACATCACCGATAAATACATCCGGTAATCCGAATATTTCCCGTCCTGTAAAAGTTCTAAACCATAAGGTAATCTTGACAGGCCTGAAGCCAGATACAAAGTACTATGTAACTGTAGGCTCTGCTAGTACAGGTGGAGCAACAATCTCAGAAGAGGCATCATTTACCACTCCAGCAATTAGCAATAGTACAACTCCCGTAATCACGAGCTTGAGCGGCGATAGCAAGGTAACCGTCGGAAGAGAGGCAACCGTAACTGTAAATGCTTACGACCCGAATAATGATTCTCTCTCTTACTCTATGGATTGGGGAGACAATATCACCGGAATGGCGCTTATAGCAAAAACAAAACCTGTCTTTGTTCAGACATCAACTTTTAGCCATATTTACAATGAAGCTGGAACCTATATTGCCACTGTCACAGCAGAAAATAGTAAGGGTCTAAAAGTTTCTTCTTCTACGAAGATTATTGTCGTAGGTCCATCTGACACAACTAACCAATAATGAATCATGAAAATTAAATAGACGCGACCCAGAAAATAAAAACCACTCTTATTAAGAGTGGTTTTTATTTTAAATTTCTACGCTTGCACAATAGTCCCGGCTATTTTATCTATTATAGAATCAATACTGAATGTAGCGCGCTCTTTTTCACAGGCAGTTTTTTGCGGATTATCATAATTGGCACATTGAACGGAACGCAGGGAAAAAGTAAGGAAGAATGTTTTGTTTTGTATCTGGGTCGCGTAAGCGTACTGTGTATAGGTGCTGCCAGCTGCACCTTCAGAAATTTTGGTTATGCAATATGCCTTGCCGTTTATGGTTTGTTTGGAAGTCTGCCCTGCTCTGGCTGTTTCCTGCCCTGCCTCCACACACGTGAGTGGGGCGTTCTTTGTTTCCAGCTTTGGCGGCCAGTCGACTGGGTTTATATAGGTAGTTCCGAGCGATTCTGGATATTTAAATGTGATTTTCTCCGCAGTGTCAGAAAACGTTCTCCATGTGTTGGTGTCTGTGGTCGTTGTTGTAGTAGAGACAATACAATTAGGGCTTTTTCTAAATACCGCAGAATCATCGTAGGTAATATTGCTTAAATCAGTAAAGCGTTGTCCTGTAGAATCCACGTCTCCATATCCGCGGACAAAACCGTCCGGCTGCGCCTTGAAAATTACCTGCATTACCGAATGGCTGCCTTCTGAATCAAAGGAATAATCCCCAAGCAGAATGCCGTCCTTGTATGTACCGGTAAACGTGCCGCTTGAGCTGTCTTTTTCAAAGTTCTTGAAACTAAGATTTCCCGATACATTTTCCCCTTCCTCGGAAAGTATAGAAAGCGTATACACGTCTTTGCTTAGCGTAGCTACATAGCACCCTTTTATGGATGAAGCTTCATCTGCGGTCGGTGGAACATATGCAAGGTCAGGATTCTTCCCCAGCAAAATAAAAGCAAAGAAACCAATGACCGCCACTACTATAACAATTGTTATTATTTTTGATTTTTTCATAATTTTTATTACACTTAACTTATAATTAATTCGGGAGCTTTAGTGCGCTATGGCTCCTTCTTCTATCCTGGAAATTTGCTCTTCGGTTGGGGGAATATTTTTTGCGAACACAGCCAGTTCTTTTTGCTTCCGCAATTCTTCCTCCAGCCTGGCATTTTCCTTCACGAGATTTTTAAACTTGAAATAGTTATTGATGGCTTCCGGAAGTAATATAAAAGTAGTAATAAGCGCTCCGGAGGCTAAAGCCAATAATAATATCATGGACAGAGAACCTGTAAGGTGCCATGAAAAAAAACTGACCGTGATAACGTTAATGTTTTGTAATGCAAAAATAACCGACACACCCCCAAGCAATATACCGATAATAAAAAGTATAATCATAATATATTCATTGTACCATTAACGAGAAGAATTCCATACACACCCTACTGTAGACGTAATAAAAAGCTTTTCATTACGTCCTATGTTCTTTTTAATATATCTTTCTTGAAATGCTTTAGGTAAGCAACGATAATGAAACTGATGATGACCATCAGGAACCACGAAGTGATTTTTTGGGTAGATACTGCCGTCCAGCCGTGGACTTGGTTTGGATATTGCCAGGCGCCGAGATAGGTGGATATATTTTCAGCAACCCAGATAAAAAACGCTATTAATAGAAAGCCCAAGTTAAGTGGCATGCTGTATTTACTTGGCCTTGCTGTGGTCTCTGGGGTGACCGTAAAATATACCTTCGTTTTCCAAAATAAAATGAAAACTGCCGCAATCAAAAACAGGCGGAAGTCGTAAATATAATGATTGGTAAAAAAGTTAATATAAATCAGAATTCCTATAAGCACGCTTATTAAATAGTGCTTGTAATTTACGAGCTCGAGCCGAAATACTTTCCATGCCTGGCTGATATAGCTCCCTATTGCCGCATACATAAATCCGCTGTAAAGCGGCACGGTGGCAATTTTCAAAACCCCATGTTCGGGATAGCTCCAAGAGCCTATCATCGGGCTCGTTTTATACAATTCCAAAACCAGTCCGATGATGTGGAACAAAAAAATAACTTTTACTTCATCTTTGGTTTCAAGCCCTGTAAAATAAAGCACCGCTTGGATAGCCACGGCCGCAATGAAAAGAAAGTCATATCGGGCGAGCCCGCCAAGGGGAATAAGGTTGGAAATAAAAAGAAGCAGAAAAAATGAACCGGCAAATATGGCTGAGCGGGCCTGCTTGAGACCGAAAACAAAAAACTCTTTTAGCCCTGCTTTTATCGAGTCTTTGTTTAATTTCATAAGAATAGGTTTCATTGTAACAAAAAAACGCCCTTTAGGGGCGTTTTTTAAAATTACATTTCTGGAGTATCAGCCCAGGTTTTTTGGAAATCTTCGTTCCATTTTACCATCATT
>DASYKZ010000012.1:0-45479 GCA_035994985.1 Minisyncoccota bacterium | reverse complement strand
ATAAATTCCTGCGTAACAAAGAGGTGTATATAAAAGCCCCATAGCCACTTTAAAGAGCCACTGGGTGATGATGAGAAAAATTAAAGTCTTCGTAGTGTAAAACCCAGTACCGGCAAAAGCGATAGTCATGAAAATAATGCTGTCTAAAAGTTGTGACCAGATATTTGATAATAGTGAGCGCAACCAAAATAAGCCGGTTCCTATTTTTTCTCGCACAAAGAAGAAAGTATAAACATCTTGATATTCGGCTATCACGAAAGCCACCACTGAGGCGATGCCAAACCTACCAGAAACTCCGAAAATCAAATTATAGCCTTCTTTCGCCCACATTCCCTGCTCTGACCAAGGTAAAGCTACAGATATAATAGTGTAGAATAAAAACAATATGGTAGCCATAAGTCCACACCTTACAAACCATCTGGATAATGACTTGCCATACACTTCTCCGATTAAGTCTGTCATTAAAAATACGATTGGAAAAGTAAATATGCCCACTGTGATATGAGAACCAAACAAAAAAGGCATTATTTTAATGCCTAGTGTGTTCGCTGCTATGAGCGAAGTTATGTAAAGTGTCAGACAAATGAGAATTTTCTTATAGTCTTTTTCGGTTAAAGTTTGCATCATTTATTTTACTTTGACTCCTTACAGGAGCAGTACACCTTTTGGATATTTTGCTTCAATTACTCGCAAACTATCTCAAAAGCTTCATTGAAGTGAACTACTTCACTTCAATGCCCATTGAGCGGGCAGAACCGGCTACGATATTTATAGCTCCTTTATCGTCTTTAGCGTTTAAGTCAGCCATTTTTTTCTGGGCGATTTCGAGGGCTTGGGCGCGGGTAATTTTGCCTACTTTTGCAGATGCATTTTTACCTGAGCCTTTTTCTATGCCGGCAGCCTTCAAGATAAGGCCTGTAACTGGAGGAGTTTTAACCACAAAATCATAACTTCGGTCTTCATATACGGAAATAACTACAGATACCTTGTCCCCTGCCATTTTTGAAGTCGCAGCGTTGAATTTGGTAACAAAGTCACCTATGTTTATGCCAGCCTGACCGAGCGCGGGGCCTAAAGGCGGAGCGGGAGTCGCTTTCGCAGCTTGTATTTGAAGTTTTATTTTTTTGGTTATTTTCTTTGCCATGTGTTTATTGATACATTACTATAATTTTTCTATAAATGCAATTTTTCTTGCGCCGCTGCCAAGCAGTCGGCATGAAGAAATTTATAGGAGCAAAGCTCCTTAAATTTTTTTCACTTGCAAGAAATCCAGTTCTATAGGAGTTTCTCGTCCGAACATTGATACCAGAACTTTTATCTTGCCGCGGTCCTGGTCGATAGAGTTTATTTTTCCTTCAAGGTCCTTGAAAGGGCCGTCGACGATTAAAATGCTCTCTCCGATTACCATATCAATATTATGTTTGGCCGTACCGGCGTCCATTTTCTGGAACAAATAATCCACTTCATCTTTTTTAAGAGGAACAGGGTTCACTCCGGCGCCGACGAAGCCGGTAACGCGCGGAGTGTTGCGAACCACATACCAGGAGTCGTCCGTCACAATCATATCCACGAGCAGATAGCCGGGATAAATCTTTTCTTCCACTTCCACTCGCTTGCCTCCTTTTATCTTTATTTTCTTTTCAATCGGAACAATGACATTGAAAATTTTATCGTTCATCCCCAGCGAATCTATGCGCTGCCGCAAATTGCGCAGGACAACATTCTCATACCCGGCATAAGTATGAATAGCGTACCAATTTCTAACTCCTTGTATCTCTTGTTTTGCCATCCCAGTACTAAAATTTTAATAATAATGTTTAATCTTTATACCCCCGTAATCAAAAATTTACTACGGGACAGGTATTTTTCAAAAAATTTAAAATGAAACTATTTTTTCCAGACCTTTACTGAAAAGAAAATCAAAAATACCGAGGTAATACGCTATGAGAACAGACAGCACTATGACCACCAAGGTATAGTAAAAAGTCTGGCTCCTTGAAGGCCAAATCACGTGCTTCAATTCTATCCTTGTTTCTTTAAAATATTCAGTAATTTTTGACATAAGTTTCGCCTATCTTCGCTCCTCTCTTAAAAAAGCCCCCTTCCAAGGGCTTTTTTAATAATACTCTTTTGGCGCTAAAAAGTCAATCCGCCTAAGGACGGACAGGCTTACCTTATTTCGTAAGTTATACTCACGTTTGAGGTAATTTTATTTTCTCCGGTTGGCAACTCGGGAGAAGGAGCCACTTGGCTGCTTGCTATGCTGTCTTTCGCCATCATCTCTACCGCATAGTACATAGGATTATTGCCATTTTCAGAGAAGTTTACGATGCGGACAAGATGCACTCCTAGGTCGCGGACGAGTACTTCTGCTTTCTTTTTGGCTTCGTCTATAGCCATTTTTCGGGCCTCGGCTTTCAGACCTTCCTCGTTTTCAATCGAGAAATTCGGTCCGCTTATGTTGGAGATGCCGATTCCGCCAAGCCCTTTGATGATGTCTCCGGCTTTTGCAAGGTCGCGGACTTTCACAGATATATTTTCAGAAACTTCGTAGCCTGTCAAAACTTGCTTGCCGGGTGGGCAGTAGTACGGAGATGCTGCGCTTCCTCCAGACACATCAGTAGTTTTTATCATCATCATAGGAACCGGCGGACAGATGGAATTTTGATAATCGTATTTAGGATAAGAATTGTATGCTTCAGTCTTGATATCTTTCTTGTCTATTCCACTTGCCGCAAGGAAGCTGATTGCCGCTGATTCTTTTGCAGTCACTTTGTCCTGCGCGGTTTTTACGTCTTTTTCATTGTCTATGATTGAGAAGCTGATAGTGGCCAAATCCGGCTTTGCGGATACTTCGCCTTTTCCGTCAAAGCTTATGACGCTTGAAGCCGGAATACCCCCGCCGATAAATTGCAGGCCTTTGACTTCGGCTATTATTTTTACCGCGAAAAACGCGCATACTATAATTATTAAAACAAAGGCTACTTTCATCAATTTTGCTTTTTCTTGCGTTAAATTTTCCATAGAATTTTATTTGTTAAACTAATAAACTACAGTAAAGTATACACCTAAAAATACCTCAAATCAAATTCACTTCCGGAGCAAGCTTTAAACCAAATTTCGCGAAAACAGAGTCTATAATTTCTTTGGCCAGATTTTCAATCTCTTTTCCGGTTCCCCCGCCATAATTTACCAACACGAGCGCATGCTTGTCGTGTACGCCTACATTGCCCGCTCTTCTACCTTTATACCCGCATTGCTCTATGAGCCAGGCGGACGGGATTTTGGTTTTTTTCCCTTCTTTAAAATATGGCATATCGGGATGTTTCTTTATTAATTCTTCCAGCTCCTTTTCCTCCGCAAAAACATTCTTAAAAAAGCTGCCAGCGTTCGGTATGACCTTAGGGTCCGGCAACTTGCTACTCCTGATGGCTGATACCGCATCGCTCACATCTTTAGAACTCTTAACTTCAATTTTACGTTCTTCTAGATAATCCGAAAGTATTTTATAGGAAAGATTCGGCTTCTTTATTTTGCTTAGTTTAAAAGTTACAGCCGAAATAAAATATTGCCCCTTTAATCTATTTTTAAATATGCTGTCCCGGTACCCAAGCTCGCAGTCTCCCGCTTTGAAAATCCGCTTTGAGCCGTCTTGGGTGTTGTAGGCTTCTACATTTTCCAGAATATCTTTCAACTCGGCTCCGTATGCCCCGATATTTTGCACGGGCGCCCCGCCGACCGTGCCCGGTATAAGCGACAAATTTTCAATTCCCCAGTAACCGCGGTTTACGGCAAAAGAAACAAGGTCATGCCATATTTCTCCGCTCATGGATTTTATAATTACATGCCAAGCGTCTTCTTGTAAAATTTCGATTCCTTTAATCTTATTTAAAAGAATCATGCCGTCAAAATCCTTGGTAAATAAAACGTTGCTTCCGCCACCCAAAAATATTTTTTGGTTTTGCTTAAATTCTTCTGAATTGAAAAGTTCTTTTAACTCCGCCTCGAAATTAATTTCTACAAACTCTTTGCTGTGCGCAGATACACCCAATGTATTTAATTTAGTTAAATCGTAGTTTCGCAGAATTTCCATGCTATTTTTCTCCTGCTATAAAATTTCTCTTTCCAGTCTTTTTACTATGTCTTCTTCGCTGACAGGATGAATCATTTTCTTCAATTCCGGATCTTGGGAAAGGTCTATGCCTTGCTTCTCTAGTAGGAGGGCCATAAGCTTGATAATTTTTGTAATTTCCCTCTCAGAAATAAGATTTAGCTGGAGATGAGTTTCTTCGCGCAAGTCGTCTATTTTAGTGGTGCGGTTCTGGGAGATAAGGACATAGATGGATAGGATGATGGCCTCCAAAGAAACAGACATGGTAAGCAAATTGAAAGGAAACGTATCAAAGGGAGTTATAAAGCCTACATGGCCGGTATTGATTGCTATCCATATGATAAACAAAGCGACGTTTGAAAATAGAAAAACGTTGCTTCCGAAATGGTTAGTCAGCGTATCTGCCAGTTTTTCTAGGCTTGTCCTCTTGGCATCAGCTTTTGCCTTCATGCTGCGAAATATCCTTTTACGGGAAGGCTCATTGTTTTCACCAAACAAAGATTTTAGAAATGAAGCGTGATTTTTGGACATATATTTATGCTCTCAGTATACTCGTGGAGCCGTCTTTATGCAATTTTATGACTCGGGACGCTTTGCCGTTCATTTCCCCTCCGTCTATATATAAATCCACCAAGCTTCCAAAATATTTTTTTGCTTGCTCGATGTTTCCCGCCGGAGGAAGGCTCTCTATGTTTGCCGACGGTGCAACCAGTGGACCAGTTTTTAAAAGCAGATCCTGTAAATCCTTTTGATAAGGGATGCGGATAGCCAAAGACTTCATGCCGCGATGTAAATATGTAAATATGTCATTGTCACAGTCTAAAATAATACTTGAAGGAATAGAACTATCCCAATATTCTTTCAATTTATTTTTTTGCTCTTCAGTCAAAGTTATGGAAAACTTTTCAAGTTCATTTATATTGCCAATTAAAATTATACACGGCTTTTGCGGCGCTCTTTTTCTCATCTCGTAAATACGCTCGACTACAGCAGGGTCAAGCGCTTTGCCTACTATGCCATACAGGGTATCAGTAGGCATGACTGCAATGCCGCCGCCTTTTAAAACTTTTATTAAATTGGGTTCAGTCCATGCCATGGAAATAATTTGTTCTGTGGTGTATTATAAAGATTATATAAGTAAAAATAACAATATGCTAATAAAAAGGCTGAGGAGGGATTTTGACAAATTCGAATACAATGTGCGCTTGAAGCTAAGCAATTACCCCATCTTATATGCATTTATCGGGGGTGTAGGCATAGTCTTGTTTTGGCGCGGAGTCTGGCATATTGCCGACGATATAAATCTGGGTAGCGTTGTTTCTCTCATCATCGGAGCTGTAGTTCTCATCGGCACCGGAGTCTTTGTCGCCGAATTTATCGGAAACAGGCTGATTATTTCCGGACTCGTCGGTGAGAAAAAATTGGAAGAGAAAGCCGAAGGCAAAATAGAAACGGAAGAAACTCAAATCAAAAACCTGCAAAGCACGCTGGCTCGGCTGGAGAAAAAATTAGACCACATAGACCAAGAAGTAGAAAAGAAATAAAAACCCGCCTCTTACGTCTCCATAATAAAGGTCGAATTATAGCTTTATCAGCATAATTGCGAAGCGTTTTCTCGTTTCGCCTATATACTATGGAAAAAACACTTATTAGAATTTTCGGTGTTCTCCTTCTTCTCTTTGGATTTATCGGATTCTTCACAAATTCATTTGTTGGATCTGTGGGATATTTTTACGCAAGCACTGGAATGAATATTGTAAACCTGCTTGCAGGAATAATCTTGCTTGGAGCTTCGAGTACTGAAGAAAGCTCAGCGCTTACCCTTAAAATTGCAGGGGCGGTGTACTTTGTCCTTGCTATCCTCGGTTTTGCGGTTACATCTGCAGGCAGCACCGCGAATATTCTTGGATTTATGGGAGTAAATATGTCGGCAAACTGGCTCTATGCCATCGGGGGGCTTCTGATGGTCGGCGCCGGTTTTGTGAATACTACACAAAATGCAATGTATCACTCAAAGTCACATGCCTAAGTTAAAAAAGAAAATAGAACGACCGCCAAAAGCTCGATTTATATAAATCGAGCTTTTGTGAAAAAGACAATATTGACGCCGAGGTGGAAGGGAAATAAATCAAACTTAGTTAGTGTATTAGATTTTTATACTTCTGTTTAAATTTTTGTTTGTCTTTCTTATCATCAAACCAAAATAGGGTCCAATATTTTTTCTTGTTCTCCAGACAAAGAGCTTCGTAGCGATGATTACCGTCACGAACTGATAAAAGAGGCCAAGGTCTAGGATTAACAATTACTACTGGTAGTTTCTCACCATTTCTAATGGCTTTTCTTAGTGCGTTTAATCTTCTAGTCCATTTATTTTTAGCTTCAGGATATTCCATGCCAGTTTCTGGACCACAACAACGCTCGAATTCAGCTAAGGGAAAATTAATTGGGCCGAACCAATAAAGTTTATCCTCTTTGAGTCTTTTTCTCATGCCTTTTGCCATATTTTTATTGCCTCCAGGAGAATCTAAAAAATCACAAGCCCACTCATGAATTCTGCTTTCTTTGTTTGCTTGGATAGCTGTTTTTGGTGAAAAATCTCCACTGGTAAGGGAGGTTTTCTTGGTTATTTTAGATTTTATTGTTGTGGATAAATACAAGTCTTTTTGTTTACCAAACTTATTTCTAATTGAATTGGGTGCCTATTCGGTTATGCTCCGAATCTAAGAGCTCCACAAGCTCTTGTGCTACTATTACACCATAGGCACCATGTGTGTATTAGCTATTTAATCACAGTTAGTATAAAAATCAAAGCTGAGATAAAAGCCGAGACGATGCACCAAGAGCATCCTTTTTTTAATATAAAAATCTGCACGGCTATGAGATATAGGGAGAAGAGAAAAGCCACTAAAGATATGGAAGAGAGGGTTAGGATGAAAAGGTCGTGATTGTATGATAAAACTTGCGGTACAAGAATAAGTATAAGATAGACAATAGAAATAAAGGCGTAATACAGCATACCTAAAAATTCCACCGGCACACCGAAAAACTTTGAATAGTCGCTGTGTACCACTGTGTGGCAATCAAACCCCACCATACACACAAGTGGTGTATTTTGAGTTTTATGTTTATGTATATGTTTTGCCACTAAAAACCCACATACACCTAAAACAATCATTATTAATCTAATTAAAATTTCGTTTGAAAATTGCATGGGGGTATTGTATCAGCTTACTGGCCTTCTTTCAAATCCAAACAGACGGAATTGAGACAATAGTGCTTGCCGGTTTTTGCAGACTCATCGTCAAACACATGCCCGAGATGAGAGCCGCACTTGGCGCAGAGCACTTCTGTGCGCTCCATGCAATAGGATAAATCTTTCTCATATCTTACAGCACCCGGAAGCGCTTGGTCAAAGGAAGGCCAGCCAGCCAAGCCTGAGATGCTGGAATGGTATTTAGCGCTAGAGGGAAAAAGCGGATTACCGCAGGCTGCGCACTCATACGTGCCGGATTTTGTCTCTTTTAAATACTTGCCGGAAAAAGGCGCTTCCGTCCCCTTTTCCCGAAGAACCCTATAGGCTTCTTTGTCCAGTTTTTGCTTTAGCTCCTCTTCAGTTGGGATATTATTGTCATCCATAATTGTCAGCTAATTATAACATTTAAAGAAATTTTTTTCGAAAGAAATCATTTAATAGTTTTTGGGTTCAGACCATGGTCTTTTGTTTCTCATTTCCCAGTTTTTCTGCCATTTCATTTTTGTCTCTCGACTATGAATTTGGCAATTTTTGTCTTTGCAATTGGTGCTAAGGCATTTAGCACAAAGCGGTTCATTACATAGACATTTTATATTTTCGGTTCTCATATTTTATTATCCTAATAACTAGTGAATACTTTATTTATCCAAGTAGTCATTTTTTTAAAGTATTTATTATTCCTAATAATGTGAAAAATTAAAAATAAAACATACAGTAGAATTATAGAAAAATAAAAATCAGTTAAAGTTAGGTCTTTAATGGACTTTTTAATAGAAAATAAATCTGCATGATTACTAATTAAGCTAACAATAAATGAAATAAAAATTACAAAGATTGTATAATTGAAATATCTTAAACTCTCAGTATATTGGTCTTTATTATTTTGATCGCTCATATCAATTCCTTAACTTGGTGCCCAGGGAGGGAGTTGAACCCTCACGGCTTACGCCACGCGAACCTCAATCGCGCATGGTTACCAATTACATCACCTGGGCATACTTCTTTTGCTGTTTTTCTTCTATTTTTAAGGCTTTTTCTATCTTTATTCTTTTTCTAGACAGGCAAACAACTTTTTTAGTGTAATATATTTTCTTAATTATCACTAGTGCTTCTTTTTTGGCATATTTCAACTGTAAAGTTCTTTTTCTTCCATCATTCGTTGTGTGACCACTCACTCCAGTCCTTGTGTACAGTTCTTTTTGCAACCAATTAATATGGTTTTTACTCGCAGAAATAAATTCAAGATAAAACATGTGACTAGAGCGCCAACGCGGGTCCCAATAAGAATAAAAACAACCATCACCATCAAAACAACCCCTTAAAAAATCAAAGAAATATTTTTCAGGTATTGCCAGTTTACCCATAGTTAACGACTTTCTAGAAGTTAAACCTATAGATAAAAGAAAATCATAAAAAATTCTATTTTTAAATTGAATTCTTAAACATTTATCCCCACTACCGTTCCACTTATTACCTATCTTAAAATTCACTCCTACGCATTTAGAAAAATTTAATAACTGCTCTCTGTCTTTGGAGCTTAAATCAATCAATATTCCATCTTTTGATAAGCAGCCGTCTGTAGCAATCAGGCCAATTGCATAAGCTAAATTTGGTCTCCATTTTTCACTTATAACCCTTTTTGGTGCTGGTCCCCTCTTCCCCATAAATCTATTATATCACCTCAATGTAATAGCGTCTACCAATTATTAACAAAACAAAAACCCACTTTAGTGGGGATTATGTTTTTAACTTTTTATTATTCTGCTACTATGGCAGCTTCTTCAGCCTCCACTTTGCTTTCAGCCTGAGGAACTACCGAACGTATTTTTCGGCGGACATCTTTGACCGCTTTAGTACGGATATAATACAGCTTTGAGCGGCGAGCACGGGACCTTTTAACTATTTCAATTTTATCGAGCATCGGAGAATATATCGGAAAAATTCTTTCTACTCCCACGCCACTTGCTACTTTTCGGACGGTAAATGTAGCGCCAATCTCGACGCCGTGTTTCCGGGCCAAGACTATGCCTTCAAAGGCCTGCAGACGGAATTTGCCTTTTTCATCCTTGATTTTTGACCACACGCGGATTGTATCTCCTGATTTAAAATCAAGCTTCCGGCGCTGCTCTATGTCCACGGGAGTGAGTTTTGAGTTATCTATTTTCGTTGCATTCATTTGAGGAACTTTAGCACAAAAGAATCGTCTAGGCAAATTCCGCCTGATAGCATTTCACGCAGTAGACTATTCGTGGGTCCTCCGGCGCATACGGCGTATATATATCCGCATTGCATTTCATGCAATTTCTGTTATACATACAGGGCTTTGTCATTCTAGCGAACCTTTTATTTTCTCGACACTTGGGACATTCATGGGGTATGGGCAAAGCCATCTTTCGCAACAAATCAAGTTCTCCTTTGGCAATTTTATAGGCACGCGTGCAATCTCCACATTCGATAATTTCTTGTAAAATTGAGTCGAGCGTCTCTTTAATAGTTTGGGGTAATTCTTTGGATTTGATAGTGCATTCGACAGTAGGATTTTCCGTATCATCCCAAGAATATCCTTCTTTCAATGCTTCTTCCTTTGTTTTTGGTAAAAAGCGCATAGCGTTTGATTTATTGTAAGTAAATTTACTCATTTCTGGTGGAAAAAACTCCCCATAAGAAAACCTACGGCCAAGCTTATCTATATAGGGATTCTTTTTCATATCTTCTATAATTTGGGTTTTTAGCTTTTCAAATTCTTCTTTATTATACTGTTTGTTTAAAATACAATACGATTTCCTTTTTAAATTTACACAGCCAAAATTATTTTTGCCAGCGGTACTCCAAAAACAATATTGCAAATTTAATACGTCTGGCCAACATTCCATAGAAAAATACACGGAATCGGCGTTTTCTCCGACAGTTATACTTTCGTAAATCTGACTTGCATTATTGCCCCAACCAGAATAATCCATACAGTCTTTAGATGTAGCTACTGTAATAAATTGGCACCAATTACAATTTTCCGCGTCGTTTACAATATATCCTTCTTTGGAATTTTTTGAAGTAAAAATATATTCACCTGTTACATTTAAATTCAAGCTGTGACCATTGTATTCTCTGTAGGGTTTAGAGAGCCAAAATTCATGTGCCTTTTTCTCAAGCGCACGCAGGCCAGACCAAGTATCAAGCTTCATTTCTTTTAATTTTTCCATATAATCTTCTTTGGAATATTTAACATTGAAAATACAATATGAAGCCCCACGAAGATTTACGCACCCAACGCAATTTGTAGAACCAAAACAGTTACGTGAAAACCACACATCTACACAATGGTCAGACTCATCTGAAAAAAATGTTCTGTAATTTTTTAGAAAACCAATAGATTCATAGCATAATTCCGAATCCCACCCTCTAATACAATCTGAACTAAATTTTAATCCATTCAAAATAGAAGAATAATAAACATTGTCACAGAAATCTGCCCAAAAAACCATGTAACAGTCCCTGCACCACGCCAGAGCGTTTGAATAATCAGAGTTCTTTAAACTACTGTAAAGACTAGTGAGAGCAGAATATGGAGTCTTGTTCGTAAGTTCCTTTACTTGCTCTAAAAATGGTCGTAATGGATCGTAATCCATGGCGTATTCTGTGCCATCCCAATCATCCTTCCACCAGCATATTTGGCAATAAATAGGCATCTTCAGTTCGGGAGAATATATAGACAAGGTTTTATTCCCACATTTGTCACAATTACGCCAGCTCAAGTTCCAAGTATTTTGAAATGAAAATCTCCTAACAAGCCTACATTCCGGACACCATGTCGGCGCTGGAACGTTTATTTTTTCATAAAAATCAAAATCTTCAGGTTTTACCGTGAATCCTTTTTTGCAGTTCTGGCAGCTTTTTTGTTCTGCTTCCATATCTTTAGATTATAACAATTTTTTGAACTGTGGCGGTAGGGAGGATTCTACTCTTATTATTTTACCCTTTAAATCCTTGAATTCTATAGCTTTCGCATGAAGCGCCATGCGACTTATGCCTTTTAGGCAAAAGCCCTTAGGGTTGTATAAGGGGTCACAGACTATAGGGTGGTCTATGGCTTTCATGTGCACGCGGATTTGGTGCGTCCGGCCGGTTTTGGGAAATACCTCTATGTATGTAAATTTATTGGCGCGAAGCGCAAACCGTTTCAAGACCCTGTACCTTGTACTGGCCTCGCGCATTTCGCCGCGGGCACCGCGGCTTGCGGAATATTTCCTGAAATCTGACGGGCTTCTGCCGATTGGCTTGTTGATTACCCCCCGCTCCTCTTTTAGCCAGCCGGAAATAATGGCGTTATATGTTTTTTTGACTTCGCGGTTTTGAAACTGCTTTTTTAAAAATTCATACGCTTTTTCATTTTTTGCCAGTAGCATTACCCCCGAAGTATCTCGGTCCAGCCTGTGGACTACACCCGGCCGTTTTATTTCTATCTTTTTGCCTTTATTTTCTATAAACATCGGTTCGCCGACGTTTTTCATTTTTGGGTAATTTTTTAAAACCCAGTCCGTAACAGCCTTCTCCTTGTTTCTGCCGTCCGCATGCGCGGCAATACCCGAAGGCTTATCTATAGCGAGGATATTTGCGTCTTCATATAAGATTTTTATTTTCATGAAATTATTTTCCAAGTTTATTTTTATAATATGAGATAGTTTCTTTTAAACCTTCTTCCAGTAAAACTTCTGCCTTCCAGCCGAGAACCTCTTTTGCCTTAGAGACATCTGCCCGGGAATATATAATATCTCCAGACAGGAATGGCTTATATACAATCTTTGAATTGGAACTTGTAAGCTGTATTATAATTTCAGCCAATATTTTTATAGAAATTTCTGTTCCGCTTCCAATGTTGAAAACTTGAAAGGAATCATTATTG
Source organism: Minisyncoccota bacterium (assembly GCA_035994985.1). Classification (GTDB taxonomy): domain Bacteria; phylum Patescibacteriota; class Minisyncoccia; order Phycocordibacterales; family UBA9973; genus UBA9973. The sequence goes on along the minus strand of DASYKZ010000012.1, from coordinate 33,215 downwards.
TACTCCATAGCAAGTATGTTTGCTCTGGCGACATCGCTTACAAACACAAAATCCCGTATTTGATTCCCGTCTCCATATATAATCAAATCATCTCCACGCAAAGAATTTATTATGAAAGTCGTTATGACACCGACGTATTCTTTGGATTGGCCGGGACCATAGACATTGAAATACCGGAGAGCAATGTGGGGTATGGATGATTTTCGGAGTAAATTCTCCCCGTCTATCTTGTTCCGAGCATACGGAGATTTGGGATTAAGGTTTGATTCTTCGCTCACAGCTATATTCGCTTCGCCGTAAACAGCGGCGCTGCTTGAAAATACTATTTTTACTTTGCTCATTTCAGCAACTTGAACTACGGAGCGGGTTCCTTCTACATTGTTTTTATAATACTCGTCGGGTATAGCAATGCTTTCAGGCACTGATATTTTTGCCGCGCAATGGAATATTCCATCTGTATTTTGAGCCATCTTTCCAAGCAGTTCTCCGTTTAGAATATCCAAGCCGGATTTTAAATCATAAGACACTCCGTCAATTTCCTGTGTAATTCTTCCCCCAATAAAACCTTCTCCGCCAGTTATGAGATATTTTGACATGATACCTTTATTATACCAAATATTGAATTTAATTAATTTTTACTATACAATAAACAAATTGCGCGATTAGCTCAGTTGGTAGAGCGCTTCATTTACACTGAAGATGTCGCAGGTTCGAGTCCTGCATCGCGCACATGTTACTCCATGCCCTTGTAGTTAAATGGATATAACTGCGGACTTCTAAGCCGCTATTGGAGGTTCGATTCCTCCCGAGGGCACAAAACTGAAAGTTTTGTGAGTCCGCAACGCGACGGCGCGAGGAGCGGGTCGCGAAATTTTTCAGCAGAAAAATATTTGTGACCAAAATTTATAGCGACGGGTCAACGACCTTTGAGGGAGAATTTAGTATCAGAGCGGATTTTTTCTCCCGCAAAGAAAAATTGTCCAAGACTTTTTCCAGCCTTTCTTTTTCTATAGGCTGCCTTTTAGTAAAATTTTCAAACTCCGATGCTGGTTCATCTCTTACCGAGAGGAACATATAATACCCGAAGATAAAAGAAATAGTGGTCAAAGCGACCGCCAGGCAAACAATGAATTTCCAGTAAAACCCCGGATTAAGCTCCGAACTTTTCTTTTTAAAATCTTTTTTTGTTTTGAAAAAATTTATATTCATTTTATTTTTTTACTGGACAAAACTTAAAAGCTTTATCCCAAGCATGGCCTGCCACCCAGGTTCTTCCATTGTGATGCTGTTCGTTTCTTTTTGCATATCCATCCCTGAAACCTCAAGCTCATATGGAGAGTTTTCCAAAAGCGTCAAAAATTTATAAATATTTTTAAAATTACCAGAAGTATTTAATTTGACCAGGAGCCCCCCACCGTCTGCTAATATATCGACTGAAGTGGTTTCTACTTGCACTCCCGCTTTCGGACCCAAGCCTTCTACTGTATCCAGAAAAGGCACGATATCGGAAGTTTTTCCAAAATGCGTTTCAAGCAAAGCTTTATCTTGCTTGATGCTCTGTATGGAATTATTTAAGAGCTTTATATTATCACGCCGGTTAATTTCGTTCTCTAGTTCCGTCATGGAAAGACCCGCTTTTTCATTGTTAAGATATATTTCTCTATACAACAGGAAAAAAACGGACGATAAAAATATCAGAAGCAGTATAAAGATAAGAAATGGTGTTTTTTTAAAAGTATCCATATTATTAGGCGGGAACCAGAGTCAGGGAAAATTCTATATTCGACCCTTTGACAAAATTTGAAATCGGCAAATCGACGCTCTTAAAAGAAGTATTTTGCTCCAGCGCCCGGCGGAATAAAAGCAAAACTTCCCGGGAGGGCGCCGTGCCGAAAATATTTATTTTCTTTCCTTCTGGAGAATTGTTTTCATAAGAAATACGGGTAATCTTGATACTCGGAATTTTTTCCAGCAAAATAGCGTTTATAACTTTTTCGGAAACAAGGAACTCGCCCTTTTCGGCATTTTCAACTAAATTCAATTTATTATTGACGTCTTTTATGACAATAGAAGTCTCCTGGTCCAAGAGCGGTACGGCTTCTGTCTTTTGTATTTCTATTTTTTTATCTACAATGCTATTTTTAGAATTAGAGAAAAAATAGGCTGGCAGCAGCGCCAAAATACCGACACAGAGGACCACGCAAACCATGGCCAGGAACAAGACAGCAAACCTGTAGTAAAAAGCTTTAACCATTTTTTTCTTCTCTTGATTTGGAATTAAATTAATCATATAGAATTAGTCATCATTGAAATCCCCGAGAGCCAGTCCGAGCGCCGTCGAAAAAGAAAGCGCTTCTTTGAAATTTATCTTCGGGACAAATTTCTTAGTATCTGCTATATTCACCCAAACATTTGCCATCTCTACCGGACTTTTCATGCTGACAGACAGATAATCCGCCAAACCTATAAGGTTCGCGTCGCCGCCGCAAAGAATTATTTTTTTTATAGGGGGATTATTTCTGCCTTCTTCATCTTTATGGGTATGCCAATATAGAAAATGCTTGACTATTTCGTCCCGCAAAATCGACACGCTGTTTAAAAGAACGGAAAATACTTCTTTATTGGCGGCATTACGCTCCAGTCCGTATTGCTGTTTCATTTTTTCCGCCTCAGGTGTACTTATTTTGAAATTCTTTGCAATCATGTCATTCAAGGTGCTGCCGCCCACATCAAGCGTAGAGGTAAAGATGACAACGCCCTTGGACATGATAAAAATACCGGTACGGGTCTGTCCAAAATCCACAATCATATATGTCTCTGGGTCGCCTTTTTGTACAACTGCACGCGCGATAGCCTGCGCTTCAAGCTCAAAAGATTGAACTGATATAAAAGAATCTTTGAAGACCAAAAGATAATCCTCGATTATATTTTTGGGTATAGCCGCTATCTGGAGTTCCAGCTGTTCGTCATCTTCATGTAATAATTCATAGTCAAATATGGCGTCTTCGGCGGATATGGGAATATGCTCTTCCAGGGAAAGTTCGATGGCTTCCCGGACATTTTCGAGTCCCAGCTTGTCTAGTCGAAGCCTAAAAAGATAGACCTGCTCCTCCGGCAGGGAAACCCGCACGAATTTCAAACCCGCTTCTTTTCGGAGTTTGGACAAAACTTCCACCATGCGCTTTGGGTCTTTAATCTTGCCGGACTCAATGATACCCGGCGGTATTTTGCGCTCCCCGTATCTGCCCAGATTGATACCGTTTTTCTCGGCAAGAAGCTCCGTAAACTTGAGCGATTCATCGGAAATATCGAGCCCGAAAGAAGGCGCTATAAAAAATTTCGGGACAGGGAAAAATCTAAGGAAGATTCTATCGAATGAATTCTTGAACATATATGCAATTATACAATATTTTTATTCTTTTTGTCTAAATACCTTTGCAGGATGAGTGCGGCTGCCTGCGCGTCTATCCGGCCGCTTTTTATTTGCTTTACTTTGCTGTGCGCGCCCGAAGAGGTAAATTGTTTTTTATCATTTAGAGATTTTCTGGCTTCTACCGAGGTTAAAAATTCTTTTTGTTTAAAAATTGGCAAGCCGAACCTATCCTTGAGTTCAAGGATAAAAACTTCAATTCTGGCCGATAAGGCGTTTAGCTTTCCGGAAAAGTCTACAGACTCACCTATCACAATCTCTCTTATATCTTCTTCTTTCAGGATGTGCTCCAACGAGTCTAGAGTTTTTGAATCATTGATTAAGATTTCTTTCGGAAAAGCGAGTCTGCCCATTTCATCCGTTATGGCGAGCCCTATCCTTTTTGTCCCATAATCAATGCCTAGAATTCTCATATCTTCCATACTAGCATAAATACCCCTTTTCTGATATGATTTTTTTATGCATATTTTAAATATAATATTAGTAGTAGTGGCTATTTGGACTATTCCTTGGAAAATTTACGCAGTGTGGGTGGCTTCTAAACATGACCAGAAGAAGTGGTTTGTGGCGCTCTTGATATTGAACACGCTGAGTATTTTGGAAATTTTTTATATTTTCAAGATTGCAAAGAAAAGCTGGGCGGAGATAAAAGCAGACTTTGCCCATGGGTGGAAAGTTCTGAAAGAAGAAATAAAATTCAAAAAAACTAGCTAGAAAACATTATAATATTGTGGTATACTGGATGAGTGCACGAACCATATAAAAGAAACCCAAATACTGTTTGTAAAATCTGTGGAAAATCTATATACAGGAGACCTTCTGAGATAAAGGCGAATAAAAGCCGAGTTTTTTGTAGTGCAACTTGCTATGGAATATCACTTAGAAAAGAAGTCCCCTGCTTAATCTGTGGTAAATTAATTTTAGCCGGATTTAATAGGAAAACCTGCAGTAGAACTTGCGCAAACAAGTACAGAACTGGAATAAAATACAAAATCGGCAGACCAAGAGATAAGGCAAGAACGTTTAAAATAATAAAATTGAGAATAATAGAAGAAAGAGGAAAAAAGTGCGAAAAATGCGCTTATGCTAAATATGAAATACTGCACATTCATCACAAAGACAGAGATAGAAGCAATAATAGCTTAGGAAATTTATTGATTCTCTGTCCAAATTGTCATTACGAAGAACATTTTTTAATTAAAAATAGAAAAAAAGAAGCTTGAGAAAAAACCAAAAATAGATATACTTAGTTAGTTATTGACCTAGGGAGGCGTGGCAGAGAGGTCTATCGCACTTGTCTTGAAAACAAGAGTACCGCAAGGTACCGTGAGTTCGAATCTCACCGCCTCCGCCCTAGAAATAAAGTATCGGAAGACTCATAGGCCTTGACCCCAAAAGATTTTAACACGAGACGATCCGCAAATGGAAAACTATAAAAAAATATCTATTATTGGAACAGATGGTTCTGGAAAAACTACTCTTTCTCGAATACTAGGACAAAAACTTCCTATACCGATTTTTCATATGGATAGTTATATCTGGGGAAAATATTGGACTCTTAACGAAAAAACTGAAATTGAAAACAGAATAAAGGAAATCCTAAAGAATAGAGATTCTTGGATTGTTGAGGGATATATAAGTTATGCCCCGTAAGAAATATTAAAGTTGGCAGACTTAGTTATCTATCTAAATTACACAAACAAGAGAGCTTTTTTTTATAATATTAAAAGATGGATTAAACATAGAAAAAATAAACGTGAGGAACTACCTGAGGGATGTGAAGAAAAATTAAGCTTTAAAAGCTTATACGAAATTTTACGAGGCGATGTTGTTCGTCACACAGAAAATGCCCTAAAAAAGTATCCTCCTCGAAAGCTAATACGTATAAAATCTCTAGAGCAGTTAAAGGTTTTTATTGATGAAAATTTATAAATTAATTCTTATTTTTCAACAAACCAGCTCCAACTGCATACCAAACTGCCTGCAAAGACAATTTATGACTTTGCATCAAAGTCCACCATCCATTCAATTCCATATTTGTCTCTAAACATACCAAAGTAAGAACCCCAAGGACTTTCACCAATAGGTGCTTCAATTTTTCCGCCGACAGAGAGTCCATTAAACAATCTATCCGCCTCAATTTTGCTTTCTGCATTTATTGAGATTTTGCTTCTGTTTTCGTTTTCATTTGTCCGTCCCATGCTTTCTGGAACGTCATTGCCCATTAAAATATTTTTGCCAATAGGTAAAGCAATGTGCATTATTTTGTTTGCCTCACCCTCAGATACTTGAAATCCAGGGTTCGCCATATCTTTGAAACGAGCAACCCTTGTGAACTCGCCACCAAAAACTGACTTGTAAAACGTAAATGCTTCCTCGGCATTTCCATTGAAGTTTATATATGGATTAATTGTTGCCATAATAATATTTTATATTACTAGTAATAAGTAATTATATTTTACCACCTTTGAGATTTTTTATCTATTCAGAACAGACACCGCCAAATATAAAAGCTCGGAACACGTTTTGAAACGACAGACCGAGCTTTGCCTAATTTATAAAGATTCGCTTTGAGAACATATAGCTTACAAAACTCAGCACTGGCATAATCACAATCTGTGAAACTATAAGTTGAAACTGTGCATACTCTACGAAAATATAGAGCCATAGGGAATTTATAACAACAATCACACTTACCATTACGAAAAACAATATTACTTGTTTGACCATGGTATCTGTATTTTTATTATTAAATGCCCAAAATTTGTACAGCACAAACTTAATCGTCATCTGAATAATAGTGGCTATAATCGCAGATACGATATACCATAAACCGAGCTTGATGAGCCCATAGAAAATCGCAAAATATGCCAAAGTTCCGATGCTCCCGCTAGCGAGGAATCGTACAATTTGAAAAAGCTTATTCAAGATTTCTCCTTTCTTAACTCCGGTTTTAAATTAGCACAATTAATTGCTAAGGCCTAATCATTATAAAACAACCTTATCAATGAGCAGTTCTGTTCCAACAGTATACCCAACCATCCGGAGATAATTTTTGTGGTAAGATATATTGAATATGAATTGGATACTTTTGGGTTTTCTAGCTATAAATTTGATACTGGCAACTCTCGGTGACATAGCGGCAAAAATTTGGGCGGTAAATCCTACCCAAAAGTGGTTTTTGATATCGATGGGCATTAACATAGTTACCCTCATCACCTTTATGTTTGTAATTCGGGAAGGCGGCCTAGCTATCGGAAGCAGCATTGCCTTGCTCTTAACCATGATGGCGCTCACTTGCGCCGGGTTCTTTATTTTCAAGGAACACATAAGTCTGGAGCAGTGGATTGGAATCGGGCTTGGTATTTTTGCAGTTGTACTAATGCTAGGGCTACTAAAATTTAAGTAAGTTTGTTTTAATTATTCTTCCGAAGTAAGCATATCTGAATCATAGGGTCCATCGCCTAAAAAGGATAAAATTTGGTGGCAGCTTTTACATTTAACTTCTACCTTCCCCTCTAAGAGAGTTCCTTTGAACAATAACTTTCCGCACAAGCAGCGATATTCTTTTAAGCTGGTCTCTTGCATTGATAGAATTCTATAAACACCAAATAAAGAGTGTCTAAAGTTTTTATAAAAATTCAATAAAGTCTCTGAATTTAATTTTTTGCCCTGCGAGCAGATAATTTTCCATATGCATTTAAAAATTGTACGGATTGATGCTGCTCTTTGAGGGCTTTTTCGGCAATTTTTTGATTGGAATATATAAAATATTCAAGCGAAGCTCTGTCAGACAGGCTTTTCATCAACAAAAGCGCGGCCTCAGATTTTTTTGTATGATTGAGCGCTTTTTGGGCAATCTTGGGCAAGGTGGTAAACCAAAAGATATGCCGAAGCTCTTCCATGTCTGTTTCGAGGTTGATTGTTTTCCGATGAACTCCAAAGTCACGCAATAACATATCTACCACAGTGCTAATATGCCCCCGGCGGATATCCTCTTCCCAGTCGTGCATATCATCGTTCATCTGCATGGCTATCAGATAATGTTTAAAATACTCTATCAGGAATACAGCTTCCTTGGAATCAATTTTATAGCCGGACATTACAAGGACGGCAAGAGGTCCCATAATATGCCCGGACGGCGGACGATACTTATTTATGTAATTACCATATCTCGGCAAGGGAATCGGAATTTCTAATATATTGCCTTGTATGCGGGCCCGGCAATGGCTGGTCTCCCAGGCATTGGCGGTATCAAGCTCGTCCATCAGCTTGTGAAAAAATGAATTGAAATCACCCTTCGCGCCGCACAAAGACCCAAATAAATCAATATAGCTGCGGGCCAAAAGATTTGCTACCGGAAGCAATTTCGGGTCGGCCTCTTCGTCTTCATCCCAGAAATCATCATAAATAACAAAAGCTGTCCAAAAAAAAATATTTGCCACGCACATATCCGCCACTGTTTTTTTGGAAACCCTATACGCCTTTTTCCCTAAGGCCATTTTCATATAGTACGGCATCAGAGCCATCTGCTTGTCTGGGTTGCCGAGAATTGTTTTTTCCACCGCGTTTTCGGCGCTTTTTCTAAATTCCGCGTCAAGCGATGAAAAACGAACTTTTATTAGTGCATGGATTTTGCGCATCATGCTGCGCTCTGCCGTACTATCTGGCTTTTTCTTTGTTGCCCCTCTTATTGTTTTTTTTGTTTTTTCTTTCTCAAAAAACTTACCTAATTGCGGCAGCTCTATGTCATAGAGAGATAAAAAACGCCCGATAGATTGATTCGTCCGCTTGTCGATAGTTCCCTTTACCGCTTTGCGGAAAGTTTTTGGGAATTGGGAGTAATAAGGCCCTCCGGGGCGGCTTTCGACAGACATAAGCAAGGCTGCTATCCTGCCAAGCGGTTTACCTTCCAATAGTTTTTTATTATGTGATGCGATAGCGTAAAGAGCTTCAAACGTGTCATGGACGCTGTTGGGGAAATACCACTCCTCATTCTTGAGTGGCAGTGGTTCTTTTATTTTTGTTTTCATCTACGTGATATGTTAGTTTTGGTAATATAACTAAACATGTAGTGCCTGCGCCGAGAACACTTTTAAGCGTGAGTGCCCCATTAAAATCTTTTTCTACTATGCGTTTGACGAGTGACAAGCCTATACCCGTACCCTTGTCCGTTTGCCCCGCTTTGGTAGTAAAAAATGGCTCAAATACCTTGTCCACATTCTCTTCGGCAATGCCAACACCATAATCAACGACAGTGCATGAAATAGTTTTTTCATCCTCGGCGAGAGTGATATGTATGACGCGGTTGTCCCTGTCTTTTGGTATTTCATCATATGCGTCAATGCCATTTGAAATAAGATTGAGCACGATTTGGCTCCATTGAATGGAGTCTCCCATAATATCGCTTGTTTCGTTTTCGGAAAGAAAAATACTCACATTCGACATTTGCGCTTTATGAGACAATATATCAATGACCTGCTTTATCTCATTATGGGGCGAAAACAAATTTTTAACGCCCTTTTTTCCTATATGTTTGCGGACAGCGGATATAAATCGCTCCATCCGCTTTGCGGCCGCAAAAGCCTGGTCTAGATACTGCTTTGCTTTGGAAAGGTCGCCCGAATTATTTTCTTCTTCCGATTCAGATTTTGCTTTTTCCACATTGAGAGATACGGCGGTGAGAGGGTTCATGAGGTCGTGAAATAATCCAGACGAAAGCCGTCCAAACTCAGCCAAGCTATAGAGCTGGCTTATTTTTTCGAGCTGAGCTTCCTTGAGTTCGCGGGTTCTCTCTTCCACTATTACTTCCAGCCTATCCCGTTCCTTGCGAAGACTTTCTTCCGAGCGGTGCGCCCGGGCAAGCGAGCGTTCTATTTCCCTGTTTGAAAGCCATGATACTATTGCCACCACCAAAAGTATTATCAGGGTCATCGTGATATCTATGGGTCCCCATGACTCATTCCGCCAATACCGGTCTACGGGAATAATGTGTGAAGCCTGAAGGTCGTTCAAGGCAAACATTGCATAGGCCACAAGTCCCGTCATGATAAACGCGAAACGCGTACTCACTAATATTCCAGCCATCACCACTACTAGCGTATATATAAGGATTGCTGCATTTACGTCTACTCCCCATCTATATCCCATAAAGAAGGAAAGTAAAAAGAATACGGCCACTAATACATACGCCGAGCCTCTGTAAAATCCTTTGCGTGAAAGAAAAAATAGAAAAAGGAAAAATGCAAATGTAAGAACCAATATAAAAGGCGACATTGAATTGCGGGCATACGCTTCCGGTTGGATTACAGAAATTAACATAGTCGACAAAATAGCAATGAAAAAAAGCGCTATTGAACTTAGAAGGAGTACGTTCAATATAAATTCCTTACGTTTCGAATCTTCATCCTCCGAGTGCGGAGAGAAAAGTTTAGAGAAATTTTTTTTAAATTTTTTATACATAACATAAAACTGTCCGTCAGCTTTTAGCCTGACGGACAGTTTTAGAAGCTATTCTTCTCGGTTTATCCAGGGAGCCCCTGCGTTCATGACTTTTACAGTCATGTCTCTCACTGACTGTGCGTCACGTGCGTCCGCATTAGTCAAAATCTCCTGCATTATTTTATTCATATTAATTATTGCCTAAATAAGGCTATAGGGCAAATGGGAGTCTAGCGTCCTCTATTATTTTGTATTAATAGACCCATCGACCAAATAGAGGATCTCTTGGACGGATTATACCACACAAGAGACAAGAAGCGCCATAGCGGATTAGGCCATTCTATAACCTATCCCCGACACCGTACAGATAAGTGATTTGGTTTTTTTATCTCCAAGTTTTTTGCGGAGATTGAGAATATGCGTGTCTACCGTATTGGTAAAAGGGTCGGCGTCCACACCCCAGACATGTTCGAGAATAGACATGCGGGTAAGCATTTTACCCTGATTGCGCATAAGGTATTCGAGAAATGTGAATTCTTTTGGGGTAAGATATATATCTTTGCCGGAGCGCTTCACCGTATGATGGACACTATCCAGAACGACGCCTTTTACTTCCAGAATTACATGCTCGTATACAGGAGGACGGCGCAATACCGCGCGCACATGAGCAAGGAGCTCGCTCCAAACAAACGGTTTTGTTATATAATCATCAGCACCAGCGTTTAAAAGCTCTACCTTGTCGGAGGTTTCCTGCGCTACTGAGAGCATGACTATGCGAGCGCCTTTTTTGGCGGCACGGATATCCGCGCATACTTCCCTGCCGTTTTTGTAGGGCAAACCAATATCTAAAAGAATAAGGTCGTAATTGTTCATTCTGGCCTTTTGCGAACCGACGAGCCCGTCTTCCGCTACATCAACGATAAACCCCTCGTCCACGAACGCTTGTTTCAACAACAAACGTATGTCCCTGTCATCTTCAATTATCAAAAGATTCATATGACATTATTTTAACATACCGAAAATAAACTCTGCAACCAATCAAAATATGTTAAAATAGGTTTGTGGAAATTTCTGAATTTTTTCAATATATAAAGATACCTGCTGTTGTAGTTCACGTCATTGCAGTAATTCTCGGCATGGGGAGTGCCCTTGTTTCTGATTTACTTTTTTCTTTCTTTAGCAAAGACAAGAAACTAAATAATACGGAGCTTTCCACTTTGTCAATTCTGGCCAATTTAGTATTTTATAGCCTGCCTCTCATTGTTCTTTCTGGTATGGCTATTTTCTTTTCAGATATAGAAAAGTATGCAAACTCAGCAAAATTTTTAGCGAAGATGAGCATGCTTGTCATACTTTTAGTAAATGGCTATGTCTTAAACAAATACATATGGCCTCACTTGCTGGATAAGAATTTCTTTACCTTAAAGAAAGAAAAGAACGTCCGCAGGCTCGCATTCGCCTGCGGGGCTGTATCTGTGATTTCGTGGCTGTCAGTATGTACTCTCGGAATATTAGACAGCCTGCCTATGAGCTACTTCCTGATAATTTCAATATATTTACTTGTAATTATATTCGGGGTTACCGTATCTTTATTAGTAGAAAAAAGAGAATTTAATTAGTTAAAATTTTATTTCCCGTCAAAAGCCTCCTGCAATGCTTTAATATCAAATTTTTTCATTTTGAGGAATGCCTGGGTGACCCGGGCGATTTTTTCTTTGTCACCACTTGTCATCATCTGGTTCATGATGCTCGGAACAATCTGCCAGGATACGCCATATTTATCTTTGAGCCAGCCGCATTGCTCAGACTCTGGAACTGCGGACAGCTTTTCCCAATAAGAATCAATTTGTTCCTGAGTGTCGCAATTGACCACAAACGAAATCGCTTCATTAAAACTAAACTCATGCGGCCCTGAGCTGTCCATTGCCATAAAATTCTGTCCATCAAGCGTAAAACGGGCATGCTTGATAAATCCTTCTTTATCACCTTCATTTTTTTCATATGGCACGAGCATTTCTATTTTGGAATTTGGAAAAATACTTGTATAGAATTCGACTGCTTCCTTTGTCTTGCCGGCTACATCCTTGGTGAACATAAGGAGAGGAGTAATTTTTTGGCCAGTATTCGGCTGTTCGGTAAGGGAAAGCTGCCAGGAAAGTCCGTACTTATCCTGCAGCCAGCCGTATTTTTTTGCCCATGGATAGGTATCATAAGCCATAAGCGCTTTTCCTCCATCAATTAATTTATTCCATACTGCTTCAATTTCTGCCTCAGTATCAAAAACAACAAATAATGATATAGCTGGATTAAGCTTGAAATATGGCCCTGCGCTGATAGCCATAAATTCTTGACCCGAGAGCTTAAAAGTAACAATATCCGAATCTCCGGAAGGAGTGTTTGAAATTGTCACAATATTTTTAACTTCTGAATCAGAAAAGAGAGATGCGTAAAACGAAGCAGCTTCTTTTGCTTCTTTATCAAACCATACATGTGGAATTATTTTTTGCATATGATTATTTTTATCCTGCTAATTAGCATAAGTATAGCATTTTCAAATACTTTTTCTATTCGGCTATTTTTGCGCGAAGCTGCCAGATATTTTGAAGAATAAAAAGTACGAGCCCGAGCGCGCTTAAGGTATGTATGAGAAGCAAGCCTTCTCCGGCCAAGGTCTCCGGAAGATAAATCGGATTAAACACAAATACCATAGTACTGTGCAGTAAAATGCTTGGTATATCGGCAGTGAGCGCAGGAAAGCTCGCTGGCTGTACTAAGAGAAGAAAATAATATTGGAAAGAAAAAAATACAATAAACTCAAGAACAATGAGCGAGAGAAATCCCAGCATCTCTAAATGCCCTTTGACCTCTTCTATCGCTTCGATTGAAACATAGATATTCACTCCGGCTCCAAGTATTGCGAATATGAGGATAAAGGTTTCATTCGCGGCGACTACCGGCAAGAACTGGGAAAAGAGAGCCTCTATGGCAAGCAGGTCCGCAATTCCTAAGAATAAATGCGATGGCTTAAATTTTCTTTTTGTCATATTTATATAGTATACCTGATTTATCTCTCTATAATTATAGCCCGCGCCGGTGAGCCGTCTATGTCTGTAAAATTAAGCGGCAGGCAAACGAGTTCGTAATCACCTTCCGCCACAGAACCCAAACGTAATCCTTCAATTATAGGAATATTCTTTTTAAGTAATGACAAGTGGGGACGATTATCACTTCCCCCGCACTTTTTTATAGACAAAGTATCAATGCCGACTGTCAAAACATTCAGCCCGGCAAGGTAGTCCGCCGCATCTCCGTCTAAATATACATAATCATCATAAAATTCCTTGAATTCTTTGAGTGAATTTCTGGTTTTCAATATAACTCTATCGTTTTTTTTTATGTTTTTACTTTTTATCATTTCTTCGGTAATGCATTCACCTGAATCTTTCGAGAAATCCAATACATGACAAGGTCCGACCAAATTTAGAAGTGGAATTTTATCCAGGGTAATTGCGCCCTCTATGCAATGCGCTGGGGCATCTATATGTGTTCCTGTATGGGAGCCAAAAGTAATTGATGAAGCTTGGGTAGTAGACTCCGGCATTTTCTGATGAATACTTATGGATACGGGAATATTGTTGGGATATATAGGTGTCTGGTTATTTAAGGGCAGCGATATATCTATAATTTTCATAAATTGGATTTTAGCTATTATAACACCTCCGGCTCATCTTCGTCTCTTTTTACCGGATGCTGGCCGAATTCTCCCCGCATAGTAGATACTACTTTTCCTTGGTACGTTGGTTTTTGTTGCGATGCGCTTCTAACATCGAGCGAGGCCTGTATGGCCGGCATAGAAATATTTTCCCTTTGCCCTGCTTCGAGTGTCCACTTGCCTTCGCCCGAAGCTGAAGCCCGGCCTGAAATCTCATTTAAATCTTTGCCGTATTTTTCGTACCCATCATGCATCCACGAGACTAAGCTCGAAGTAATGACGCTTCCGTGGGAATACACGTCAGTTACTTTATCTAAATCCAGATTGAATTCACTAGAGTGCCGAAGCAAGTCCAAGCCTTCGGCGATAGACTGCATCATCCCATACTCAATGCCGTTGTGGACCATTTTCACAAAATGCCCAGCTCCATGGGCGCCCATATACCCCCATCCATTCGATAAACATGTATCTTTGAAAAATCCTAATGTCTCGAGTCTGTCATAAAGTTCTTTTTTTCCACCCACCATCATGCAAGCGCCATTTAGCGCCCCGCCCGGGCCGCCGGAAACTCCTATATCCAAAAATTCAATTCCCTTAAATTTCAATTCTTTCGAGCGTCGTATTGTTTCTTGATACGGAGAATTACCTCCGTCAATAATAATATCTCCTTTATCTAGAAGTGGCACCAATTCACCGAGAACTTCGTCTACAGCCTCGTGACTAACCATAATCCAGACGACGCGCGGAGAAGAAAGTTGTGAAACCAGCTCAGATATACTGGATGCGCCCAGGGAACCTTTTTCTGTCACTTCTTTTACTTTTCCCGCATCTCTGTTATAAGCGACAATTTTCCATCCTCTATCAAGCAAGCGGAAAACCATATTTTTACCCATTTTCCCAAGCCCGATGTAGCCAATTTGTTTTTTCATCCCGTTAGAGACAGGTCGCGATCTTCGCTTCTTCTGAATTATTTTTAATATATTTAATCGTCATAATATTATTGATTTATTTATTATATCTCATCGTGACCGCGGTCTCTAACGGATTCACTTCCTATATAATATCTTCCGCCTTAGACCCTTTCTTATAAATTGTAAGCGGAATATTTTTCCACTTGGATAAAAGCTCATCTGTGAGCTTCCAATCCGAAATAATTTCTTCAATGTCCGGGAAGTTTTCCTGCTCTCCCGCCAAAGCATCTCTATAAACTTTTATGTACGATTCATATATCGTACCAGGCACCGGCTGGATTTTCAATTCTTTTTTTTCTCTTGTTCTTTCATTGCCCTGGTTCTTTGGATAAATTTCTATGGCCACCGTAGTGGTAGTTATATCCGAATGCATGTCCACAAGCCCTTTTCCTCCTTCTAGCTCAAAAAGTACCCCGGAGAAATTAGGATTTCTGGAGCCCAAAAATACCCGGAAAAATGTTTCAGTCTGAGAGGACGAGCTTACGCCGGATTCTGTAGTATAACCTTCGTATTGTGCTCTAGTTATTTTTGGGGTTATTTTTTGTCCAGAATCTCTAGTGTCGATATATAAAGAGCTTAAGGCTTCGGCTCTAGCGCTTTGTATATGCTGTGTGTATTTGGCATCAGATATATCCGGCTTATCCATAATAGCGAGGGCTAAGAGTTCGAGCATGTGGTTCTGCCCCACGTCCCGAAATGCTCCGACCGCGTCATACGATGCGCCGCGGGAGCCTACAATGTTGCTCTCGTGGAAAATTACTTTGATTTTTTTTATATCTTTTTTATCCCATTTAAAATTATAGATTGTTCGCGCGGTTTCTTTGGCCAGATAATGGTCTACGTGAAATATATTTTCTTTTTTGAAAATAGCCGCGAGGACGCCTTCGAGATGAGTAGCATCTGCCTCATTTTTACCAAACGGTTTTTCTATAAGTATCTTTGCCTGTTCGCACGCGATATATATCCCGCTTGTACGGATGTTCTCAAATATTTTTTGGTAAAGTTCTGACGCGGTAGCTATATGCAGCAGTACTTGTGCATTCGCGCCCATAGGGGAAATATTCTGGACGATATCTTTCAGTCTTGTAAAATCATCCTTCTCTGTAAAATCCCCTTTGAAGTATACGACGTGCTCTAAAAAATCATCAAGTTTTGAAGTATGTGCTATGTTCCGCCGCAAGATGCTTTCCCTGGTAAAGATGCGAAAATCATTGTCGCTTAAATCCTTACGGGCAAAAGCGATAATATTGAAGTCTAGAGGAAAACCTCCTTCTAGAAACAATAGGTATAGGGCCTTGGCGAGTTTATGGACATATAGATTGCCTGTAGCTCCAAAAATGACAATGGTGAGAGATCCGCTTAAATTTTGCACTTCCTAATTTTACACGTAAAAATTAAAAATGCTATATGGATTACCATATAGCAACGGCATTCGGACATTAAACAAATAAACTTGTTTATGCTCCTCATTTGTTGCTATAATTTATAGTATGGAGAAAATAACTTGGTCTGCATTAGAACATGAGGAAAAAGAGCGGGGTCCAAATTGGTTTTGGGCGCTCGGTATTATCGTCTTTACGGCGGCTGCGGCGGCTATAATTTACAACAATTATTTTTTCGCGGCACTTATCATTTTAAGCGGAGCCTTGCTCGGGTTTCTGGCAACAAAAAAACTGGAGCCTGTGGACTATGAACTGAATGATAAGGGATTTTTAGTGGAAAAGAGCCTCTATCCGTATGAAAATATAAAGTCTTTCTGGGTGCAGAGAGAAACTTTTCCCGAAGACAATCTTGAAAAATTAAAGCCGGTTCTTTTTATAAAATCAGAGAGGCTGTTCATGCCGGTTATTTTGGCGCCGATAGAGAATACCATGGCAAACCACATACATGATTTCCTGCTTGGCAAGAATGTAATAGAAGAAGAAATGAAAGAGCACTTTTCGCTCAAGATAATGGAAGCGCTCGGGTTTTAAACCAATGTCCTCTCGGCAGGAATCTTTCCTTACAGGAACAGTAGACCTTTTCGATGAATTAAAAATTCATACCGAAAAGCTTTTCGTTTCCTGCGCATAAGCAAATAAATTTCCTTATTCTCGATGACTTTGTCCTCTCGGCAGGAATCGAACCTGCATCATAACTTCCGCAAAGTTACGTCCTATCCATTGAACGACGAGAGGATGCTTTTAGACTATCAGTTTTTCACTTTAAATCCAAATTACATATAGCTTTTTTCATAAAACCATATATCCACATGTTGTCCACATAGGGGTTGACTTTTGGGTAGGACTATGCTAGAATACTCAAAACCGTGAAGAACTCCAAATGGGGGTTCTCCCCACAAAAAGTTCTTCATAATTCCATAAAATCAAGGAGCAAGAAATGAAAAAATTCGTTTTCGTAATCGTTTTATTGTCAGCCATATTTGGCCTGAGTGCAGCAGTTTCTGCACAAAGTAAGCCGGATAAATTTTCGAGTAAAGCAAGTTGTGAGGCAGCTCTTACATCGGGAAACTATACTGTCTATGAGCCGAAATATTTCGGTCTCAAAGATAAGAACCCGGTTAACGGGACGACCCGTATTACCGCTCCCCTCGAAACAACGGAATGTCTTGAGGAGTTTACAGTCGTTGGAAGCCGTTGGGTTGTACAAAACGCCGGCACAATGATGCGCTGGAACGTAAACCCCGATGGTACTCTTTCGCTTTACGCTCGAGACGACTGCGGGAACCCCGCTAGCTTGACTCAGCTTTTACCGGTAACTAGCCGTGAAACTGTATTCGAAAGAGGAAGTTCCACGTCTCAGGCCGGAGCAGGAGCCACATCTACTTTGAACTTTACAGCGGCTCCCGCACAAGTTGCGGTGCCGACGCTTAACTGTTGGACAGCCGTCCGACAGAAGAAAACGTACCGTCAATGCAACGATGGATCGGAAGTTATGATCGACGACGGGAGTCTAATGGCAGCCGCCGAGAAACAAGGTTGCGGGTTCTGGTGTTGGGCAGACAGAGTCGAGGGACTAGTCGATACTACAGTTGATGTTGCCGATCTGATCGTCGACATAAAAACCTTAAACAGAGTGAACCGTCTTTTAAAGCAACAGCCGGTAGCTACAGGCGGTAAGCCTCCGACTGGAACAACGGGTCCGTCGTTTCCGCCTAGGGGATCTACGAGCAGCACAGACTTTGTGTGGTAAATTCATTTAGCCTTCTCTTGATTTTATATCATGCGGGAGTGTGGGTGCAGGAATGCCCTCACATTCCTGCACTTTTCAAAGTTATGAACTATGAGTTTTATTTTGTATTTCATGATTTTGAAGAGTGAAAATATTGATTTTCACTTTATTACATTTCAAACAGATATCATCTTGCCTTACTTGACAAAAGTAAAGGAATATGATAGAACAGAAACATTACAAAAAATAATTAGAGCTGTCAAATAATACAATTATCATAACTTATTATCGACCAGCTTAAAAAAATATGAAAAACATAACAAAAAAATTAAAGACAGGGTTTCTAATGCTAAGTGCTATTGCACTTTTCGGGGCTTTAACTTTGCCTCTCGTGCCAGCTGAGACTGCTTACGCGTCAGCTTGCGACAGTCGAATACTTACAGGAACTGTAGAGACAGGCACACCGCCTACTCACGCTAGATTCGAATACAGTACAAATTCCAGCACTGTATCAAATGGCGGCGGAACACCGACTCCGGTACAAGTTTTTAATAATGAAGGTACTTTCCCTATGCAACAGCTTATTTCCGGCTTAAATGCAAGCACTACTTATTACTACAGAATAGCGGTTACAAACAATTACGGAACATCCAATGGAGATGTCCGAAGCTTTACGACTGATCCTTGTGCTAGCGCTGCTCTGCCGACTGTATCTCTGACTGCTGACAGCCGAAGCGTAACTTATGGTGGCACTAGTACAGTTCGCTGGACTTCTCAAAACGCAACCAGCTGTACGGCAAGCGGCGGAACAAACGGCTGGTCAGGAAGTAAAAATTTGTCCAGCAGTTTCCCTACAGGAGCACTGTACAGCACTACAACTTATAATATTACCTGCAGCAACAGTTCCGGCTCTGCTAGTGACTCAGTAACTATCAGCGTCACCAACCAAGTTCAGACATGTCAGGACCCAAGCGCCATAAACTACGGAGGCGAGCTCCCTTGCAGATATAACCAGACCTTACTTCCGACTGTTTCCTTGACTGCTGACGACACTAATATAGACTCAGGCGACAGCACTACCCTTCGCTGGACTTCTCAAAACGCGACTTCATGTACAGCGTCCGGCGGAACAAACGGATGGTCTGGCAGCAAGAATCTTTCCGGTTCTTTCAATACTGGAAGCTTGACCAGCACAAGGGTATACAGCATCACCTGCAGTAACAGCTCTGGTTCTGCTGTTGATTCAGTAACGATTAATGTGGACGACGATAACTCAAATGAGCCAACTGTAGATATCAATGCTGACGATACAGATATATCTAGCGGCGACAGCACTATCGTCCGCTGGGATTCTGATGACGCAGATACTTGCCGAGGTACAAACGGAACAAACGGATGGTCTGGCAGCAAGAATCTTTCAGGCTCTTTCCGAACCGGGGCATTGTACAGCACTACGACATTTAAAATTACTTGTACCAATGACGACGGCTCTGATGATGACTCAGTAACAATCCGCGTAAATGAAAACAACCAAGTATGCCGGGACACTGGCGCCATAAATTACTTGGGCAATCTTCCTTGCAGATACAATGTGGTAAACAATCAGCCTACTGTATTCATAACTGCAGACTCTACAAACATAGCCTTTAACACAGCTACAAACATCCGCTGGAGTACGACAAACGCGACTTCATGTACAGCTTCCGGAGGCTCTGTCGGCTGGGCAGGACCAAAATCTATCGGTCCCGGTTCTTTCTATACTGGAAGCTTGACCGGAACAAGGACTTACATCATTACTTGCAGCAACAATGTCGGCTCAGCTACAGACTCTGTGACAGTAAATGTTCGCGGACAAGTGCTCGGAGTTACTACTGTCAGACAGCCTAGCTCTCTGGTCTTGGTTACTTCCACAGTAGACCGCAACCAGCCAATAGTACCTACGCTCGACAACACAAACCCATGTCCCGGAGATGAAATCAATTACTCTATCACTTATCAAAACATCGGTACTGCATTAATCACTGGTCTCGTTCTTAGGATAGACCTTCCTCTCGAAGTAGATTACCTGTCTTCGACTCCTTACAACCCTATGGTTTCAGGGCAGACATTAATCTTTAACTTGGGAACACTGGGAGCAAACAAGTCAGGCACAGTATCAGTACGGGTCCGGGTACGAAACGATGTCCCTGCCGGAGCAGCCTTAAACTTCCCGGCTACTCTGAGCTACGTAGACCCTTCCGGTTTTCCTCAGTCAGTAAGCGCGAATGTATCAGCGAACGTCTGTGGAACAGTAGCGGCGGTAACTCTCGGAGCAAACGTGTTTGGCGCAGGTTTTCTGCCAAACAGCATCTTTGGATGGCTTCTTCTCTTAATCTTAATCCTTATATTAATACTCTTGGCTCGATATCTTTTCAGCCAGTCATTTCAAAGGAGAACTGTCACCACCTTGGAACAGCCTGCTCTAGGCAAGAGGACTACGACCACAACGCTATAATTAGGTAGTTTTAGATACCAAAAAACAGCCCCTACCATGGGGCTTTTTTTTTACTTTGTTTGACATTGTACAGTATATTTGATAAGATACTTATATAGTTAGTAACTTATCTAAAATAATGAGCAGGAAACAAAAAATCAAAGAATTAGTTGAAAATTTCAGGGCTCTAAGGCGCAGTATGGCTTTCCATACCCCTGGAGCCTTGAACATACCGAGAATAACCCCTTCTCAATGGGGAGTGCTTATTTATATTGAAAGGCGGGGTAAAAGCACCGTCAAAGAAGTGGCAAAAAATCTCCATATAACTAGCAGCGCATCGACTCAATTGATAGACGGCCTGGTGGAGAGCGGCTATGTGGTCAGAGAAACACACGACAAAGACCGCCGCGCTGTCACCCTGACCCTTTCAAAAAAAACCAAAGCACAGGTTTATAGAATGAATAAAGAAAGACAGAAGAAATTCCTAAAATTTTTTGAAATTCTAACCGAAAAAGAATTAGACCAGTATATAATGCTTAATAAAAAAATCGTCGAGAGAGCCGTAAAAAAATAAGAGCAAAAATAAAAACTATGAAAAAATATTTCAACAAAGCCAAGTCGTTTATAATTGCCCATAAAATCATCAGCGTTATCGTTCTGATTGCGCTTCTCGGGACTGGATACTGGGGATATAAAAAAGTTACCAGCACAAGCGGAGATATCCGATACTTGACCACAAAAGTGGCGAAGGGCAATATCATTGCCTCTGTATCAGGCAGCGGACAAGTATCAGCTTCCAACCAAGTGGATATAAAACCAAAGACTTCCGGAGACATTGTGTATCTTGCCGCAAAGGCCGGGCAAAAAGTCTCTGCCGGTGCACTTATAGCCACGATTGATAGCCGGGACGCGCAAAAATCCGTACGAGATGCGGAGATAAGCCTGCAGTCCGCAAAACTGTCGCTTGAAAAGATACAGATCCAAAACTCAGAAGCAAACCTGAGTGCTGATGCACAAAAGGCATATACTGATGGTTTCAATGATGTGGCAGACGCATTTCTGGATTTGCCTTCTGTTGTAGACGGACTCAATGATATGATTTCGCAAAATAATCTTTCGGACAACGCGGCAAGAGCCGTCGGCAATACCGCCCGCACATACCGCGATAAAGCCGAGACAAGCTACTATGCCGCAAAAAAAGCATTTGACCAAAACCAAAAAGACTATACAGCATTGAACAGCAATTCCTCTCCCGCTAAAATTAAAAACATCATTGCAGAAACATATACGACTACAAAAACTGTGTCCGATGCAGTCAAAAACACCCTTGATTTTGTAAATTATATGGCAGACCACGCAAACGATCCTGATTCTTTCACGTCTTCCAAGAGCACCTTATCTACTTATACAAATACCGTTGTTTCTGATCTGACGTCCCTCTCGGATGCACAAACTAACATCAGTAATAACAAGGATTCTTCGCAAAATGCAAGCATTGATATGCAGAGCGCGGAATTATCAGTACAACAAAAAGAAAATGCGTTGCAAGACGCCAAAGACAACTTGGCAGACTATTCTATACGCGCGCCTTTTGCCGGAACCTTGGCGTCGGTAGATATCAAAAAGTCAGACTCTGTGAGCGCGAGCACCGCGGCTGCCACGCTTATAACAGCACAGCAGCTTGCAGAAATTTCATTTAATGAAGTTGATGTAGCTAAAATAAAACTTGGCCAGAAAGCCACTTTGACCTTTGACGCTATCCCCGACCTCACTATTTCAGGAATAGTAGGAGATATTGACGCGATTGGCGCGGTTTCCCAAGGAGTAGTCACGTACAATGTAAAAATAAGTTTTGACACCCAAGATGAACGAGTAAAGCCGGGCATGTCTGTGTCGGCTGAGATTATCACAAATATGAAACAAAATGTATTGGTCGTCCCTAACAGCGCCATAAAATCACAGAATGGCACGAGCTATGTGGAAAGCTTTGACGCGCCGCTTGTTCCGCCCACAGACGGACTCATCGGCACGATTTCAAAAATCGCTCCGAATAAAATTCCGGTTGAAGTCGGCCTATCAAATGACTCTGAAAGTGAAATCATTTCCGGAGTGACAGAAGGAGATGAAATCGTCAGCAGGACTATCCAGTCAAGTGCCACCACGGCCGCAGCCGCGCCCAGCTTATTTGGCGGCAGCGGAAACAGAGCCACGACAGGCGGGGCAGCCAGAACTACCGGAAGATAAAAATAAAATGATAGAAGTAAAAAATATTAAAAAAACTTACAAAACAGGCAATGAAGAATTCAATGCGCTGGATGACGTTTCCTTTACCATTAATGACGGAGAATTTGTAGCCATCATGGGCCCGTCCGGAAGCGGTAAATCGACATTGATGCATATGCTAGGGGCGCTTGATAGCCCCACCAGCGGTACATATCTATTGGACGGAAAAGACGTCTCTACCCTTTCAGACGATGAGCTTGCAGACATCCGCAGAGATAAAATTGGATTTGTCTTTCAGGCATTTAATCTGCTTCCGAGAACTACGGTGCTTCGAAACGTAATGTTGCCTTTGATATACGCCGGCGTACATGGCCCCGAGCGTGAAGAGCGGGCAAAATCAGCGCTCCTTGCGGCGGGACTAAACGAAAGCCACTTTTACCATATGTCTAATCAAATTTCTGGTGGACAGATACAACGTGTGGCTATTGCGAGGGCTCTGGTAAACAATCCGTCGCTTATTTTAGCTGATGAGCCGACAGGAAATCTGGACTCAAAAACCGGAGACATCGTCATTGGAACATTTCAGCGATTAAATAAAGAATTTGGCCGTACCATAGTCCTGATTACACATGAGCAAGACATAGCCGAGCACGCCGACAGAATTCTCTTCATAAAAGACGGGAAACTTCTGGAAGACAAAACAACGCACACAAAGAGAATCATTAATTTAGCAAAATAAAAATGAAAATAAAAGATATTTTAAGTGAAACATGGAGTTCCCTATCGGCCAACAAAGCACGGTCCGGCCTTACCATGCTCGGCATCATCATCGGTGTGGCTTCCGTGGTGGCCATGGTGTCTATAGGGAATGGCGCCAAGGTAGCCATCCAATCCAGTATTGAAGGTTTGGGTTCAAACCTTTTGACTATTCTTCCGGGAGTGGTCCAGCCGGGCCGGGGCATAGTCTCTTCCGGCAGAGGCTCGGCCCAGACATTGAAAAATCCCGATATTGACGTACTGAAAGCCATAGAAGGCGTGGCTGCTGTCTCTCCGGAAGACTCCCGCCGGTTTCAAATAGTGGCTACGGGAAACAATACCAACACCACGGTGACGGGCGTCACCCCCGATTATTTTACTGTCCACAATGTGGCAATCGGCGACGGGAGTTTTATAACCGATGCAAACAATAGAAGCATCGGCCGGCAGGCAGTCTTGGGAGCGACTGTCGCCACAGATTTGTTTGCCGATGCCGATCCGCTTGGCAAGACTATACGCATAAACAAAGTAAACTTTACTGTGGTCGGAGTGCTCGCCACAAAGGGCGGAGCCGGATTCGGCGGACCGGACGACATGATATTTGTGCCTCTCTCTACCATGCAAAAAATTCTTTCGGGAGATGATTACCTTTCCACCATATCCGTCTCAGTAACTAATAAAAATGAAATGGCAGCAGCAAAGGAACTGGCGACAAATGCGCTCATAGACCAGCACCACGTCGTGGATGCGGATTTTTCAATCATCTCTCAGGAAGATATCTTGGGAACACTGACAACCGTGATAGATACTTTCACTCTGGTCTTGGCAGCTATCGCTTCAATTTCGCTCTTGGTTGGCGGCATAGGAATCATGAATATGATGTTAACAACGGTGACGGAACGCACGAAAGAAATCGGGCTCCGAAAAGCCATCGGGGCAAAAAGCAAGGATATCAACCTTCAATTTCTCTCCGAAGCTGTAATGCTCACTTTTATCGGTGGAGGCGTAGGAATCGCCACAGGATGGCTGATATGTATCATAGTCACATATACTGGCATAGTCGCCACGAGTGTGTCATTAACCTCTGTGCTTTTGGCCTTTGGAGTGTCGGCAGGTATCGGTATTATCTTTGGATACTATCCTGCCCGCCGGGCATCAATGCTCAATCCAATTGATGCCTTGAGGTATGAGTAATTATTAGAATTAATTAAAAAGTGCCGCGCTTTAATGGACGTTGCGCGGCATGATTTCGCAAAATCATATGAATAAAAATAAAAAAATTGGTTTAGGAGTTGTAGGAGTTTTGGTTTTAGTTGGAATTTTTTACGGAGGTGTAGTGTATGGCAAGTATCACTCAATCAGCATGAATAACAGAGCAAAGGGGAGCTTTGCTGCTTTTGGGCAAATGGGCGGAACACGGGGAATGAGAGTTAGTGGAAATTTTGGAGGATTTGCCAATGGAGAAATTCTTTCCAAAGATGACAAAAGTATCACCATCAAGCTAATGGACGGTGGCTCAAGAATTGTTTTCCTGGATACAAATACAAAAATAGCAAAATCTACCGAAGGGTCTGTAGCCGACCTTGCGGTGGGAACTTCAGTTTCTGTCACCGGCGCAGCAAATACAGACGGGTCTGTAAATGCGCAAATGATACAAATCCGGCCTGCGATGCAAAAAACTGTGATACAGTAGATAAATGCCAAAAACGCCAGACATATATCCAATGCGCATAAACAAATATCTAGCTCTTAAAAAAATCTCCACCAGGAGAGGTGCTGACGAGCTAGTAGCCGGGCAAAAAGTCTTCATCAATGGCAAGCGGGCAGTCCTCGGTGCACGAGTAAAAGAAACAGATAAGGTAGAAATAAAAGGAGCAGGTGCGAAAGAATACAAATACTATGCGTACAACAAGCCAATTGGTATTGAGACTGCTTCTCCGAAAGAAGCTGCGGAAGGACTCTTCCCTTTAGGCAGATTAGATAAAGCTTCGCACGGGCTTTTAATCCTGACCAATGATGGGCGCATTACCGACCAGCTCCTTAGTCCGAAATATTTTCACGAAAAAGAATATGTGGTCAAAACTTCAAACAAGCTCCGCGGAAGCTTTAAAGACAAGATGGAAAAAGGGGTAAATATCGAGGGTTATAAGACCAAGCCGTGCAAGGTGACAATAGTAAACGATTTTACATTCAGGGTAATCCTGACCGAAGGAAAAAAGCATCAAATTCGCAGAATGTGCTCTGCTCTCTTCCAGGAAGTAGCCGACCTCAAACGGGAACGAATCATGAATGTAAAACTCGGTAGCCTGAAACCAAAAGGCATCAGAGAAATCAAAGGAAAAGAATTAGAACTATTTTTAAAACCTATGTTAGGGTAAATTTATTTTTCTAAATCTAAAATTTCATCAATCCTGATTTGTTCCACAAATTCAGGCACGTGGGAGACTATTATCATGGCCCCTTTGTATTCGTCCAAAGCTTTCGCGATGACCGGCAAATGGCGGAAATTTATGTGGTTCGTCGGCTCGTCGAGTATAAGCATTCCGGGCTTTTGAAGTACCAGCCTCGCAAAAGCCACCAGTCCTTTCTGCCCTTCAGAGAGGCTGCCAATTTTGGTACGGATATATTCTCCGGTAATTAAAAATCCTGCCGCCACAGAGCGCATGCGCTCTTCGTTTAGAATGTCTCCTCCCTCTTGCATGGCGCTGCCGAGCGATTGATATACGGTGTCTTCAAAATTAAGGGTAGAAAAATCCTGCCGGTAATATCCGATGCGGATGCCGGTCCGTACTTTTTCACCCTCTGCATGTCCGCTCGCCAGCCTCTCCAGTAATGTAGTCTTGCCGATGCCATTCGGACCCTGCAAGAGCAAATGTGTATTTTTATTCAGGGATATTTTAGCTTTATGTTTTACGATTTTCCCGTTCTTCATGGTTGTAAAAGAAGAAATATTTAAAATCTCTCCGATGAGGTCCGGCTGGGACGGGATGGTAAACGGCCGGATGGCTTTGTCTTCTTTCCGCACGTCCACTATTTCTTCTTCCAGTTCTTCCGCTTTTTCCCGCATCCGCTTGGCGACAAGGCGCAACCGCCCGCCCTTGTAGGCAAACACATTGGCTTGGTCTTTCTTGGCCTGGATTTCTTTTTGCAGTTGGGCATTTTTCATATTTTCTTTTTCCACCCGTGCCGTAATGTCTTTGACCACGTTAAAATAGTTGCCCACATATTGTTCTATTTTTTTCGTATAAATATCAAGGTAGAGTACCCCTTCGGTAAATGCATTTAAAAATTCCGCATCGTGGGAAATCACCAAGACAGTTTTTTTGTAATTAATTAAATATTTTGTCAGGTGGGCTATGCCGGCCTTATCTAGGTTGTTTGTCGGCTCGTCCAAGAGAAGTAAGTCCGGACTTTGGATAAGTGCTGAAGCAAGAAGAAGCCGCGCCTGCTGTCCACCGGAAAAAGTTTTTATAATTCTGTCGTGCACCTTTTCCCCAAGGGACTGCGATTTATTGCTAATCGCTTTACTCTTAGATAAATCGGGAGCATGCCCTTTCAGATTTACCACTTCTAAAATTTCAGCTATCTTTGGGTCGATGTCGTATACCTTTTCTTTAAAGCAATTTTGGAAGAATTCTCTTACTGTCATTTCCAATTCTTTTTTGGGTATAACCTGCCTGGACAGGGCAATGCTGACCCCATTCACCACATTGATGATACCTGACTCTGGTGTGTTTGCACCCGTAATCAAGCCGAATATAGTGCTCTTTCCAGCCCCATTTTGCCCCATGAGCGCAAACTTGACCCCGCGGCGCATAGTGAAAGACACCTCCTCTAAAATAGGCTTATTTACGCCCCATTCGAATGAGACTTTGTCGAATCTGACTATCGTTTCGGTGGCTTTTTGAGATTTTTTGTCTTGCTTGTTTTCCTTGGCCATAAACCCAAGATTAGCCTATTTAAGCCAAAATAGCCAATAAAAATAGGCCAAGCTTGACAAAATACCCAGTTTTATGATATTCTAAGAAGACAAAGTAGGTAGGAGAAGAGCCACATAGCGTCGATTTCTTGAGCATGCCCCCACACTTATGTTTTGATAGTTTTATAAACGCACCTTTGGTGCAATCAAAATATAAGTGTGGGGGATAAACCAATTTGTACTTAATAACTTAAACTAAAAACATCATGACTGGTACTATAAAAAGAATCACTGATAAAGGTTTCGGCTTCATAACAGCAGAAGGGCTAGAGAAGGATTTATTCTTCCACAGCAATTCTCTTGTTGGCGTAACTTTTGACGAGCTTCGAGAAGGTGATACTGTTTCTTTCGAAACTGAAGAATCACCAAAAGGATTGAATGCTACGAACGTACAACGCGCGTAATATTTAAACCAAAATAAAAAACCCCACAAATGTGGGGTTTTTTATTTTGTAGGCTTACTCTTCTTGGACAAATTCTTCTCCCTTCGCCCACTTCTTAAGTGTCTCGTAGCTCGTGTCTCCGCAAATCCATTTTTCTGTTTTTGTATTATAAAAAAACGGCACTCCTCCGCACATGTCTTTATCAAGCTCAAGCAAACGCTTTTCATTTTCCTTGTTGTGCCATACTTCCAGGCTTTCGACTTTTATGCCTTCTTCTTTTTCCAGACGGTCTACCAGCACGTGCATAGTGATGCAGTGCGGGCATTCCGTTCCGTAAAATTCTAATAAGTGTGACATGATAAAAGCTGTACCAAGAAAGAGCTTATTTCGTTATTCTTGATAAACGGGATTTTTTGTTAGAAGCGTTGTTTTTCTTGATGATTCCCCTTTTCGCCGCCTTGTCTATCGCCTGAAAAGCGGAGCTCAGCATCTTAAGAGCCGCAGCTTTGTCCGCCTTGGCAAGTTTCTCAATTTTCTTTATTACTTCCTTCATCGCTTTCTTGCGCTGGTCGTTCAAGGCCTTTTTGCGGAGAGAACCGCGAACTGCTTTTTTGGCTGATTTTGTTATTGGCATACAGGCAATATAGCAAAAAACACTCAAAAACACAAATATGGCCCTAAAGGACTGCGATTTTAAAAGCTTTTTGCAAATCTAAAAAATCGGGAGTATGATACAAGCATGATAGGCAGCATAAGAGGCAACATAATTCTAAAAAACGAGAAGTTTTTAATCGTTGAGGCAGGCGGAGTCGGATACAAAATCAGCATATCCCCCGACACGCTGTCTAAAGTAGGAAAATATCCGCCGGCTGGCGGAGAGGAAATTTTCTTATTTATTCACACCCATGTGCGGGAAGACGCCATGGATTTGTATGGGTTTTTAGACCACGAAGAACTGGAATTTTTTGAAATGCTTTTAAATGTCTCCGGCATCGGGCCCAAAGGGGCGCTTGCCATCCTTGGCATCACTTCCATTGAAACACTAAGGAGGGCTATAGGCACAGGCGACACAAGCTATCTCACCAAAATTTCCGGCATTGGTAAAAAAACCGCAGAAAAAATAGTCATCGAATTGCGGGACAAGATGGCGGAAAAAATGAAGGGTAAATTAAGTGAAGGCTCCCTGCAGGGAGAGATGGATGCCCTCGAAGCCTTGAAGTCCCTCGGCTACTCACAAAATGAATCCCGTGAAGCGCTAAAAAATTGCTCGCCGGAAGCCGACACAAATACAAAAATTCGTGAAGCGCTAAAAATACTAGGAGGGAGATAAAAATTATTTCGCAAAGAAATAATTTTTTATGCCTGTGACAGTTAGACTGGTCATGCTGGTGTAGGCGCTGTCCCGAGATTTTTTAGTCGGAAATCTATAAATATATCCATACTCGATTAATATAGAGCGGACGCCCAGTATGAGTGTGCCGTTCGAGCCGAGGGCTATAAGACTCTGGTCAGGAATTAATCCACCCAGTTCCTCTTCGTAGGTGCTGGTTATAAACTTTTTATGTAACTGGGTAAATATCTTTTTGGCCAAATCCACGCTGCCTTTGGTATTGGCCATTTGTTCCTCCGGCATATAAATTACAAAACCTTTGTGTATACCTTTTGTCCAAGCACTTGCCCGCGGATAATCATTGAAGTGGATATGGATGACGGCATCCATTTTGTTTTCATCCGCCCATTTATTTATTCCATATAGCTTTATGGCCACATCTTCGCTCGCATCCAGATGCGGAGGGTTTTCTTTGGGAGTGAAATTGCCGCTGTCTATATTCTCCTGTCTCTCGGTTTTTGCCTTTTCTTTGAAAGCTACGATTGCATCGTGATTGTTTGCGAAATAATCCGCAAATTCCTTGGTATATCCACCGACAAGTCCACCTTTAGTTCTGGTAATATACACTTCAAATCGCTTGTCTTTTTTCAAGATGTTAAAAATCCTATTTGCTAGGTTCAAATTCATATCCGCTTCTTTTATGTTTCCGTACTGGGCACCCCAGACTTCGTTGTCGTGTCCCGGCACAATCAGAATTTTTACCGGCTTTACGGGTACTGATACTGCTGCTTCCGCAAAAGAAAGCCTTGTCCCTCCAAAAAATATGGCTGTAAATAAAATTGTTAATAAAATTCTCTTCATAGTATGATTATAGCATGCCGGAATTACCAGAAGTAGAAAATTTAAGGATTGGACTCTCCCGCGCGATAGTGGGTCAAAAAATTCGGCGGGTAGAAGTAAAAAAACCAAAGCTTGTGTCCGGTAAGGGAACCCTGCGCGCACCATCCAAGAGCAAACAAACAGAATTTATAAAAGGACTAAAAGGCGAATATTTTATCGCTGTAGAAAGGCGGGCTAAAAACCTCATTTTTAAAATGAGCCACGATAAAATTCTTCTGGTACACTTGAAAATGTCCGGGCAGTTTGTGTACAAGGCAAAAACTAGCTCAAAAATGGTAAGCGGCGGGCACCCGATAGAGCTGTCAGAAACAGAACTTCCAAACAAGCATACGCATGTAATTTTTGAGCTTGAGCGCGGAACTCTGTACTATAACGACACCAGAATGTTCGGCTACTTGCTGTATTACAAAAATACCAAAGCGTTTGAAGCTGAAAACCATTTTGCCTTGCTTGGAGCAGAGCCACTATCAAGAGAATTTACCCTGAAATATTTTAAAGATAAGATTAAACAAAAGAGCGGGAAAATAAAAGCAGTATTGATGGACCAGAAGATAGTCACTGGCCTTGGAAATATTTACGCCGATGAAACTTTGTTTGAATCACGCATCCGGCCGGACAGAAGCCCTTCTTCCCTTTCCGACTCTGAAGTTAGTAAGCTATATAAAGCCATCCTCCGAATCATAAAGCGCGCCGTAAAAGTCGGCGGTTCCTCCACCGCCACATATAGACTGCTCGATAAAACCAGAGGTAACTACGCGCGCGAACACAAAGTCTATGGCAAGGACGGCAAGCTCTGCCCAAATTGCGGCAAACCACTCCAGAAAACAATCATCGGTGGCAGAACTACAATCTTCTGCCCAAGGTGTCAGAAATAAACTACCTAAAGCATAGAAACCAACACGAGAAAGGACTGTAGAATCACTCAGCTTACTTTAAAGTGTACTGGAAGAAATGTTGGAGTATTAAACCTACTATCCCTGTGGCAACAACCCAGCTAATAATTTTTATAGCTGTACTCTTTGTTTCTATTAGTACTGATATTATAAAATGCCATATCCAGACAAAAGGCCTTGAAAGAATCCAAAAAGCTATAAAAACCCCATTCAAAATTTGTTCCCCAACACTTCCGTGGTCTATTGTCATAGTCTTATATTACTACAATTTCTCATCTTCGTTCAACTTTATCCACAGGTGGACTTTGACTAAAAGTTAGAGTCTTCTATAATAGAAATATGGAAGGCGTATTGTCTTCTCGCACCTTAACATAACAGTGTAGATATAAATAGTAAGTCGCAAAAAAACGATTTGTGAAGAAAAAAGGAGACTTTTTTCACATCTAATGATGTTACTCCTGTCCAGCGGAAAGGAAAGCTGTTGTACATTCATGTGCCTTAAAGAATATAGCTCGCATTCATAGATAAAAGTTGAAGCTAAAAGAGCTGAAACTCAAATCTAAGAAATCTAAGCTAAAGACAAAAGGCAACAACATGCAACGAAAACTGCAACATGAAATCAACAGCAAATACAAGAAAGAACTTCGGAACGAGAATCGCAACATGAGCTACTTAGGTAGACTCGCAGGTCGTTATTGTTTTTGGTGTATTTAGTTTTTCCGTTTTTTTGCGACTTGCGGGTCATTTAAGTTTCTTGTGTTGAATTCAGACTGATAGAAATACTTTCAAGAAAGATATCTGTAGCTCCCATTATAAAATTAATTCACATAAAAAAATAAATGATTAATATACCATTGAGGCTAAAACTTATTAGTATCAAACTTGCTGAGGTTCATGATTCAGCATCTACACCAAATCGTAAACGCCACAAAGTGTTTGCGTCCCTGCTAGCTGAAGTGACAATGCTTCACGCTGAGGTTCTAGAAAGTTCTGCTAGAGGTGAAATCACATCTGAATTCACCTCACAGACGTTAACTTTCATTGCCAACGTGCTGAAGTTATTTAAACACTAAAGCTAGCTCTTGTTTCATTGAACTACTCTAAATAGAGTAGCCGAAAATATGAGTAACAGAATATATCAGATAAGGAAAAAGAAAGAGCTTTCTCAAGAAGAAATGGCAAGTGATTTGGGCGTAAGTGCAAATTACATTTCCTTAATTGAAAATGGTAAAAAAGAACCAGGACTATCTTTACTAAAGAAGGTAGCTAAGAAATATGACTTTCCTTTTATTTTGCTTGCCCAAGACAAAATTCTTCCTGTGGCAACAAATTCTAGAGAACGAGAAATAAGAAATAAACTGACATCCTTGATGACTGAAATTGAAAATAACATGACTTTTTAAGTGAATAAGTTAAAAAAATATTCATACATAAAGATAAACACTAAAGACGAACTGGTAAAAAGACTCCAAATGCCTTTAGAATTTCTTGAAGAAACTGCAAAGTATATAGATATACATTGGGATAAAATTGTTAAAACAAAAAAGAAGAAGACTGGGGAAATAAAAAGTCGTGATATATATGATGGAAGTTACAAACTTCGAGAAATCCATAATTCTATTAAGAAAAACATACTAGACCGTTATGATTTTCCAGAAGAATTTGTTGGTGGATTAAAAAAAAGGAATCTTATATTAAACGCTACTCCTCATGTTTCCAAAAGATATGTTGGCAGCTTTGATATTGAGAAATTTTTTCCCTCCATAAAGCCCAAACAGATTTCTCAAGCTTTCAGAAGAGAGGGATGTACCCCACAGGTCGCAGACCTGTTAACTAAGTTAGTAAGTGTTCAAGATCATGTACCTCAGGGATTTGCTACTAGCACACACGTTGCCCTTCTCACTCTTTTGCCCGTAAATAGCGAATTGAAAAAGCTTTTTTCTAAACATGGTTTTGTATACACTCTATGGATTGATGATTTAAATATATCTGGTAAAAATGATATTTATCCTATTGTTCCAGAGATTAAAACAGTATTTAAAAAGCATGGATTTAAAATTCACGGGTTAGAAAATCCCGATAAAGCTACAATAAAGAAATTTACAGAAAGACAGAAGGTAACAAATGTTATTGTTAATAAAAAACCTAACATCTCAAAAGAAGACTTTAAGAACTTAAGAAATACAATTTATATTTGTAAAAAATATACCATTAGAGGTTATAGATTAAAGTATAAGCCAATGGGCGACAATGGGAGACTAATGACACATACAAATTTCGTTAGTCATATTAATGGAAAGCTATCTTATGCCTTCAGTATAAACAGAGAAAGAGTGAAAAAAATAAAAGAAAGTTGGGAAGAGTTAATAAAAACTTAGGTGTCGTAATATTTGCCGGATAAAAATACTAGATATTGTTTTTTAAATTATAAATTTAAAATTCTAAATAAAGCTACTCCTAAAGCCACTGAAACATTCAATGACTCTTTTTTGCCACGCATTGGAATTTCGGCTATTATGTCGCATTTTTTTAAAACATCTTTTGGTATGCCGG
>DASYKZ010000011.1:0-61226 GCA_035994985.1 Minisyncoccota bacterium | reverse complement strand
ACAAAAACACCTGTCCAAAATTTGGAAGTTCAAATAACTGAAGGAATTGATAAAGGGAAAAACATCGTATTTTATAATGATTACGTAATGCTCGAACAGGGAGACTCATTTTATCTGAGGTCCGCTCCTCAGGTAGACGGCAGTGTTTTTTATAGTGTTTTTGAGCCGGACCGCACTCCGACGCTTCTTTTCTTTTCAATTTTATTCATTGCGCTAGTGTTAATTTTCGGAGGCCTGCAGGGGCTGCGCGGCCTTTTGAGCTTGGCCGGAAGCTTGCTCGTAATTGTCTTTGTTTTGCTTCCTAGCATACTCCATGGCTTTTCCCCGCTGTTAGTCAGCATTGGAGTTTCTTCGATTATTATCATCCTTGGCTCTTATATTACTCATGGGTTCAATAAAACTACATCTTCGGCAATAGTAGGCATGATTGCGACGGTTATAATCACGGGGCTTATGGCTTACTTTGCTGTATATGGGAGCAATCTAACAGGAGTAGCGGGCGATGAGGCATTTTATCTTAATTTAAATACTGAGGGTGGAATTGACCTTATTGGATTACTTATGGGTGGAATTATGATTGGGCTTCTCGGAGTATTGTATGATGTTTCCATAGGACAAGCGATTTCTGTCGAAGAGCTTCACGCTATTGCGCCGCATATCGGCAGATGGGAAATATATAAACGAGCCATCCGAATAGGCAGAGAGCATATCGGAGCGCTTGTAAACACTCTCGCTATCGCGTATGTAGGCGCCTCGCTTCCACTCCTCCTCCTTTTTTATTCTTCAGCTAATGCCAGCTTCGGGTTGATAGTTAATCGTGAAGTTTTTGCAACGGAAATCATCCGCATCCTCATAGGAAGCATCGGGCTCGTCCTCGCCGTGCCTATCACTACCTTATTAGCAGTATATATGCTCATAAAAAATAAAAGCAAAAATTTACCGGAAAGAGTTCTAGAAGAGGAAGAAGCCGCCTTAGATAATTTCTCACACAAGCACTAAAACAGTGCGGGGTAAGGGAATCGAACCCTTGACATCAGTTTGGAAAACTGAAGTTATACCATTTAACTAACCCCGCATGTATCCTTGATACTAGCAGAAAAAAAGAGATTATTCAATAATGTCGGGCTGCTGGGAATCGAACCCAGTCTAAACGCTCCCAAAGCGCTTGTACTACCGGTATACTACAGCCCGTTTTAGCTTTTAAGCTAATCTAATATATCACAGAATGATATCACTTACTACTTTTACCTTAGACTTTTTATTTTTCAAATCTAAGTACACGACTAAAAGGTCCACTTGCCAATCCATTTCATCGTCTATGTTTTTATTCAAAAGGTAAGTCTGGATTGTCCGTGACAATCGTTTCATTTTCCACGGATGCATATTGTCTTCTGCTCTATAATCATCTGTTTCATGTGGAACATCCTCGGCAAGGCTGAAGGAAGAAACGGACTTCACTTCTATGAAATAGAGTTTGTTGTCCTTTTGGGCCACAATATCGATTTCTCCCCATTTCTTAGTGTAATTTCTATCAATTACAAAGAAACCCTGTTTCACGAGAAACTTTTCAGCTATATTTTCACCAATCTCCCCTATTTTTTGTTTATCAGACGTAAATACTTTAGGCATATATTTTATTATGTTTCATATGGAACATCCTGAATAGTAATGAAGGGAGAAGCACGTTTCACGTGAAACTAATTTCTTAATTTTATGTCTTTTACTAAAATATCCTTATAATATAATGTATTTTTACAAAAAGAACTCTAAAAGACTGTCTTTTAACATGTCCTTTATAAACATTACCAACACAGTTATCCCCAGTTTTTCAAAAAATCCTTATTTATCAAGCTATACCAAAAGGACAGATTTTTGGAAGGAAATTTACCCTCTTTGTGTGCACCCGGAGGGATTCGAACCCCCAATAACAAGTTCGAAGCCTGTCGTGATATCCATTTCACTACGGGTGCAACGAATATAAATTATACATTATTTAAAGCAATTATCAAAATAAGGTTATTTTTCAGCTTTAAATAGCAAAATTGCAATTAAGCCAATTAAAGATTATAATTGCTTCAGTTTTATAATTTAATAGACATAATTATGCGGTGTTGGTTTAGTGGTAGAACACGTCCTTGCCAAGGATGAGACAGGAGTTCGATTCTCCTACGCCGCACAATTTCCAAAGTGGAAACAAATCCTAAAAATTTAATATCCAAAATACCTACAGAAGTTTCACATGTAACCGAGACGCTTGAGAAAGCTGGTTTTGAGGCGTACCTAGTCGGTGGCTGTATCCGTGACCTCTTAATGGACCAAGAGCCGAAAGATTGGGATATTACGACCAATGCCAATCCGGACCAGATTATGGCTCTTTTCGAGAAAACTGTGTATGAGAATACTTTTGGAACAGTAGGAGTATCTGTTCCACGTGAAACACTTAAGGAAGAGGTTATTCGTGAAACACCAGAATACACGATAATAGAAGTTACACCTTTCAGACTTGAAGCAAAATATAGCGATTTTAGGCATCCGGATGAAGTAAAATTCAGCAATAAGCTGGAAGATGACCTTAAAAGACGTGATTTTACTGTAAATGCTATGTCTTATAGGTTATCTGATAAGGGACACGGCTTAACGGACATATTTGGAGGAATAAAGGACATAGAAAATAAGGTGTTACGGACAGTAAGGAATCCAAATGAAAGATTTAGCGAAGATGCGCTTCGCATGCTCCGGGCGGTGCGCTTTTCTGTACAGCTTGGCTTTTCCATTTCACATGAAACATCTGAAAGCATTTCCAAAAATGCGGATTTAATAAAAAAAATATCCGCTGAAAGAATCCATGACGAGTTTGTAAAAATAATAAATTCCGAAAACCCAAGCGCCGGAATTGTCATGCTGCAAAAATTTGGATTGCTGAAATTTATCATTCCGGAACTCGAAGAGGGTATCGGCTGCATGCAGTCCGGCGAGCATATTTATGACGTCTGGCAGCACTTGCTCTATGCCCTCCAGCACGCGGCCGACAAAAAATGGCCCTTACATATCAGGCTCGCAGCACTTTTTCACGATATTGGGAAGCCTAAAAGCCGGAGACAGGAAACCAGAGTGGGTAGGAAGCAATATACCTTTTATGGGCACGAAGTTATAAGCGCCCGCATGGCAAAAAAAATAATGGAGCGGTTGAAATTCTCTCGGAAAGAAATTGAGCTCGTAGAAAAACTGGTCCGCCATCATATGTTTTTCTCTGATACAGAATTGATTACGCTTTCTGCCGTACGCAGAATCATTACCAAAGTAGGTGCAGAACATATTTGGGATTTGATGAATTTGCGGGAATGCGACAGGGTAGGGACCAATAAAAAAGAAACGTCATACCGGCTCCGCAAATATCATGCCATGATAGAGGAAGCCCTTCGCGACCCGATATCTGTCGGCCAGCTCAAAATCAATGGGGAATACATGATGAAAGAGCTCGGCATCAAAGCCGGACCCCGGATGGGCTGGATGCTAAACGCTCTCCTCGAAGAAGTACTGGATGACCTGTCAAAAAATACAGTAGAGCACCTCTCCGAGCTGGTAAAATCTCTCAATATGCTCGGCGATGGCGAGCTCAAAGCCCTCGGCGAACGCGGAAAAGAAAAAAAAGAAGAACTGGAAGAAAAAGAAGTGGCCAAGCTTCACCAGAAGCATGGGGTGAGGTCGGGTAAGGGACCCGAACGCAAGACCGGAGCCTGACGAGGCGAGAAGAGAGCTCGCGAGATTTTTCAGCAGAAAAATACTTGTGAGAGAAAAAATAGCTAAGAAAGCTTTTTTCTACGTATACAAATAAATAAAACTAGGGCGCCATCAATGACAATAATCACTATCGGATAAAGAGCAGCCGTTAAAGTAAAAGATGAGAGGGCAAAAACGGCGCATATGTAATACAAAATACCGACTGCGAAAGATGTCGCATTTTCTTCAAATGGAAGACGATAAGCTTTGCGAAAAGTTGGTATAAAGCTAATTCCGTCCGAAAGGGAAACTAATATCACTGCATATAAAGGGTCATTCGTAAGCCACCATAAAAATATACCAATGAGGAACCTATGAGAGCAAGCCAGTCGTACAAATCGTACTGAACGTTTCTCTGCCAGAAACCCACAACAGAAACAGCAAAACAAGCAATGGCATTTATTCCGAGAACCTAGGCTACGGCTTCGCCGCCGGAAAACAAAACTGCAAAAAACCCAACTACATTCGCAAAACTCCATGCAAACCAAGTAAAAGCATGCGGTTTGGTTTTTCCTTTCCAGATACCAAAAAAGTAAATAGCGTAGCTTACAATTTCTATAATCACTGCCAGATACCCTAAAAAGATTTTATATTCCATTACAGAAATTTTAGCACATATAGTTTTTTACGAAACCTCCTGCTGATAACAGGTCTCACAATAGATAGTCTCTTTGCGGTCGGGAGAGTATGAGGTTTCAAATTCATTTTTACATCCTGCATTTTCATGGGCAGGGTGACCTGCTTTATCGCACATGCAGGCACGATGCCAGAGCTGCCGCGGATTGCGCTTTGACATCCGTTCCTGGTGCCGGCATTCAAAATCTTTATGCGGCAACGGTATATTCATCCGTTTATAGAAATCCAGCTCTCCTTTGGTAATCCGAAAATTCTTTTTGCAGTCTTTGCACACAAGGACCTGATTTAAAATATCTTCCGTCACTTCTTCTATTGTTTGAGGCATGTCTTCCTGCTTTATGGTCTCGACGCCGTATGTCCCGCTTGTTTCTTTTTGCCAATTGAATCCTTTTTCTTTCGCTTCTGCTTTATCCATGGGGAAATATTCTTTGGCCAGAGTTTCATTGTATCCAAAAGGCGACATTGAGGGCGGTAAAAATTCCCCATATGTGCCCTCCTGCCTCATTTCCTCCACTATTTTTTCTTTTAGTTTTAAATATTCTTCCTTGGAGTATTCTTTGTTGAGAATATAATAATTCTTTTTGTTGAGCCCGGCACAACCAAAGCAGTTTGTGCAATTATAGCAACTGTCTGAGTAATATACTTCGCTGCAGTACATCGGGTATGCACAACCGATGCAATTATTGCTTTGCAATGTACCCATGACGTTGTAGCAGCGTTCTGGCTTGAAATAGAGATTGTTGCAATCCTGGCAATCTATCGAATCCTCTGCGTCAGAAATATAAGATGAGTTCTTGGTATTGCGGGCATCAAATAGACTTACTCCATCGTAGCAATTAAACAGGTAGTCTCCAGTAGCATTGTTGGATTTGATTATTAAGCCGTATTTGACAGTTGCTTTGGCCCGCAGTTCTTTATATCTTTCTTTCGCTTTTTTAATATTTTCATGGCTGGAAAGAATTTCAGATTTTTTCTTTTCAAATTCTTCCTTAGAATACTGCACATTTTCAATACAGTAAGTCATATTGCGGCCATTGGTGCAAAGAATACAGTTTTGCGAATTACGCATATCGAAAGAAAATAGTACGTCGATGCAGTCCTGCAGCCGCTCCGAATACATGCACTTAAAACATTTTTTGCAATCGATGCATTCATAGCATAGCTCGGATTCGTATGTAGAAACAGAGTCAATCACGGACTTACAATAGTGGATGAGCCTGTCATACATGCAGTCCTCATTGTTTTCTGAAGCGAAAATGAGATAACAATTTTTATTCTCAGCGCTGTTGTTCGTATAGTCGCTGTTTGTGCTGTTTATAACCAATAGGCCGATGCGCGGCACTTTATTTTTCAGCTCGGCAAATTGCTCGAGAAATGGGCGGGATTTGTCATAATCCATCTTATATACTGTCGGGTCCCAGCCGTCGCCCCACCAGCATTTTTGGCAATACACAGGAAATACTGTGCCTTCCGGGTAAATTGACACGCCTGCAGTCTTGCATAAGTCGCATCCACGCTTATAAAGCGTCCGTTCGTTTCGGAACGCCAGGCGTATCTGCATCCGACAGCCCGGGCAGTACGAAGGCACAGGCACTTTCATCTGCTCATAAAAAATACTGTCTTCTTTTCTTGCCTCAAAATCAGCTTTACAATTTTTACAAACTTTTTGCATTGACTTTGCTAGACACTGGTCAGCGATTTAAAAAGATTTATAACTTTTTGAGAAACTTATTGATGATTCTGGTGCTGATGTGCGAGAAATTGAACAGGACAGCAAGGGTAAACAGTCCGAGAGAAAGGTTTTTGTTAAGAAAAGCGAGCCCGATGGCCAGTACCGCGAAAATTACGGGCACAAAGATGCGGATGGTGCCATGGCGTATTTCCTCCCGGCTTACTTCGATGTTTTTTATATGTTCCGAATTAAATACATAACTCCGCATGACAAAGAGGCACAAACCTATCACAATAGTGTGCAAGCCAAATATAATTATGGAAAGCTTGTTGTTGCTATACTGCCCGAGAAGTGAAGTGGAAAAAGGCACCAGTCCGACAAAAAAGAAAAAGGCGGCATTGAGGTTTGTAAGATTAAGGTCAATATTTTTTGCATATACGGAGATAAAGAAATGGTGGGCCCGCCAGTATGTAAAAAGCAGGGCAAAACTAAGAAGATAACTCAGAAAAACAGGAAGCATGGCCTTCAGGGCCACGGAAAGCTCAAAAGTGTTGGTCGGGTCTACGAGGAAAGGCGCCCGGATTTCGAAAACAATGATAGTCATAACGATGGCAAAAATTCCATCCGCGAGTTGTTCGAGCCGTCCTGGTTTCATATATAAAATATAGCATATATTTAAATGTGATAAAATAGCCAAGTGAAAAATAAGATGATGTTACAATTGTATGCCTTTCGATTTATATTCCATTATTATATTATCAATCTTGTCCTGACAAGGTTTAAGCTTGGAATCTTCTGCCGCTTCCCTTTGCTTTTTTTGCTCAAAATTTAACTTCTCATTCTGCCAAATCTTTTTTATTTCTTTATCGTGCAATTTTTTCTGAGCTTCAAATTCAACTTTGGCTATTGCCAATTGCCCTTGGCCTACCATTTTAGCAGCCGAGACTTCTGCATCAATTTGAGCTTGCCTAGCTTTTTCAAAATCTTTTAATTGAGGGTAAAGTTGATCGAACCGTTTATGTAATTGAGGCTCTATTTGCCCGTGAGCAGCATACTCTACCGTAGAATAATCGAGGCGCGGACCATTGCCAAAATCATCAACAAACGGTTCGTCATTATCTATGTTTACAAAGAAACTTCCAGGGGATTTATATATATTTTTATCATAAATCTTGCTCCAGTCTAACAACCTAATAAGAGATCCGGGAGGGTGTCCCTCAGACCGTCTTTCCCCCCTAAAAGTAGGGTCAATATGTATTATATAATCAAAAATAGTGATTTCGTCCATTATGCCGGTAAGATAACTCGCGACAGGGCTTTCGTTAAACTGCTTGCTATGAGAGAACTCGGCCATCAGAATACGTTTGATTTCAGGATGATTCCGCTGTGGCTCAAGGTGCACTTTATTTTCTAAAACATTATAATCAGACTTCTCTTTCTTTCTCCCCAATGAAAATTCGTCTTTACCGTATATTACAGGATACTCGAAAACTAACTTTGCACTGCCCGTTTCCGTTTCCAATGTCCATACTGCTTCATAGTATTTTTGATCAAATTTATAAGGAGCTATACCGAGAGTGTTGTCGACCAACTGATCGTCATTAACGGCTTTGATTGGATCACTGCTTTTGGCATTATGTTTTTTCAAGATATTAATTAACTCTTGACGGCTTGCTTGGTTAATCACCGAATCATCTGCATTTTTATCCACTATTCCCTCAGCTTTTAGAGTTTCTAGGTAAATTTGCCGTAACAAGAGTTCACGCAGGAGCCCAGTTTCTTCTTCAGGCGTTAATCTTTCTAAGCCGGTTATGCAATTAAGAAAATGAGTAGTTTGCGGGTCATCGTGTTCATATCTTTTTTCGTTGGTCTGGGGGTCTAGCTTTACTCTGACTTTAAAGCGGGTCATATTGTAATTTACAGTCAAGCCAGTAACGACCATAAAAGAAGAAACCAAAATTGTTTTTAATACTTTACGTTTTATGCGCTTTAATCGCCCAAATAAATCCTCGGCTGTTTCTGGCGCATTTTTGGCTATCTGAAATATGCGTTGGAATAACTTCGTGTATCGTTTTTCATTTTTGTCTATTGACCTAGAGTTGTGGTCAAAATAAGCCTTTGCAAATGCAAAGTGGGTATCAGTCAGTGCATCAAGTGTTTCTCTAAGGATTGCAATTTCCGGAGGCTCTTCATCTGTTTTTTCTTTCAAATCCAAAAAATGCTGGTATGTTTGTAATAAATCAGAAAATGATTCCCATATATTCGGTTTTGCAGAATCTGGATCTTTTAAAAGAGCTTTTGCTTGTTCTATTTTTTCTTGAGTAGATTTATCAATTTGCGGGTTTTCCATCGCTTTTATTATTTATTTCTAGCTCGGCTTTTAATATGTCCGCTTCTAATTCATCAAACTCTTCTTGAAGATGGGCCTCAAGAATCATTTGGGCTTCAGACACTGGTTTTTTAGGATTCAAATTAGTCATAGATATTAACTTAATTAACATCAAAATTATAACAAAACCCTGCTATAAAGCAATCTTGTAATGTTCTCTTACATCATCAGAGAGGGAGACATCATAACTCAGTACGAACGTATAAAAAAATTAAAATATGATAAAATAGCCAAGTGAAAAATAAGATGAAAATCGGAATTTTTGATTCAGGGCTGGGCGGGCTCGTAGTAGCGCGAACATTGCGGAAAGCCATGCCGCAATATGATTATATACATCTAGGCGACACGAAAAGGCTGCCTTACGGCAACAAAAGCCAAACTCAAATTTACAAAAATACTGTACGGGCAATTTCATACTTATTAGAACAAGATTGTGCTTTAGTCATCGTGGCTTGCAATACTGCTTCGTCGCAAGCTTTGCGGAAAATCCAGCAAAGCTGGCTGCCGCAGTCCTCTCAGGCAAAATATAAAAACCGAAGAATACTGGGGGTGGTTCGCCCGACTGTGGAGTCAATAGGGAAATTCAAAAATATCGGACTTATTGGCACACTGCGGACAGTTGATTCAACTGCGTATGTGCAGGAACTCAAAAAAATGAACGAAGATATAAAATTAACTGCCAAAGCAACTCCAAAGCTTGTACCCATGATTGAGCAAGGAAACTTAAGAAAGCAGAAGGAGTACAAGCAAATCTTGGAAAATTATTTAATCCCTTTTAAAAACACAAAAGTCCTCATCTTGGGCTGTACGCATTATGGAATAATAAAAAATGACATACAGAAGATTTTGGGCAAAAAAATAAAAATCATCGCCCAAGAAGAACTGCTGCCAAAAAAATTGCAAAGTTATCTGGCCAAGCACACAGAGATTCAGAAACAACTATCAAAAAACAGAACGTTTGAACTTTTGGTGACAAAATCCAGCAAGCGCTATGAAAAGCTCTCTTCGGAATGGTTTGGAAAAGTAACGCCAAAGCTTATTAAGATTTAAATCTCAAGCAGTATAGGACAGTGGTCGGAGCCGAAAACTTCGGGAAGGATTTTGGCGGATTTTACTTTCTTCTCCAGTTTTTTACTGACAAAAAAATAATCAATCCTCCAGCCCACATTCCTCGCCCGCGCGTTGGCGAAATGGCTCCACCAGGTATAGTGCCCGCTGCCCTTTGTGAACATCCGGAATGTGTCTATAAAGCCGGCGCTTACTATTTTATCGATGCCTTCACGCTCCTCAAAAGTAAATCCTTTGTTGCCGACATTTTCTTTCGGCCGAGCTAGGTCGTCCTTTGTGTGGGCGACATTGAGGTCTCCGCAAAATATGACAGGTTTTTTCTTTTCGAGTTCCCGCATATATTCCAGAAAGGCGGGGTCCCAGTTTTTATGACGGAGCGGAATGCGTGAAAGGTCATCCTTGGCATTTGGGGTGTACACAGTAGCAACGTAGAAATCCTTAAATTCTAACGCCAGCGCCCGTCCTTCCGTATTTGGGTCTCCGTAGCGGTCGTTTATAATTTTATATTTCTTGGCAATCTTGGCGGGAATATCGAGCATCACTGAAAGCGGCTTGCCAAGAGACTTGAGAGTGAATATGGCAACTCCGCTATAGCCCTTGCGGGTCGCCGAGTTCCAGTATTCTTCGTAGTCTTTTAAATCCACTTCGCCCTGATGTCCGCTTTGTTCTTTTTGGGCTTTGGTTTCCTGCAGGCAAATTATGTCCGGCTGGTATTTTTTTACAAACGGCACAAAAAGGCCTTTCCTGTGTACTGCCCTTATTCCATTTACGTTCCAAGAAATTATTTTCATGTGATTTAGCGAAATCATGCCGCGCAATCGTCCTTTAAAGCGCGGCGTTAGTTTTTATTGTGAAACTTTTCATGTATATCTCGCAGATGTTTGTCAGTTACGTGGGTATATATTTGAGTGGTGCCGATGTTGGCATGGCCAAGAATTGCCTGCACCGAGCGCAAGTCTGCGCCGTTACTCAGTAAATCCGTCGCAAAGCAGTGCCGGATGACATGAGGAGTAACCTTTTTGGAAATACCGGACTTTATGGCGTGCTGTTTTACAATCCGCTCAATAGACCGGCGGGTAAGCGGTCCGCTTACTTTATTTTTTCCGCCCCCGCCCGAACGATTGTTCAGTCGGGCAGGTTCTTTCTCCATCTGTACAAAAAGGGCATCACTCATGTCTTTGCGGGCGGACAAATAATTTTTCATGTATTTTTTCGCGTCCGTGGAGATGAAAACCCCCCGCACCTTTCCGCCCTTTCCACGTATGGACAGCTCTGTGGAAGAAAGGTCGATATCGGACGTAAGGGAACACAACTCCGACACGCGCAGGCCAGTAGAAAACAAAAGCTCCAAGATTGCCTTGTCGCGTAAATCTGTCAAATCAGTTCCGTTCGGAGAATTTAGCAGTCTATTTAGTTCGAGAGGTGTTATGAGGTCGAGCGAACGTTCACCCACCTTGGCGAGCTCTATCCGCTCGGCGGGAAGCGTCTTTACCTCTTGCCTGCTCAGATATTTTAGGAAGGCGCGAAGGGCAATCAGATAATAATTTTGAGTTTTCTTGGACAGCGTTTCGCCTTTGGCTTTAGCGTTGCCGGCGCTTTGCCTATTGAGCCACAGGCGAAATTCCCGCACTGACGCATCGGTAATATTTGCCGGGTTGTCATTTTTGGAAAAATCCAGAAAACGGCTCAAGTAATGGTCGTAATTCCGGACAGTATGGAGAGACCTCCCTTTTTCGATTTCGGTATATTCCAAAAATTGAGTTTTTAGCTGCTTGAGCGAGGCCATCTCTCAAT
Organism: Minisyncoccota bacterium; assembly: GCA_035994985.1. Taxonomy (GTDB): domain Bacteria; phylum Patescibacteriota; class Minisyncoccia; order Phycocordibacterales; family UBA9973; genus UBA9973. The sequence goes on along the minus strand of DASYKZ010000011.1, from coordinate 49,887 downwards.
TATATCAAAAAATAAAGGATTTGTTGTTTAGAAAGTCTTGCGCAGGAAATTAGAAAATAAAAGCAGTACTCTGCTTATTATTTTCTTGATTGACGAGCAGGTTCGCTGGCAAAGCTTTGCCAGATAGATTGCTTTATAAATAATAAATCCTTTATTTTGAAGGATTGCAATTTTGGGGCTTTTGTGCTACTATATTCAATATGTTAGCTACAAAGAAAAAACAAACAATTATAAAGAAAAATCAAGTTCATGAGAAGGACACAGGCTCTCCGGAGGTGCAGATTGCCATCATATCTGTCGCTATATTTGAACTCGCAAAACATTTAAAGAAACACAAGAAAGACAACCATTCCCGAAGGGGGCTGATCAAGATGGTGGCCGACAGGCGCACTCATTTGAAATACTTGGAACGGACAAACAAAGCCCGTTATAACGCAGTCATGAAGAAGATGGACCTCGCTTAGTTTCTTACTTTTGCTATAATTAAAATATTCATGGACCAAGAAAAAATACCACCTGGAAGTGATAAAAATACAAGAACTCAAACAGTAGAGAATAGGGAGCCTCGCGAAGGGGTTACCTTAGAACAGATGAAAAGATTTGGTGAATTACTTAGTGAGATTTTACGCAAAGGAGGTGCTACTGATGGCATAGACAGAAAATCATTTGAAGCCATGCTTAGAATGGATGATGATGTGTGGCCTCCAATTCTCAGACTAATTTATAGAAGGGCCGAGCGACAGAATCAATTACCTGTTCTTCGCGAGTTTGAAATCGACGGAGAAAAAATTGAAGTGTCTTTATACAGATTAGTTCCTTTTTTGCTAGACACAGAAATTCAATCTTTTTATGAATCAAGAGGCCTTGAACCCATATCACCAGAACTCCTTTATAAAATTCACACCGTTGATCCAAATCTCAAGAAAGAATATCACACTGTCACTCATTTCCAGGGTCCTGATGGCACATGGTATGTATCCGACCCATACAGGCCATGGGGTGGAGAACCTCATAAACTCGTAAATAGTTATGACAGCATAGAGTTTTCTTCTACAGAAGACAGGCTGTATTTGGTGGGCGTTAAAAAGAAATAATTTAAAACCCTAAACATGGGACAAGAAGTGCTATACTATAATGTAGGTTGAAATTTTTAATATTTTGAAATAATTTTTATATATAATGACAGTTATAAAACATAAAGAACAAAGAGTCGGGGTTTTTATTGATACCCAAAATCTATACCACTGCGCCCGCAACCTCTACAAGGCACGGGTAAATTTTGGTGCGGTTTTGAAAGAAGCCGTGTCGGGCAGAAAGCTGGTACGCGCCGTCGCCTACGTCATCACCACCGAAGCAGGAGATGAGAAAAACTTTTTTGAGGCGCTGGGCAAGCTTGGCATTGAAACCAAGACTAAAGACTTGCAAATTTTCGCGGGCGGAAGCAAAAAAGCGGACTGGGATGTGGGACTCGCTGTGGATGCCATTAAAATGTCCCCGCGGCTCGACTCTGTGGTCATAGTATCCGGAGACGGGGATTTTGTACCGCTCGTAGAATACTTACAAACAATTGGGGTGCAGGTGGAAGTGGTCTCCTTTGGCAAATCCACGTCCGGCAAGCTCCGAGAAGCCGTGGACGACTTTGTTGACCTCGGAGAAAATCCTAGAAAATACCTGATTGGTACATTAGCTAGATAGACTTGACAAAAAATTTATTATAGTATATAATTCAAAAGAAGCATGGTAAAGATTTTTTAGAAGTATTATATTATATATAAATTATGATAAATAAAAATGAATTAGTATTAAAGAACACGGGAGTAAAAGAGAGTGCTGGGTTTGATATTAATAAAGTTTTAAATTCTAGTGAATTTTTGAAATTTCTAGCGACATACCCAGACGCAGAAAATTTTGATATGGAAAATGAAGATGAAATACAGGAACGTTTTGAAACTTTTGAAAAGAAAGAAGCTCTAAAAAAAGAATTACGTACCCTGTATTCAAGCCATATAGAAAAAGAGATGGGCATTAAACTACAGGGTAATGATCTATCTTCCATAGATGCTTATCTTGAAAAGCAGGCTATTGAAAACCCGGAAGAAATCGCAGAGATGCAAAATAAAATTAACAGCTTCAAGGGTTTACCGCAACAGATAAAAGGCCTTGAGGGAGAACTCAGTGCTTTGGGAAATCAAGAAGCTCTACAAAACAAACTCAGTGAATTAGAATTATCTAAAAATGCCTTAGAAAGAGCAAAAAATAAGCTTGGCGTTACCGGAAGCGTGGCTATACGGCTTCGCTCTATGAAAAAGAGTCTGAAGTGGCTAAACGCAATGACGACTAATGCAAAATCTGAAGATGCGCTAAATAAAATGAAGGAACATGGAAAAGAATATTATAACGAAGCTGAAGAACTTAGAAAAGACAAAGAGGCTCTCGCAACAGTTTCAAAGAAACACGGAAAAATAAACAAAAAACAAGCTGGCGTTATATTGGAAAATATTGAAAAAGAAATCGAAGCACATAAAGTAGCTTTAGCGAAACTAGAAAAATTATCAAGCTACAAAAAAGATTCAGAGAGAATGTTTACAGAAACCCGAAAAGAGTTGTTCGGCGGAATTTCAGAGATTAAAGGATTGAGTAAAGCAATTCAAGACAAAGTCTCAAAAGAACTTAAAGATTTAGTTGGAAAAGGATCGTTAAAAGATTTAGAGTCAGCGTATAAAAAATTCGAGAAATTCCAAGAGATATCTGAATCAACTGAAACAGGGGTGAGTATGCTTGGTGACGCAACACAGGAAGAAAAGTTAGAAGCAGAAATCGGAAAAGCTGTCGGATATGCTGTAGCGAAAAACACAGAAGACGCTGTGCTTAAGTTAAAAATTTCCAATAATCCTCTGGCAAGCCTGGAAAAAGCGCTTGAGCCATTGATGAAAAAAGAATCGTGGGGATCGGAGAGAGCGGAAAAAATGAAAGAAACAATAATAGAAATACTTGATGGAATATCTGAAAAACTTAAAAAGTCTAATGAGTCGGACGATAAAATCAAAAAATTATTAATTAGTCGCATGGTCTTTATTCTATCAAGTTAAAATAAACATGGATACCGAAGATATAAAAAAAATTGAATTACTGCTCGAGAAAGGAGATTACAATAGCGTTAGGCAAATTGTTGAAAAGATGGTAGAGAAAAATCTTACTGATGAGGAAAGAGGGGAAGGTTTAGCCGCAATTGCCTCGGTTTATCTTGACATATCTAATGCTATCAATGAAAATTATGTAGATGCGTTACGGGAAGCAATAGAAGGAATGAAAAAAATAAACCAGGCAGAAAAAGTCGTAAAAGAAGATATAAACGTAAGAGATATTAGAGCAAAGCTGCAAAACAGCATGTAATAATCCTTAATATAAATAAGGCTAAATCTGTGTTATATTAGGGCATGCAGCATTTGAAAGGTTTAAATGATAAGCAAAGAGAAGCGGCGCTTCATATGAAGGGTCCGCTTTTGATTGTGGCCGGCGCGGGCGCGGGAAAAACGAAAACTATCACTCATAGAATAGTGAATCTGATAAAAGAAGGAGTTTCGCCGAACCGGATTTTGGCGGTTACCTTTACGAACAAAGCGGCCAAGGAAATGCGGGAACGGGTAATAGCGGAAATCAAAAAAAATTCAAATGGGGTGGCAGAGCAAAATACGAGCCCTTTTGTGAGCACGTTTCACTCGCTTGGCGTCTATATTATAAAAGAAAATGCGACAATTTTGGGGCTGACAAAATATTTCACTATTTTGGATGAACCCGACGCGAACAGCATAATCAAAGAAATACTAAAAGAGCTTAGCATCGATCCAAAACAATATGAACCAAAAAAAATAAAAAATATCATCTCGCGGGAAAAAGGCAAGTTTACCCATCTGGAAGACTATATTGAGAGCCATGGCTCAAGCGCAAACCCCCTCTCTAAAATAATCGCTCAAGTATGGGGCTTGTATGAAAAGAAAAAGCTGAAGGAAAATGCGCTTGATTTTGACGACCTGCTTTTAAAAGCCACAAAACTACTGCAGGACAATAAAGAGGTTAGGAAAATATATCAAGACAAGTGGGAGTACATACACATAGACGAGTACCAAGACACAAACGAAGTGCAATATTTGATGTCTAAACTGTTATCCAACAAAGAAGGCCAGCATAACAAAAATATCGTGGTGGTAGGCGATGCGGACCAAAATATTTATTCCTGGCGCGGGGCGAACTTGAAAAATATTCTGAACTTCGAGAAAGATTATCCGGAAGCAAAAATAATAATGCTGGAAGAAAATTACCGCTCCACGAAAAATATCCTGGAAGCCGCCAATGTGGTCATCAAGAAAAATAAATACAGGCCGGATAAAAACCTGTTTACCAATAATGACACAGGAGAGAAAATAGGCCTGTATGAGGCGCTCGATGAAAATGACGAAGCTGACTTTGTGGCGACAAAAATTCTTGAAATAATAGATGGCAAAAGTGGAATTGAAGAAAAATTTTCTCAGTCGCTCGGAGATGAACTTCATTCAACCACTCCTTCTAAAATTTCCCTCAATTCCACTTTTGAAAATATAGCGGTATTATATCGCGCAAACTTCCAATCCCGGGCGCTGGAAGAAGCCATGCTCCGCTACAATATCCCATACCAAGTCCTCGGTGTTAAATTCTTTGAAAGACGTGAAATAAAAGATACATTGGCGTATCTGCGGGCGGCTCTGAACCCGCAAAGCTTGTCGGACATAAAAAGAATCATAAATTTTCCGGCGCGGGGAATAGGCAAGGTCACTTTGGCAAAAATTTTCTCCGGCGACACGGAGAACTTGCCCATAAAAATGCGGCTCAAGATTAATAATTTCTATAAAATCCTTGAAGAAATAAAAGAAAAAATACAAGTAGAGAAACCGAGCCTGGTGATAAAATTTGTAGTCACAAAGTCCGGAATTGAACACGAATTAAAGAACGGCACCGAAGAAGAAGTGGAGAGATTGGAAAACATAAAAGAGCTGGCCACCCTCGCCCTCAAGTACGACAATCTCCAGAATGCAGAAGGAAATACCAGAGGCATAGAAAAACTTTTGGAAGACGCGTCACTGGCCTCAGACCAAGACAGTATCATGCTAAACCAGGAAAAAGTTGAAAAGAAATCAGTAAACGCCGTAAAGCTGATGACAGTGCATGCTGCTAAAGGCCTAGAATTCAACCAGGTGTTTATCTCCGGACTTGAAGACGGGCTTTTCCCGCATCAGAGGCATGGCGCCGGGGACGACAGCAGTGATAGCGAAGAAGAGCGGAGGCTTTTTTATGTCGCCCTGACCCGCGCCCGAAATAAATTGTTTTTGTCGTTTGCGAATTTCCGTACTATCTTTGGAGCGCGCCAGATAAACATGCCGTCAGAATTTATTTCCGACATCCCGCCGGATATCTTAGAAAAAGAAGGAGAGCAAAATTTAATTAAAACAATTTATATATGAGAGCAAAAAAATCTCTGGGACAAAACTTTTTAAAATCCGGACTGGCGCTCAAAAAAATTATTGAAGCTGGAAACATAACGTCCGATGATATAATTCTAGAAATAGGGCCGGGAAAAGGAATGCTGACAGGAGAACTTTTAGAAAAAGCAAAGAAAGTAATTGCCGTGGAAAAAGACAACCAGCTTTTTGACTTCTTAAAAATTAAATTCATTGAACAAATAAAGTCCGGTTCTCTTGTACTAGTACATGGCGATATTTTAGGCTTCTCTGTTCCTCTGCGTTATAAGGTAATTGCCAACATTCCCTACAATATTACCGGCGCTATTTTAAAAAAATTCCTGACAGAGAAAAACCAGCCGGAGTCCATGATATTGATGGTCCAGCATGAAGTAGCCAAAAGAATAGTGGCTCATGACAACAAAGAAAGCATTCTGTCTATATCAGTCAAGGCATACGGCGAGCCAAAAATGGTTATGAAAGTGCCGGCACGGTATTTTTCACCGGCTCCCAAGGTGGACTCGGCGGTTATAGCCATAAACCACATTTCCCGCAAAATTTTTAAGGAAAACAAAATAGATGAAAAAAAGTTCTGGGAAATAGTAAAAATAGGCTTTGCGCATAAGAGAAAAAAGCTCTCTGGAAACTTGAAAAGTGTCCTTAATCTTCAAAAAGAGCCATTTTTAGCTTTTAGGGATAAAAGGGCGGAAGATTTGTCTCTTTTAGACTGGATATTGCTTACAGCAACTGGATAAATAAATCTTACTGGAAATTTAAGATTTACTGCGAAGGAGAAGGGAGCGAGACACCTATATTTACAATGGTCCCTGTTGCCGGAATGTGTAATGGCCCAATCGTGCATACTCCTCCTGGTATAAATAGACCTAATGTCCACACAGTGGGCACAATACCGTAATGTGCGTAAACTTTTGCTGTTGGCGGTAGTAAAAATAAGCCTCCTCTGGGAGGTCCAATTGTTAAAAGAAGGCCATTTGTACACGGAAGAACTGACAGGCCAGTTGGCCCTCCTTCTTTTGGAATTTGTCCTCCAAATGCTGAAACAGCAAGGCTTTGTTGAGGTAAAAGCAGATTTACAAATACCACAAAAAGTACCGCCACCGCGACAAAAAAGATATGTGGGTAATTTTTCATATATCCATTATACTCTTAATCTTTTTTTGAACTAATATACTTATTAACAGATGAATTTTTGGCACTATTAATTTTAAAAAATGATATAATAAAAACATAATTAAATTAAGCTGGTTAAAACAAAAAAAGGTTATTTTTATAGCTCTTGCGGTGCTTTTTGTCGTGTCTCTTTTCCTTTTTAAGAACAAAACTATCTTTAAAAATACAAGGGCAGACGGCTTGGTGTATAACGGAAATGAACAGGTTGCAGACCTCGTAGAGAGAGACACAGATGAAGACGGAGTATCGGACTGGCAAGAAAGCTTGTACGGCACTGACCCCACCAAAAAAGACACGAATGACGACGGAGTGCCGGATAATATTGAAATAGCCAGGCGGCAGGGGCAAACAGCGCAAAATGGTGAGCTTAATTTAAATATACAAGGAGACGAAGGGGCGCTTACCCAGACAGACCAATTTTCGAGGGAGCTTTTTTCTACTGTCGCCGCCCTGAACCAAGCAGGCGGGGTGGACCAATCCACGGTAGACACTTTGACGGATTCATTGATGGGGAAAATACAAAATCCGCAAGCTAAAAAAATATTTGTTTATACTGATATGAAAGTGATACAAGACGACAGCAAGCAAGCAGTAAAAAATTACAACGATACGCTCAATAAAATTTATGCGAAATACCCTATAAAATATACAGTAACTTACATATTGCAAAAATTAATAATTGATGAAAATGATATTGATGAAACAGTTCTACCCCAGCTTGACCCGATAATAAAACAAATGAACAACATCATACGGGACATGTCTCAGGTAAATGTACCCCCAAGCTTGGCATATTTGCATTTAAACATGCTCAATGCGCTTGAAAAGCTTTCAGAAAATGTAAGCGATATACGGGTTTATGACACGGATGTCATAGTAGCAATGAGTGGCATAAGCCAGTATGAGACAAATGCTGATGCGCTGGAGGTAGCTACTAATAATTTAGCAAATACTATAAACCAAAGATTGAAATAATAGGCATAAATTGTATAATTATAATAAAATGAAAGAAAAAATAACAATTAAAAATAAGAAAATTCAAAAATTTATTTCTATTCTTCTGATGGTTTTGATACTAATGCCCGCTTTTCTGTTTTTTATACCCAAAAAAACGGCTGCCCAACAGGAATCGGCAAGCGCTTGCGCAGCAGCGATAGCGGCGGGACAGGCTGCGGGAACGGCGGGACAGGCTGCGGGAACGGCAGCTGGAGTACTAGCGGTGCCAACTCATGATACAGGAGTTACTAATATATCAGGAGCGATATTAGGAACCGCCAAGGGCGAACTAAATTTAAAAAATAAAGAGTGTCTCAAAGAGGTTCTGAAAGATATCCTTAAATTTGCGGCCCGAAGGTTGCTCGCCCAAATGACCCAAAGTACGGTAAACTGGATAAATACCGGCTTTCACGGCGCACCGCTTTTCCTGGAAAATCCGGGGTCTTTCTTTAAAGATATAGCAAAATTTGAAATTAGGGATTTAGTAAATACTATTGGTCATGACAGCGTCAGACAGCCCTTTGGTAAAAATGCCGCACTTGGCATTATAAACAGCTTTAAAAGTACTTTTGAGCAAAATTCTCAATACTCTTTGAGTAAAGTCACAAACGACCCAGCTTTACTGGATAGATTTAGAAGCGATTTCAGCACCGGCGGATGGGACGGTTTTCTGCTGACTACCCAGTTTCCGCAAAATAACGAAATAGGGTACAACCTCCTGGTCGGGGAAGAACAGGCGAGAAGGCTGTCCGGCACAGAATCTAGTCCGGCAAACACAATTAAAGACCTGCTCGCCCAAGGTCAAGGTTTCTTATCGCCGCAGACTTGTTCTACAAATCCCAGCTATAATAATCTTAAGAATGAATTTCAGCAACCACCAAGCTATAAAGTTATAGGTACCCGGCCAGTAAATACTTGCGATGAAGATTTTGTTGGAAGATATAACACTCCTGAATATAGACAATGTAATGCTAAGTATCAGGCAGCAGTTAAAGCTTTTGACAAAACACAAGCTGACTGGATAAGTACAAAAGTATGCCCACCAAGACCTGACGGAAGTTCGGGTCTAATAAACACTACTCCGGGGTCTGTGGTAGCCGGACAAATAATAAAAGCCGTAAATGGTCCTTTTTCTCAAACTGAGTTGGGGGCGGCTATGGGCAACAGCCTTTCAGCAATTTTCGATGCTTTGTTAAATAAATTGATGTCTTCCGGACTAAATGCTCTTTCTAGTAAAACAGGAAGCAGCGCTAATAATAATAACGATAACTTCAGCTATGATGGCCAGACCCTGGGCAGCGACCCAAATACCGGAACCAGTACCGGATTCAATTGGGGAGGACCAGACGAAATTGTGGTTCTTGGAACTTTCAAAAAAGACGTGCAAAATGCCATAGCTAATGGAAACAAAGAAATCATATCGATAGATGGCTCCGCCAACGGCAAGATGACAAATGACTTGGCATACACTCCAGGGCTTTTGCAGCTATTTGACAGTATCTGGCCAAAAACACAAGAGCTCGACATGTGCATACCTGGGCCAAACCTCGGATGGCAGGCCAGATTGGATGCGGATATACAAAAAACAAGCTCTGACGATGCGACATATAACAATAAAAAATCGGCAGCTGATTCATTCAAGGAATGGCTGACCAATAAAATGAAGCTTGAGCTTCCGGGAACTACGAGTTATCTAAGCGCGGTAAGCTCAATAAGTATCATAAACGAACAGGCAGATACTATGACTGCAAGGGAAAACGTCATAAGAGAGACACTTATAAAACTTCAGTCTATCCAAGCCGAGTTGAACACTTTAAATATACAGCCGGACCCAGGTACGGGAGGGGAGGCGACAATGGTAAGATTGAAACAAAGATATGACGGAATGATTTTGGATATCTCTACTTCTAGCAGTGTAAATGACGTTGAAAACAAATTGGCTGACGCAAGAGACAAGCTCTTCAGCTTGGGCACTTCATTTGACGCATGCTCCCAAGAGAGAAGAATAAAAGGCTGGGCAAATCCGGGCGGAGAAAACAGCGTATTTAATAAATCCAGCAAAGATACAGAAAAGAGTGTATTCTGTAGCTCATACGGTAATAGCGACATAAACTGCGACGTAGTGTTCAAAACAGACATAGCTGATTATAAGAATTCATCCACTCCAACGTATCCAACACGATAATTGAAATGAAGAAATTCTTACCATATATTTTAATATTAATAATAGCAGGAGGATTTTTTACTCCGATGTTAAGCGTACAAGCAGAAAACGAGCCTCCGGGAACTTGTACGTATAGTACTGCGAAAGGGGACCGTGATGAAATACGCACAGATACTTTAACAGAAACAGAATGTAAGAATATAAGAAATGGAACATATATAAGCTGGGTTAAAAATACTCCGCCAACGCCTACAGCTGCCCAGCAAACAGACGCAGAAAAAAAGGCAGCCGAGGAACAAGAACAAGCAAAAACAGAAGCCCTTTTTGGAAAATGCAGCCTGGGAAGCGATGCAATTATTGAGGGTTGTATTATAAGATTTTTTTTCCTCATATTTATAACATTGGGTTCTAAAATTTTATATATGACGGCATATATATTTAATATAATGCTGTCACTGACATTAAGCACTGTTTTGTATAAGAGTAATTTTTTGCCAGAAGCATGGAGAATTATAAGAGATTTCTCTAACATCTTCTTTATAATGGTGTTGCTGTATATCGCTATTAAAATGATTTTGGGGCTTGGCGGCGCCGAAATTAAAAAAATGATAGTACAAGTTATTGTAGCTGCGTTGCTGATAAACTTTAGTATGTTTATGACTGAGGTAGTGATAGATTCTTCGAATATTCTCGCTTTAATTTTCTATAATAAAATAAGTGTACATCCTCCTACCGCCACAGCAAAAGCTGTGGGCGCTGGAACATCAGCAGTAACCGGTGCAACAATAAATGACGGCGGAATTCCTTATTTACCAGCCACAGACAAAAATAAAACTCAAGTAGAAGAAAAAGATATTGCCGGAGGCATAGTAGCGGGTTTTAATCCGACTAATTTTTTAAACCCTACTACCAATAAAGATTTGGCAAGCACTATAACTACTGGTAATTATTCAGGGACAGGCGAGGCTATCGGCGGATATGCAAGCTATTTTTCCGGCCCTTGTCTCACATACACTTTAGCGAATGGGGCGGCAAGTCAAATTGGTATTGGTCTTGAAAAAAATCCTTGTACCTATCTGGGACAAGCTATCGGAGGCTTGATTAGCAGTGATGAGAAAAAACTTCCCGCATCCGTTGCATTGGCAATAATTTTTACTGGTGGCGCTGTCTTTTTATTTGCCGCCTGGGCATTTTTTGTAGCCGGACTAGCATTCATAGGCCGGCTTATCGAGCTTTGGATACTGATTATATTTTCACCTTTTGCTTTTATGTCTTTATCTATCCCGCAATTAAAGAGTTTGGATTATCTGGGCTGGGACGCGTGGCTGAAACGCTTGATCAGTATCGCCTTTATGGCTCCGGTTTTTATGTTCTTTCTATTAATAATCTCAAAACTAGTGCAAATAAATATATTAGGTAATTTATCCAATGGAAGTATGAATGCATCAGTTACCCGTACGCTGATTATGCTTTCCATCCCTGCTCTTATATATATAACCATGCTTCACAAGGCAACTGAATACGCCAAAAAAGGCTCGGGTGATTTCGGAGAGGCTGTAATAAAGTACGGAAAAATGGCCGGAGGTGTCGTGGCAGGATTGGCCCTAACCGCAGCATCAGGAGGAGCAACAAAATTGATTGGAGGAGGGGTGGGTGCTCTTGCTAACAAAGCAGCTGGAGCAGCGGAAAAAGCCGGGTTTACGGGCACTGCTGATAGATTAAGAGGTACAAGTGATTTTCTGAGAAATAGAAGCTTTGATCCGCGTGCATTAAAAGTCTTTGGTAGCCTAGAATCAGCAACTGGAATAAAATTTGGTAAGGCAAAAGAAGGAGGATGGAATGAAATGAAGAAAAAACAGGAAGAAAAGAGGATGAAGAGAGCGGAAGTACTGGAAAAGAGAGGAACGGCAGCGGAGAAAAAAGCTGTTGATAATGCAGAGAACGATATTAATCAAAAAGTGTTAACAACAGAAATAGCGATGGTAGATAGAGACGGAAATGCGATTCTGGGTAAAGATGGTAAGGCAACAATTCCATTAAAACTAGCTTTAGAAACTTTTGATAAACAAATGGAGGCTGTAAGAAAAGATATAGATGACGCAATGAAAGCTGGCAATGATACTAGAGCAGAGGAATTAGGTGAAGAGTTAGAAACTGTAAAAACTAGGAAAAAAACTGCCAGAACTAATGCAGGCTTGCCAGCTCTTGAAAAAGCTAGAGACTTGGCAAAAGCAGAGCTGGATGTTAAAAGTAATAAAATTAGAGTTGATTATACTCAAGGAATACAAGGTGGACTTAGTAAAGTTGGAAATTTGTTATTGAAGCAAGGAGCGTATAGTCTAGCTGGAGCAGATGAAGCTGCGAGGAAGATACTGGCCGGAACAAAGGTAGATAGTGGAGAAAAACCCAAATAAAATCTATGACTGAAAAATTACAACAAATAATTAAAGAAGAAGTAGCAAAGCTGTCGAAAGAAATGCAGCAAGCTATCAGCAGTATTGATTGGATTAAAATAACAGAAGAGCTTGGTAAAAAATATTTACTGAGTGAAAGTGAAGTAAATGATTTTCGGGTAGAAACCCTGCTTGTATTAGTCGGCATCCGATCAGCTAATTTATATGTCGGCAATCTTGAAAACGAAGTGGGTACCAGTAAAAACGACGCGGAAAAAATAGCCACTGAAGTATTTGAAAAAATATTTGAACCGATAGTAAATATCATGGAAGAAAAAATAAAGAAGGGTCTTGGGAGTAAAAAACCTACTGTAGAGCAAAACGTTAATTTTATTATCTCCGGCGGAGATTATTCCGCTTTTATGGACGAGGCCACTAACCAAACTAATGCCGATACAGAAAATAAGAATAAGCTTCTAGGCACTTCAAATATATTAGAGACAAAGAATAAGTTGATAAATTAATGCTAAAATAATAAATATGGACAATTCAAATAACGAAGTAGATTTACTACAAATAAGGATAGAAAACGCAAAGGCAAAGTTGCCGGTGGAAACCACGAACGCAATCGCGGCTGTGGACTGGAAAGCGGCCATTGTAAGCCTCCGCGAAAAAAAAGGCTACAACTTTGAACAGCTTGGAGACTTGGAGCTTGAGACAGAGCTGCTTTTGTGCGGACTTACAACCCCCGAAGAATATCCGAAAGAATTACAGACCAGAATGAGAATTTCCAAAGCGGAGACGGATGAACTGGTAAATGAGATGAACAGCCTAGTTTTTAATAAAATTAAAGAAGAATTGATTAAAAACTCAGAGAGAAAAAGAATATTTGAGAAAAATGCTATGGAGAGTGGCAAGGAGGAAACTGCAGCTCCTATAAGTACGTCCACGCCAAGAGATAATATAACAAAAAAAGATTCTACAGTATTAAAGTCAGCGGGGATTGAAATACAGTCCGACCCAATACCTGTAATTAAGAATGAAAGCATTGGCAATCAGTTAAAAGAAAACAGGGAAGATATCTTAAAAAAGATAGAAAATCCAGAAAACATTCCTACTATTGCAAATTTGCGGCCAAACGACATGCATCCACTCTTAGCGCAAAAAATCCTGGGTTCTGTCCAAGCGCCAATAATAAAAACTGAGCATACCATAGAAAATATTTCGAAGGGTCCGGACGAAGCAGCAAAACCAACAGGAGAGACTGGAGATTCTGCAAAAAGCGGGTATAAAGTAGACCCGTACAGAATGCTTCCGGAATAGGGCGACCGGCTTAACGTAATGAATTATGCAATTTAAAGTTCCACAATTTTTAGAAATAGAAGATAAAATTTTCGGCCCATTCACTTTTAGGGAGTTTGTTTATCTGGCAGGCGGAGCCGGAATATGCTTTGTGTTTTACAAACTGCTCGGGCTCATCTGGGGAGCCATACCTATATTAATTGTAGGGGGTTTTGCCGGGATGCTTACTTTTTACCGGCCGAACAACAAACCCTTTATAGAAATGCTGGAAGCAGGTTTTAAATATGGCTTCCAAAGCAAGCTTTATGTATGGAAAAGACGCCAAATAAAAACCGGAGGGAAGACAAATACCATAGAGGGGATGGCAAACGGAGAGAATAAAATGAATACGTTTTCAAGCAACGGATTGCGGCTAAGCGGAAATAAATTGCGGGACTTGGCCTGGAGCCTAGACGTTTTGGATTTAAAGAAAGAAGGATAAATATATTATGGCATTAAACGCAAAAGCAACTCAAGAATTTGTGCCCATCAAAGAAGTACGGGACGGGACCATCATGCTCAAAGATGGCGGGCTGCGGGCTATTGTCCTCGCCAATTCGGTAAACCTTTCTTTAAAATCAGACGACGAGCAAAGGGCAACCATACTCCAATTTCAAAATTTTCTAAATACATTGGATTTTCCCATCCAAATATCAGTGCAGTCGAGAAGGCTCGATATCCGCCCCTATCTTCTCCTTTTGGAAAATAGAATCAAGGTACAGAATGAGCCGCTCTTAAAAATACAAACAAGGGAGTACATAGAATTCATCCGGAGCTTCACAGAATCAGTAAATATAATGACAAAAACTTTTTTTATTGTCGTGCCTTACAGCAATACTGCGCTGAAATCGGATTCCGGAACTTTTGGCAGGTTCTTTAAACGGCAAAGCCGGGAAGAAAGGACCGCTATAAAACAGGAAGACTTTGAAGAAAAAAAGTCCCAGCTTGAACAGAGAGTGGGAGTGATACAGCAGGGGCTTTCACGCTGCGGCATAAAATCCGCCAGACTCGGCACCGAAGAAGTGGTGGAAGTATTTTATAAAGTTTTCAATCCAGGAGAAGTGGAAGGCAAGATAAAGCTTGAGCAATAATATTATGGACTTTTTTAAAAAATTATTTGGCGGAAAAAATAGGGCAGCCGGCTTGGGCCGCGCAAGCGCAAAAGGAGGTGAAATGCGGGCTTCCGTCATGCCGGTATTGCCCGAGGAGATTTATGAATCAGCCAGCATAGAACTGCAGGATATCATAGCGCCTTCAGCGCTCAAGATAGAATCAAAATCCATAAATCTAGGAGAGAAAATAGCTCGCACATTTTTCATCATATCGTACCCGAGATTTTTGACGGACAATTGGTTTTCTCCAATAATCAACCTTGATAAAGTTTTTGATATTTCAATTTTTATCCATCCGATAGATACGTCGCTCGCGCTCCGCCAATTCCAGAAAAAAGTAGCCGAGGTGCAAAGCCAGATAAGCGTACGCGAGAAAAAAGGCATGGTTCGGGACCCGATGCTCGACACCGCCTATGAAGACCTGGAGGGCCTGCGCGACAACCTGATACAAGCGCAGGAAAAAATGTTTGATATGGGCATCTATATCACAATTTATGCCGACAATGAAATGGAGCTTTTTAAAGTTGAAAATGAAATAAAATCAATTCTGGAATCGAGGCTTATTTATATAAAACCGGCCCTGTTCCAGCAGGAAGAAGGCTTTAAAAGCATCATCCCTATAAACACGGACTTGCTTAATATACATCAAAAACTGAATTCTGAACCGCTATCCAGCATCTTTCCCTTTGTTTCCTTTGACCTGACTTCCGATACGGGAATTTTATACGGAATAAACAGGCATAATTCAAGCCTGGTCATCTTTGACAGGTTTTCACTGGAAAATTACAATTCCGTGACTTTTGCCAAGTCAGGTTCCGGGAAATCTTACGCGACTAAGCTCGAAATCTTGCGGTCTCTGATGTTTGATATTGACGTCATGGTCATAGACCCGGAGCGGGAATATGAATTCCTGTCTGAGGCCGTAGGCGGAAGATATTTTAATATTTCCCTCTCGAGCGACCACCATATGAACCCGTTTGACCTGCCAATACCCCGCGAGGATGAAACTGCAGAAGATGTATTGCGCTCAAATATAATCAACCTGGTGGGACTCTTCCGCCTGATGCTCGGCGGACTTACCCCCGAAGAAGACTCGCTGGTGGACCGCGCTATTTCCGAAACGTATGCCATGAAAGATATTACCCCCCAGTCAGATTTTTCAAATATTGAGCCGCCGCTGCTTTCAGATTTTGAAATGGTTCTCTCCGGCATGGAAGGATCTGACTCTGTAATTTCACGGCTGGCAAAATACACCCGCGGGTCGTGGTCAACATTTCTAAACAGGCCGAGCAATGTGGATATCAATAAAAAATTCGTTGTTTTTTCTATCCGCGATATGGAAGACGAATTAAAACCCGTAGCAATGTATATAATCATGCACTTCATCTGGAATGCTATACGCAAAAATTTGAAGAAGCGCCTCTTGGTGGTAGACGAGGCATGGTGGATGATGAAATCTGAAGATACGGCGTCTTTTTTGTACTCTATAGCAAAGCGCGGAAGAAAATATTACTTGGGCTTGGCCACTATTACCCAAGACGCGGCAGACTTTATGAAATCTCCATATGGAGTGCCGATAGTCACCAACTCTTCAATTCAAATTCTTTTAAAGCAGTCGCCAACCACTATAGATGTGCTGCAAAAAACTTTTAACCTTACAGATGAAGAAAAATACCTGCTTTTAGAATCCGGTGTCGGCGAGGGCATATTCTTCGCGGGATTAAAGCACGTAGCCATAAAAGTGGTCGCTTCTTATACGGAAGACCAGATTATAACTTCCGACCCGTCGCAGATATTATCAAACCGGAAAGCCAAAGAGGATTATGAGACAGCGGCCAAAGAGGGGAAATTGTAAAAATTAGATTCTGGTTTTTAGGCTCTGGAAGGTGTTATAATATAAATATAATTATGAAACCAAAAATATCATTATATTCAGGCATAAGAGTTGCGATAATCGCTATACTGGTATTTGTTTTCCCATTTCAGGGAAACGCTGCGATTTCACCAAGCGCCATATCTGTAGATTTGTCCCCCCAGAGTCCAAGCGCGGGAGAAAACACAACCATAACATTGAGCAGCTATGCAACGAGCTTAGACAGTATTTCCATATCTTGGTTTGTAAACGGCAAGAAAGTTTCATCTGAAATCGGGGGAAAATCTTTTACCGTAGCCGCTCCGGCTGTGGGTTCCACTACTACTGTACGGGTTGTGTTAGCCTTCCCGGATGGAGAATTAGAAAAGAAGGTGGTGATAAGCCCTGCTGTTATGGTGCTGCTCTATGAAGCTACTGATTCTCATGTTCCGCCATTTTACCGCGGGAAAGCGCTGCCGACGGCTGACAGTGAAATAAAGGTGGTGGCTATGCCTGAAATAAAAAACGCATCCGGCATAGTAAGCCCTAAAAATATAGTCTATGCCTGGAAAAAAAATTACACGAACGATGCCGAAGGATCCGGCTATGGCAAGAATTTTTTTACTTTTACAAATGATTATTTGGAAAATGGAGATACGGTGTCAGTAACGGCTTCGACCACGGACGGGCAGCGTTCGCTCGAGGCAAGTTTGGACATAAGGGTGTCCCAGCCGCAAATATCATTTTACAAAAACGACGCCATTCTGGGAACAATATGGGAGCAGGCGCTCAAGGGCGGACACAAGATACTGGGAGATGAGATTATAGTAGCGGAGCCTTATTTTATATCACCAAAAGAACTCCGGAGCCCAAGCTTGGTATGGAATTGGTTTATCAACGGCAATTTGACAAATAACATACTTGATTACAGGAAAAACTGGCTGCCTGTTAAAGTGGAAAGCGGAGTTTCGGGAGTTTCCACTTTAAGCTTAGAGCTTGAAAACAACGAACAGCTTCTCGGAACTGCCAGCAAGCAAATAAATGTGGAGTTTTAAAAAATGAAAAAATTTTTACCATACATCCTAATATTAATCATACTAAGTGGAATATTTGGCATAGCAGTAAGAGTCCAAGCACAGGTAAATTGTACATATGATCCTGATAAAAACACACCGAATAATGCGCCCTGCAAAGACCCGGAAGGAAACATAATTAACGAGTCAGGAGCAGCAATATCAACCAAAGCCGATACCAGTTATCATCTCCTCGCCCCCCTCCCCGGCTGCACAGGCACAAAAGAACAAGGTTGCGAAGATGGCAAGCTTGTAGCTTTCAACCCCGGCGGCGCAGGCAAGCTCGGTGAATACCTGAACTTTGCCATACGCTTGTTCATAGGCCTCTGCGCCGTAGCGGCAGTGGTCATGATTGTGATAGGGGGCATAGAGTATGCCACCAGTGAGCTTATCTCCAGCAAGTCTGCGGCCAAGGAGCGGATACAGGGGGCTATCTTCGGGCTCATTCTGGCCCTTGGAGCATATACTATCCTGTTTACTATCAATCCTGATTTGCTGAATACTGATGTGGATGTGGGGAGCGGGACGCTGACGAGTCAGGGGGAGTTTACGATAGCAGATTTGAAAACAAAAATTATTACTCCAGGAGGGCCTATTATTCAAAGCAGTATTGGTACTACCTGCGATTATAGGGAAATTGTAAAAGCGGCCGAGCAATCCGGACACCCGGTCACTGAAATACAAGCAACTACTATGAGTTGTATTGCGAGCATGGAGAGTAGTGGATGTAAACCTGTAAAAAACTTTAATTGGAATAGCGGGTCATCCGCAAACGGACCTTTCCAGGTATTAATACAATCACACAGCCAACTGTTTGAGAATCCAGTTTGTTATGCGGCTGCTGGAGTATCATCTGGACCACTTGGATGCCGTCAAAGGTCAAACTTATGCATTAAGGCTTCGAATAATTTTGCCTGCAGCTCATCAGTTGCTGCGCAGTTAGTACTAAAGCAACCAGATTATAGAGACTGGCTAGTGACTCAAAAACCATGCCGAAACGCAGCATGCATTCGTCAATACTCTCCGCAGTTACCAGCACCAAAAAATGTGCCGCAAGTGAATATGGCTGGTACAGTCATAGGGACAATACCAAATATATACGAATATTGTAATATTCGTTAACAGCGAAGAAAAAACGTAGAACAAGTATGTTAAAATAACTGTATGTCAAAAAGAAACTTTATACTATTAATAATCATCTTGGGTCTGGTAATAGCAGGGCTTTTTGGATTTTTATATCTCCGCTCCGGAACGACTCCTGTCGATGTCGTAACTAGCGGCACAAATTTCCTTTCCCAGTTCAATCCTTTTGCAAGCAATACTCCGACACCGGGAGATGAACCGTCGGGGATAGATACAAATGGAGACGGAACTATTACACAAGAAGAACTGGCCGCAGTAAAATTAAAAAAGATTTCCAGCATGCCTATCGCCGGATTTACAATATTTTCCAAGGAAAGACTGAAAGATATTCCTGTACCGATCGCGCCGCCCAGCACTACTGTAAATGTCACCACGACGGAGCAAGAGACAGTTACCAGCGTCCCGCCGGCAACAACAACGACCAAGACAACTACGACAACCAAAAAGGTAACTACGAAGCCCATAGCCCCTCCGACCGAATTTGCCGCGGCGCTTAGGTATGTAGAGCGGGCCACAGGAAACATATACCAAACGTTTGCGGATAAAATAATTGAGCGAAAATTTTCAGGAATTGTAATACCTAAAATATACGATGCTTATTTCGGCAACAACGGCCAATCCGTGGTCATGAGGCATTTAAAACCAAACGAAACTACTATAGAAACTTTTGTCGGCGCTCTGCCAAAAGAAAAATTAGGAGAAGACATGCCAACCAATGAAGTCAAAGGCTATTTTTTGACAGACGATATAAAAGATATCAGCCTTTCGCCGGATAAGTCAAAAATATTTTATTTATTAAGCACCGGCGGGTCTGCAACTGGCACAGTTTTAAATTTAGCGGATGGTAAAAAAACTTCCGTATTTAATTCAGCTTTTACAGAATGGAATTCTTTCTGGGGAAATAATAGAACCATAACACTGACGACCAAGCCTTCAGCTGGAGTTCCTGGATATATGTATACGGTTGACATAGATAAAAAAAATCTAATCCAAGTCTTAGGCAATGTAAACGGATTAACCGCGCTCATGAGCCCAAATGGAAAACTCGTCCTGGTGGCCAATAATAATTTGGAATTATATGTATACCATACGGACACAAAGGCCTATGACGCGCTCGGAGTAAAAACTCTGCCCGAAAAATGTACATGGAATAAAACAGCTGAGTTTATTTATTGCGCAGTCCCCGTATCGCTTGAAGGGGCAGCCTATCCGGATGATTGGTACCGCGGGGAAATTTCTTTTTCTGACCAAATCTGGAGAATAAGCTTGGCTGACGGAAATACCTCAATGATTGCAGACCCATTTTTGATCCCTAGTGGAGAAGATATAGACGGCATAAAACTTGAGCTTGACACAAATGAAAACTACCTATTTTTTGTGAATAAAAAAGATTCCTATCTTTGGGAGCTTAATCTGAAGTAGGCGTTAAAAATCTAATTGCCGGTATATTTAATTACCACTCGCCTTGTCGGCCCATACCCAGTGGATTCGGTTTCCAGGTCGGCCGCGTCGGATAAAAACTCATGCACGACTCTGCGCTCAAAAGCGGACATCGGGTCTACTTCTATGTTTGATTTAAAATACCTGGCACGCTCTCCCATCATGTGGGCTATGGCCCGGACGCTTTCTACTTTCTTTTTTTGAAAATCATTTATATCTATCAGTATAGATACTCCTCTTTGTCCTCTTTGGAATTCGGGCGGAGTAGGAGTTTTTGCCTCTATTATCCTGCGGACCAAGTGGTTTAAGGCAGCAATAGCCTCACCTTCATTCTTTAGAAAAGAAAAAGAATGCGGGGCACCAACTTCTACTGAATACCATGTGTTGCTTGCTTCATCACCGCTTACAGTAATTTTATTTGTTCCGAGGGTAATTTTTCCAATTAATTCCTGTATTAAATTTTGAATCTGCTCCTTATCCATCTTTTTATTATTGTAATTTTTTTTGCTCTACCAGCACCGCCTCGCGGACCAGAGGGTCGTGGCGTTTGGCGTATAGCTGCTGGCATACTGCAAAGAGGTTGCTCGTAATCCAGTACAAGGCTACGGCGCCGGAAATACGGTAAGCTATAAAAGCTACTATGAAGGGAAAAACATATTTCATCTGCATATTCATGCTTTTGCTAAAGCTTTCAGCAAAAGAATTGGTGTTTGAGCTTCCTGTCGTCACAGTGGGTTTTGGCATAAAGTATGCCTGTGCATATTGGGATACTCCGGCTAAAATCGCCAAGATTATGCTTTTCTGGCTTATGTCTAAAATCCCCAAGAAAACCATATTTGTATGGGCTGGTACGTGGATGAAGGAATATAGAAAGCTGGGGTCAAAATTTATTCCTTTATAAAAAACATAATATAAAGCGAATATTATAGGAATCTGAATCAAAACCAAAAGACAACCGGAAAAAGGGTTAGTTTTGTGTTTTTTATAAAGTTCAAAGGTAAGCCTAGCCTGCTCTTCTTTGCTTACTCCGGACTCTTTTATTTTATTGAGTTCCGGAGTAAGTATGCTCATTTGAGCCTGGCTTTCGATGGACTTTTGGGAAAGAGGGAAGAGTATGACTTTAACTAGAATAGTAAGGAGAATGACCGCTAACCCTACATCTCCGCCGGGGAGTATGGAAACTAAAAAGGCCAGCGCGTTTATTAAAGGATGATATAAAACAGTGTTCCAAATATTACCAATCATTCAGCCATTCTAGCACGATTATTTCAGTGGGTCTATATGGGGTCTATGTGATTTTTTTGCCACGGGTGGCATCGTAAAATACGTAAAAACCCAAAATGTATTCCTTTGAATGTTCCATATTTCTCTATAGCTTCTATAGTATATGTGGAACAAGTAGGGTAAAAAACACAATTGCTTTTTTTAAATATAGACAGGTGTTTTTGGTAAAAATTAATTAATTTTACTGAGTATTTTTTTGATTTCATCTTCAAGTATTGAAATATCATCCTGATACTTTTTAAAAACAAAAGCGCCTAAGATATTGGGCGGGAATTGGCTTATATACGGCCCTAGGGCCGTATAGCCGCGGCGGCGGAGAGTGTTTCTTTTGACGGCAAGCTTGGCTACATTTTTAGGCACAATGAAAGATATCTGCGGAGATTTTTTTACTGAATTCTTTTCAGTCAGAATAAATTTAAAAGTAAGGCTCGGAGATGTGATGAGCTTGCTTTGTTTAAAAAGTAAGTCTATTCCTTTTTTGTCTACCCTGTTTTTTTTAGGGAGCATATTAAAAAGTGCTACACAGAGAGCTTTTTTCTGCCTTTTTGACGCCTCCTTTTGAGGACCGCTGTCCCCGTTTTAGTTCGAGATCTGACCAAGAATCCATGAGATCTGGCTCTTTTTCTTTTCTTTGGCTGGTATGTTTGTGACATTGTTTTAACACTATACCAAAATCTTAGTTGTTAGGCAACTCTCGTGTTTATGCACAGATTATCAACATAGTTATCATTTTTTTCAAGGTTTCATTTTTCATACGAGGGAGTATAATGTGGAACACATGGATACAAAACAATTATGGGAGAGTTGCCTCACTGAAATTGAGGTAAATCTGTCTAAGGCAAATTTCAGTACATGGTTTAAAAATACCTCTATTCTAAAGGAGGAATTGGGTGTAATTTACATACGGGTGCCGAATGAATTTGTCCGCGACTGGTTGATGAACAAATATCACAAGCTCATTACTAAAACTTTGGCCGATGCCCATGAAAATATGCGGGCCGTAGAGTACGTAATAACTAAAATTGAGCCTGCTAGGCAAGAAATAGATACAATTGACAAGACTCCTTATGTAAATAAAGAGTTGCCCCTCCGGGACTTATATATAAATCCGGAGGATAACTTAAACCCGCGTTATCATTTCAACTCTTTCATTGTGGGAGCTTTCAATGAGCTGGCTTACGCAGCGGCGCAGGCGATAATAGACTCTCCGGGAACAAAATACAATCCTTTTTTTGTTTATGGTCCGACTGGACTTGGCAAGACTCACCTTATCCAAGCTATCGGCAACTCAATAAAACAAAAATATGAAAATAAAAAAGTTCATTATATGACTCTGGAAAAATTTGCTACTGATTTTATCAATTCATTGCAGAGCAACAAGGCAAATTCTTTTAAAGAGAAATACCGCAAGTATGACCTCTTGATTATAGACGATATTCAATTCATAGGTAAAATGGAAAAAATCCAGGAAGAGCTTTTTCACACGTTCAATACTTTCTACGAAAGTAATAAGCAAATTATTTTTTCTTCAGACAAGCATCCGAACTATATTCCTGAATTGGCTGACCGCTTAAAGTCACGGTTTGCAGCGGGAATGATTGTAGACGTGTCTGCTCCGGAATTTGAGTCCCGCTTGGCAATTTTAAAGGTGAAATTAAAAGAAATGAATATTGAGCTAGAGCCTGAAATAGTCGAATATATAGCCTCCGCGGTAGAAGGGAATATACGCGAACTGGAAGGCAGTCTAAACATAATAGTCTGTCAATATAGGCTGAAAAACCGCCCTCTGCCGTTATCGGAAGTAAAAAGTCTTCTCAAAAACAACATGAAGCCCAAGAAAAATATCGCCATAAAAGAAGTTGTAAAAATAGTAAGTGAATATTATAAAATAGACGAGTCTTCTATTTACGAAAAAATAAGAAAAAAGGAAATTGTGAAGGCAAGACAAGTAGTAATGTATCTGCTCCGCGAAGACTTCAATATATCCTACCCACTTATCGGACAGAAACTTGGCGGGAAAGACCACACCACAGTCATTCATTCTTGCTTAAAAATTAAGGCGGATTTGAAAAACGACCCGCAATTATTACAAGAATTAGAGCAGATACGGATTATGTTTAAATAGTTGTTAATAACACATAACAATTATGTGGATTAAAAAGGATAAAGTATATAAATTTAAAAGAATTAAAAATTAATTATTAAACAGGTAAAGTTATTAGTTCTAAATCAAATTATTTTTATTTAAAATACCTATAATAATCTGATTAAAATCAATTTATCCACTTATCAACATGAATAATAATATTAATAATTTAAATATATAAGATATAAACATATGAAATTAGAATGTAAAATAGAAGAACTTAGAGATGGAATTTCTAAAGCAGAAAAAGTAATAGGTAAAAACCTTACTTTACCAATATTAAGTTCTATTTTACTTACTACTGATAAAAATTCATTAATACTAAGAGCTACTAACCTAAGTATTGGAATTGAGATTAGAATTCCTGCTAAAATAGACACCGCCGGTACGGTAGCTGTTTCCGGAACCATACTAAACAATATTTTTTCAAATTTCCCCCAGAATGAAAGTATATTTATTGAAAGTATAGATGGAAATCTGTCAGTTACTACAAAAAAAAGTAAAATAAAAATCAAAGGCCAACTCCATGATGATTTCCCTACAATTCCGAAAATTTCCGGCACTGATTTTGAAATAGAATCAAAAAAAATAATAAATGGTATAAAATCAGTTTATTACAGTGCTTTGATTTCAGATATAAAACCTGAAATTTCCAGCGTGTATATGTATACAAAAGAAGACAATTTAATTTTTGTTTCTACGGATTCTTTCAGGCTGGCAGAAAAAAAAATTAAAACAAAAGGACTTCCAGAAATCTCCGGTATTCTTATTCCGTTTAAAAATATTTCAGAAATAATAAGAATTTTTGGAGAGGTAAATGGAGACTTAAAAGTTTCCTTCAACAAAAACTCCATTTCTTTTTCTTCTGATACTATTTACTTAACCTCAAGGGTAATTGACGGAATTTTCCCTGATTATCGCCAGATTATTCCAAAAGAATCCACCTCTGCCGCGGTAATACTCAAACAAGATTTATTAAATACCCTAAAACTGGCTAATATTTTTTCTGATAAATTTAACCAGATAAATCTGAACGTTTTGCCGAAAGAAAAGATTTTTGAGCTTTCTTCGGTCAACAATGATATCGGCGAAAATAAAACCCATGTAGACGCCGCGCTTACCGGGGAAGATGTCCAGCTTGGGTTTAACTACAAATACTTTCTGGATTGCTTCCAGTCTATCACTACCGATAGTATATCAATAAAATTCGCCGGCTCATTAAAGCCAATAATAATCTCACCTGTCTCCGATACTTCATTTACCTACCTTATAATGCCCATGAACACATAAGGAACAAGTATGATTGAAATAAAAGATTTACTTGCCCGGTTTGACCACATCCTTCTTTCAGAAGAAGCTAAGATAAACGCCATAAGGAAAATTCTAGAAAAAGTAGTTAATCTAAAAATAGAAAAAATTGACATAAAAATCAAAAACAATACTGTTTATTTAAACGTAAAACCTATTTACAAGAGTGAAATTTTTTTACAACAAGAAAAAATCATGAGCCTGTTGCAGGAAACTCTGGGCAAAAAATCCCCAAAAAATATCCGATAGCAGTTTTTGATTATTGCGGAGTTCCAAGAATAGGCAAGGCTTGCGGGGTGTCTAGCGGGGTTGCCGGATACCTATTTTTGTTTTGAGCCCACCAGTTTTGTACAGGTATCTCCCAGTGGTTAAATTGCGGGTCGTCGCTAGGGTTTGCCGGCAGCGGGCCTGTAATATCACTTTTATCCACCCAATATAATATTGAATGCACATCTCCCTGCCACACGCCGCGTAGTATCGGCTTTGTAGTTTGCGGGTCAATATATAAGTCTGGCTCTTCAAACGTTTCATCCGGAAATTTTTTCAATGCCTCAACCATAAACTTATTCCAGATTGGTGCAGCAATAGCGGAGCCCCCGCTTTTCATTTTTTTATTATCATTGTTTCCAGCCCAGACTCCCACTGTGATAGAAGGCGTATAGCCGACTGTCCAGGCATCTTTGTCGTTGTTGGTCGTTCCTGTTTTTGTGGCTACATCCTTGCCGGGTATGTTCAATGCCGAGTTTGCGCCAAATGTCGGCGCACGAGCCACGTTGTCTGATAAAATATCAGAAATCATAAGAGCTGTATTCTTCGACAGAACTTCTGTGCTGTTTGGTGTATATTCTTCAAGAATATTGCCCCTTTGGTCTTCTACTTTTAAAATTCCTGTATAAGGATTTTTTACCCCGTTATTTGCAAAAACCCCGTAGGCTGAAGTTATATCAAGCGGCATTACTTCTCCGCCTCCGATAACGAGTGTAAGCCCGTATCTGCTTGGGTCAGTCAGAGTGCTGATACCCATAGCTGTAGCCTCGTCTGCGGCCTGTTTTTGGCCGACTAAGTAAAAGAGCTTTACCGCCGGAATGTTTATAGATTGGGCGAGAGCGTCGTGAAGCGACATCGGGCCGCGGAATTTTCCGTCAAAATCCTGAGGCATGTAACAGTCGCCTTGGCTGTATCCCGGCAATGCCTTGCCATAGGCGTCACAAGTAGTTTGGAATTCTGTAGGCAGGTCAAAGAGCACTGTGCTCGGAGTGAAACCCTTATTGAAGGCAGTCGCGTAAATAAACGGTTTGAAAGATGAGCCCGGCTGCCGAAGAGCAGTGGTGACATTAAAATTTCCATCTATATTTTTATCAAAATAGTCCCGGGAGCCTATCATTGTCAAGATTTGCCCTGTCTTCGGGTCTATAGCAACTAGAGCAGCATTTGTAGCATTATACTTCTTTTCATTGGAGAGAGCACCTTCTTTCACAATTTGTTCCCCTACAGACTGTAAATCATAATCGAGCGTCGTGGTGACTTTGAGTCCGCCTGTGTCTACTAAATCACTCCCGTATTTTTCTTCCAAATAATCTTTGATAAAGAAAACAAAGTGAGGTGCCTTGATGCCGGAATTTGCCTGAGGCATAAACGCCACAATTTCGCTTTTGGCTTGGTCGTATTGCCGCTCCGTAATAAATTTAAGTTCCAGTTCTCTTCCTAATACTAAATTTTTTCTTACTTCTAATTTATCTTTATGTTTTCCATAAGGCGATAAAATTGTCGGAGACTGCGGAATAGCCGCCAGATATGCTGCTTCCGCTACGCTTAGCTCTGAAGCATTTTTATTAAAATATATCTGACTAGCTTCTTCTATACCATATATAGTCCCCCCGTACGGATTTTCATTCAGGTAATATTCAAAGATTTTATCTTTCGGCAGAACCTTGTCTATCTTTATCGCCAAAACCCACTCTTTTATTTTTCTCGTATAGGATTTTTGCGAGGTCAGCAAAGTATTTTTTACCAATTGCTGGGTTATGGTTGAGCCGCCCTGGGTAGGGCCGGTGCTGAAAAAATTTATTAAAACTGCGCGGATAATGGAAGAAATGCGTATCCCGCCATGGTTGTAAAATTCGGCATCTTCTATGGCAAGCGTGGCATTTTTTATGTTTGCTCCCATCTCTTCAAAAGTAATATCTGTTTTTCTTACGTCCTGGCTCAGGTCATACAGCAATACTTTGCCGGTACGGTCATATATTTTAGTGGAGTTTTCAATTTTTCTTTCTTGGAATGCTCGAAAATCAGGGATTTGCAGGGTGGAAAGCCAGATGACGGTTATGCCGATTATGAGGACCATAATACCGGCCGCAAAAAGGAGGACATTTTTCCAAAAATGCTTGTTTTTCTTGATTTTATTTTTTAATAAAATTATATTTCTTTTGATTTGCTTGATGATAGCCTTTGTTTTCTTCATATATAGTAATCATAGCAGAAAATTAGATATTTCCCATATTCTTCTGTAGGCGTTTTTTGAGATTTATCTTTTATTGTGATAGTCTTGGGATATGCCGGACAAGCAAAGCAAACAAAGAATAGATGATATATTGACTCGCGCCGTAGGGGAATTTATCGACCCTGACGGAGCTTTTCGCAGGAAGCTGGAAAACAACCCTGAAAAAATTGTAATCAAGTTCGGTATCGACCCGACCCGCCCTGATATCCATATCGGCCACGCCGTGGTATTGCGCAAACTGCGCCAGTTTCAGGACCTTGGTTGCAAGGTGGTATTTTTGGTTGGAGATTATACCGGACAGATAGGAGATCCAACCGGAAAAAATAAAATCCGCCCCGAAATACAATTGGCTGAAATCCAAGCCAACATGAAAACATATTTGGCTCAGGTCGGCAAAATTTTACAGGAAGACTCGAAAGTATTTTCTTGGATTAAAAATTCCGACTGGTTTACCGATGTCTCAGATGTCATCCCCGGACCGGATTCCTCCACTAATATTGAAATAATGGAAGGCAATACCAAAAAAGTGTATCCCTTGGACCCTAATTCATTTCCCGGTAAGGCCATACTTCTCGAAAATTCCAGAATGCAGAAGATAGACCTGAAAAATCGGCAGATTTACAGCGTTTCCTTTTCTTATGTCTTAAGAACCCTCCGAAACATTACCCATTCGAGGCTGATAGCCCGCGACATGTTCAAAGAGCGCATAAACAAAGGAGAGGAACTTTATATGAATGAAATGCTGTACCCTGTTCTTCAAGGATTGGACTCACATATACTCCACAAGGTGTATGGCGCTTGCGACCTTGAAATTGGCGGCACAGACCAGACCTTTAATATGCTTATGGGCCGTGACGTGATGAAAATGTACAAACAACCTGAGCAGGCTGTCATGGCGGTTAAAATCATAGAGGGCACCGACGGCAAGGAAAAGATGTCTAAAAGCTTGGACAATTATATCGGCATTACCGACGAACCAAGCGACATGTACGGCAAGGTAATGTCTATCCCAGACACATCTATTATGAATTACTTTGAGCTCTGTACGTTTACTCCGCTGTCTGAAGTAGCCGATATCCGTAAAAAGCTCACTGAGAATAGTGCCAACCCCAAAGATATAAAAATGAGCTTGGCCCGCCAAATCGTTTCTATTTACCATGGCGAAGCAAAAGCAAAAGAAGCCGAAGAGAATTTTGAAAAAACTTTTGCCAAAGGAGGCGTGCCGGACGATGTGCTTGAAATACAAGTCAAAGTAGATACGAAGCTTGTGGACGTTTTACTTCATGAAAAAATAGTCACTTCTAAAACTGAGTTTAGGAGGCTGGTAACCGAAGGGGCTATAACCGACATGGACACGAATGAAAAGATTAAAGATATAGATGCTCTTGCTCTAGGGACGGTATATAAAATAGGTAAGCACCGTTTTCTGAAATTGAAGTTCTAAAACAAAAAAGCCTCCAGTGAAATACTGGAGGCTTTTTTGTTTACATTGCTATCCGTCCTTTTCGGGATTTTCGTCTTCTAGGTCGTAGTCCTCGGCAATAGGGTCTGCCGGATCGGCAAATTCATCATCGTCATCATCATACATTTTAAAACCGCCACCAAAACCATCATCTTCGTCGTAACTCATAAAAAATGTTTATATATTTTTATTGATACTCTATTAATGCCTACTTTGTAACAAAATACAAAACACTTAGCAATAGCAAAAAGAGCAAAATGTGGATAACCCGCACACTTACTTTTAAAGACGCACCTTTGGTGCATTGTACTCAATATCTTTAAAGTAAGTGTGCGGGTAAGTAGGCGAAAGCTGTGAGAGCTATAGCTATAGCGTCTAATTCGTCGTCTGACTTTTTGAAATTATCTATCTCTACAAGCATTTTTACCATTTTTATTATTTGATTTTTATCGGCCTTGCCGTATCCGGTCGTAGCCATTTTTATCTGGGGAGGGGAGGCTTCGAAAATTTTTAAGCCGGCTTGTACGGCTTCGTATATCACCACCCCTCGAGCTTCGGCCACGTGCATTACCGTCTTTTGGTTATTCGTGGCAAAAAGGGTTTCGATAGACAAAACTTCTGGCTTGTATTTTTTTATTACACTCCGCACTTCTTCGCCTATAAGGAGCAACCTTTCGGAAAAATCTAACTTCGCCGAAGTTTTGAAACACTCGGAAAAAATCACTTTTTCTTTCCTGTCTCCCTTATTTTTTTCCAAAACAGCAATTCCCAGCCGTTCATATCCGGGGTCTATTCCCAAAATTCTCATTCATTGATTTTAGCATTATTTAGCAAGTGTGTATAAACCAATTTCTTTTTGTTTTTGTACATGCTTTAATAACAAAGCACGGTCGTAGAACGTAGGAATACGTGGTCTATGGTTTTACCGTAGTACTGTTCTTTGGAGTATTATATGAAAAACCTGCTCGGTCCTATTGGGAAAGCTCTGTCTTTTGGTGACGAAGAAGAAATGGGAGGTACGGGTCCCCAAACTTCGAATGTCCCCGGGAGAAGAAAGAGAAACCCCTACTTTCCTCCTAAAAAATACCCTATGAACTTCAGTTCTCAGGGGTGGGTCAGCTTCGGACCCAAAGGCTTTCGGCACTTCTGTGCCAGACAAACAAATTAGCCAATAGAAGCAAAAACACATTATGCCGCCAGCGATAATATCGTTAGGCGGCTAAATTTTTATAAAAGCTTATCCTGCCCTTTTTTAACATCAAAACCTAAATGCTCGTATGCTTTATTTGTCGCTACGCGTCCGCGGGCAGTGCGTTCCAGGAGTCCGAGCTGGATAAGGTACGGCTCTATCACTTCTTCCACTGTGGCTTCTTCTTCACTCATAGCCGCGGCTATAGTCTTTATGCCGACAGGTCCTCCGCCAAATTTATCTATCAGTATTTCCAAAAATTTTCTATCAGACGTGTTCAGTCCGATATCATCAATCGCGAGCATATTGAGCGCATCTTTCACCATTTTCTTTTCCAATACTCCGCTAGTTGCTCCCTGCCCGCTTACTTGGGCAAAGTCGCGGACTCTTTTCAAAAAATAATTCGCCGTGCGCGGGGTAAACCGGCTTCGCTTGGCGATTTCCTCCAGTGCTTCTTTTTCAAGCCCTATTTGCAAAAGTTTGCTGGACCGGTCTATAATTTTTGCAATTTCCTCGTTGGAATAAAATTCCAGCCTGAAAACTCCGCCCGAGAATCGTGAACGGAGCGGGGCAGAGACGAGGGCCACGCGGGTGGTCGCCGCTATCAGGGTAAAAGGCGGCAGGTCGAGCTGGATAGTCCGCGCAGAGGGGCCCTTTCCGATGATAATGTCGAGCACACCAGACTCCATGGCAGGATAGAGAATTTCCTCCACCATTTTATTTAAGCGATGGATTTCATCTATGAAAAGTATGTCGCCCGAGGCAAGGTTGGTCAAAATAGACGCCAAATCGCCGACTTTTTCTATGGCCGGGCCGGAAGTTATTTTCATTTGCCGGCTCGTCTCGCGGGCTATCAGGTGGGCGAGGGTAGTTTTACCCAATCCCGGCGGTCCGTAGAAAAGAATATGCTCAGGGATATGTCCGCGGCCGCTGGCCGCGTCGAGCAGAATTTTAACGTTGTCTTTTATGTGTTTTTGGCCGATATATTCGTCCCAATGGGCCGGCCGGAGGGTCTGGTCCAGAAAAGATTCATCAGGTTTTTCTTTAGTTTTGTTTTCTTTAGTATTTGACATTGCACTTGACACTAACTGCATAGTATGCTATATTGTAAGAGTAGAGGGTTTATCAACATTGTATACACATAGCTATACACATTATAGCACTTTATCGCATTTGCGTTATTTTGCATGTAGTACAATGTATCCAGTCCGGTAAGAGCCGGGCAAATTTTTTGAAAAAAGAAGACATTAATCTCTAAGCAATCAGCCACCGGTTATATGATTTTGCATAGGACGTTTTGGTTGATTTATTTTGACTGGTGCTATCCTATAATAATTTATTACTTTCAGGGTTCAGCCCCGAAAGGATTGTTTAGAGATTAATGTTTTTTTGTTTCTATTCTTCATTCAAATCCACGACGCTCCGCACTTCTTCCAGCGAAGTAATGCCGTTTAATATTTTTACAATTCCGTCCTGCCGCATGGAAAGGGTGCCTTGGGTGCGGGCGACTTTTTTAATTTCACGCTCGCTCGGATTTTGCGGCATTATTTTTTCTATTTCTTCATCAGTTTTTATCGCTTCAAAGATTCCCATTCTGCCGTTAAATCCCGTCATGTTGCATTTTTCACAGCCTACAGAAGTAAAAATTTTAAAAGGAGCATCAGGGTTGATATTGTAATTACTAAGGCTCTTGCCTTCACCCTTTATGCTATCCATGACCAGTTTAATGGTTTCACTTTCTTCTTGCGATAGAGCTTTCTCTTTTTTACAAAATTCACACAGTTTGCGTACGAGACGCTGGGCTATGGAAAGGGTCAGAGCAGAGACTAAGATTTTTGGATTTATTTTCAGGTCAATCAGACGGGGGATGACTCCGGCGGCGTTGTTGGTGTGGAGGGTGGAAAAGACCATGTGTCCGGTAAGCGCGGACTGGACCGCAATCTCAGCAGTTTCTCCGTCGCGTATTTCTCCGACCATGATTACATCTGGGTCTTGGCGCAGCGCCGAGCGCAGGCCCTCGGGGAAACTGTATCCTCTCTTTATGTTTGTCTGAGTCTGGGTTATGCCGGCGAGATGGTATTCTACCGGGTCTTCAATCGTTATAATGTTTATTTCTTTAGAATAAATTTTTCGCAGAAATGCGTATAAAGTAGTGGTTTTTCCGGAGCCTGTCGGACCGGTGACGAGAATCATACCGTTTGGCTTTACGATTTCTTTTTCAATAATACCAAAAAGATACGGCTCGATTCCCAATTCTTCAAGGTTTACTTGTATAGATTTTGGGTCAAGTATACGCATGACTATGGCTTCGCCATAAGAGCCTGGTATGAGCGAGCAGCGGATACTTATCTCTTCGTCTTCTTCCATAATATTAAATCTGCCGTCTTGGGCGATTTTTGAAGTTAGCTTCATCTGGGATAGCAATTTTATGCGCGAGTTGAGGAGGCGGTACACCTCCAAATCAAAGAAATTTACATCTTGCAATATCCCGTCCAACCGAAGCCGTAGCCTGCCTCGCTCTTTTTCTGCTTCGATATGCACATCGGAAGCTTTTATGGCTATAGCTCCGGCCAAGATTATTTCAAGCAGGCGCGAAATTTTGTGAATTTTATTTCCTTCCAAGGCCTCGGCTATAAGTTTTTCTATGTCCTGGATATGGTGGATACTTTTCGCAGTGTCTCGGAGTACTTCTCCGGAAATATCTATGCCGCCAATCGTAGAACTTTCAGCCATTGAGATTTCTACATACCTTTCCCATACTTTATTCAGGCTGGCACTGCTTGCCATATAAAAAGTAGGGATGAGATTTTGCCGCGCCATTGCTTCCTTTAATTTTGAGAGAAGGTCGGGGTCTGGAGAGCGGACAGCTATGTATATATTCTTGCCAAAGAGTTTAAAAGGGGCTACTTTCATTTCGAGCGCGTCTTTTTCGGCTATGGTCCGCAGCGCTTCGTTGTCTACGCCAAGACGGTTCAAGTCTATATACGGCAGATTATATTTTGATTCTGCGAGCATGGCTACCAGCTGCTCTTCTTCCTGTTTGTGCAGTTCATCCAGCTGCTTGTTTTCTGTTGTATCGTCAAAATCATTCATTATATTTAATATTGTAGCTTAAATGGTATACTTTTCATAATGCCACAGAAGGATAAAGCCAAGAAAACTAAGAATACAAAAACTCTGATATTACTGGACGCTCACGCCATAATACATCGCGCCTATCACGCCCTGCCCGAGTTTATGTCGTCCGACGGCGCTCCGACCGGCGCTCTCTACGGGCTCTCAAATATGCTCATGAAGATAATTACCGACCTGAAGCCGGACTATATAGTAGCCTGCTACGACTTGCCCCAAAAAACCTTCCGCCATGAAGCCTACGACGCCTATAAAGCAGGCAGAAAAAAGACCGACGACGCCCTTGTCTCCCAGCTCATAAGCTCAAGAGATATTTTCGAGGGCTTTAATATACCTATGTATGATGCTCCTGGATTTGAGGCGGACGACATCTTGGGGACGATTGCTGAAAAATATAAAGGGAACAAAAGCGTTAAAATAATAATCGCTTCCGGCGACATGGACACCATGCAGCTGGTGGATGATAAAAAAGTACAGGTCTACACTCTGAAAAAAGGTATTAACGACACGATTTTATACGATGAAGAAAAAGTGATAGAAAGATTTCATTTTAAGCCTAAATTTTTACCGGACTATAAAGGCCTACGCGGAGACCCTTCGGACAATATTATCGGCATCAAAGGCATAGGGGAAAAAACAGCCGAGACGCTGATTGTCAGCTTTGGCACTATTGAAGAAATTTATAAAAAATTAAAAAAACCCGCCCGACCGGACGGTCGTTCGGGCGGGGACGAAGCCTTTTTAAAAGCTGGCATCAGCCCGCGGATGATAGAGCTCTTAAAAGATAATGAAGAAGAAGCCCTGTTTTCCAAAACCCTGGCGACTATCCGCACGGATGCGCCGATACAATTTTCCTTGCCGGAAAAAACTTTTTGGGAAAATGCGGACTTGAAGAAAATAGAAAAAGTTTTTATGCAATACGAATTTCGCAGCCTGTTTACGCGGTTGAAAAGTTTTTTCACGAGCGGTCAGGGTTCGGAGGAATATGCTCGCCAGAATTCGCACCCTGTTCTGGAAGGGCAAGACTATTCTGGCAGCAGCAAAGATTCTTTTGAGCATATTCCTCCGAACCCCTTGAAACTTCAAGAAGCGAGTATTGCGCTCTGGTTGATTAATTCAGAGATGGCCAACCCTAAACTAGAGGACGTATTGATGTATGCCAAAACAGCTTCTTTTGATACAGCCTATGAATATGTTTTTAAAAAGCTAGAAGAAAAAAATTTAGGAGAAGTCTACAGCGAGATAGAACGGCCCCTTATGCATACTATAGAGGAGATGCATAAACACGGCATTTTGATAGATAAAAAATATTTTGAAAACTTGTCCAAGGAGTATCATATTGAGCTTGATAAGCTGACAAAAAAAATATATAAAATGGCCGGCGAGGAATTTAATATAAATTCACCCAAGCAGCTGGGCGAGATTCTTTTTGGGAAGTTAGGAATGAAATCAAAGAAAAAAGCCGGAGCAAGCGGGTCTTTTTCCACAAAAGTTTCGGTTTTGGAAGAACTAGAGGATGAAAATGAAATCATCGGAGAGATAATGGCATATCGGGAGCTACAGAAGCTTCTCTCTACCTACATAGATGTAATACCAAACATGGTAGGGGAAGATGGGCGGCTACACGCGAAGTTTATTCAAAACGGGTCTTCGACCGGCAGATTTTCTTCCCAAGACCCGAATTTGCAAAATCTGCCGATTAAAACAGAGCTAGGCAAGAGAATCAGGGGCGGATTTATAGCCCAAAAAGACCACAAGCTCGTAGCTTTTGACTATAGTCAAATCGAACTGCGGGTGGTAGCTATGCTCTCGGGAGATGAAAAAATGACCGAAGTGTTCCGCGACAAAAAAGATATCCATACAGGCACCGCGGCATTTGTTTTTGGAGTACCCATGGACAAGGTGGACAGCGAAATGCGGCGTAAAGCGAAAGTGATAAACTTCGGCATTATTTACGGCATGGGAGTCACGGCTCTGCGGAAGAATTTGGGCGGTACGCGTGAAGAAGCTCAGAAATTTTACGACAACTATTTCAATCAATTTTCCGGAGTGCGGGATTATTTAAACGGAGTAAAAGAATTTGCTGTAAAGCATTCATATACTGAAACTCTTTTTGGCCGGAAGCGGACGTTTGCCAATATAAATTCCAGAATTCCTTTTTTGAAAAACATGGCGGAGCGTACAGCCATCAATGCGCCGGTGCAGGGTACTGCAGCAGACGTCATCAAGCTTGCGATACGCTTTGCCGAGGAGGACTTAAAAAAAGAAGGTCTGAAGAATCAAGTGCATCTCATGCTGCAGATACACGACGAGCTAGTATACGAGATACATGAAAGTGTGTTAGCCAAGGCAAGCAAAATAATAAAAGATGCGATGGAGGGAGTACTTCTGCGGTCATATATACACTACAAGACCGATATTCCCCTCGAAATACAATACTACTCAGGCAATAATTTCGGAGAGCTGAAATAAACTGCTAATTTTTTGTATGTACTTTTCTGTGCAGGTCTGAAAACAAGGCTACGGTCTTGCCGAAATCTTTTTCAGCGACGATAAAAATCAGCTCGGTAGGAGTGGATATCAGCTCTTCTATATTTATCCGCGCGCGAGCCGTAACCGATAAAAGAGAAAAAAATACGTTTGGCACCCCAAATACTTCGTTGCCAAAATTAACACCGATGGCTGCCAGATTGCGGTTTACTATAAGCGGCTTTGACCTGAAGTGTTTTAGGATTTTTTCCTCAATGTTGGATGAGCAAATGATGTCCAGCTCCGCCGTGCCTATAGTCGTGGTAAAAAGGTCGTCTTGCGACACTTGTATTTGTTTATGCAGAGACTCAAGGTCTTTTATGAATTCGCTGTTGTTCTCGTAAATTATTTCGGATATCGGAAGCTTGGTAGTGATGTTTTTTATGACAACGTCATGGACAAGGGGTTTCCCCTTTTTAAACTCTTTCCGCAGACGCGATAGGGAAACGACGAGGCTGGTGATAGTCACGTCCTTCTTGGCGCGTTCCTGTACAAGGGGACGGATGCGGTGCGCATAGCTGCTCATATTCATGTAATTGTGAGTAAGCGCATAATAGGCTTCGAGTTCGCTTAGGACTATGTCTCGCACAATCGGCTGTATTTTTATCATCCCAGTACTAAAATTTTAAGTTTTATTAATAATGACCCTTTCCCGTAATCAAAAATTTAGTACGGGACAAGTACTTGATATTTTAACAGATTTTACAAATTGTGTAAAACATAAGCTTAATGTTAAAAAACTTCCCTTAATAAGACTAATTACTTATTCTTTATATAGGTCTTATAATTTTAGTTATTTGTAAATTGTAAATTTACCCAGCTAAGTAAGCGGGGCACAAAAGGAGAAAGGTTATGTCTAGAAATATTTCGACTTCTGATGGGAAAAAAACAATTACCTTAGCCGAGCTTCTGATTTT
This sequence comes from Minisyncoccota bacterium, assembly GCA_035994985.1. Taxonomy (GTDB): domain Bacteria; phylum Patescibacteriota; class Minisyncoccia; order Phycocordibacterales; family UBA9973; genus UBA9973. The sequence goes on along the minus strand of DASYKZ010000011.1, from coordinate 13,223 downwards.
GCAAACACGGGGACCGCGTGCTTTTAAAAAAAGAGCCGGCGGCGTTGCGGCGTTGCTCAGTGCTTGGGGTTCTGTTCATTATTACAAAAGAGGTAATTACTTCATTTTACCCTCTGCTTATCTTGATGGTGACAAAGTCATTATCTGTTCAAGCAAAATTGCAGCAGATTCACCTATGGCGAGAGAAAATTTTTCCAAGGACAATTAATCGAGAGCCTAAAAACTCTCAAAGAAAAAAGCCGAGCAAAGAAATATTGTCCGGCTTTTAAAATTAAACTTAGATTAGTACAAGGAGTAAAAAACAAACATGGACGAAAAAGGCATGGAGTTGGTTCGTGAATTTATTGAACTAGATCCTGAAAAAACCCAAGTAGTTTGTCAACGCTTTGGCGTAACTTTTGACAAAAATAACCCTCAGCTGATTACAGCATTAGAACATCTTTGTGACTACGATTATTTTCGACTTAAAAGGGTGGAAAACGAAATCGTCGTTCAATTCTTAAAATAAGTCGGCGGTACCCAAAAGGTTCGTCGGCTTTAAATTTATTTTAAAAACAACAATAATATAAACATGAAAGAATTCTATAAATACCACGGCGCGGGAAACGACTTTATTATCATAGATAATCGGGAGAAGAGTTTTGATATAAACGACAAAGAACTTATAAAACTTCTCTGCCACCGGCGTTTTGGCATAGGAGCAGACGGCATTATACTCTTGGAAAAAGACCCTGAGTGTGATTTTAAAATGGTTTATATAAATAATGACGGAAGTACAGGATCAATGTGCGGCAATGGCGGACGCTGTATTGTAGATTTTGCGCATAATATTTTAAAAATTATTAAGAATCCCAAAAAGATTACGTTTTTAGCGGTAGACGGAAAGCATGAAGCAGAGATATTGAACGTAGGACTGGTTAAATTAAAAATGCAGGATGTAAATGAAATTGGCAAGAGAAACGGCTTGGATTTTTTGTATTCCGGCACTACACCGCACAATATAATGTTTGTAAAAGACCTGGAAAAATTCCCAGTGGTTAGCGAAGGAAGAAAAATACGGAATTCTGACCCAGACGGAGTGAATACAAATTTTGTAGAACTAAAGAATGGCGTATTTCACGTGCGAACATATGAGCGGGGCGTAGAAGATGAAACCTTGGCTTGCGGTACGGGGGCGACTTCTGTGGCCATAACAGCACATCATTTAGGAAAATTAAAAGAAAATATTTGCCAAATAAAAATGCCCGGCGGCGATTTAATGGTGGAATTTGAAAAAATTGATAACGGTTCATATAGAAATATCTGGCTGACCGGGCCGGCAAAATGCGTGTTTAAGGGAGAAGCGTATAAATAGAATTTTTTGCAAAAAATGCTATAATGCAGGGATGGATAAAGAAAAAAAAGCTCGGCAGAAACAGGGCGTACATAGGGTATTGGCCCATTCGTACATAATTTATCTGGCCCTATTTTTGATAGGTGTTTGTTTCGATTTTGTTTTTAAAGTAAAAATTTTAGGAGACACAGTCATCATGCCTCTCGGCTTCTTTTTTCTGATAGTAGCTTCTGTTTTGATAATCTGGGCTCAGAAGACTGGGCGCGACCTGCGGAAAATAAAAGAAAAAAAAGCGGAGCATTTTTGCCGCGGACCATACTGCTATACCCGGATTCCGACGCAATGGGGACTCCTTTTTTTAATGCTCGGTTTTGCCATCATTGCCAATGCCTTTTTTATAATTTTGTCCGCTCTCGCCGCATTCTGCATTTCAAGGCTTTTCTTTTTAGACAAGCACGACAAATTGCTAATTGAAAAATATGGCGATGCGTACTCGGAATATAAAAGATTAGTGAGATTTTAACTTCGAAGTAAAGTAATGATATATTTATTTACCGGAGATGATATTAAAAGAAAACTTCCTGCCTATGAAAAGTTTATAAAGTCTGTATTCAAAGGAACGGAAAAATTTTTTATAAACCGGAACGATTTTAACCCTGTCCAGATAGAGAGCTTTTACTCCGGCGCGGGACTTTTCTTTAAAAAGTCCGCGCTGGTTTTTTCGAATATATTGGAGACTGAAAGCGAGCGGGAATTTGTTTTAAAGAAGCTCCAGCTTATGGCCGATTCCGGTAATGATTTTATATTTTCCGAAAGAAAGCTAAACAAGTCAATATTAGATGCTTTTAAAAAAGCGAAAGCGGAACTTTACGTATTTGAACTGCCGAAAGAAAAAAAGGAAAAATTTAATAGCTTTCTGCTCGCAAATGCTTTCGGGGCAAAAGACAAGCTAAATCTTTGGATTTATTACAGGCAGGCCATGGACAAGGGCGTGGAACTAGAAGAGCTCATCGGCGTGCTTTTCTGGAAAGCAAAGGATATGTTTTTAAAAAATAACTTTGGTAAGTTTTCTCCGGAGCAAATTAAAAATTTTACTGAAAAACTGCCATACTTGTTGCCGGAAGCCAGAAAAACTGGCCATGATGCCGAGATAGCATTTGAGCAATTTTTACTGGAGGCTTTTTAAGCATCTTGATTTTTAGCCTTATTTCATATATATTTTACTAGTTCTATTTACATGCGCCCGTAGCTCAGTCGGTAGAGCAGCTCCCTTTTAAGGAGATGGTCGTAGGTTCGATTCCTACCGGGCGCACAAACAAGGCAGACGCGGAGGCCCTATATTTTGACCCTTTTTCAGGTCTCAAAATTTAGCTCCCGTTTTGCCAGAAAAATTATAGTTGTACTGAAATCGGCTGACTAACAGGCGGCACGTCTTTTAATAATTCATCTGATTCTGTTTTATCAACAGATATCTTTCCGTCTTTCAAAATAAGCTTGCTCTTGAGGTTCGACAACACATGACGTTGTTCGTGAATGTTGCCATCCTTCAGTAGAAACTTCATATACTTTTTAGTATCAATATCTCCCAATTCCTTGCTTTCAAAACCTCCTGGATCACCTAAGACATCCCGATGAAAACGGTACATTCTGTCTACATCCAAATCCATCTGTCCTCGCACCCCAAGCTCATTGATCGATAACTCATCGACTATTTCACAGAGTGATTTTATGAGATCTTCCTCTCGGATATAGTGCATAGGACAATGGTGATCTTGCGTCCTCGAACAGCCGTAATAGACATAGCGAGCGATAGTTCCGTCTTTCAAAGCTTTGAATTTTTCTTCTGCGGTGACACTTGAACCGCATAGGCCACATTTGATTAAGTGCGTATATGCGAAGTCTTTTTTGTAAATCCGTGTCGCTCGTCTTTTCTTTTTCATTTCTTCCCGAACTTTTTCAAAAAGCTCCTTGGTAATGAGTGGTTGGTGTACGCCGTGGTACCAGTTGCCACTTTTCTTGGGATACTCAAACATGCCGTAATAAAAGGTTCTCGTGAGTGCTAGTTGTACGCCACTTAACGCAACGTGTTTGCCGTTAGGTGATCTAAAATCCAATTCATCGGTGAGCCAATCCCGTATATGATGTTGACTCCATCCTTCGGCTGCTTTTTCAAACATCATTTGGACTATATGGGCGCGTATCGGATCTATCTTCACAATGCCTCGATTTCCTTTCTCTCCAACATTCGTATATCCCAAAGGAGCGACTCCTGGCCACAATCCTTTTTCGACGAGTGTTCTCAGACCTCTTTTCACATTTATACCTTTAGTATCATTTTCAAGTTTTGCCTGCGACCCAAGGATCATCAGCAAGAATTTCTCGTTAGGTGAGTTAGAAAAGTTTTGATTATATGTCTTTATTTCTAGGAGCTGTTTACTGTCCATCAGGTCAATCAATCTACCGAGATCGCCCGCATTTCTGCTGAGCCTATCTGGATGCCACGTTAGAATCGCATTATATTTTCCAGCCTTTATCTCGTCGATCATTTTGTTAAACACTTCACGTTCGCCAGAATTCTTCGCTGAATGAGCTTCAGTTTTTACGGTCACCACAGAGAGATGATCCCGTTCGGCAAGTTTATTCATCTCACTTATCTGAGATTCGATAGACAAAGCCTGTCGTTCTTCGTCTTCGCTCGATTTTCTAGCATAGAGGCAATAGCTAAGGACAGGAGGTAATTCTTTTTTTACCGTAGAGTCATCCATAACCTATATTTTAATAAAAAAATTGACGAAAATCTAGATGTTTTATGGAATTTTATTCCATCGTCAGCTTCTTGTCCTTCAGTAGTATCCTGCTCTTGATGCAGGAGAGCACCTCTCGTTTTTGAAGCATCGTCCCATGGACGAGCATGTGCTTTGCAAATACTTTGATACTGATGTCTTTATGTTTCTTTGATTGCTTCAGGTCTACTCCAAGCACTCCTGTCTGGAAGAGTGCATACCGTGCCACTTCTTCTTGTAGCTTGTGTTTTAGCTCACTTTTATCCAAGCTCATCTTGTCGATAATCGGTAGCATCTCATCTATCAGGATACTTTCTTTGACTGACTCATTCGGACACTCTCGATTCTTCACTTTCGTGCATCTGTAGTACACATGGGCATTCGATCCGCCGTCTTTCAGTTCCTTAATCTTTTCTTCTGCCGTTATCCCTGACTCGCAGTAGGCACAGTGGAGCATTCTCGTAAATGCGAACTCTCGTCCGTATGCTTTCTTTTTCTCAACTTTAATTTTTTCTTGCACCGCCTCGAACAATGATTGGCTAATTATGGGTATATGCTTTCCTGTAAACCACTCGCCACTACCTTCGGGATATTCAAACACTCCGTAGTAGAAGGTCATTCGGAGCATTCTATAAATGTTGCCCAGCGTTACATACTTTCCATTCTTGTTTTTGAATTCTATTTCCTTGAGCCATTTAAATACCTTTCTGCCCGAGTAATTCTCGTTCGCCACTTTCTCGAACATTTGTTTTATCACTGGCGCTCTTTTGGCGTCTACGATCACTTGGCATTTCTCGTCTTTGTTTTTGCTGTTGAGATATCCTGTCGGAGCCATTGATGGTCGAAGTCCCATGGCCGCTCTTGTCCTCAATCCTCGCTTTACGTTGATCACCTTGTTGTCATTCTCAAGTTTCGCCTGTGATCCGAGAATCATCAGCATGAACTTGTCGTTCGGCGTGTTCATGAACTTCTGGCCGTAGGTTCGTATCTCAATCAATTTCTTCTGGTCCATCAAGTCTACGATTCTGCCGAGGTCACCTGCGTTTCTCGCAATACGATCAGGTGCCCACGTTAATATGCCGTTGTATTTTCCTTGTTTCAGTTCCTCCACGATCTCATTGAAGACTGGACGTTGCCCGGCTTCCTTAGCCGAGTGAGATTCCTTCTTCATGACCACTATTTCGAGGTTATCAGCCGCCGCCATCTTCTCCATTTCCTTGATCTGGGAGTCGATGGAAAGCACCTGTTTATCCTCCTGTTCTGTCGATTTTCTTGCGTAAAGGCAGTATAAAAGCCTTACGGGGCTTGCTACTTTGGCCGCATGCCCTAATGGCGCTGTTGTTATATATGTCATACAGCTACATTGATGACGCAACCCCTCCGAGGAGTCCAGGCTCCCTAGAGTTGATAACTAATGGCCTAGAAATTGATAAAAATCGCCGTTTTGGATATATTGCCGATATTGATGATTAAACACCTTAAACCAAAACAGGAATATCTAGACCGATACGACCGCTTAACCGTGGAGGATTGCCGTTCTCGTGAGCAATTCCACAATAAGATGGTTGAGAAGCCGAAAGACAAAGTTCACGAGATATCTCTCGGTTTGGTGCGTGATGTCAGCCTCTACTTCGACATGCTCTACACCACGCTCAAGTGGTATGACGAGAGGGATTCAACTGTCAGTAAATGGATGGAATCAGATGAGAGAAAAGATAACTTAATTGAACAAGCCCAACCTCCCGAAGGCGTAAGATGCCTGAAATGCTACAGCCTCACTACTTGTTCCGACAAATCAATTCACGATTGGGGTAGCGATAGCAGAGACCGAGTGCTTTTCATGTTTGATTGCCCGAGTGGATGTCTGCCACGCCGAGCATTCTTTGATGATGGCGAAGAGTGCCGGATCACACCTGATCTTTGTCCAAAATGCCAGACCGAACTCGATCATACAAGTGAGAGGATTAAGGATAAGAAGATTGTTACGACCTACACCTGTTCAAAATGTAGCTACACCAAAACCGATGAGCTTGATCTCACTATAAAGAAAGAAAAGCCTGATCCCGACTTTCTCAAAGATCGTGCGAGATTTTGTCTTACCAAAGAAGAAGCTGACAAGAAGCGTGAAGAAAAATGGCGAGCCGAGGAAATGGGTAAACTCTCCGATAAGTTGAAAGAGGAAAAGTTGCAGGAGAAAGAACGAGAGGCGGTATCTAAACTCAAGAAGCTCACGGTTATTGATCTTGAGAAATTACTTGTGCCGCTCTCCGAAAAAGCTGGCTATATAAAATTCCAATTCGGCACCCCAGATTTGGGCAGAGACTTGATGATTCCTTTTGCCGCTCATGACGGCAAGTCAGATCGGACAGAGGGCTTTAGTACCTCTGATCTTCAGAAGATTATCAAGAAAGCTTTAGCCGATACGAATTGGCGACTTATGAGTGACGGTATCTCATATCGTCTGGGTATTCTCGCGGGAAGAGTACGAGCATATGAAAGAGAGGAGGATTTGATTAAGTTGGTAACACAAGATAAATGAACACATCAACCACCTCACCGTTAGGGGCAGATTTTCCTCGGCAATTAGTGCTGTGGTTTCTCGATGCCATAGATGAAGGCACTAAACAGGCTTACCGAATGATTTGGAATGCAGTGAAGCAACTTCTGATTGAGCACTGGGGATTTGTGATCGTAGCTCTGGTTTCAATACTGATTCTTGCCGTCTTGAACTATCTTGCGACAGGCCGTTGGGCCATGCTGGGGAGTGTACTCTATAACTATTTTTATTTTGGAATCCTATTCATCGTTACCTTAATTTTTGGCCCTGATGTTTTTGCCAATGACTGGTTCAAGATAGTCCTCTTTATTATTTATGTCGTCTGCTTCATTTCAGTCGGCAACCTTTTGAAGAAAGCAGGTATACGCAGATAATAAAACAGCACCTACGAGAGGTGCTGTTTCTTGAGTATCCATCGGCGATACAATATTTTTCCGATGCCATGTCTGGAAGTACGGCACATACGTGATATACCGTACAAGTTGCATTAAAAGGATATCACGAATCTAATATTTGTCGTATATCAGATAGTATCAGTTCGTATTAGATAAATACGGCTACACAGCATGTAGCTGATTGTAGCGGATTACGGCTGTATTTTTTCAACGAGGCCTCCTAACCCTGAGTAGAGCGGCATTCCATCTTCTAAACCTCTCTCCTTAAAGAATTGCTCCAATCTTCTCGTGTCGCCCTTTGACCCCACATGCCACATTGTTACTTTGTCCACGGGCACTATTTCCTTATAGTCATATATGGTAATTACCGTCGACTTCTTATGCTTTGACTTGAAAGCCCACTCGGCTCGTACTTTCCAATCACCTGAGTACCATTGTCCTTCCTTAGTTGCATCGTGTGGCTCGCCCAAACATTCCAGCAAATGCTCGTAGGTCGTGATCATGTAGCCAGTAAATCCCGATCCGATAGTATCTTTCTTTTTCGCTTCGATAAATTTTTTCATGGCTCAAATAGATTAAAACTTTTAATTTCCTTCCTTAACCTCTCAAAATCTTTGAAGACTCGGTTGTATATCCTCACCACTTTTCCCTTGCGTTTCTTTGTATCGCCACTCTCAAGAAAATCGACGAGGTCATCGTCGATGAAAGAAGCGAGGGAGATATACGAAGCCACAAGAAGCCGTATTCGCTCCTTGATCGCAATCTTCAGGTGTCCCTTGGATTCGGGAAGGCGTGACATACGGTTAAAGGGCGTGGAGCCGTTGGGCTCGTGATACTTGAAATGCTTCGATGCCTCTATAATCGCTTCAATATCGTCCATACCCTAAGGGATGACGCTGACCGCCGAGGAAGTCTAGACCCCCTCAAAAAGCCGAATTGGTAAGTCGACTACACAAACTCCGATATGTAAGCTAGGGTTCAATGAAGCATCAAAAAATGCTAAAATGTCAAAATATGGCAGAAAAAGACTGGTCACAATATTACACAGCTACTAAATCAAAACCGCCACGCCCATTATTGGTAAAGGCGCTTGAATACGTTGTTCACAAAGACAAGGCAATTGATATTGGCGGTGGTGCGCTCAACGATACAAGGTATCTTCTTGAGCAAGACTTTGATGTCACAGCGATCGATAAAAGTCCGCTTATGGAACAAGAGTCTAAAAATATTCAAAGCGACAAGCTTCACACCTTCACTACTGGATTTGAAGAATTTGATTTTCCAGAAAATGAATACGATATCGCTACTGCAATGTATGCACTGCCATTTACTGATTCCACTCACTTTGATGCTGTTTTTGCGAAAATAAAGAGTTCTCTCAAAACGGGAGGTATATTCTGCGGTCAGTTTTTTGGAGAACGTGACGAATGGTCGGTAAATCCAAAAATGATCTTCCATACTAAACAGCAAGTAGAAAATCTGCTTAAGGATTTAGAGATCATTTCTTTCAAGGAAGAAGAGAAAGATGACACTACTGCCAAAGGCGATATGAAGCATTGGCATGTTTTTCACGTAATTGCTCGAAAAAAATAATATGAATTATCTCTACCACTGGGTTCCAAAAGATATGCGAGGAAATGTTTTGTACCCTCTCAACACTCTTAAAGATAGTCATGCTGACCTCTACGAAAAAGAGGCGAGTAAATATGTCGGCCGCGAACATATTATGGAACAGCGAATCCCAGTTCTTGATTGCCTGTGGAATGACGTTTTACACTTTTCCGCCGTTCATCCATCACTGATAAAGAAAGCATTGTTTGATTCGGGTCGCACAAAATCATTCGACCTAGAATTTTTTGAAGTTGATCCACACCTTTTGAACTCTGAAAATACGATCGTGTATTTGTATAAGCACAGCAACATGGCGGACAAGCTCAAAGAGGATAATTTCGCAAAGTACGATCCTGATGATATTGCTCAATATTCAACAATGCCTGAGGGGACAAAAGAATACTATAAAGAAATGTTCGCACAGGATAAAAATCCGTTACTTTTTCACAAAGTGCCACACATTCTTTTTAAGGGTTCTCTTGATGTATCAGGAATTAATAAGATTAAAACCGACTAATTTATGGGGTGGCTAATTCTTACCATTATAGTCATCTATATTCTCTACCAAGTTTTTAAGGGTGGAGGTTCTAAAAACCAATCCAGCCATTCTGGCTATCGCAGGCCACCAGTCGTTAATAAGAAACTGAACGAGGATCTAATCTTCATAGAAAACGTTAAACTCAGCGACGAACAAGAAAAACTTTTCAGTAAAATCGAGAGTAGCAAAGATCACTTCTTTATCACTGGCAAAGCAGGGACGGGAAAATCTGTCTTGCTCCAGTATTTGAAATACAAATCACAGAAGCGATTAGTTGTCGGTGCTTTCACTGGCGTGGCCGCTTTGAATGTCGGCGGTCAGACCCTGCATTCTTTATTTGAGCTTCCGACTGGCTTTATTGATGTCACCCAACTAAAAGTAAGTAATCGAGTTGCGACTCTCATGAGACATGTCGATATGATTGTTCTCGATGAAGTATCTATGGTGCGAACGGATATGATGGGTGCTATCGATGTGCTACTACGACAAGCTCGAGGTAATGAAATTCCATTTGGAGGCGTTCAGATTGTCATGTTCGGCGATCCATATCAGTTGCCGCCAGTTGTTACTGATGATGCTCTCCATCAGTATTTTGCCCATAACCATGGTGGTCCTTATTTCTTCAACGCCGAGGTGTGGCAGAAAACAAAACTTCACACTTTTGAACTGACCCATAATTTCAGACAGCAAGATGACGAAGGTTTCAGGAATATCTTGAATGCTGTAAGAAAAAATCAGTTGAACGACGATATTCTCTTTGCCTTAAACGAGAGATGTGTAAGTCCGATACCAACCGAGGGGGTTATAACTTTGGCCACACGAAACGCTGTCGTTGATCAGATAAATAATCATCGCTTGGCTCAGTTGGATGGAACTCTCTATACATACCGAGCCGATGTAGCAGGAAATCTGGAACGTAGCGCATTCCCAGCCGAGGAGTTTCTAAGGCTAAAGAAAGGTGCTCAGGTAATGCTTCTCAAGAATGATCCCGAAAAGAGATGGGTTAACGGTACTGTCGGTATCGTAGAGTCTTTGTCGCAGACCGAAATCAAAGTGCGCATCAATGGCGAAATAGTTTACTCAATTCCTCAGCAGACTTGGAAAAAGATTCGCTATTACTACGATACTGAAAATCGAACAATTGAAGAAGAAGTGTTGAGTTCATTCACACAGTTTCCTTTGCGACTTGCATGGGCTTTCACGATTCATAAATCCCAAGGTAAGACCTATAATTCCGTAGTCGTAAATATGGCAGGCGGAGCGTTTGCTCACGGCCAAACTTATGTAGCACTTAGCCGATGCACATCTCTAGCTGGTTTATATCTGACTCAACCTATCGAACGTGAGGACATCAAGATTGATCCTATTGTTGTGAATTTTATGGATCAGATAAATATTGAGAGTATCGAGTTGCTAGTAAAGTAGACCCCTAACAAAGTCGGCGAAAAATGCTATATTGGAGCCACAAAATTCGATAACCTAACCCTCGCAAGAGATATGGTTAACAAGCCGTCCAAGGAGCTTCCTCGCATGAGGATTCGGCCTTTGTGTCGAGTCGGCATGCGAGTTTTGCTTTATTCATTCAACCAGAACCAAAACATATTCCTCACGCTCTCGGTCATCTCATATGTATTGGCATGGGACAATACGCCTAAGTATGAAGCGAGGGAGGATTTCATCGCCACCTCGTTTATCTGCCCGCTCTTGTAGAGTGCCACGCTCTGACGAATCTTCTTGGGAATCTTGCGCTTCGTTTTTGTGCGGAGCTTGATGTGATGTGGAAGTATCACATATCCGAGAAAATCTACTCCCTGTATGTGTTTCTTTAAGGTTATCTTCTTCGGGTGCAGATCGAGATGGAGCTTTGATTTCAGGAATTTTCCTATCGGTTCAAGTAGTCCTTCGAGATATGCCTTGTCATCGGAAATGATCACGAAATCGTCGGTGTACCGTGCATAATTTTTCACTTTCAAATCATGCTTAATAAACTGATCGAATTCATTCATGTAGATATTCGCGAACACTTGCGAGGTCAGGTTGCCGATCGGCACGCCCCTGCGCTCAAAAAGATTCGGGCGACTTGCCTCAAAGCTCTCGATTATCTCACGCAAAAGATTGCGGATTTTTTCGTCTTTGATTTTCGTGCTGAGAATCTCAAGAAGAGTGTCGTGATCCACGGAATCAAAGAATTTTCTCACATCGCATTTCAAGGCGTAGCACGGATGAGTATGATTTTTGCTTACTGCTCGAATCATGTCGGCAACTTTTTCCATGCCCTTGTGCGTTCCTTTGCCAATTCGGCAGGAATACGAATCGTTGATGAAGGTCGGCTCGAATATACGGTTCAAAACGTAGAACACGGCATGATGAAGCACTCTATCCCGCACGGTAGCCTTGTGAATTCGTCGGAGCTTTGGGTCGTGAATCCAAAATCCCCGGTATGGCCCGTGCTTGTATGTTTCATTTTTCAGATCTCTGTACAAGTCAAAAATGTTTTGTTCAAGATTCAGCTCAAATTCCGCGACATCGGGCTTGTTCCGTTTGTCAGACTTGAATATCTCCCACGCACGGAAGAGCGTTTGTGGAGAAATTATCGACCAATATAAATCTTTATAAGTTTTCATATATGAATGACCTAGACATACCTATCTTCAAAAAATCCTACGATCTATACAAGGAGTTTTATACTCTCCGCCTTTCCGTACCCAAGCAAGATCGATACACGCTCTGGCAAAAATGCGAAAGCCTGTTAATCGAGGTGCTGGAGGGCATACTTTTTGCAAGTCAGCAGTCTAAGTCGGATAAATTACCGACCTTGGAGAAGACGAGCGTCAAACTTAATTTCCTGCGAGTTTGTGTTCGCCTCATGAAGGATGTAAAAGCGATTGATGCTAAGAAATACATCATCATCGAAGCAAACCTCGACGAAATAGGGAGAATGCTTGGAGGCTGGATAAAATCCACGAGAGAGCGTTAACAGAAACTCCCACTTTTATGGTGGGAGTTTCCTAGGATAGAGCTATGACTGCCTGGCAGCCGACAAGCCGATGTTGTCATTGCGGTTGTCGTCGTTCCAGTTGTTGACGTTGAGACCCTTGGCATCGAAGTTGCCGACGTTGACGCGGTTACCGTCCGAGTCGAGATATTGCTCGTTCCCATCCGTGTCACCGAGAATCGAGGTTTACCACCTTTGTAGGTCTATATCCTCCCATCTCTGAATTTTATTTGGGAGCAGTTTTTTCAAACACCTCCACAAGAAACGAGCAAGAAGTTCTCTCTATCCTTAATCGCACTCTGCCGTAATCCGTGGACTACTGGCACTCTGGCGATATCTCAAGGTGAGATATCTCGCGAGCTTGAACCGTGATCCAAGCTACATTAGCAAGATAAAAACATATTAGCTTCATTTTTATGAAAAAGAAAGAGCCTCCGCAAAAAAATTTCGCGGAGGCTCAAGTATTCAAGAGGGACAAGCCCTCAAGGGATCAAGAATCACTTCCTGGCAGCCGACAAGCCGATGCTGTCATGGCGGCTGTCGCCGTCCCAGTGGCCGACGTCGAGACCCCCGGCATCGAAGCTGCCGACGCTGACGCGGCGACCGTCCGAGTCGAGACTGGACGTCCGAACGTAGATGCTTTCGAAGAGTCGGATACCACGGACCTCGAAATAGGTCGTGATGAACCAACTCATCTCGGCGGCGTTCGGCACCTTCTCGAGCGCGGACAGAAGCTTGTTCTGCTCGTTCCAGTTTTTGCTGGTCGAGTTCGAGACTGGTGTCTTCTTGATGGCGAGCCATCCGAACGACGTTTTGTCTTCGCGAGCAAACTTCTGGTCGGAATACCACCCACCCGTCTTCGAGTAGAAGTGGGGGGTTAAGTCACAAATTGTGTTGGTCAAAATATACAAAAATACTTGAAAAATCAAGTGCTTTTGTTTGTTTTGAACAGTAATATATATTCAGATGTTTAAATCATCTTTTAAAGAAAATTTCGAGGGATTTTTTTTA
>DASYKZ010000010.1:0-21235 GCA_035994985.1 Minisyncoccota bacterium | reverse complement strand
TTTTGGTATGCCGGTGACTTCCGGGCCTACAATGAACACATTTTTGTTTTTTAATTTCACTTTTTTATAGTCGATGGATTTTTTGTCTTGTTCTATGGCAATAATAAAATATTTTTCTCGCTTTAACTTTGTGAGAAGCGCAGAAACACTTTTCTTCTCTTCCCAAGGAACAAATTCTTCCGCCCCGAGCGCAGACTTGGCCAAATCCCCTCTTTTCCGCCCAAACCGGTCTAGCGGCGCAGGCGTATAGCCTGAGAGATATATTTTATTTATTCCCGCCGCATCAGCCGTACGAAACATCGCCCCTACATTGGATACGCTTCGAATATTATGAAGTATTAATATATTCTCAATTTTTCTATCCATTTTTATTTTACTTTAGTTAACTAAAGTAATTTACCTTGGTAAAGTAGCTAGTAAACTTCTTTTTGATAGCACTCCTTGCAGTAAATTGCTTCCGGCCTATCTGGCGCGTACATCGTTTCAAATTTATTTTGGCATTTTTTATCATGGTCATGGTTGGCCAGTTCACACATACATTCCCGCTTGTAAAAGCGAAAAGGATTTTTCCATTTTAAGCGCGCGTGATGCCTGCAGTTTGGACAATATCTCGGTATTGGTAAATTCATCTGCCTATAAAAAGCAAGTTCGTCCAGCAATATTCTAAAGGCTGACGTACATCCAGTTTCTATGTTACCTTTGTTGGGGCATTCAATAGTTTCTTTAATTATTTCGTCAGTCACTTCCTTGATGCTGTCAGGGATATTTTCAGTCTTTATTGTAGATACATATGATTTTGATTCCATGTCTCTCCATTTATATCCAGCAGAAATTACTTGCTCTTTGGTAAGCAGTTCCTCTTCAAAAGCTGTGGTTTCATTGTAGGCAAAAGGCGAAATTTCTGTCGGGAAACACTCCCCAAAAGCATATTCACGGCCATTCTTGTCTATGTATGGCATTTCATTCATATGATTTTTTATTTTTTCAATCATTTTAAAGTAATCTTCTTTTGAATATTGCTTATTAAAAATACAATATTGCTTCTTGCTTAGTCCGACACAGCCAAAACAATCCGAGCAGCCCCGACAGCTGTCAGAATAATAAACATTTTGGCTTCCTCCCCCGCAGCTAAAAGCCATGACTAGCCTGCTCCCTCCTCTTCCGGCGTATGTAGCTTCATAACATTCTTCAAGTTTTCCCGTGGAAAGCAAATCTTGAGAATCTCTTGCAGTACTTGGAAGTATAAAACTATACTTAATATTCTCTGCATCAACGAGACCATAGCAATGATAAACATTTTTTGAATTCCCTATAAAATCTCCTACTGCATTTACTGAATTCTTTATATTTGCGTATTTATGAATAGATTTTTTAATCATTTCTGAAAACCCTTGCTTTGCCTTTTGCTGCCCGAAGTATGTTTCAAGCCGAAGCTCTCCGATAGCTTTTTCATATTCTCCTTTTGTTAATTGTTTATTTCTGAAAACATAGCTTTTGTTTCGGAGATTTGAAGACATGCAGCAATTCGTGCAGTTTGAACAGTCGTATAAAAAGCTTGAATCCACGCATCTATCACTTTCTACTAAAAAAGAAGAATTATAGTTGGTGCTTGCCTGCACAAGTTCATATCCTTTCTCATTGTCTTTTATCATCAGCGAGTCAACACAGTTTTTATTACCTTTAAAAACATAGCTTGAGTATTTTATATTTTCAGAACCGCCAACATCAAAAGATAGGTAGATATCTTTGCTGGTATAACAGTAATTCGAGTATTCGCACCCAGTACCATTTTTTTCATTTTGGTCCAGGGCTCTGTGCGGAGTATTATATTTTAACTCTTTAAATTGTTTAAAAAAGTTTTGAGAGAAATCATAATCTTGGGCATAGTCTCGCGCATCCCAAGCATCACTTACATAACACTTAACACACCATGCTGGGATAGATGTATCTGAATGATACATGGAAATTATAGACTTACTGCAATTAGAGCAATTCGTTTTATATAAAGAACGTTGATTAATGAATGTCATCTTGCGTATAAATCTGCAATGCGGGCACCATGTCGGAGGCGGGACTTTTAGTTTTTCATAAAACCCAAAATCATCCGGTTCGATTGTAAATTCAGTATTGCAATTTTTACAGTTTCTAGTTTCCATATTTAATATACCTCCTGCTGGTAGCATTTTTCACAATAAATAATTTCCGGCCGCTCGGGAGCGTAGCTGGTTTCAAATTCAATATCGCATTTCTCACCTCCGTGCACATGATTACTTTTATCACACATGCAGGCTCTATGCCAGAGCTTGTTCGGTCCGCGGCTAGACATGCGTAGCCCATGGCGGCAATCAGGACAAAGGCGTGGAAGCGGAATCGCGAGCTTTTTGTAAAATAAAAATTCATTCTCGATGATGCGGTAGTTTTTATCGCACTCTCTACAGCTGAATATTTCTTTAGTTACATCAAAATCCACATCTCCTATTGAGTTAGGAATTTCATCGCTCTTTTTTGTCTCTTGTCCATAAGTTCCTCGTGGAGTATCTTCCCATTTAAAGCCTTGCGCCAGCGCTTCCTCTCTGGAAAGCGGAAACTCTTCCATGGCCGTAGTTTCATTGTAGCCAAACAGCATTAATTCTTTTGGAAAAAATTCCCCATACTTATTTTTCTTTTTTAAAGCGTCTACAATTTCTGCGCGAATTTTTTTATACTCTGTTTCGCCATATTGTTTGTTTAAAATAGAATATGTGCCCTTTTTTATAGCCATACACCCAAAAAGGTTATTCCCATTCGGGCAATTGAAAGAATACTCCACAAAGTTTGAGCTCCAGCAATTGTGGCAGCATATGCAATTTGAAGCTTGGATACCGGTATTTGTGGAATTATAAATCTTCTCTACGCTGCGACCGGCAGTGTGACAATCAAAACAATCTTTTGCTTCACGCCACAGATGCACAGAATACGCATTGTCCTCTCCGTTGTATGAGTGAAAGCAATTCCGGCTATTTTTTACATTTACGAGGTAATTCCCTGTAGAGCCTACTGTATTTGTAGCTTCGGCGAATTTTCGCGGCTTGTCTTTTATAAATAGAGCGAACTTTTTTCTTAAATCCTCCGCCCCGGAATGCGTATCCAGCCGCATTTCTTTTTTTATCTTTTCGTACTCCTCCTTGCTGTATTGGATATTGAAAATACAATTGCTTTTATTCCGCAGATTTATGGAGCCGATGCAATCAGTGCAGCCGCGGCAATCCAGCAAGAAATAGCTGTCTGTACAGGAGTGGCAGCTTTTGGAATACAAGAGCCCGTATGAATCATAACAGTCGTCGCTTTCGTACGAACGCTCTACTTTATTGGTAAACGAGCAGTCCACCAAATCTTTGGAAAGCTGAATCCAATAGCAGTGTATGCAGTCTTCGTTGTTTGAACTCTCCACGATCATATAGCACCTATTACAGTCAGCGACATAGTTCACATAATTCGAATCCACATTGCGCATGCCTACAAGCGCAGGCTTTGGAACTTTTTTATATAAATCCCCCACTTGCTCAAAAAAAGATCTTGCGGGGTTATATGAAGCTCCGTATTCATACGGATCCCATTTGTCGCTCCACCAGCATGCCACGCAGTATATGGGAGTTTCCTTGTTGGGCGACCAGATAGTAATCATGCTTTCTCCGCACAAATCACAGTTTCGCTTATAGAAATTCCTTTCGTTCCGAAAAATGTGCCTCAGTTGCGCTCTGCATTCTACGCATAAATCTGGAGTCTGTAGCCCCATTTTCTCGTAAAACCCAAAATCGTCAGGCTCTATTTGAAAATTTTTCTTACAATTTTTGCACGTTTTCGTCTCCGAATTCATGTCTATATAATATGCCTTTTAGGAGTTAAATCAAACTATTTCAGGAGGGGTAAAAAATTTCTACCTCGCATATTTTTATGGTAAGCAATGGCAAATCTGTGCGCTTCGCTGTTTGCAAGTAAAATTTCCCGTTTATATTTTGTCGCAAAATCTTCGTCGCCCATAATAGCTTTTGGCTTATGCTTTTCATCTTTCAATACGGAAACCACCGGGATTTTTAATTTTAATTGTTTTAAAACTTTTGCCGCCGCATTTATCTGGGCTACTCCTCCGTCCATCACAATCAGGCTCGGATACGCCCACTCCATATGCGCGAGCCGTCTTTCCAGCACTTCTTTGAGTGCGCCTGTGTCATTGGCTCCGCTTTGAGTCCGTATTTTGAATTTCTTGTATTCGCTTTTTGTGACTTCTCCGTCTTCTACGACAGTCATCACCCCCACCATATTTTTCCCGCCCATATGGGCTATATCATAGGCTTCAATCCGAGTAGAAGCTGAAACAAGAATCTGCTTTTTAGAAGGAGTGGTTGAGCGAAGCTCATGCCCGAGCGATTGAGAAAAAGTTGATTCTTGTTTCAGCAGGGCAATATCATTTATGTGCTGAAGCGCAAAAATTCTCCGCTTCATTTCATCGGCACGTTCAAACTCCCTGTTTTTTGCATACAGCATCATTTCTTTTTTGAAGTTAGAAATGACTCGTTTTTTCTTGCCTTCAAAAAATAATTTTAGATTTTTTATATTCCTATCATAAATAATTTTTGCCTCTTTAGTTCCGATGTCCGGCGCCAAGCCTATCTGATAATAAAATCTGAAATTATTGCTTTTGGCAGACTGCGCATCAAGGTAGGGGAAAATAGGGCGGATAATTTTCATCGCTTCGCGAAGCTGGGCGCCGTTGGTAAACGGACCGTATTTTGCTTGCAGCTTTACGCCTTTTTCCTCTAAAGGATTTATAGCCAAACTTCTTTCGCGCAATACCAGAACTTTGGGAAACTCTTCTTTAGTAATACAAACCACGTTAAAACTCTTGTTATCTTTTTCTCTGGTATTGTAATACGGCTGATGTTTTTTTATGAGGCTAGCTTCCAATATCAACGCTTCCAGCACTGTCTCTGTCTCCTGCCAGTCCAGCTTGTTTGCCCTAAAAACCATGTCCAAAATAAGCGGACCCCGAGCATGAATCAAGTCTTTTGCTAGATAGCTTTTGGTCCTATCGCGCAGCGAAGTAGCTTTTCCGATATATAAAATCTGGCTATTCTTTTTAAAGAAATATACTCCGGGTTTATTTGGAAGCTTGGTTTTTTGGAAATAAGAACTTTGCATAAATTTATTTCTTGAGAACTTTTTTGAGATACTTTCCAGTATAAGACTTTGCATTATTGGCCACTTCTTCAGGCGTTCCTTTGGCGACTAAATTTCCACCATTTATTCCGCCTTCAGGGCCGATATCTATTATATAGTCTGAACTTTTCACAATGTCCAAATTATGTTCTATGAGTACTACTGTGTTTCCTTTGCCCACGAGCTTGTTTAGCACTTCCAAGAGCTTTTGCACATCATCATAATGCAATCCCACGGTCGGCTCATCTAAAAGATATATAGTTTTCTCGGTGTGCGGACGATACAATTCGCTTGAGATTTTTACCCGTTGAGCTTCCCCGCCGGAAAGCGTCGTCGCACTCTGACCAAGCTCCAGATATCCGAGGCCCACATCCATCAGAGTCTGCAGCCTGTCAGAAACTTGCGGGATATCTTTAAAGAATTCCAAGCCTGTTTCCACTGTCATATGCAGCACTTCGTAAATATTTTTCTTTTTGTATTTTACCGTGAGAGTTTCCTTGTCAAAACGTTTGCCCATGCACACATCGCATGTCACATACACAGTCGGCAGGAAATGCATTTCCACGGCTATCTGCCCGTTGCCTTCACAGGCTTCACAACGTCCGCCTTTTACGTTGAAGGAAAAGCGGTTTGCTTTCCAGCCGCGCAGACGAGCTTCTTCTGTGGTAGCAAACAAGTCCCGTATATGAGTAAACGCTCCGGTATATGTAGCCAAGTTTGAACGCGGAGTCCGTCCTATCGGCGACTGGTCAATCAAAATAACTCGGGAAATATACTCTGTGCCAGAAATTGAAGTACAATTAAAAACTTTTGCAGTGCGATATTTTCTTTCCAGCCGTGCTTGCAGATTTTTATGTAAAATTTCATACATAAAAGAACTCTTGCCCGAACCGGACACTCCAGTGATAGACGTCATCACCCCAAGAGGAACTTCTACGTTTAGATTCTTTATATTAAAAACTTTTCCGCCGGCGATACGAAGCACCCCTTTGCTCTCTCTACGCTTTTTGGGTATTTCTATTTTTATTTCTCCGCGCAAGTATCCGAGCGTACGGGAGCCGCTCGCATTTTTTTTTGCGGTCAGCAAGTCTTCAAGGTCTCCGGCTACTATTACTTTTCCGCCATGCACTCCGGCCTTCGGCCCTATGTCTACGATATAGTCGGAAGCATAGATAGTATCTTCATCATGCTCTACGACTAAAATTGTATTTCCCAAATCACGCAGATTTTGCAGGGTTTTTATGAGCCTGTCGTTGTCGCGTTGATGGAGGCCTATAGTCGGCTCATCGAGCACATATAAAGCGCCTACGAGGCGGGAGCCGAGCTGGGAAGCGAGGCGAATACGCTGCGCTTCCCCGCCTGAGAGCGTATTAGCCTTGCGGGAAAGCTGGAGATAGTCCAGCCCTACGTCCAGCATAAATTGCAATCGGGCCTCTATTTCTTTGACCACCGGCACGGATATTTCTTTCTCTTGTTCGGATAATTTAAGATTTTTAAAGAAATCATGCGCATCTTTTATGGAGAGAGAAGCAATGTCTAAAATATTAAATTTCTTTTTTTTGTCCAATTGACTATAGAGGAAAACGTTTAGGGCTTCTGGACGAAGCCTTGCGCCCTTACATTCTTCGCAAGGTTCATCTCCCATAAAATATTTAGAGCCAAGCCCATTACATGCCGGACATGCTCCATACGGCGAATTGAAAGAAAACAGGCGAGGTTCGACTTCCGGAAAAGAAAAGCCGTCGTTCTTGCAGGCAAACTTTGCGGACATTATGAATTCATCGCTGTCATTTTCATTTGCAATTTTAATAGAAACCAAGCCATCAGACTCCAGAAGCGAGCGTTCCAGAGCTTCAGCCAGCCTAGTTCGGCTGGCTTCAAAGCCATCCTTGAATTCATGCAGGGCAAAACTGTCTACCAATATGTCGATATTGTGGGCTTTGTTTTTGGAAAGAGTTATCTGCTCGCGCAGTTTTTTCATTATCCCGTCCAAACGAATCTCGGAAAAACCTTTCCCTAGCAAATCATATAGCAGCTGGTAATATTCTCCTTTGCGTCCGCGGACGATTGGAGAGAAAATGCTGATTTTGGTTTCATCCCATTCCACTCCCATTACTTTTTTGGTATTTTTCTTGCCCTTATTCTCTTTGCCTAAAATATTTATCTTTTCCAGAATAAAATTTAAAATTTCTTCGTTGGAAAGTTTTTTTATTTCCTCTCCGCAGACTGGACAGTGCGGATGGCCGATGCGGGCATACATCACGCGCAGGTAATCATATATTTCAGTAATGGTAGCTACGGTAGAACGTGGATTGTTCGAGCGGGATTTCTGGTCAATCGAAATCGCCGGGGATAGACCTGTAATCTCATCCACATCCGGCTTTGGCATTTGGTTTAAAAACTGTCTAGCATATGAAGAGAGCGACTCTACATATCGGCGCTGCCCTTCGGCAAAAATCGTATCAAAAGCAAGAGAAGACTTTCCCGAGCCGGAAACACCGGTAATGACCACCATCTTGTTCCGTGGCATTTCGACTGAGATGTTTTTCAAATTATGGGTGCGGGCGCCTTTAACTCTTATTTTATCTATGTTTTTTTCTATTTTCATGGTTTTTATTTATTTTATCCTGTATACAACGCAATCACACCCCGCAATGTTCTTAGGGGGTGTAGGTCTGTATTAAGCTATCTATATAATAGCACAAAAACTCCTTTATGTTAAATTTTTTCTGCTGAAATATAAAATATATTGATTAACTAGAAGCAAGATAATCAAGCTGAGGGTTGCTGAGATAAAACTTACCTTAAACACGCCGACCAAGAGCGCGAGCACCGCAAACAGAATCCCTTGTGGAAACATCACAATTGTATTCCTAAAAGTGGAAGCATTAAGACTTTGGCCTTTCAGTCGGGCCCGTTCAAAAATACTGCTGTCGAGCGGTACTTCGATAAGGACGCCGAAAAATCCTATAAATAAAATACTCAGGTAATAAAAGGCATCGTTCGGATACGCCAAGCGAAGAATCCATATACACAAAATACACACCATGCCGATACGCATCAGATTCTCTCTGTTCTTTGGAGTAGACACACCGCTAGCATACGAAAGTATGATTTTGCTTACGGAAATAATCACGGCCACCAAGGCTATGGATTTTAAGGTTCCAAAAAGGCTAAAGATAAAAATCGGCCAGATGACCTCATTGGCTCCTAAGTGTATGGAATATAAAAACCAAGTCAGAAAATTTTTCTTTTCAGGAAGTTCTCTGAAAAATTCTTTATAGGATGTTTTTTTAAAAACCGGCTTATCTTTGATATGCTGAAGCGTTAAAAGAGGAATAATTGATAGCGTTAAAAACGCTATACTAAAGGAAAGAAGAGCAGACTCAGTAGTAAAAATCAGAATACCGGCTCCGATAGCAGGGCCGAGCATTCCCCCAAACGATCTCACGCTGGTTAATATCCCGTTGTTCCTGCCCACTTCTTCTAGTTTTTCGCTCGATTCTATAAAAAGATAAAAGTGGGCAACCCAATAAAAACTATCATACACAGCTGCAAGCAATGCCAAAACAAATAGGATAAAAAAATGCCCTCCTCTTATATATGGGAAAAGGGCAAAGAAAAGAATAATTGCTAAAGTGCCTAATATTATGACTAAGCGGGCTCCAAAATATATTACTAATCTTTTCGCCAGAAAGTTGAGCGGAGTATCAAGCAGAAAAAACATGGCGCAGTATATCATAACCGTTGTCAGAGAATATCCGGCAACAAGCATTAATATAGGAATAAAAATAGAAATAATGGAGTAGCCAATAGTATGAAACCATACCGAAAGTTCAAACTTCCAAAAATCAGAATGAACAAGAGAATAAAATTTACTATGATGGTAATGATTGAAGGCTTTCATGGTATTATTCTTGTTTTTCCAGCCGGGTTTTAAGTACTATAATTTCGTCCCGGAGTATCGCGGCAGTTTCAAAGTCAAGCTCTTTCACGGCTTTGTTCATTTCCTTTTCTTTTAGTTTAATGATTTTTTCGTACACTATTTTGTTCCGCTCTTCGTCGCTCATGGAAAGGTTTTTTATGGAGTCTGATTCATTTTTTCCTTTATTGCTCTTGTCTTTGACAAAGGCTTTTTTGAAAAGCTCCACATCCAGCAGCAATTCTGCGTTTACCGTCTTTCCATGCTCACTTTCCAGTTCTTCTGTAATGTCTTTTATTTTTTTAATAATCGTCGTAGCGGTGATGCCATGCTTTTTGTTGTAAGCAAGCTGAATGTCCCTCCGGCGCTTGGTCTCTTTGAGTGCATAATCCATGGCATCCGTCATAATATCGGCATAGAGGATGACTTTCCCTTCCGAGTTTCGAGCCGCGCGGCCGATGGTCTGAATCAGCGAAGTTTCTGAGCGCAAAAACCCGGCTTTATCAGCATCAAGAATTCCTATCAAAGCTACCTCAGGCAAGTCGAGGCCCTCCCGAAGCAAGTTTACCCCCACTAAAACATCATATTCCCCTTTTCGGAATTGGGTGAGGATTTTGATCCTGTCCATCGTCTTGATATCGCTGTGCAAATATTCTGCTTTGATATTTTTTTCTTTCAGATATGTAGATAAATCTTCCGCCATTTTTTTTGTGAGCGTAGTCGCCAGAACTCTGAAACCTCTTTTAATAGTTTTTTCTGTTTCCACTATAAAGTCCTGAATTTGCCCAAGATATGAAGAATCCAGAACATACTCAGAGGAGTTTTCGCTGCGAACAGAAGAGTCTTTCCCTTCCAAGACAGAGTGCGAACGACGGCGAGTATGTTCTGGATTCTTTTTCCCAGTCACAGGCCGGACAATAGTTTCCGGATCCACAAGGCCAGTCGGTCGGATGATTTGCTCGACAATTTGCTCGCTCAGTTCGCGCTCCATTTTGGATGGTGTAGCGCTCGTATAAACCACTTGCCCAATTCTGTCTTTAAATTCTTCGTATTTTAAAGGCCTGTTGTCTTTAGCAGACGGCAGGCGAAAACCATATTCGACAAGGGTATTTTTACGTGAAGCATCTCCGGCATACATGCCCTGGAGCTGAGGCAAAGTCACATGAGATTCATCAATAATTGTCAAAAAGCCCGTTTTGGGGAAATATGAAAGCAGTGTTTCCGGCGGCTCGCCTTCGAGCTTGCCGGAGAGATGCCGTGAATAATTTTCAATACCGTTGCAATATCCAATCTCTTTTATCATCGCGAGGTCATAATTGGTACGGCGCTTTATACGCTCAGCTTCCAAGAGCTTACCCTCCTTTTTAAATTTCTTTAGTTGCGCCTCCAATTCTTTTTTAATATTTATTAATGCGATTTTCAACTTTCCCTCTTCGGTGATAAAGTGTTTGGCTGGGAAAATAAAAACGTTTTTCTCTTCTCTGATTATTTTTGATGAAATTGGGTCAATCTTGATAATTTTTGAAATTACGCTCCCCGCAGAAGAACTGCTAAATTCTATCTGATACATAACAGTGTCTGACACGGGCATGAATTCCACTTTGTTGCCTATAGAGCGAAACTTTCCGGAGATAAGGTCGGCATTTGTCCGTTCAAAATGAATAGCGATTAATTTCTTCATCAAAGTTATCCTATCTAGCTTCATCCCTACTTCAATTTTCAAATTTACTTTTTCATATTCTTCAGGGCTTCCCAAGCCATAAATACAGGAAACCGAAGCTACGATAATGACGTCCGGCCTTGTAAGAAGCGCTTGGGTGGTCGCGTGGCGGAGCCGGTCGATTTCTTTATTTATCGAAGCATCTTTTTCGATATACGTATCTGAAGCAGGCATATACGCTTCCGGCTGATAGTAATCATAGTAAGAAACAAAGTAGTGCACGGCGGCATCCGGGAAAAATTCCCGGAACTCCTGCGCTAGCTGGGCGGCGAGAGTTTTATTGTGAGCTATCACTAGGGTCGGTTTGTTGTGCCGAGCTATCACGTTTGCCATAGTAAATGTCTTGCCCGTGCCTGTGGCGCCCAATAGCGTCTGGGCTCTCATATTTTTATCCAAACCTTCCGTTAATTGCGAAATGGCTTCGGGTTGGTCTCCCGCAGGTTTAAACGGACTATATAATTTAAATATATTTTTAGGCATATTGCTGATTAAATATTATTTGAATTTGACAGGAATAGAAATACTATCGTCACGTTCCGCCAAGCCAGAAGCATTGTCTTTTTCTAAAACAAGGTTTCCTGTCGCCGTACTCGGCTTGTCAAAGGTTAATGTCAGCTCAAAAGGAACAAAATTTGTAGTCATCCATTCGCCTTGTGCCGTAGCGGGAGCAACCGCAAGCTCTTTGCCGTTTGCGTCAAATAAATGCACGGGAAATGAAGCTTCAAAATACCAATTTCCCCTCGCTTCACCTTTTATGGTAAGGGGGCTCCCTATGGCCGCATTTATTTCAGGCGAATAAACTTTTATTAAGTCCGCGTGCTTATCAGCCGTATTATTAATACGAGATTCTGTCGAAAAATTATCTTCAGCATACGCATAATCGTAGGTATCATACCCGCTCATTACTATTTTAAAAGCCAAACCGGAGGTTATAATAGTAAATATAAGAAAATATACCAGTGTCATATTTATTCTATGCATAGTTATATTATAGCACTTTTAATTGTGGTCAGGAATAATTTTGTTTTGACGAAAGCAAAATTTTCACGACCCTGCCTCAGTTGTTTTGTTTGCTAACAAAATATACTTCCGGCTCTCACAACTAAAAAACCTGCAAAAATGCAGGTTTTTCTTAACGCTGTGCCCCCGATGGGTCTCGGACGGGGTGATACCAAGCATTGTAAGGGTTCCTTGGAGAATTTCCTAGTCCTCAAACGATGCACCCGCATAGGGGTCTCTTTTCGCAATTGGCACACTTAGCACACGGAAAGGGGGTGTTTCAAAAGAGCCGTTTTGGAAGAATCGATTTTGAAATCATCAAGCAACACAAGGATGGATTCGCGAGACGAACGAATGACACACTTTGGAAAGCGTGTGCCATTTGCTTTTTGTGCAAACTCGTTGCGTTATAGGTAAATAAAATGATACTCGTTTCTGTGTTGACTATGAAGTGACGGGCCGTTAAAATATAAATAACTTGAGCAATCAAGCCCCGCTCATTCCAAAACAAATACTACTTGAGAGATTTCGATACGCTCCTCTTCTGTCTTGTCGGCGCATCAAGACCTTCGCACCCAACGTTGCAACTGGGGTGGAAGGAAGCGAACGAATCTCTCCCCATTCGTAAAGAATGGACAGGTACTTTTTTCATACCTTCGAAGCCGTTGCAGAATCCGCACTGTCAAAATAGCGGAGTTTAAATAAGCGAATAGGAGGAGCTTGAGGATTTCACTGGGTAACAAACGATTACGCTTTTTGCGTGGTCTTTGTTATTCTCGTGAAGCTTTCCAACCAGAATAACAAAAGACCAGCACCTAGCGTGTTGGTCTTTTGTTTTGGATGCGGATTATTAAATTAATCACATGCATCCATGCCCAAACTCAAACCATTGGTGTGGCGCACCGAAAAGCGCCGGGTAAACGATCTTCTGCCCTACGAGAAGAATCCGAGGAAAATAACAGATAAGCAGATGGAGGATTTGAAAGAGAGTCTGAAAAAGTTTAACCTTGCGGAGCTACCCGCTATCAACCTCGACGGCAAGATCGCCGCAGGACACCAGAGAATTAAAGCTCTGCAATTATTAGGTCGAGGCGAAGAAGAAATCGAGGTACGTACTCCGAACCGAAAGCTCACCCCTTCCGAGTTCAAGGAGTATCTCCTTACGAGTAACCGCTCAGGCGGATCATGGGACTGGGAAATCCTTGCGAGCGATTTTGACATCGACACCCTGCTCACCGCAGGCTTTGACTCAGCCGATCTAACCAATATCTTCGACGACAATCTTGAAGTCACTGACGACAACTTCGACGAAGAAAAAGAACTGGAAAAGATAAAAGAAACCGATATCAAATTTGGTGACATATATTCCCTCGGCAGACATCGCCTCATCTGTGGAAATTCCCTAGACATGAACATGGTCAACGCTCTCATGGATGGCAAACAGGCCGACATGATCAATGACGATCCGCCATACAACATTGGACTCTCATACGACAAAGGTGTTGGCAACAAAGCGAAGTATGGCGGCACGACTGACGATAATAAATCTGAAGAAGAATATCGCACCTTCGGAAAGACACTCATTCAGAACGCACTCGTCGTAACAAAACCCGATGCCCATGTCTTCTTCTGGTGTGATGAGAGATACGTTTGGCTATTTCAAGAACTCTACAAAGAACTCGGTATTGATTCCAAACGATTGTGTTTGTGGGTTAAAGACAACGCCTCCCCGACACCACAGGTGGCGTTCAATAAAGTAACCGAGTATTGCGTGTATGGCACTCGTGGAAAGCCATACTTATCTGACAAAGTAAAAAATCTCAATGAAGTCTTGAACAAGGAAGCCACGACTGGCAACAGATTGGTCGAGGATATTTTAGACATGCTGAATATCTGGCTCGTCAAAAGATTGCCATCACAGGAATATGCACACCCAACGCAGAAGCCTCCAACCTTGCATGAGAAAGCGTTACGCCGATGCTCGAAGCCTAACGACATCGTTCTTGATCTGACCGCAGGCTCGGGAAGCATCCTCTCTGCCTGTGAACAGCTCAAACGCACCGCATATCTCTGCGAAATGGAGCCGATATTCTGCCAGCTCATTATCAACCGCTTTAAACAACTCTCGCCAAATGAAAAAATCACCAAACTCAATTAAAGTAGGAGATATTTTTCAGCTCGGTGTTCACACGGTTGCATGCGGCGATTCAAGAGATATTCCGTTCGTACAGAGTGCAGTTGGCAAGCGAAAGATAAAGGCGATCATTTCCGATCCTCCCTACGGTGTAGCAGTCACTGAATCGAAAAGAAACTTTCAGAGTCTGAAAAAAGACAAAGTCATCGAGAACGATCACATTCAAACCGATGAAGAATACATCATGTTCACTTCGCAATGGCTCGGTGCGGTCTTGCCATATCTAGAACGCAAGAATGCGATGTACATATTCAACTCCGACAAAATGCTCTTTGCCCTGCGGGAAGGCATGCAACGTGTTCACTGCAAATTCACACAGCTCATCGTGTGGGTGAAGACACAAGCGGTTATCGGCAGAATGGACTACGCCCCGATGCACGAACTGATTGCATACGGATGGTATGGCACACATGAATTTCTGAAGTCGAAAGACAAAAGCGTCATCGTCCACCCGAAGCCGAACAAAAGTCCGTTTCATCCGACTACAAAACCAATACCACTGATTAGACATCTCATCCTCAACAGTACCCGCATCGGCGACACGGTCTACGATGCCTTCCTTGGCTCGGGAACGTGCCTCCTTGCCTGCGAGCAGACTAAACGTGTATGTATCGCTATCGAGCTTGATCCTGAATATGTCCAAACGGCCATCAACCGATGGGAAAAACTGACTGGGGATAAAGCAGTCTACCTAGTAGACCAGTCTAGTAAGTAGACCTCAAGTAGTCTATTTCCTAGACCGATAGTGGTCTACAAAGTAGACACACAAAACCTAGGAACAAAGAGAAATCTAGTATTACGCAAGGGCTGTGGATAACTGACCGAGTGGTTAAAAAGGTTAACCAGAAGTAGTAAACGAAATTAACCGAAAGTGGTTAACGAAGTTAACACACAAAAGAAAGGGAAAGAAAGAGAAACCTAGTATTAGCAACTAACTGTGGAAAACCCTAAAAATATGATCAACGAATCAATACAAAAACGCCAAGAGGCGGAAAGAAAATTGGTCATGGACCAATTAAGAAAAATACCAATTGTACAGCTCGCCTGTGAGCGATCGGGCGTATCACGCTCCACCTACTACCGATGGCGCAGAGAAAATCCAGAATTCAGAAAAGAATCGGACGAAGCCATGAAAGACGGCGAAGAATTAATCAACGACCTGAGCGAATCACAGCTTATATCACTCATCAAAGAGAAAAGTTTTCCTGCCATTCAGCTCTGGCTCCGACAGCATCATCAGAAATACGGCAACAAGCTCGATGTGCGAGCAACGATCGTGAACGAAGATCCTCTTACCCCAGAACAGGAAGCGCTTATCAAGGAAGCATTGGGAATTAGCAGTATAGAAAAAACACCACATGGAAAATCATAATCACGATATTGAAATAGCACCTGAGAAGTTTAGTGCGATTATCAGAGACAGATCAGTACGAAGGAACCTTACAAGAAATTGTCACTCTTGGTTCTTCCACATCTACTTCTCGCATTATGTGAAATACAAGACGGCACAATTTCACAAAGAACTGTTTGAGCTAACAGAGGCCACTCACAAGACTATGGTCATCGAGGCATTCCGAGGATCGGGCAAGACCACGATCATGGGTACTTCCTATGCTATCTGGTCTATCCTCGGAATCCAACAAAGGAAATTCGTCCTCATCATCGCAAAAACCGAAAGTCAGGCCAGACAATATCTCGCCAACATCAAAATGGAATTGGAGTCGAACAAACTGTTGCGATTAGACCTTGGACCATTCGAAGAACCCAATGATGAATGGCGTGCTGTGTCGATCGTACTGCCGAAATACGGAGCAAGAATCACAGTAGCTTCAATCGATAATTCAATCCGAGGTATCAAGCATGGGGCACACAGACCAGATTTGATTATCGCAGACGACTTGGAAGATTTGGATATCGTCAAAACGCAGGAAAGCCGAGACAAGATGTTTAACTGGCTCATGGGAGACATCATTCCGTTGGGAGACAAAGATACTCGTCTCATTGTGATCGGCACGAAGCTCCACAATGACTCAATCATCATGCGGTTGAAGAAAGCGATACTGGAAGGCCGTATGGATGGCGTTACGAAGGCGTACCCATTTCTTGATGAAAACGGTAAAGCGATGTGGCCTGAGAAATACCAAACACAAGCAGAAATTGAGACACTTCAGAAATCTCTTCCTAGTCCACAAGCATGGCAGAGAGAATACATGTTACAGATCATTTCAAGCGACGACCAAGTGGTACGTCCTGAATGGATACAGAAATACGACACCTTACCGCCCGACATGGATTTTCGGTATGCGGCAACAGGTGTTGATCCCGCCATCAGCGAGAAAGAAACCGCCGATTACACTGCAATAGTTTCAGGAATAATATATGGCAGGAAAAACAGTATGAAGATATATATTTCTCCAAATCCTGTGAACGAGCGGATGGATTTTCCAAAGAGCTTGGAGAAGATCAAGAAGATTTCCAATGTTCTTGGAAACGGCACACCGACTCAGCTCTTCGTGGAGGGTGTGGCATACCAGAAGTCACTCATCGAGCAACTAAAGGCCGAAGGTTATCCTGCCAAGGAATACAAACCCCAAGGATCAGACAAACGAGCGAGGCTGTCTCTTGTCTCAAACATGATCCAGACCGGAAAGGTGCTGTTTCCAAAGGAAGGGACAGAAAAACTGATCGCGCAGATTACAGGCTTTGGCACTGAACGACACGATGACCTCTCCGATGCCTTCTGCATTCTTGTGTTGAGCGTCTTAGAGCAGGAATCGAAAGTCATCAAGGATCACATCGAATTATTTTCCGAGCAGATACTCAATGGAAGTTATCATGAGAGGATTCCGCTTGTCGGAGAGAAGCGACTTGGCGTGATATTGGCAGATAAGTATCGTTCATATTCTACAATCGTTCTAAAGGCCGAGAATGCGGCTGAAGTCGTATATCACGAAATGATCAATGATCCCGCAACAGTAGCAAGAAAGACCATCGAGCTTGCGAAAAAGCATGATGTGCCGATTTCAGATCAAAGCATCTTCGTGGATAAGGTGGGTCGAGGATTAGAATTATGTAAGTCGATAAGCCAATATGCCACAGGACAATTTCACATAGGTAAATATGCTGATCGACAGCGATACGGCATCGACCTCAATGAACCGTATCCCTACAACGATGGTCAGTATGAGGATTTGTACGCAGCAGGATACGCTAAGTTAGCTAAGTGGATGAAAGGTGGCGGCAAGTTCTTGGGCAGACCTGTATTCGATACCTTGCTTTACATGTTCTACACGGAGAAGAATGGAAAAATGAGGATGATCGAAAAAGACGTACTTGCCGAGTTAGGTATTGATCCTTCGATTCCCGATGCCTTGGCATTGACCACTACTAAAGACAAGAGGGTTATCGTTCGACCAAGTGACGGTGATGAATATAGCGATCCAGACTACGAGGAATCAGCACAGTTTCCTGATATTGGGATATAGCAATTATTAAGAAGACTTTCTACTTCCGAAAGCGATGTAAAGAAAAACTTTGTAGTAGAGGACAAGAATAATAAGGAAACCAAGAGCTTCAAAAAATACTGTCTGCAAGACAGCGAATATAGACTTCGCCATAGATTCCTGCCATACCGCCATATCGTCTGCTTCAAGCCCCCAAGAGAGTGCTTTTTTGACGTTGCCAAAATGCACAACTGAATCAAGATCAAGAACTTCAACGCACCCAGCATTGTTCTGTATAAGATATTTTTTGAAATCATCGAGAGAAACAAGACCAGTATTGCCCTTATAATAATTCACACCAGTCTTTGCAGAAATCTCTTCGATATGAGTGGACACATTCTTTGAGCAATAGTATTCCTGCTTCAGGAGCCAACCTCCGTTTTTGTCGTAAAGACTCGATCCATTATTGGATTCATATAAATTGTGCTCGTACATAGCAATCTTTTCCTCTGGAGTCACTAAGCTGCCAATCAAACGAATTTCAGAGTTCATGCGGTCAGACAGCATCCCGACTTTGGTATATTTGGGAAGCTGATAGTCTCCGAACATACTGGAAATGCTAAAACCGACCACTGCAATGAAGGCGACAATAAAAATAACAGACAGAAACCTATGCCACCAGCGGCTTTTAAGATTCAAATCTTTTCTAAAAAAATTGTTATTACTCATATTTTTTGTTCCTTAGTTCCTTTAAAAGCACCAAAAACAACAGGTATGTATAGTAGCGTCAAAAAATAAGCAAAATTTGCTGCTCTTTGTTCGGTAGTAGGTTCATAGCCATCGTCAGCATATTGTTCGCAGCCACCATAAACAGGGTCTGCGCTTTGTTCGCAAGTTGGATTGCCTAACATTATGCTTGCAACTAAAGCTAGTCCTCCACACCATAAAACACCCTTCCAAAGAACCATTTTTAATTTACCTCCCTTGGCATTATCACGTCCTTGTTTATAAGCGAACAGTACAACTGCTGCAATCAGTAGATAACCTAGTGCTCGGAAAATTTCGTGAGTAATCATTTTATTGTTTGTCTCCGTAATGATTAATAGCGTAGGAGAGAATACCACCGATAATATCCTGATTGCCTTGGTGCTTGAATTTCATCAGTCGAGGCTTTGCCTTGTTGTTTTCAGAAAACTGGAAACCGTTTGAAAAAAGTTGTACGTCTAAGATATTATCCAGTTTTGAGGCAAAAGATTTTTTGTCGCCCCTGAACACGACACGTTTGCTTGTGAGAATGAGATCGCCTTCGCTTACTGCAACAACTCCAGTCTCGCTCACGATATGACCACGACTACTACCAACGCGATAGCTGACACCCTTCATGATTCGGAAACTCACACCAGACGAACCGCCTTGGTAACTTCGTCGGACTACCTTCTCTTCCGCAAGCGTACATGGTTCTGACCAGTAAATCTTTTCTCCTTTCTGTGTGATGAGATTTGTCACAGCAGAAATAGTCGGCATGTTGCCTTGTTGTATTTCGTTCAAAAGCCTGAATCGTGCAAGTTCTTTTTTCGTAGGTTCAATTTCGCTATCAGCAATCCCAAGATATTTTTGGATATCGAGAAGTTCCTTTTCTTCCTCTTTAGTAACTTGAGCATCAGATTTTGTCGCCGAAAATGCAACAGCAAAAACTTCTACTTTCATTCCTTTGACATCCTCGTCGGTAAGACCAAGCTCACCCTTCTTTTTGTCGAGTTCATTGGTTTCGTCCTTTGTAAGTTTTCCATCAGCGGCAGCTTGAAGGAGAGCTGACTTAAACTCCTTCTTGTTCAGAGTCTTTTGCTTTGCGTCTTTATATTTATCTACAAGATTTTTAAAAATTCCCATATATTTTTTGCTACAAACTCTTGTACGCCTCGACTTGGTTTTCGTACTCGTACTTCACCATCTGATAATTGGTGCCCCATTTTTGTTTAGCTTTTACCATGACGTCAGGGTAGGCTGTTTGTGCCTGCACCCATTCGTAGGCTTCCACCTGATTCTCGTACTCGTATTTTACCATTTGGTAGTTATTACTCCACTTTTGTTTTGCACCGGCCATGATGCTCGGATATTTTGTCTGCGCTACTACCCAGTCATATGCTTCAACTTGATTATCGTATTCATATTTAACCATCTGATAGTTGTCACCCCATTTTGCAGAAGCGTTTGCTTTTAGGATCACAAGAACACTCGCCCTGTCGCTTTGCGGAGCGGGTGTGGGAGCTTGAGTTGTTGCAGGAGCTGACTGTACTGTTTTTGGAGCAGGAGTGGTAACAGGTTTAGTATTTGAAACAGCAGGAGCAGGATTAGTTACAACAGGCTTGCTTGGAGTAGTTGTAGCGATTGTTTGTTCAGCAACTGGAGCAGATGCTTGAGGTTGCACTGCCGATACATCCTCTTTCTTTCCCGCCGAAACGCTAATAGCAATTATGAAAAGAATGATAACAATGATGGAACGAAGGCCCGCCGATAGAGTCATGCCAGCTTTTTCTTT
Organism: Minisyncoccota bacterium; assembly: GCA_035994985.1. Taxonomy (GTDB): domain Bacteria; phylum Patescibacteriota; class Minisyncoccia; order Phycocordibacterales; family UBA9973; genus UBA9973. The sequence continues at coordinate 1,222 of DASYKZ010000010.1, read as the reverse complement.
GAGTAACTTATTTGCTACAGGCAAAGTGAGTGCGGCTGAAACGATAAAGACAAGACCTGTAAGAAAATCGGTAAAGAGAAGTGGAATACCTGCGATTAGAAAAATGATGCCGAGTATCCACGCTAGGACTGATCGGAGGGTTATATTTTTGGTCTTACCCTCGGAAGACGGGGTTGTGTGTTCCATACATTAAGATTATTTTTATTGTTAATAATCCTGGCAAGTATACAAAAATCTCCTTACCAGGCGGCGGCCGAAGCCACCCACTATCAGTTTCCCAATAGGACCGTCCAAGGTGCTCCTGATAAGGAGGTTTTTACCTTGGACGGTAGTTTTGTGACCATACCCTCAAGCAAAGTGCCGAAGGGGTTAGGTCATCTATTCAGTTGTACATGGACATAATACCAAAATTGATGGTATTAGTCAGTACCTTAGCTTAGATATAGGCCTTTGCGAAGCCTTGGTTACCAACATTGACAGACTGCCAAAATCATTGACAAATAGCCATTTCTTTGCTATACTACGTGGGTAGTTCTTTGATACAGAATCACTGTTTGAGATGAGCTTTTTGTGCCTTAAATCAGGGCCTAGAAAGCTCGTCTCAAACTGAGGCAAGTCGTTCCGAGCGTTCTCGGTAAATCAGCAAATGGAGATGATGTCGATGAAAACATTGAACACGTCTGCACTGGTAACCGCAGACAGTCCGAAAGGACAGAGAGCTACCGAAACGTTCCGCGCCCAATACAACAAGGCGGGACTCAACGACGAAAGCGCACAGATCCTGAACGAGCATCCCGGTTTCGCCGTGTATCTCGCCGAAGGCATCCGTCGCTTCTCAGCCAAAGCGCCCGACTACGGTTTGGCGCAGTCAATCCTCGGCGCGGATTTCATTACGCCAGAGGAAGTCACCAAGGCTCGCCCGAGCATCGTTTACACCGTCGAACAGATCACGGCACTCGCCGAAAGTCTGCCGTCAGAAGACGTGCTCAAGTGGTGCAAGGACAACGGTTACGCCGTCATGCCTGCACCGCCTACGGCGATGTCACTGCTCGATGTTCGGGAGATCCAGTCCGCCCACTTCTGGGTTAAGTAAATTTTCGTGTTGGTTTTTCTCTACCTAAAAAAGGAAAGAGAAGCATCAACACAAGAATTTACGCTTGTAATATATACATACTTCACGTAACCTCACTAAAAAAAATCCCTCGAAATTTTCTTTAAAAGA
>DASYKZ010000009.1:0-52077 GCA_035994985.1 Minisyncoccota bacterium | reverse complement strand
TCTCCCGTCGTCTCTATCTTTTTCTTCTCTCTCGCCTCCACTATCCCCTTTGCTATCCTCCTCGAAAATCTTTCTTCTCCGTAGCCGTAGATTATATCGGCCAAATTTTTCTCCTCCCATGTATTTACAACCTCGTAGGCCGTAATGTCTTCTGGAGAAGGATTTTCTTTCATGCTTTTTTCTTTTGCGATTTTCATCGTCATGAGCAATGGCTCGTCTTTCATGAAAGAAAATCCTCGTCCGGAATTTTCTAGTTGGTCGGAACTTAGGCCCAGGTCCAAAATTATCCCGTCAACTTTTTCTACACCTTCTTCTTGCAAAACTTTATCCATATTCTTAAAATTTTCAGCATGGAAAGTTATAGAGCAACTCTTTGGTTTATTTTTGGGGATATTTTTCGCAGTGCCGCTATCTTGGTCAATAGCTATTATTTTTGTCTTTGGATATTTTTCGCAGATGAGAGCGCTGTGCCCTCCCCCGCCGAATGTTCCGTCGATAACCGTTGCCCCATTCTTTAAATTCAAACCACCTATTGTTTCATGTAAAAGAACTGTCTTGTGCACGCTCTTCTCTTCCCTTCCTGTCTTATTCATCCTACTTATTCTTTCTGGCCGCCTAACTTCTCTGCTAAACTCTCCGCTTGTTTCCCGGCCATCTTCTTGTATTCCTGCCAGACCTTGTCGTTCCAGATTTCCAGCCTATCCTGCACTCCGATTATCGCCCCTGTGTTTTTCAAATCCGCCAGCTCCTTCAGGAAATCCGGTATTAAAATTCTGCCAATTGAATCCACTTCCACGTCCACCGCCTGACCGAACATATTTCTATTGAAGGTCCTTTGGTCAGATTTCAGGAAAGAAAGTTCCTCGTCGCCGCTACCTAGCTTTTTTGAAACCTTGCTCCATTCCGCGAGTGTAAAGACAAATAAACAATTGTCGAGTCCGGGGGTGATAATAACAATCTTCCCCAAAACTTTCCTGAATTTTACCGGCAAAGACATCCTGTTTTTGCTATCGATGGTGTGTGTATATTCTCCAATTAACATGATGATTGTATGTATGCCTGTCCCGTTAGTGAGCTCTGCTCTACTACTGGGATATTCGCAAAATTATAATTTTCTCAACAAAAAACTTATCCACCTGTTTCCCACTTTTTCCCACTTGATATACATTATATTCTAACGCCCAAAAAGCACAAACCTAGAGCCTGTGGATAACTTTCCTTTTAATTTATTGGCTTAGGTTCTAGACTAAGATTACACGTACAAGGGGCGGGCCTCCCACCTGTCATGTGACGGTGACAGAAAAAACCTTGCCGGTAAGTGGCTCTTTTATCTAACTTCTGACCCGTCAGAAGAAAAAGCCATTTTACCGGTGGGGTAAAAATTAGTTCTTTTTTGAATAAAACATAAACGTAGTCTATGATTACGTTAAAATATCGAAAATCCCGGAGTCTATGATTCCCGGGATGTTTGTTTTTTTATTAGAAATTTAATACAGCTTCAAACCTGAAGTCAGTGCTTCAACTTTAGATTTTGGTCCAAAAATAAGGAGTCCGAAAAAATCAACGTCTTTGTAGTTTTTTCCTTTAGTCATCTCGGCCACTTTGTTGTCATTTGTAGTTTCAATCATCTCTTTCGTAAAATGCGCTATCTCCAGCCCCTCTTTTTCCGCTTGCTCTGATATGTCTCTTATCTGGTCGGAGGATTCAGCTTTTTTAATCAAAATCGCATGCTGGATATTTAATTTTATATTTTTATTGTCGCCTGTCTTCACTGAATCAAATTTAAAAAGATTATTTTTTGAACGTCCAGCAAAAGACGCAGAGAGGTGGGCAATAGTATTTAAAACCTGCCATTCTTCCATCTGTATGCCTGAATTTACAATCGCTGTAACGATATTCACTTCTTTATCTTTCTTTTCAGATACGACATTTTCACGCGGCCTCATGATTGGGAAAAATATGGTATCACGAAGATTTTTTTGTTCAGCAAATATCGCCATCAGCCTATCGATACCCATGCCAAAACCTGTCATGGGCGGCATGCCGTGCTCCATGGCAATAATAAAGTCTTCATCTATTTCCATAGTTTCTTCATCACCTGTATCTTTAGCATCCATTTGTTTCTCAAAAAGCTCTCTTTGCTTGAGGGGGTCTACCAGCTCGGCATATTGATTTGTAATTTCTGCTCCGCCAATGAGAAGTTGAGCGACGAGTGCAGTACCGTCTCCATCTTGCTGGGCGAGCGGCTTTAAATCACCCGGATAGTGAGTGACAAATGTCGGATTAATAAGCTTTGGGCGGGCAGTGTGCTTGTATATAAAGTCGAGCATATTGGCCCGGCTTGTCTTACTAATATCATCTTTATCAATACCATATTTCAAGGCTTCATTTTTTAGATCTGCATCAGTGATACTATTCATGTCTATATTGGCATATTTTTTTAACAAATCTGAAAATTTTACTCTCGGCCAATCACCCTCGAAGTCTACTTCGGTACTATTGCCATCTTTGTCAAATACTGTAAATTTAATTTTTTTTACGATATCCTTTGCCAGATGCTTGAGCAATTGCTCCGTCCAGGCAATATTATCTTCCAATGTATGATACGCGCTGTACCACTCCATCATGGTAAATTCTTGGATATGGCTAGGGTCCGAGCCTTCATTTCTAAAATTTTTGCCGATTTCATACACGCCGGTATACCCGCCGGCCATAATCATCTTGTGTTCAATCTCGAGCGAGATGCGCAGTTTCATGTCTATATCAAGATCATTGTGATGCGTGACAAACGGCAGAGCCATAGCTCCGCCAGCTTTGTTTTTTAAAATCGGAGTTTCAATTTCTAAAAATCCCAAGTCATCAAAAAATTTTCTTATCTCTTTTATGATATTTCCCCGTAAAATAAATCTGTCAAAAACTTGCCTATCAGTGGCAATTTCCAGATACCTTTTGCGGAATCTCTCTTCCACGTCCGTGAGGCCGTGCCACTTTTCGGGCAAAGGGCGCAGGCTCTTTGAGAGCATCCTCCAGTCCTTCGCCTCCATGGTTTTCTCTCCCCTATTTGTCGTAAAGAAAGTGCCCTGTATTTCCACGAAATCCCCGATGTCGGCCACCTCGCTGAAAAACTCCAGTTTGTCAGCGCCCAAAATATTCTTTTTTAATAATCCCTGAAAAGTTCCCGTACCGTCGTTTAAAGTTATGAAGACGATAGCTCCCTGCCCGCGGATAGACATGATTCTACCGGAAATCCATTTAGCTTCTTTGGCTTTTTCGAGAACGTCAAAATTTTCCCCGGCGTCTTTGAGCGAGAGTTCTCTTTTTGACTCTGCTGGATATGGGTTTATACCCTTTGTTTTTAAAAGCTCAAGTTTTTTTATTCTGGTATCCCTGATTTCGTCAATTGAAGACATTTATTTATTGTAACACGACAAGAGAAAAAATGATTAGGAGACGCTGATTATTTTATAGCCGACGGTTCCGTTTGGAGTATTAAATGAAACATTCTCGCCTTTCTTTTTGCCGAAAAGCGCCTCGCCAAAAGGAGACCTGTTTGAAATCCTGCCTTCGGCCATGTTTACTTCTTCCGAGCCGACAATGATAAATGTCTTAGACTCTTTGCCTGCATCTTTTTTTACCACCACCGTCGAGCCGATGCCTACCGTATCTCCGCCGTTTCCCTTGCCGGAAACGACTTGGGAAGATTGCAATATTTTTTCTATTTTAGCGATACGCTCTTCGAGCTTGCCTTGTTCTTCACGGACCTGATGATATTCAGCATTTTCTGACAAATCTCCGAGAGACTTTGCGTACTCCAGATTTTCCAAGATTTTTTTTCTTTTTGGACCCTTCAAGTCGGCGAGCTCTAATTCCAAATCTTTCCGTTTTGCTTCCGTTATATAGTCTATTGTCATAGGGCATCATAATATCTTTTTTTTACGAAAAAGTCAATCCGTGCTTATGTAAACTTGCTAAAAATCTCTTTTATGCTACCCTTATGGCTATATGGCAAAAGTAGTAATACAAGTAACAAAGAATCCGAACGAGAACAACTCAAGCATTTTGCGCCGTTTTTCGCGCAAAGAAAAAGATGCCGGCATAGTCAGAAACGTCAAGAAGCGCCGTTATAATATCCGCGAAGAATCCAAGCTTAAAAAGAAAAGAAGCGCACTCAAGAGGATGGGCCGGAGAAAAGAAATAGAAAAGCTCAAAAAGCTGGGCAAGATGAAGTAGCCCTATGCCGTCCCTGCTTTCTCTTAAAAAAATAGAAACTATCAAGGATGAAATTTTAGGAAAAGAATATTCATTGTCCGTGGCGTTTGTAAGCGAAAAGAAATCCCGGGAGATAAATAAAAAATACAGGAAAAAAGACAGGGCTACAAACGTCTTGTCTTTTGCGTTGTCCAAAAATCTGGGCGAGCTCATCCTGTGCCAGGATGTCATAAAGTACGAGGCCAAGAATTTGGGTAAAACGGCTCCAGAATGGCTCGGCTTTTTAGTTATACACGGCATGCTTCATTTGAAAGGAAGGAAACATAATGCTAGAATGGAAGCAGAAGAAAGAAAATATGATAAGAAATATTTCTATAGGAATAGACCTCGGGTCGGAGACGACCAGGGTCATAGTCGGAGAATTCGTAACAGGAGAAAAAAATCCTAAAATTGTTGGCGCGGGCGAGGCGCCAAGCGGAGGCATGCGGCACGGATATATCGTCGACCCTGAGGCTGCAGTTGCCGGCGTGCGGGATGCGCTCGCTATGGCGGAAAAATCTTCCGGAATAAAAATAAAGCGGGCGTTTGTTTCGGTAAGCGGAGCCAGCCTCAAAAGCGAAAACAGTGCGGGCGAAGCAATCGTTTCCAAGGCAAACGGCGAAGTGACCACTCTCGACATTCAAAGAGCGCTCCAAGACTGCGAAGACAACCTCTCCCTAAACAACAAAAAGGTCATCCAAGTATACCCGCTGTCCTTCAAACTAGATGGCAAAGAAATACTCGGCCGGGCCGAGGGCATGCGCGGCACAAAGCTGGAGGCCAAAGCCCTGTTTATAACCTACTCCGTCCAGCATTTGGAAGACCTGCTCGGAGTCATCGCCAGGGCGGGCGTGGAGACAGTCGACGTCATCGCCTCCCCTCTCGCTCTTTCAAATATAGTGCTGTCAGAAAGGCAAAAAATCGTCGGCGTGGCTTTGGTAGACATAGGCGCAGAGACGACCTCCCTTTCAGTCTTTGAAAACGGCTCGCTTATATCTATCCATACATTTGCTATCGGCTCCTCGGATATTACCAATGATATAGCCCTCGGGTTTAAAATTCCCCTGGAGAAGGCAGAGAGTTTGAAATTTGGAAGCTCTTCCGCCGCCGGAAGCAAAGAAGAATTTCCAAAGAAAAAATTAGAGGAGATTATCGAAGCGCGGTTGTGCGATATTTTTGAATCAATAGAAAATAATTTAAAAAAAATAAAAAGAGCGGAGCTCCTGCCGGCCGGCATAGTCTTTGCCGGTGGAGGGGCCAATGTTGCCAAGCTGGAAGAACTTTCAAAATCTTTCTTGAAGCTGCCAGCCGGAATCGGCTCGACGGAAATGTTTGGCAGCGCCAAAACCAAGCTTCGCGACCCCGCTTGGTTTACCGCTATCGGCGTCTTGATGGCAAGTGGGACCGACAGCGGACACTCCGCAAATTCGCTCTTCGGACTGTTCGGCAACCTAAAAAGTATCATGAAATCCAGCCTCAAACAGCTGATGCCGTAAGATTAGAATTAAAACCAATCCGGCATTTTTAAGACGCAATAAGAAGTAGAAAAATAAAGGCCTTGCGAGAAGCAAGGCCTTTTACAAACTCTTTGAGTTCGTATTTGTCCATTGGACAAGATTTATTTTAAATAAAAATCATTTCCTGATAGAAGAAACGGCGAAAGGCTGCCCGCGGCTATCATCAAAGGTGTAATGAACATATAGACCTTCAACGCCGAAGTCACCGATGCTGACCCGACTCCGGTCATACGGACCCCGATCGGAACAGCGAACATAGAACTTCTCAAATAACCTCTCGCCAGTGAAAAGAAAGTGGCCGATCATACTGTAAACTATGATCCGTGCCTTCGGAGTTTCCTCATCTTTTGAGAGAAGCATCTGCTGTTCGTCCCAGCTTTTGTTCGTCGAGTTTACAACCGGTTCTTTGCGGACTAAGTACCATCTTACTTCTCCTTTGTCTTTGGCGAACGCTTCCTTTTCATACCAAGGAAAATTGTACCCGACAAAGAGAATAAGCTGGGATTGCTTCTCGGCAATACGACGGATGTCAAGAATCGACAGCCGAAAAGCGGCAACGAGAATGTGACTATCTTTACAGGACTTCAGCACACCCTCGGAAAACGGAACTTTAGAAAGTGAGGCAAGCTGTTTCTTTGAGGGATTAACCTTAAAAAACTTTTTTGCTTGTTGTACCCCAAAGAAGTTTTTGCCCATGATCTTCTTGGCGATCTCTGGCGTTGTTTGTGCAAAACTGCTCTGTGCATGGGCGCGAACCCGGGTGGTAATGGTTTTGCTTTCCTGCGCAACAATAGTTTGCGCGAAAAAGCATGTCATCAAAAGAAGAGCCAACATGGCAAATTTTTTCATAGCGGTATTCCTTTTTACTGAATTTTTTGTCGAAAAACTAACTACTTTTCGATTATCCATTTTTTAGAAGTTTTTGTCAATATTTCTAGGCTCGGGGGTGTTTTCTGTAACTAGAAATCCTGCCTCTCCGTAGGAGTTTGCTTTTTTCTGTTCTAGTGGTAGTATGTTTTTATATAAGTAAATACGATAAAAAGACTAAAAAAATGCCAAAAATAAACCAAGAAATAGAGAGTTTTGCCAGAATAATGGTTGTCGGAATAGGCGGCTCCGGTAAAAATGCCGTAAACCATATGATAAATTCCAAGGTGCAGGGTATTACTTTTATCTGCATGAATACCGATACACAGGATTTGCACCACTCAAAAGCGGAGAAAAAAATACACATTGGAAAAAATCTGACCAAGGGCCTCGGCGCGGGCATGGACCCCGAAGTCGGGAAAAAAGCAGCTGAAGAAACAAAGTCAGAAATCCAGGACGTCATCAAGGGCGCGGATATGATTTTCATAGCCTGCGGAATGGGCGGAGGCACCGGCACTGGCGCAGCGCCTATCGTCGCCCGAGCGGCAAGAGAGCAGGGCATTCTCACTGTCGCCGTGACCACCAAGCCGTTTTTCTTTGAAGGCAGCCACCGCATGAAAATCGCCGAGAAAGGGCTCGAAGAACTTTCTAGAGAAGTAGACGCCATCATCGTAATCCCAAACGACAAGCTTTTACAGCTTGCGGATAAAAATACGAATTTCAAAGACGCTTTCGCGAGCGCTGACGATGTGCTCCGCCAAGCGGTGGAAGGCATCTCGAGCCTTATTACCACTCCGGGAATAATAAACGTGGACTTTGCCGACATAAAAGCCGTGATGCAGGATGCGGGCTCTGCCCTTATGGGTATCGGCACAGCTTCCGGCGATAAGCGCGCTGAAAAAGCAGCTCTGGCGGCTATAAACTCTCCTCTTCTCGAAATTTCAATCCATGGCGCGCGGGGCGTGCTTTTTGCCATCTCCGGCGGAGAGGACCTGACTATTCAGGAAATCCAAGAAGCGGCAAAAGTAATCACCGAATCCATAGACAAGGACGCCAAAGTAATCTTTGGAACAATCCGCGACGAGAAACTAAAAAAGGGCGAGCTCAAAGTAACCGTGATTGCGACATCCTTCCCTACCGACGCCCCCAACCCGAACAAGAAAAGCCTTTTTGGCAACATCGGTTCATCAGCCCAGCAGACCTTGGTAAAAGACGAAAGCCCTGCTGTAGTCAAAAAAGAAGTAAACAACGTCATTCAAAATCAAAACACAAACAAGAGCGGCAATGAATTTTTCCGAAAGCCCCCTACCGTAGCCGAAGATATAATCATAGACGACGACACAGATGACTGGAGCGCTGTTCCAGCATTTCTCCGACGAAAAAAATAAAGAGAAATAAAAATTAAAATATAAAAAGTTTAGGCCAGTCGCGCTTGCGCGACTGGCCTTTTCAAAAAGTTTTGGGGTTAAAAACCCAAACAATTTAATCCAACGAATCAATTTACAAAAGAGCTAGGGTAAAGCGGGTAAAGCTATTCTTTGGCTTGTACCAAATTTTTCTCTCTCAATTTGGCAAGATTTTTATCAACTTCTGCTTCCCAAGCCCTGTCGTTTGCTATCTTTTGCTTACAACGAGGGCAACTTGTGGCATGTTCCTGAATATCTTTGGCAAACTTCGCCCGAGTTTGGGAATTGAAAGATCTTGACATATTAGGAAATTTCTTAAAAAAATATTCGTCAGATGCTCCCAGCATCTCCACCAGGATGTCCAGTTCGAAAATTTCCAAGAAGCTCCAAAATTTAGACTCAGAGCACTCGAGTTTTTTTAGATCTTTTTCTTTTTGCTCAAGGCGTTCTTTTAGTCCTGGGTCTTCTTCTATCATCTGCTCAAACAGGGTTTCAGCAAGGTCATCTACCATGTTTCCTCCTTCTTTGCCGAACTCGCCTCGGCTTTGGCTCTTTTGGTTTCTTGTGATTCTTATACTTGTATGTAAAAGAACGTATAGTACTATTTATTTTGTAACAAATAAAAGTGCTTTTGTCAATATTTCTAGGCTAGGGAAGTATTTTCTGTTATACTGGTTTTTATGATTTACGATTTAATTATTATCGGAGGCGGACCGGCGGGAACTGCCGCGGCTGTATATGCTGCCCGCAAAAGGCTCTCGACCCTTATGCTTATACACGAATGGGGCGGGCAAAGCATTGTCTCTGAGCAGATTTACAACTGGATAGGCACCCCTAGCCTCTCCGGCAATGAACTGGCGGCTAATTTCAAAAAGCACGTCTTGGCTAATACCGGCGCTCAGCAAACTCTGGAGATAAAAGAAGGTGAAAAAGTAACTGCTATCACTAAAAATGGCGGCTTGTTTGAAGTATCTACTGAAACTGGTGAAAAATTTATATCTAAAACAATCCTGATAGCAAGTGGCAGCGGACGCCGGAAGCTGGAAGCAAAAAATGCAGACAGGCTGGAACACAAAGGGCTTACCTATTGCGCCTCCTGCGATGGGCCTCTTTTTTCTGATATGGATGTTGTGGTAGTCGGTGGGGGAAATGCCGGCTTTGAATCTGCGGCTCAGCTCCTCGCCTACTGTAAATCCGTCACCTTGCTTTCCCGCGGCGACTTTCGGGCGGATGAAATAACTATTGAAAAAGTTTTGAAAAATCCCAAAATGACAGCGGTAAAAAACGTGGAAATTTTGGAAATACAAGGGGAAAAATTCGTGGAAGGATTGGTATATAGGGATAGCGCTACCGGCGAACAAAAAGAGCTGAAAATCTCCGGTGTTTTCGTGGAAGTCGGGCAGATTCCAAATACTGATTTTGCCAAAGGCATCGTTCCCCTCGATCAAATCGGCCGTGTGAAAATAAATCCGCTAAACCAAAAGACAGAAGTGGAAGGCATCTGGGCGGCCGGAGACTGCACCGATGTCCTCTATCACCAAAACAATATCGCTGCCGGTGACGCCGTCCGCGCCCTTGAAGACATCTACCTCGCCATCCACGTAAAATAAATTTAGCTAAAAACTAGCTAAGAAACGCCCTTAGTATTGCTATCCTCTTCTATCGATTTTTCCACTTCTTCTTTGATTTCGGTGATATTTATCTTTTCCTCCATCTGCTTGAGCTCTTTGTCCTCTACTAGGGCGATGCCGAGCTTTTTATGTATTTCCTCTATCATTTGCAGAGTTTTAGTGATTTCATGCTCGGAGCGGACATTTATTTCAAAATCCATCTTCTGGTACACTTCGTCTATTTTTTCTTCCCGCCGCTGGCTGATAAGCACCACGATAGACAAGACAATCGAGAACAACTGCACCACCACCATCAGCCAGTTGAACGAATCCGAATCAAACGGGTCTATCCCCGGCACCCAGCCAAGGTTTACAACAATCCATATCAGAAAAAAAACAAGAGTAATATTCAAAAACCGGAGGGTGCCGAAGGAGTTGGTCAAAAATTTCGCGAACGCATCAGCCTTTTTTTCCTCAAATTCTATATATGACTTCAGTTTGTTGTGCAGGCTTTCCATATTGATATTAGACGTTTTAGATTGAAAATGTATACAAAATATATGCCAGTTTTTTTCAATCCCGTAAGAAAGCGGAGGGCACAGGACTCGAACCTGCAAGGGCTTGCGCCCGTCACTTTTCGAAAGTGGTGCATTACCATTCTGCCAACCCTCCGCTTTCGCACGGGACGGGCTGGTGCCTTCAACCGCTCAGCCACGTCTCCTTATATTAAATATAGCATTAATATATAAATTTGACTCTAAATGCCGAGAAATTGGAACCAACTTATTTGTTAAATAAAGAAACTGTACTTAATTTAAAGAACAAGCAATGTTAAATATCAAAATAAGTCTTATATTTTCTTAAGCTCTTCCGTGCGATTCTAATCTGTTATAGTTGCATATAATTCTCTAGGGTTATATACTTATACTTATGAAAAATAAAAAATCCATTAAGACTAAGAGTCTTAGAACAAAAAAGGAGTCTATCACTAGTGAGCCTAAGTTTCCTTACACTCTTACTCCCGCCTCACTAAGAAAGCTCCTTGATCTAATTCCTAATAGTCCCAAGCCTACGAAAGTTAATAAAGATACGCTTAAGGCGTGGGGATTTATGAACAGCAACGACTCCTATAACATTCGAGTCTTAAAAGCTGTTGGAATGATAGATTCATCAAATGCACCTACACAGTTATACATAGATTTTATGTCGCCTGTAAGCGGACCAGCAGCTCTGGGTAAGGAAATTCGCAAGGTCTATTCAAAATTGTTTGAGACAAGTAATGACCCTGCAAATGCCTCAAACGAAGATTTGAAAAGGTTCTTTAATGTTCATTCAGGTGGAGCTGAAGAAACTCTACGATTGCAAATGGAAACATTTAAAGCTCTTGCGTCATACGCAACTTTTGGGGCTTCTGACGCACTGGAAAATCCTAGTGCTGGAGGTACTGCTGGTTCTAATGGTAGCGGCCAGGTGTCTTCCCAGAAGCTTCCTCAGAATGGTCCGGCAATTAATATTGATTTACATATACACTTACCGGAAAACAAGACCAAGGCCGAATACGAAGCAATTATAGATCGAATTGGTGAAGCAATTTATAAAACAAATCTGTGAAAAATACTGATTTAAATCTTTTTGAACGTGTCTCTCTCTTGGCAGCGGAATTTAAAAAAGAGGATATTCAGACACGATTTACCCATCTGGATATTGTTGAGGCACTGGAACAATTTCAGGAATGTGTTCGTTATTTGAATACTCGTCGTTCTAAGACAAAACTCGTTCTAGATGATGAAGCAGCAGTTCAAGATGCTATTTATCTGATCCTGCGCCCATGGATTCACGATTTAATTCCGGAAAACCCCACGGGTAAATTAGGTAATAAATATGCTTTTGGAGATTTTTACTCTAAATCCACCACAACAATAGTTGAAGCAAAATTTATAAGAGATAAACCCCACGGTAAAAACATCTTGAAAGAGATAAGTGAAGACATAGAATTATATAGGCAGAATTGTGACCATCTTATCTTCTTTCTGTACGACCCAGAGTCAAACATCCCCGACGGGGAGGCTTTAAAAAGGGCTATTGTGATCGAACGTACTTATGATGGACGTCGCCTTCATTGCTACCTAATAATAAAACCTTAATAGTTTCTTATATAATCTCTTTGCTATATTGATTCAATATAGTTTTGTATGCTTGGCATTCATGAAGTTTACGTGGTCACAAGTTACTAAGTATAATTTCTCGCTTTGCTAAAATTTTACGCAAGTACCTGCCGACCCCGGCTCGGCTATTTTTCTTCTGAAAAATTAGGCCTGTGCCTTCACAATAGTCGCTCGAAGGCAAAGCAGTTTGCCTATCTTGGCGATCTTTGTGACCCCACAGAGAATCGAACTCTGATTACCGCCTTGAAAAGGCGATGTCCTAACCGTTAGACGATGGGGCCATGCTGTGTATATTATATTATTTTTCAAAAAACTGCAAAAAATAGATTCAAGTTTGGAATTTTGTGTATAAAAAATTGAAAGGCCAGTAACTTGTTGCTACTGGCCCCTTCGAGCAATATTGCTCGATATTATTTAGTCATCATAATAGCGCTGGCTCGACGACCCCCGTTCCTCTTTCAGACTTTTCCTATACGGTGAAGGTGTTTGTGCGGGTCCCGGACCCCCATTTTTTCCCTTCTGACGTTTTTCGTACGCCTTCCGCTTTTGGCGAATTTTCATTCGCCTTTCCTTTCGATTTGGCATGGCAATTTCTTCCTTTATCTAATTGAATTAGAGCCTTAAAAAGAGCACTCGAATTTATACTACGATACTTATAGAAATAAGTCAAGCAGTTCAAAAATGTCTTGATGCCATAAATTTATTCCCTCCTGTCACACAAAAACACAGGCACAGGTTTGTACTCATACTCTTCTTGCAACAAAGAAGCGAGCGCCAAGATACGGTGAAGCCCGTCCACATGTTTCAATGTATCGTTTATGACTGCTAGGACAATGCTTGAGGTAAATCCATCTTTTTTAATTTCTTGTTTGAGATAGTTTACCAATTCTCTGCATTCCCGGGTCTGCTCACCACTCAAATTTTTCAAAAGTTCCAATGCGCTTACCGGAGGAGTATCCAAGGGGAAAAATACTGTACCATCCTCTTCCCTTTTTTCGTGGCCGTGTTCCGGCAGCAAAATATCAAATAAAAATTCTTTTGGCAGAAAACCTTTGTACCAATTGTCTCCATACACTTCCCCTAAATGCTTTGCATAATTGATAGCGTCTTGGTTCGTCTTTTTTGCCCATACGCTGCCGTTTTTCTGTCCGAGCAAGGTGTTTACAATTTCTTCAATTGAAGCTCTCTCTTCGTCAATTAACTTAATCTGCATTTAGAAATTAAATCATAAGTGAAAATATCTTAACTCAACGAGAATATTTTTTGAATTTGGAATTTTAATATATAAATTGTAATAGCCAGACCTCCTCAAGGTGCTGGCTATTTTTATGAGCAATATTGCTCGATTAATTCTTAAGACGATTTCAATTGCATTTTTCAGCTATAGTTTCAGCCAAGTTTCGCAAAGATGAAAGCACTAGGTCTCCTCCCTGTTCATCGTATTCACGATTTTCGGCCCGAAGCTGCCTTAATGTTTCTTCAGCATTGCGATTGATATTTGCAGCTTGGTCATTCAAACATCGGATTGCTAAATCTGCAGGTGTATTACGGGTTAAGTCACAAATTGTGTTGGTCAAAATATACAAAAATACTTGAAAAATCAAGTGCTTTTGTTTGTTTTGAACAGTAATATATATTCAGATGTTTAAATCATCTTTTAAAGAAAATTTCGAGGGATTTTTTTTAGTGAGGTTACGTGAAGTATGTATATATTACAAGCGTAAATTCTTGTGTTGATGCTTCTCTTTCCTTTTTTAGGTAGAGAAAAACCAACACGAAAATTTACTTAACCCGTGTATTACCCTCAATCTTTTCATTTGCCATGGAACAACTCCTTTTTTTATAAATCTTCATTATATATTATAAACTAAAGTAATCTTCTTGTCAATAAGTACCAATTTTTATTGTAGCAAAGCTATATATAGGAAAATTTCTCTATCTGATTGAACACTTGGTTCAGCTTCTTCTTCCCCTTCGCCTGTTTTTAAGGTATACTGTATAAGTATCTCAGGCACATAGGTTAGTCGGCGTGCCTCTCTACAAATTATTAATTTATTGATAAATACATGGACGAAGCAAAATGCCCGGTTTGTGGCAACGTAATGAGTGAATGTACGTGCCCAAAGCCGGAAGCCGAAGCACCAGCTCCCGCTGAGACTCCAGCTCAATAGTATTAGTAAAATAAAAAACAGCCCCAGAGTAGGGCTGTTTTTTATTGCCAGAAAAATTTTTGAAAGGCAACTTATAGGTAGCTATCGAAATAAATAGCATGGCAGGTATAGCCGGCGGGGTTTTTTTGGAGATAGTCCTGATGATAGTCTTCGGCGGGATAAAATTTCTTTAATGGTTCCAGCGTGGTGACGACGGGGTCTTTCCATCTTTTTGATTTATTCACAATCTCTATAAAATTTTCGGCTTCTTTCTTTTCTTCGTCGTTGCCATAGAAAATAGCAGAGCGATATGAGGTGCCGATATCATTGCCCTGCTGATTTAAGGTCGTCGGATTGTGGATTTGAAAAAAGAAATCGAGGAGTTTTTTATACGAAGTCACTTCAGGGTCGTACTCGATTTCTACCGCCTCGGCATGCCTTTGGTGGTTTTCATATGTCGGATTTTCCACATTTCCGCCGGTATAGCCCGCCTCTGTATTTATCACGCCTGCCTGTTTTCTAATCAATTCTTCGAGTCCCCAAAAGCATCCGCCGGCCAAGACTATTTTTTTGGTTTTCTTTTTGGTTTTTTGGTCCATATTGATATAGTATATATGAGATGGATAAAAAACAAAAACTGGAAAATCTGCACGAAAAATGGATGGAGGAGTGCGATTGCGAGCTCCGGAAAACGGCGACGCAGGCCGTGCCGGGCAATGGCAGCGCCGAGGCCGAAATTGTTTTTATCGGCGAAGCGCCGGGGAAATCGGAAGACAAGCTCGGTGTTCCGTTTGTCGGCGCGGCTGGAAAATTCTTGGACGAAATGCTGGATGTAATAAAATTAAAAAGAGAAGATGTCTACATCACCAACATAGTAAAATACCGCCCGCCGAACAACCGTGACCCCCTGCCTGAAGAAAAAGCCGCCTGCCGGGCGTGGCTCCTTGAAGAGCTGAAGCTGATTTCGCCCAAACTGATAATATTCCTCGGCCGCCACGCGATGAACAACTTTTTTCCGGATTTGCAGATTTCCAAAGCTCATGGAAAAATGCTCGTGAAGCCATTTAAAGGCATGGCTACAAAATACTTCTTCCCCCTCTACCACCCTGCGGCGGCCCTGTACGACGGCTCCATGCGGGAAGTTTTGATGGCAGATTTTAAAAAAATCCCGAAAGTCCTGAAGGAAATTGAGAAAAGAGAAGCTTAATGTTAATCTTGAACAATGGATAAAATCCAAATTATAATTCTGGCGGGCGGCAAAGGAGTGCGAATGAAATCAGAAGGGCCGAAAGCCTTGACCCTGCTCCAAGGCAAACCTTTTTTGCTGTATATCTTGGACACTCTAAAAAAACTGGATAGGAAAATAAAGCCGATTATCGTCGTGGGCTACAAAAAAGAGCAGATTGTGGATACCTTGGGCGCAGAATATACTTATGCCGAGCAAAGAGAACAGCTCGGCACGGGACACGCAGTCTTGGTAGCAAGAGAGCAGGCGCAAAAAAACCCCCACCAGATGGTACTGATATTGTCTGCTGACCAGCCGCTTGTATCCAAAGAAACGCTGGAAAATATCATCGCAACCCATACTAAAAACCGCCTAGCGATTACCTTGGGCACGGCTGTCGTGCCTGATTATAAAGAATGGCGAGCTGGCCTATATTCAAATTTTGGCAGAGTCGTGCGCGAACAAAATGGACAAGTCAAACAACTCGTGGAATTTAAAAACGCTACTGACGAAGAAAAGCATATCAAAGAGGTAAATCCTGCCCTGTATATGTTTGACGCCGCATGGCTTTGGAGCAACATTGATAAAATAGAAATTGACCCTACCCGCAATGAATATAAATTAACCGACCTGATACATATCGCTTTTTCCCAGGGGAAAACTATAGAGGCAGTGCCCATCACTAACCTCATCGAAGCTCTGCAGCCAAATTCCAAAGAGGAGCTTGAAGTTCTCGAAAAATTAGTAGTATAATTGATACATGAACAACCCATTTCAAAATGCGATGGCACAGCTGGATAAAGCCGCTCAAATCAAAAACTTTGACCTCGAGTTTATCGCCCGCCTGCGGCAGCCTGACCGAGACATTAGGATTTCAATCCCTGTCTATATGGACGATGGCTCCCAAAAAATATTTGAAGGCTACAGAGTGGAATATAACAATACTCTCGGGCCGTACAAGGGGGGCATACGCTACCATGCTGATACCGAAATAAATGAAGTAAAAGCTCTCGCCTTCTGGATGGCCCTCAAATGCGCTGTGGCGGGTATACCGATGGGCGGAGGCAAGGGCGGGATAACTGTGGACCCGAAGAAATTATCAAAAGGAGAGCTAGAGAGGCTGTCCCGCGGATGGGTGCAAAAGCTCTCCGATATACTTGGCCCCCACAAAGATGTGCCCGCGCCCGACGTAAACACTACGCCGGAAATAATGGCCTGGATGAGCGATGAATTTGAAAAAATTACAGGAGACAAAACAAAGGCGACTTTTACCGGCAAGCCCATAGAAGCCGGTGGCTCAGAAGGACGCGGTCCGGCGACAGGGCTCGGCGGATTTTATATCTTTGACGCCCTCAGAGAAAAATTAGAATTGCCAGAGAAATGCAGGGTGGTCATACAGGGCTTTGGAAATGTAGGCAGTAACGCGGCAAAAATTTTCAAAGACCACGGACATATCGTCATCGCAGTCTCGGATTCGAGAAACGGAATTATAGCCAAAGACGGCCTGGATTTAGACGCAGTGGAAACATATAAAAAAAATACCGGAAGCCTGAAAGATTTCTCCCAAACAAACTCGCAGACTAAAAGTATAACCAATGAAGAGCTCTTGGAACTTGAGTGCGATGTCCTCGTTCCCGCTGCTTTTGAAAACGTGGTAACAGAAGCAAACGCAGATAAAATTCACGCCAAAGTGATTTTAGAGCTTGCCAATGGCCCTATAACTCCAGAAGCCGACGAGATATTATTCAAAAAAGATATTTCTGTAATACCGGATATTTTAGCGAATTCCGGAGGAGTTACCGTTTCCTATTTTGAGTGGGACCAGAATTTAAAAAATGAACACTGGAGCGAGAGGCAAGTTTTTGACAAGCTCCGACCGCTGATGGAAGACGCTGCGGGGAAAATTTTTACAAAAGCGAGAGAATCAAATACGCACCTGCGCATGGGCGCTTTTATCTTGGCTCTTGAACGAATTCAAGAAAAGATGTAATCTTGTGGTCACAAGTATTTTTCTACTGAAAAATACTTGTGACCCTGCCTCGCGCCGTCGCGCTCCGGATCGCACAAATCATCCCATGTTTTGTGCGCGGTACAGGATTCGAACCTATGGCCTTCTCAACGTCAATGAGACGCTCTACCAACTGAGCTAACCGCGCGTCTTTCCTTTATATCATTTTTATTTTGTATCCGCACTAGGGCCATATATGGAAGGCACTTTTGCACCCATGGCTCGGAGATATGTGGAAAGCTGGCCTCGGTGATGAATCGCATCAAAGAGAAAGCCCCACGCCATATTGTATTTTTTATCCTCCCATTTGCCGCCATTGCCCATAGAAAGAACACTGCCGCCATTCTCCCAGTCGTCTTCTTTTACATTTTCAATATCAACAAGTAATTGGTCAAAGCTTTTATCAAAAGCTTTGACCATTTCAGCTTTAGATTGTTCTCCTTTATACCAGTCGCCTTCCATTGGATTACCTTTAGTTATAATATTAGAAATAGCAGTCCATTGGACAGCAAGTTGTCCTGCCAGACCACCTGCCTCCCGAGCTTTGTCGTGAACCTTGTGAGAAAATTGATCCTCTGGTAAAGCTTCGATAACATCCCGAAATTTCTTCTGTTCCTCTTTCAATGTTTTAGTAAAAAATTCTTTTGTATTCATAAAATGTATGTTTTATATCTACTAATACATATATTATAGCCTATTAGAAATAATGGGACAATTAGTATATAATCAGAAAAATATATGAAAATTTTAAGCATCGAAACATCCTGCGATGATACAGGAATAACCATACTGGAGGCAAAGGGAGGCGCTACGAACGCTTCTTTTAAGATTTTGGCCGATGCTTCAAACTCCCAAATAGTGAGCCATATACCCTACGGTGGAGTGTACCCTGCCCTTGCCAAGCGGGAGCATGCCAAAAACTTGCCGATTCTTTTTGAAGAAGTATTAAAACAAGCAAAATTAAATAAAGAAAATAAAAATGGGATAGACGCAGTGGCCGTGACATATGGCCCCGGACTGGAAATGTGCCTCTGGGAAGGCATCACCTTTGCCAAGGATTTGGCAAAGAGGTGGGATGTGCCGCTCATACCTACAAACCACATGGAAGGACACATACTTTCGATATTCGGCAAGAAAAATATAAAAACTAATAAAGGGAAATTTACGGTAAAAAAAGTGCAGGCTCCCCTGCTTTCACTTTTAGTCTCGGGTGGGCACACCCAGCTTATCGTGAGCAGAAAATGGATGCAGTATGAAATCATCGGCGAGACTTTGGACGATGCTGTCGGTGAAGCGTATGACAAGGTGGCCCGCATGCTCGGACTGGATTACCCCGGCGGACCGCAGATTTCAAGACTGGCCGAAGAAGCGAGAGGAAAACAAGTTTTGCGAGGTCTCTCCAAAGAGAATAAGAGTGACGGGTTGAGAGAAAGCGCTCACGGGGCACGCACAGACAGCGACCCCGCAAAAATTAGTTTTCCTCATAGTCTTCCCCGTCCGATGATGTACAGCAAAGATTTCAAATTTTCCTATTCAGGACTGAAAACTGCGGTGCTTTACTTGATTCGGGACCTTGGAGGGTTAGAAAAATTGAGCGAAGAAACAAAAGCGCAGATAGCGCTTGAGTTTGAAAACGCGGCTATTGAAGTCTTGATTTATAAAACGGCCAAAGCTATAGAAAAATATAAAATTAAAACTGTAATCGTCGGCGGGGGCGTAGCCTGCAATACCCATCTGCAGAGGGAAATGAAAAAACTCGCCAAAGCTTACAAATTTAAATTGTTGCTGCCTCAAAAAGAACTGACGGGCGACAATTCGCTGATGATAGGAATTGCCGGATATCTGCAATACATAAAAAATAAAAAGAAAGTGCCCCCAATAGACACCATAAAAGCAACTGGAAATTTAAAGCTTTAATATGATATTATAGGGCTATGGATGAGAGATTACTCAAACCCTATAACCCGAAAAATACCGAAGAGAGAATTTACAAGCTCTGGGAAGAGAGCGGTTTTTTTAATCCTGATGTCTGCGTGGAAAAAGGCATTGCCTCAGCTTCCGCCCCATATTTCTCCATAGTCCTGCCTCCCCCAAACGCTACCGGCGTGCTCCACCTCGGACACACGCTTGAAGACTCTATGCAGGACACCATGATCCGCTACAACCGGATGCAGGGCAAGCGTACGCTCTGGCTCCCCGGCACTGACCATGCGGCTATAGCCACCGACGCAAAAGTTACAAAAATTTTAGAAAAGGAAGGACTGAAGAAAAAAGATATCGGGCGGGAAAAATTTTTGGAACGCGTGGACGACTTCGTCGCCGACAGCCGGAAAACAATCGTCGGACAATTGCGGAAAATAGGAGCTTCTTTGGACTGGTCCCGCGAAGCATTTACCTTGGACGTTGCCCGCAATCTCGCTGTGCGAACCGCCTTTAAAAAAATGTATGACGACAGGCTGATTTACCGCGGGTCTAAGATAGTAAACTGGGACCCAAAAGGCCAGACAGTGATTTCCGATGATGAAATCGTATATGTAGAACGCAAATCAAAGCTGTATACTTTTAAATACTCCAAGGATTTCCCTATCCCCATCTCGACCACCCGCCCCGAAACAAAAGTTGGCGATGTGGCCGTGGCCGTGCACCCGGAAGATGCCAGATATAAACAATATGTGGGAAAAGAATATGTAATAGAAAATTTCTGCGGAGTAAAATTGAATATAAAAATAATCGCCGATGCGGCTGTGGAAAAAGATTTCGGTACTGGCGCGCTCGGCGTGACCCCCGCGCACAGCATCATCGACTGGGAAATGGCGGAAAAGAACAGCCTGCCCCACCCGCGGGTAATAAATGAATACGCCAAGATGATGGTGGGCGGGGAAAATTTAATTGGCAAAAAGACAACAGAAGCTAGAGAAGTGGTGGTAGAGTGGCTCAAAAATGAGGGACTGTTGGAAAACGAAGAGGAAGTAAACCAAAATATAGCTACCGCTGAGCGCACTGGGGGCATCATCGAGCCTCTGCCGAAACTGCAATGGTTTGTGGATGTGAATAAAAAAATACCTGATCGAAATAATAAATCGCTCAAAGAACTGATGCTTGAGCCTGTACGCAATAAAAAAATAAATATTTTGCCCGACCATTTTGAAAAAGTGTATTTCAATTGGATTGAAAACTTGCGGGACTGGTGCATTTCGAGGCAAATTTGGTATGGGCATCGTATTCCTGTCTGGTACAAAGATGGTGAAATTTATTGCGGAGTAGACGCTCCAGCTGGCGAAGGCTGGATTCAAGATGAAGACACGCTTGACACATGGTTTTCTTCGGGGCTTTGGACTTTTTCTACGCTCGGGTGGCCCGCCGACGCCAAGGCTTTGGCGGACAAGCCCAATGATCTAAGTAGTTTTCATCCAACTTCAGTCATAAACCCCGGCTACGAAATATTGTTTTTCTGGGTAGCCAGAATGATTCTGATGTCGCAATACATCGTCGGTGAAATTCCGTTTGAAACTGTATACTTGCATGGCATGCTCCGCGACGCCAAGGGGCAAAAATTCAGCAAATCTCTGGACAACGGCGTGGACCCGATAGAAATCATAGATGAATATGGCGCCGACGCGCTCCGGATGTCGATGATTATCGGCATAGGTCCGGGTGCGGATGGCAAATTTGATATTGGGAAAGTGAAAGCGTACCGAAATTTCTCAAACAAAATTTGGAATATTACCAGATTTATTTTGGAAAATACGCAGGATGAAAAATTCGAAGGCTTTCCAGAGAGAAATGAATTTGATTCAGAACTCCGCGCGGAGCGCCGAACGCTAATTGAAGACGTAACGTCTGACATGGAAAATTTCCGCTTTTATCTGGCAGGAGAAAAGCTATATCATTATGTGTGGCACCGGTTTGCCGACGAGATAATTGAGGAGAGTAAAATCGTATTTGCCAAGGGCACAGAAGAAGAAAAAATAAGGCGGAAAAAATTCTTGATGCATACTCTGAACTATATGCTAAAAGCCCTGCATCCCTTTATGCCATTTGTGACAGAAGAAATATGGTCAATGCTACCCTGGTCGAAAAATCTTTTAATGGTAGAAAAATGGCCAAATGTTTAACGACCCAAAAGTTTTAGCTTTAGCGTTCTTTGGAGGAATTCTCCCCTCATTGCTTTGGCTGTGGTTTTGGGTCAAAGAAGAAGCAAAGAAAGTAGAGCCAAAAGGGTTGCTGATGATAGTATTCATCATGGGGATGCTCGCAGTCGTCTGTGTGCTGCCCATCCAGAAATTTATCCAAACCCACATAGAGAGCGATATATGGCGCCTTATAGGCTGGGCCAGCGTCGAAGAGCTGATGAAGTATCTGGCCATGCTGGTGATTCTTTTCAGGAGCAACTATATAGACGAGCCGATAGAGTGGCCAATATACCTTATTACCGCAGCCTTGGGCTTTGCCGCTCTTGAAAATGCTTTATTCTTAATCAAGCCATTGTCTACAGGGGCGACTACAGTAGGCTTACTTACCGGACAGCTCCGGTTTTTAGGCTCTACGCTGCTTCACACTGTTTCGAGCGGAATACTCGGCATCGCGCTCGGAGTCGCCTTTCATTTTCATGGATTTAAAAAATATTGGCATATCTTTGTCGGTTTTATTTTTGCTATAGCCTTGCATAGTGTCTTTAATTTTTTTATAATAAGGAATAGCGGAAGCGACTTTTTAAAAGTATTTAGTTTCCTGTGGGTAGTCACTATCGTGGTAATGCTACTTTTTGAAAAAGTCAGGAGAATGAGTTAAAAATTACTTGTCCCGTTATAAATTCGACTAACGGCATAAAACAAGTAAAAATTATTAATTAAAATTTATAATGGGATGGAAAATAAAAAAAGAAGTTTTTTTGAAAGATTGACCGGCAGCATAACCATGAAGGATGAAGATGAGGAAATAAAAAAATATTCAAACGAACAGGAGAGGGGCGATAAAAAATCAAGCGGCAGTTGGATAGAAGAAGAGGCCGATGAAGCAGAGCTCGCCGTGGACGTCTATCAGACGACCGGAGATATAATAGTGCAAACCATGGTGGCCGGAGTCCGTCCCGAAGACTTGGAGCTGACGATAGGCCGAGACGTGCTTACCATCCGCGGCAAGCGCGAAGAAAACAGAACTATTGATGAAGATGATTATTCCATAAAAGAACTGTATTGGGGGAAGTTTTCCCGCGATATATCTCTGCCCGCTGAAGTAGAGCCGGAAGAAGTGGAAGCGACAGAAAAGCATGGTTTACTCACCGTTAAAATGCAAAAGGTGGACAAAGAAAAGAAAAATACCGTAAAGGTAAAATCGATCTAATTTAATTGTAATTCTATCCTTTTGTCGCCGTCTATTTTACTATACGTATTGATATAGAATTTTTCCGGTATAAATTTATACATTCTTCTGATACTTTCATTCATTACCGAAGATGCAGGTTCGAGTGGTGTACCTTTCCTTTTATAAAAAATCTCTAGAACTTCTTTTATTTCTTTTTCATCATTTAATTCATAAGCTTTTCCTTCCATATATACCGCTCTTTTTATATCGTAATCAGTAACCACGACAAACACATCCGATTTTTTAATAATATTTTGGGAATGCTCTGAATCCCTGGAAGATTTCCAGAAAAATGTATAATTTTTATCGTAAGCTGCCCACACAGGAGTATTGCGAGGCATTCCTTTTTCCGAAACGCTTGCTATGTGCATAAATGGAATTTTCTCCAGTATTTGTTTTGCCTGAATTATTAATTCTTGCATTTTGTGCTGGGAGGCAGATTTGCA
This sequence comes from Minisyncoccota bacterium, assembly GCA_035994985.1. GTDB lineage: Bacteria > Patescibacteriota > Minisyncoccia > Phycocordibacterales > UBA9973 > UBA9973. Next base: position 29,071 of record DASYKZ010000009.1, on the reverse strand, counting down.
CTGCCGACCCTTCGCTCTTCAGGCGAATGCTCTGCTAACTGAGCTATCCCAGCATTTCGTTTTCTTATAATACTAAAAATTAAGGGGTTTTGCAATAAAACTTGTCTTGGTAGAGCGGAGTGTGCTATACTGGAATATATGGATATATGTAAATTATGTAAGAATAAATTTAAGGATTACCAAAAAAGAAATAGAACTAGATGCGGATCTTGTAATACAAAAATTAGAAGATTTAGAGCAAAAGAAGCTGCAGTAAAATTTTTAGGAGGAAAATGTGAAAAATGCGGATGGTCTGGCAATCAAGCCGCTCTACAGTTTCATCATAAAGATGCAAAAGGAAAAGATTTTGAGATCGGAAGTGTCGCCAACAAAAGCTGGAATTCAATAAAAAATGAAATGAAAAAATGCATTTTATTATGCGCTAATTGCCACATGATTCATCATAGTACAAAAAATGACGAAAGCTTCCTAAAGGAAGCTTTAAATTACAAAGGTAGAAGTTTTAGATTTTAGAGGAAACTTTTACTGGCCAAAACTGTCTAAAACACCTCCCGCGCTGCTATATATACCCATCAACTGGGTAAGATACGGCTGAAGGAAATAATATGCTCCTATGGCTGAGCCGATGATAAATACCCAGTACAGGGCGCTCATAATCCGCTGTAAGCGCATCGAACGCTGCATGGAATGCAGCATCTTATTGTTCTCCTCGGCGAGAACCAAACTCCTATTTAAGATTTCTCTTTCTTCTGGAGTCATAGGTATAATTTAGCACAATATTTTAGAAAATAAAAGAAGGAGTTATTACATTAAAGCCTTCTGTGCTTTATCCATTCTCTTTTTCTTTACATCAGCTATTTTTTGTTTTGCCTGGTTTTTGTCGGCAGCATCAATAATTTCCTTTATAGTTTTTACTTTTTCTCCTCTCCTTATTACGGTGTATCCCATAGCTACTGTGATGGGCACTTGTTTATTTTTATCTTCTATTCTAATGAATAATTTATCATTTATTTCCTGCTGCACTCTTTTAAATACTACTTCTAAAATTTCATCTGAAACATTACTACTGTGAAATGGAAACATTAAGGCAAACTCATCGCCGCCATATCTGTACAATTTATCATCTTTTCTCTTTGAAGATTGCTTAATGCGTGCTCCGAGGACAGAAAGTGCAGCGTCTCCAGTAATATGACCGTAATCTTCATTGAATTGTTTAAAATTATCTACGTCTAAAATTATAAACATAAATCCCGCCAGATTAGATTCATCCATTTTAACTTCAGTTAATTCTTTAATCCAATCATTGAGTTGGGGTTCTAAAAAATCACGCCTTAAAACCCCCGTCAATGCATCTTTACTCGAGTCCTGTGCTATTTTTTCTAAACTTCTTGCGTCGCGATTAGCAAGAACAGCAGATAATTGAAAGAAACGTTCTTCGGTAATATGGCTATGTTCTCTAGCGTATTCCAGCATGGCTAGAGTAGTATTTTTCTCATTGCATGGTATATGTTTGCCGGTTTTTGGGTCAACAGAATGAAAAAGAAATCCTTCCTCAAGCCCTTTTTCTATTTTTCTTTCCTTATTCTTGGGAAGTTTCTCAATAGTCATATAAGTATATTATATCATAAATAAATGTGTCCTCGGCAGGGTAATCTTTCCCTACGGGAACAGTATACATTTTCGATCTCCTATGCGCGATAACGAAAAGCTTTTCGCTTCCTGCTCGAAATAAAGCAGTTTATTTCTCTCGTATACACTTCGTGTGTCCTCGGCAGGAATCGAACCTACAATTACTCCTTAGGACGGAGTAGTTATATCCATTTAACTACGAGGACATCCCCCTTATAAATACTGGAAATACAGAATAATAATATATTATAGTGAGATTAAAGTCCAAGAAGCTCGACAATCTTTGGCTTATTAAAGCCAATTATGAGCTCGTCGCCGATAATGATGACAGGCACGCCCATCTGTCCGCTCTTTTCTATCATGTCCTTGCGCTGTTCCGCATCTCCGGCTACGTCGTGCTCGGTATACGCTACATTTTTTTCTTTAAAAAACTCTTTGGCCATATGGCAGAAATGGCAGGACTGTGTCGAATATATTGTGACTTCTTTCATAATTTTTTTTCGCTTATCTTCTAATCTGCCAATTATATCATACTTGTCAATATCTCAAAATGTGCGGGATGGGGTAATCGAAACCCCGTCTAATCCTTGGGAAGGACTCATTTTACCACTAAACTAATCCCGCCAAAAAAATAAAAATGAGAAAAATCCCCCCTTTGGGGCTTCCGATTCCGGAGCTTTAGTTTTATCATCCACTATCACAATCAAGCCCTCGCCTTCTTTGACTACCGGAAATCTCTCGCGAATAGTCTCCTCTATTCCGTTTTGGCTGTCTAGCTTTGCCACGTCCGCTTCGAAAGTCCGCTTTTTATCCTGAAATTCTTTCAATTTATTTTCGGCTATCTTTCTGTTTTCCCTCGTCGTCTGCATCCTGCTCATGAGGCCTATTATTCCCCACGCAAACAAGAACAGTAAGATACCGAGAAATACGAGCACGGGCCAGGACTCTACGACATTCTTCCATCTTTTATTTTGTTGAAAATCTCTCATCCCGTTAGAAGCAGGTCGCGGTCAAAAAACCGTTACCATAGATTATACCTATTAAATTGCCACCGCGGCTTCTAACGGGACTCATATTATGTTATACTATACCATATGCTTTTCAATAAAAAACATCAAAAGAAAATACAATTTGTCTGGGCCGTGGTCAGCATTCTCATCATACTCAGCATGATACTCCTGTATTCTCCGATTTTTAGGATGAAGTAATTTAGTTGTCTCCCGTTTTTATCATCTTCAGGAAAACATCCTGGGGGATATTTACTTTTCCGCGCTCTTTCATCTTTTTCTTGCCTTTTTTCTGTTTCTCGCGAAGCTTCATTTTGCGGGTAATATCCCCGCCATACATATGCTGGGTGACGTCTTTTTTCATGCCGGAGAGCGAGCGGGAGGAAATAATCCGGCCGAGCGCCTTGCCCTGGATTTTCAGCGAAAACATCTGCCGCGGCAAAAGCTTTGTCAGTTTTTCTACGGCTTTTTCAGCTTCCATCTCTACCCGCTTCTTGGAAACCACTTTTGAAAAGGCCGGCACGACTTCATCGGCGACGAGCATGTCCAGCCTGGTGACATTGGCCTCGCGCATTCCCTCTACTTCGTAGGAGATAGAACCATAGCCTGAGGACGCGCTTTTTAGTTCGTCAAAAAAGTTTCGCATGAGCTCGCGAAGAGGCATCTTTACCGAAACCGAAGAACGATGCTGTGCTCCTCCTTGGCCAAAATTCTCTGTCTCCCCTATTTCGGCTTCATGGTCGAACAAGAGCTGCATAATCGCGCCCAGGTAATTTGCCGGAGTAATGATTTTTACGTTTACCCACGGCTCAAAGACTGTCTGGATATTTCCATCATCCGGAAAAAAATACGGAGAATAAATCTTTTCTCGTTTGTTGTTTCGCAGGAGTACTTCGTAGGTTATAGACGGTGTGGTAATGACCAGCTCCAGACTAAACTCGCGCTTCAGACGCTCGGTAATAATTTCCAAATGGAGCATACCGAGGAATCCGCAGCGGAATCCCTTGCCTAAAGAACCAGAAGACTCTTCTTCATATGAAAAGGCCGAGTCTGAAAGCTTGAGCTTGCCGAGAGCTAATTTTAGTTCGGCAAAGTCGTCCGCGTCTTCGGGAAATACCGAAGCCCAAACTACGGGTAGAGGCTGCATATACCCCGGGAAGGCCGGCAATGGATTTTTGAATATGGTAATGGTATCTCCAACTGAGGCTATGCCCGGCTTCTTGATGCCAGTAACGATGTAGCCTGTGTCGCCAGCGGAAAGATACTCCCGCGGAGTTTCTTCGGGCGAAAAAGTGCCGACTTCAAGAGAAGTAAATTTTTCTCCGGAAATCGCAAAAAGCAGGCTGTCGTTCTTTCCTACCCTGCCGTCGAGCACCCGCACAAAAACTATCACCCCCCTGTGGTTGGAATATTTAAAATCAAATACAAGCGCCCGCAAAATATTTTCCCCTGCATGTTCTTTTTTTGGCTCCGGTATTTGCCTGACGACTTCTTCGAGGAGATGCTCCACTCCCTCGCCTGTCCTCCCTGATACTAAAAGTATTTCGCTTTCGTCGCAATCCAAGAGCTTGGCAACTTCGTCTTTGACTTCTTCCACCCGGGATAAAGGAGAGTCGATTTTGGACAAAACGGGGATGATTTTAAGCCCGCTATTTCGCGCCAGGTTGAGCGTAGTCAATGTTTGGGCCTGCACGCCCTGAGTGGAATCTACGAGCAATATAGAGCCTTCTACGGCCTTTAGAGCCCTCGAAACCTCGTAGGAGAAGTCTATGTGCCCAGGGGTGTCTATGAGGTTCAGAATGTACTCCTGCCCCTCATTTTTACCTTTATTTAGCACCTCGCTATGCTCGGCACCTCCAGAATGGTAAACCATTCTTACGGGCTGCATTTTAATCGTGATACCCCGCTCCCGCTCGAGCTCCATGGAATCCAGCATCTGGTCGCGCATTTTTCGCTCCGGCACTGTGTGCGTGATTTCAAGCATCCTGTCCGCCAAGGTGCTTTTACCATGGTCAATATGGGCGATTATTGAAAAATTCCGAATGTGTTTTAAATTCATTTGTTTATCCATCTTAGCAGAAAAAGCATAAAATTACTCCAAAAATCCGCCGGTTTGGTGGCTCCACAAGTCGGCGTACATGCCACCTTTTTCTAACAGTTCTTTGTGGGTACCCTCTTCGGCAATGCGCCCTTTGTCCAAGACAATAATCCTATCCATCTTCTGGATAGTAGAAAGCCGATGGGCGATGACTATCGTCGTCTTCCTTTTCATAAGCTCGGTAAAGGCATCTTGGATATAATATTCACTGATGCTATCAAGCGAGCTCGTGGCTTCATCCAGTATAAGTATCGGAGAGTCTTTGAGAATCGCGCGGGCAATCGCCACTCTTTGACGCTCGCCGCCGGAAAGCTTCACTCCCCGTTCACCGACATAGGTTTTATAACCCTCCGGCAGCTTAGAAATAAACTCACTACAGTGAGCAAGCGTGGCGGCAGATAAAACTTCTTCATCACTTGCTGTGCGCCTGCCGTAGCGGATATTTTCCATAAGAGTACGATGAAAAAGCGAAGGGTCTTGGGGTACGAACGATACAACTTCTCTTAGGTTTTCTTGGGTAATATTTTTTATATCGACTCCGTCAATCAATATTTTTCCGTCATTAAGGTTGAATAATCTCATCAAAAGCCGGACAAACGTCGTTTTCCCTGCACCGGAAGAGCCGACAATGGCGACTTTTTGCCCAGCGGGTATCTTTAAATAAAAATTATTTAATACTTTTGCATTATTATTTTCATACATATACGTCACGTCATCAAACACGATTTCACCTTTTGCGTGCAATATTTTTTCTGTTGGCTTATCTATAATTTCATACGGAGCGTTTAATATTTCAGCCATTTCCTCGGCGTCTGCAAAACTTTCATAGTACGCGCGGATAATCGAACCCAAGGTCCATAAATTTTCAAACAAACGGGTAAAGTAACTATACAATAGGACGATGGAAGGCAACGCTATCAAGCCGACCCTCCAATCCCCCAATATAATCCAAAAAATGACAAATTCCACGCACACAGTATAAAAACTTTGGGAAGTAAAAAGTCCTTGCCAGAGATACCAATTAAAAATAGTCTTTTCTTTTTGGTCTTGAGTGATAGTTTTTATATAACCTTTTTCATACTCATGCCCGGTAAAAAGCTGGATAGTCGAATGGTTGCCTATCGAATCCGCTAACGAGCCTGTGGTCCGTGAGTCGGCTATTGAAGCAATCACATCATATTTTAATTTAAAACGAATATAGATGATGGCCGTAATGACAAATAAAATCAAAAATCCACCTAAAATATACGCGTATTTAGGAAATAATACGTAGAGGGTAAAGACAGTACCCACGCCACGCACAATAAGAGGCAGTGCATCTGACATCATTCGGTCAACAAGTTTGTCAAAAGCTCTCGCGTATTTATTTATTTTATTAGTAAGAGAACCGCCAAAATTATTGGCAAAAAATGAGTGGGAATGGTTGATCATTGCAGAAAATCCCTGTTCGCGCAGTCCGGCCATGGTGCTTGCTATGAAAAAATCGAGAGAAAACCCCGCGGACTGGCGTATGACAAAACGGAGTAAATTGAGGATTAAAATGATAATCACTGCATGCTGGGCGGCAACAATAAATGTAAAATCATTGGCGCTTAAAATATTCCAGAGTCGTAAATAACGCAAGGGAATATATACGTCTAGAATTGAAGCTGCGGCGATACCTATAAAACTCCAAAAAAAAGCCAACTTATACTGTTTTGCTATTTGCCAAAAATATTTTAGCACCAAGCCACGATGCATGTTTAAATAATCTATTTTTTTCATATAAAAACCATATAAAAACTTTGAGCAAAATGTATTTTGCCCTTATTTTTCAATACTAGCAGAAAAAGTGCTTATTATCAAAGCTCTTCTTGGGAAGGCGCCAAGACTTTAGCTTTCCAGAACTTGGTGTGGAGAGTTTTGAAGACTTCTTTTTGTTCTTCGCTTTTAAGCAGATAGAGCACCAGAATAGCGGTACCGATGCCGAGCATGCCTGAAATAAACCCCTGTAAAAAGACTCCCCAGAAAGTGGTCGTGCCAAAAATCGGCGAGAAAATATTCAAGCTCACATACGCTACTAGCCCGAGGAAAAAAGACGCTCCCAAGCTCTGAAAGAAAGTGTTGGTAATAAATGAAGCGCCTTGCATAAAATCTTTGCGGATAAAATACCAGTGCAGCACCGCGTTCAATATGGTGCCGGTGGAATACGCAAGCGGAAGCATCAGCACTTCCGTGCCCGGAATATCATCTACCTTGAGGAGAGATTCGATGAAGTAACGGAAAAAGATTATATGTTCGAAAGCATAGATAAACACATAAGATAAAATTATAATCAATATTGAACAGGAAAAATTTACGATAAGCGGCCGCTTGGTGTCCCCTGTCGCATAATACGCCCGGGAGAGCAAAGTTATCATCCCCTGCGCTACGATTGAAAGAGAGAAGACCGCCAAACAGGCCGCGACAAGGCGGGTATTTTCCCAAGAAAAAGAGCCGGAACCCAGTATCACGCGCACGATTTGCGCGCGAACGACGATAAAGAGAAATATGACCGGAATAGACCAAAAAACAATAGCCCGCGCCGCAGACTTTAGGTGATTTTTAAATTCATCCATACGACCGGCCGAGACGGACTTGGCCAATGTCGGAAAAGCGGCGACAGCATAAGATATGCCGATGATATTGAGCGGAACTGACTGCAGGTTGAAAGCAAAATTGAAAACTGAAATAGAGCCTGGCTTTAAGAAGGAAGCGAGGGCAATGATGCAGATAAGCGAAATATTATTAAAAGCGAGCCCGAGTGTCCTCGGTAAAGACGTCAGCGCGACAGTTTTTATATCATGCCAATTTATGGCAGAGGGAAATAGCGAAAAGCCGGGAGTAAAGCCCAGGCTATGTGAGGATATCGCTTGTATGGCAAAATGCATAAAAGCGCCAAAAGCTACTCCCATGGCTAATCCATAAATTCCAAATGTTGGATAAAAAATTATTACTCCAACAATAATTCCGATGTTGTAAAAAACCGGGCTCAGCGAGTAAATAAAAAATTTTCGGAAGAGCTGGGTAACAGTGCCAAATAGGTTGGAAAGACCCATCAAGATGGGTGAGAGCAGCATTATGTGAGAAAGCATCACCACCTTGGCTTGGTAAAAGGGAGTAAATCCGGGAGCAATAAAGGGCGCCAAATGAGGCATCAGGAAAAAAGCTATCACGGAGACAAGTATCATTACGCCGAGAAAAACAGTGAAAACATCGTTCAAATATTTCCGCGCTCTTTGGGTTACCTTTCCATCATCCATTCTTGCCACCAGAAAAGGGACAATGACAGTAATAGAAGCAAGAGAAGCTATGCAGATAAAGATTAAGTCCGGCACGCGAAAAGCCGCATAATACGCATCAAGCTCCGCTCCGGGGCCGATAAAATGCGCGATAGAGCGGTCGCGAAACAATGCTAAGATTTGCGAGAGAAAAGCAAAAGAACCCAACAAGAGCGCGGCTTGATTTACGCTTCCGTATTCTTTGCCGAGAATCTTCAGGAGCTTATTCATTCTCTATTGCTTCTTTATATCTGTGGCAGGAGTATCGCTTGTTTGAGAATTAGGATTAGGAGAGCTTCCGTTTCGCAAAGAGTTAATGTAAGTGATTAAATCTTTATTCCCCGGAGACAGGGCGAGGGCCCGCTCGGCATACGAAAGCGCCGTGCTGGTATCGCCTTCGCTTTTTGCTATTTGAGAGAGAGTTATAAGAGCATCGACATAATCAGATTTAAGATTAAGCGCCTGATTTGCATATTCTTTCGCCGCTTTTCCATCTCCGAGGGCAATAGATACATTTGTCATGGCAAGCTTGAGCCTGGGATTGCCCGGGTTCAACTCTGAAGCTTTTTGGTAAGCTTCTAGGGCTTTACTGTATCCTTCTTTCACGCCAACCAAGCCGGCTGTTTGAAATACGGAGCCAAGCATTTGAAAATTCAAATAATTTTTTGGGTCATACACTGTCGCCAGCTGGGCGCTCTGTATGGACTGGTCTAAACTGGCCTGCAAATTTGCCTTGTCTGAATCAGACAAAGCTGCCGCCTCCTTGGAGGCTATAGAATTTAATTTAAGCAGATAGATTTGGGAATATGTGCGCAAGTATAAATCATTGGAATTTAATGAGAGGGCTTTATTGATGGAAGTTTCCGCCTCCGTAATGTTTGTGGCAGAAAGCGTGCTGGTGAAGTAAGGAACAGAAACAAAACGCTGTATAAATTTGAACCCGATTCCCGCAGAAACAATCATCAGAATTACGAGGAAAAGCATGAAGAAAAAGCTTTTCCGATGATCATTAAAGACTGATATTGAGATTTCCCCGTTTTTACGGCTAGATGAAATAAGCCCGATAAATACTCCGGTAAATACAAAAGCCAGCAGGAAAATGACTGTGCTTGTATAGTAAAAGAATGAAGCGGTAAATAAATATAAGGATAGAAAGAAGAAAGATACAGTTTCCAGGCTTGCATTGTTTTTTATGCTGAAAAAGAGCCACTTGGCGCCCGTAAATAGAAGCAATCCAAGAAAAATAACCCACGCGAGAACACCAAGCACGCCTGTGGTGGCGGTCAGGGTCGGAATCAGGCCGGAACCGGCATTAAACGAAACATCCCAAAATTGGGTAGTGTTTATTAAGGGCGGCTTGTAGAGCGCCCAAGCATCTGCAAACCTGTTTGGTCCGATGCCTAATATAGGATTGTGGCGGATAACTGACTTGGTTATGGACATTGTAGACAGAAAAGACGGGCTAATCTCGTTATTTACCATTCCGAGCTTGGTAGGCAAAATTCCCCCAAGGAAACTGGAGGACATGAAGAAGAACAGGGAGATTAAAACTATGGCAAAAGAAAATATTGGAAAATGAATTTCTGCCTTCGCCTCCGCGCTGCCTGAGTTCAGGGAAAGCTTATAAACAAAAATGAACAAGGCAAAAATTCCGAGAATCTCCCAAACTAAAACGAAATTTACCGCCGCAATCAATAATGCCGCGAATAAGGCCAGGATGCCGAGCAGCATCTTTATCCTTTTTGTCGCTGGGAAAAACTCAATCGCAAATAAAGAGCAGACCACAAAGAAACCAGCAAAAATTCCAAAGGCATTCCAAGACCCTAAAATATTATCTGTCTTGTTTACTAAAATTCCAAAAGATAAAATTTTAGGCAAAAATAAATGCACGCCCTGGAAAACTAAAAGGACAGTAGAAGATAAAATAGTTCCAAATAAAAGAACCCGTGCGTTTTTTGGTTCCCGAAATACCATAGACGACATCAGCATAAGCAAAAAAGCCGCAAAAATAAACCAAAAACTGCCGACATCAAACATTATTCCAAAAAAAGATGCGCCGGCCGCCCCTCCGAAAATAGCTGAAAGAAGCGTGACTCCGACTATACCTGCCCCCCCCAGAAGCGGCAGAGACCTTGGCAATTCTATCTTGCCGTCAGAAAATCTGAGAATTATCCAAAAAATGACCGCGGCAATAAGGCCAACTGCAAAAAACAAGCCTTTGCTGGCCTCTACGGAAATATTCAGAAACGGCAGGAAGAAAACCGGCAACAAGACTATAACCAGAAAAAGTATCAGGAAAAAAATTCTATTTAGCGTGTTTGAATTCATTGCCTTATTATACTATGGCTGTACCACAATGTTAACGATTTTTCTGGGGATAAAGATGAACCTCTTTTCTTTGCCTTCTATCCACTTTGCTATTTCCGGCAATTGTTCCGCCGTCTTTACCGCTTCCGCTTCAGTTATTTGAGCCTCCGCCCGGAACTGCGCGCGCACTTTACCGTTAACCTGGACAACGATAGTTACCTCTTCGTCTTTTATCAGTTTTGCATCGAACGAGGGCCAAACGGAAAGATTGATGGATTTTTTCTCGCCAAGCACTTTCCATAATTCTTCGGTAATATGCGGAGCGAAGGGAGATAATATTTGAAGGAATATTTTAAAATCTTTTCTTGAAACATTATTTGCTTTCTGCATTTCGGTAACGAGTATCATGAGCGAAGAAATAGCTGTGTTGAAACGCATGGCTTCAATGTCTTCGGAAACTTTTTTTATAGTTTTATGTAAAAGTTGGGAGGAGGAGGTAGAACTTTTCTTGTCCGAAACTTTGCCGCCTATACTCCAGACTTTTTCCAAAAATCTTCGCGGACCGATGATGGCTTCATCGCTCCATGCGACAGCCTGATCAAATGGACCCATAAACATTTCATATACCCGAAGCGTGTCTGCGCCGTATGTTTTGACAATTTCATTCGGATTGATAACGTTGCCGAGAGATTTGGACATTTTTACTCCCCCTTCGCCGAGAATCATGCCGTGCGAAGTTCTTTTCATATATGGCTCTATGGTAGGAACAAGCTTTAAGTCATATAAAAATTTATGCCAGAAACGCGAATATAAAAGATGAAGCGTAGTGTGTTCGTTGCCGCCGTTGTACCAGTCTACCGGCGTCCAATATTTTAAATTTTTCTTATCGGCGAACGATTTTTTATTATTTACATCGGTGTACCGCAGATAATACCAGGAGCTTCCGGCCCAGTTTGGCATGGTATCTGTTTCCCTAGAGGCTATACCTTTGCACTTTGGACATTTTACATTTACCCATTTTGAAATATTTGCGAGCGGAGACTCCCCAGAATCCGTGGGCTGGTAATTTTTGACTTTGGGAAGCTCTACGGGCAAATCTTTTTCAGGCACAGGCACTAAGCCACACTTGCCGCAATCTATGACAGGTATCGGCTCGCCCCAGTAGCGCTGGCGGGAAAATACCCAGTCGCGAAGCTTGAAAATGGTTTTCTTTTTTGCAAAGCCTTTTTTGACGAGCCAGTCAGCGATATCCTTTCTGACTTCACTTATTTCCCTACCTTTAAATTCTAACGGTTCTAGCAATACACCATTTAAAACTGGCTTTGTTTTATCAAAAAATCTTTCTTTATATATAAAATACTCCGAACATTTTAGATTTTTATCTTTTTCTAATTCTTCCCATGTCATCCACTCCACTGTATTGCCTTGTTCGTGGGCTTCTTTTTCCTCGTCTGGAATTTCTTTTTTTTCTTCATTTTCAAGCTCAAAAATCATTCCATAAAATATGGCTTTGCGATTTTCGTCTTTATGATTCGCAAAAAAATGGGACTCAATAGGACCCCCTAGGTGTTTTATAAACTTTACATTTTTATATCCTGTCTCTTCCAGTATTTCTCTTTTAGCGGCGATGACTTTATCTTCGTTGCCCTGAACGCCACCAGTTATAAACGTAGTCCAGGGAAACTTTTTCCACTTTAGCATCAAAACTTTTTTAGTCTTTGGGTCTGTAACAATTGCTTGTATGGCTGTCCTTTCTACTGTTTTCTTATTGGGACGTGGTGGATTGCTTTGATCAATGAGTTTTGGAATGATGACTTCTTTTAAAGGTATGTTAAATTTTTTGGCAAAAGCAAAATCACGCTCGTCGTGCGCCGAACATTTTACAATTCCGGTACCGTAATCTTTTAAGGCAAAACTAGCCACCCATATAGGCAGGTCTCCATTGCCGAGGGGGTCTACTGCGTAGCGTCCGGTAAATATTCCGTCAATGTCTTTATAATCGTCGCCAAACTTTAATCTCTTTTTTACTATTTCTTCTGATTTTTTTAAGACAGCCTCTTTTTCTCTTACACCTTCGAGAAGTTTTGGCAGCAATGGATGGTCCGGAGCAATAGCAAAAAATGTATCTGCATAACAAGCCTCGAAATGGGCATTGAAGGTTTCTATTATCATATCCGTATCCTTTACCCGGGCTGAAAAAATCAAACCCTCAGACTTCCCTATCCAATTTCTTTGCCCTAATTTAATTTTTGGCAAATAATCTACAGTGTCTAAATCTTTATCGAGCCGCTCCGCATATTTGGTAATCGCCAGCATCCATTGCTCCTTTTCCCTTTTTTCCACCGGTGTACCACACCTCTCGCAAGCTCCGTTTATGACCTCCTCATTGGCGAGGCCTATCTTGTCTTTCGGGCACCAGTTGATATTCATTTTCGCCTTGTATGCCAAGCCTTTTTTGAGGAATTGCAGAAATATCCACTGTGTCCATTTGTAGTATTTTGGGTCTGTCGTATTTATCTCCCGCGACCAGTCGAAAGACACGCCGAGAGATTGTATCTGCTGTCTGAACGTGTCTGTGTTTTTTTTAGTGACTATCCTAGGGTCTTTGCCCGTCTTGATAGCGTAGTTCTCGGTCGGAAGACCGAATGCGTCCCAGCCGATCGGATACAGCACATTATAGCCCTGCATTCTCCTCTTTCTGGAAATGACATCCATGCCTATATATGGGCGCGGATGACCCACATGAAGCCCGTCGCCGGAGGGATACGGAAATTCTATCAGGCTGTAATATTTCTCTTTCTTGACACTATTCTTTGGATTCTTTGCATGATACACGCCATTTTCCTCCCATGTATTTTGCCAATACTTTTCAATTTTTTTATGGTCGTATTTTTTCATTATGTCTTTTTTCAGTTATCTGATTATAAAAATATGAGTATTTTACACCGAGCTTATTGATAATATTTTCATTTTCGATTAACATCTCTAACCCCCGTAAATGCTCTTCAGAGGAGCTATTCCTTATTAGGTTTTCAACTCTTTTTACTATATCTTCTAGTTTGATGTCTGCTCTTGTAATTTCATTCTTAAGATAATAAGTAATGTGCTCTTTTGTAGGAATAACTTTTTCAAAATGATGATAATCTTTCAAAGATTTCCAGTCACCGCCCCAGTCAAAACCACGGGCTTTTAAAAATTGCACTATCTTGTGATTTGGAGTTAGGGTGTTGGGATTGTCGGTGTCATATTTCCCATTTTGGGGCTCGTCTACGACTCCACCAACCACCATAGGATTATCTCTTGGGTTTATATCTAGAGCACAAAGAGAATGTAAGGATAATCTGCTAGTGCCTTTAATTGTACGATAGTTAAATGCCGATGTATTATTATCGCTCATTGATTTTTCATCGTCTCCATCGTAAATTTTGTTTATTGGTACTACCTTATCTATAAAAAATTTTGGCTCTCCACTTTTTTGGGCCTTTTTATTTATCTCCTCAATATACTGAAAAAGCTCATGTACGTCAGAAACTAAATCTTCATCTATGGCAATCTGACCTAGAAAAACTTCCTCCTTGCCGGATTCACCTTTAGATAAATACTTCACTTCCACTAAAGCTAGTCGTTTTAAAACACCCTCTAAGATTTCTTTGTTTGCCTGAGGATTTTTTTCCCTAGTACTTTGCGCTATTTCTTCTATCGTCGTCATCCTTTCTTCTATAAAAGTTGGTTTTTCATAGATGCCTTCTGTGCTTTTATCTCCGTAGTGTTCTCTCATATTATTTACTATCCTTAAATTTCTTCATCGCTACCCAAACCAATATTGAGAGCGCAATTGCTAAAATAATGACTTTGATTAAATCATCGGCAGAGCCCCAGTACCGCATAGAAGCGATGATGAAAGACAGCACTCCGGCCATAGAAAGAGCTATACTGATAAGGACATTTATGGAAAGGAAAGACCCGACGGCTACGCAGATAGCACCTAAAATGACTAGGGTGATGAATACATTTCTATCGTAAACTTTTTGTGCAGCTTCAAAACTATTTCTACAGGAAAATTGTAAATCGCAACCTCCGGTACTTTGCGCTTTCCATTCTGTAAATGTTGGAGTTATGTTTACGGGAACTTGCTCGTTTTGTGTTGCGTTCCATTGTCCACCTTGTTCCACGCAGACTTCTTTAGTAGTAACGGCTTCGTTGACTTGTTGCACAGGACAATAATTTTCATAAACAGGGTGCTTGTAAGCAAGTGAAAGCGCGTAATTGAAAAACAAATTAAGCACAATAACTATACCAATAATGAGAGATGCTTTAAGCACTTTTGATTGTGTTTCCATATAAAAAAGTATATCATAGAAGGCACATAAGGGAAAAGGAGGAAATAAGCAATAAATAGTATGAAAAAATTTAGAAATATGAATAATAAATTTGAAGATTTTTCAAAAAAACTGACAGCATCCATCGGGTCAACGACTTCTTTGGTAATCCACACAATTTTTTTTGTGGTAATTTTCGGTTTGCGATTTTTCGGAGTGAGCGCTTCGGATATCCTGCTTATCCTGACTACCTTGGTATCGCTGGAGGCTATCTATCTTTCAATTTTTATCCAAATCAGTGTAAACAGGCAGGGTCAGGAACTCGAAGAAGTGTCTGAAGACATAGAAGAAATCCAGAAGGATGTGGAGGAAATTCAGGAGGACGTGGAGGAAATATCGGAAGACGTGGATGAGATTCAAAAAGACGTCGACGAGATTCAGGAGGACGTGGAGGAAATATCTGAAGAAGACGAGCAGGAAAGAAAAGAAGAGCACGTAGAAGCAGATAAATTCAAGCATATAGAAGATACCCTGCAGTCACTGTTGGAAAAAATATCAGAACTCAAGAGCAACAAAGGAGCCAAGAAATAGAGAAATAGAAAGGAAAACTAAACCAAGAACTCTATGACGTCGCCGTCTTGGACGATGTATTCTTTTCCTTCTGTCCGCACCAAGCCTTTCGCACGGGCCGCGGCATAAGAGCCGCAATCAAGCAAATCTTTCCAGTTTATAACCTGGGCACGGATAAATTTCTCTTTAAAATCATTGTGGATAGACTTCCCCGCTTCCGGCGCCGTGGCATCCCGCTTTGTAGTCCATGCCCTTGATTCAGCTTCTCCCGTTGTAAAAAAGGTTATCAAATCCAGCAATTCATAGCTGGATTTGATAAGATTGTCTAAGCCTGTTCCAAAAATTGCATCTACTTCGAGGTGCGGTCCCGGAAGCTGGGAAATAAAATCTTTCTTTACATTTTCAGCCACTTCTGAGGTATTTAACACGTACAGAGTTGGTTTTTCAATTTTTGCTTCTTTGAGTTCAAAATTTATAACTTCAATATCAAACAGCGGGTCGACTTTGTCGTGGACATGAATCATGTCTTTGTCCTCAAAAATACGCACTACCTCAATAATGGCGTCCACTTCGCGTATATGCGACAAGAATTTATTACCAAGTCCCGCTCCGGTGGAAGCTCCTTTGACCAGGCCCGCGATATCGACAAACTCAACCACAGCCGGAATAGTTTTCTTGGACTTGCTCATAGCCGAGAGTTTGTCCAGTCTTTCGTCCGGCACGGGAACAATGCCTACCGAGGAGTCGATAGTACAAAAAGGATAATTTTCCGCCGGTACGCCTTTTTTGGTCAGCGCGTTAAAAAGCGTGGATTTTCCCACGTTTGGCAAGCCGACAATTCCTACAGATAATTTTGACATAATTTATTTTTCCAAGGATTCAATTTTCTCCTCAATTTTGCTTTCTTGCGCTTTTATAGTTTTTATTTCCTCGGCCAATATATCATCAGCTCCTTTCAGCTCATTAAGTTCTTTTTTTAGCTCGCTTGCAGTATCTAATTTTTGAAAGTACCGCATCCCGAAGCGCCGGTGGCGCAATAAAGAAAATACTAAGGCAAATAAAATAAGAATAAGTAAACCATACAGTGGAACGAGGCTGCCATCCTTAAACACAGAAAGAAAAGAATTGTCTTCCTGTTCTCCTCCAGAAACCGTTATCCATTTGTCGGTCAATAAGCCGCGGTCACTGGTGCTAATCTGAGTCATACCTTTTTCCAAAATAGACTGCAGTATAGCTTTATCTTTGAGTAGTGCAAAAGTCGGCTTGTAATCAAGGCCGGTATTGCCTGCCACTTTCACGCTGCTGAGCACCTGTCTTGATAAATAGTATGAGAGCGACGCTATATCCATAGCGCCAGAGTCCACCTCGCCGAGGACGATTTGCTGAAGGCTCACTTCGTCATCAGTGACGTCTTCTATAACGACGCGGGGATAATTTTGATGGATATACGCCTCTAGGTCTGAACTCCCCACTACGGAAACCCGCTTACCGTTAAAATCATTTAACGAGAGAGGACTGCTCTTCTCCTTAAAATCTTTCCGGACGACAAGAACAGTGGGCACAGTGACAAAAGAGTCCGTAAAAATAAAGTCAGACTTTGGATTGTTTGTGTCCATCAGGCCCACCATCACATCGCCTTTACCTTTTGTAAACTCATCTAAAATTTGGCTGCGGGACTGCGGGAGAAGATAGGTAATCTTGGCACCCACCTTTTCAGCAATAAGTTCAATGTAGTCAATCGCCAGGCCTTGAATATTGCCGCCGGCGCTGACATAGGAGAATGGCGGATTATTTTTTTCCGGATAGACGACAATGGTACTATTACGAGACTTCAGCCAAAGGTCTTCTTCAGGAGATAAAATATTTTTTGTTTGAGCCAGTGCGGGAACGGCAAGAAAAAACAAAAAGGTAAATATTAAAAGAAACTTCGATATTCTCATCGTAGTTTCAATATTATCATATAGCGTCTATCTTGTCTTGCATTTTATCCTGACGTTCTAGCTGGTGCTCACTTAAATCTAATTTTTCTTCTTCAAGTCCGAGCCGCTTTTTAATGACCCGCATTCTTTTAAACGAGTACCAAGGAATAAAGTATATAATAACGATGAGTGCAACTATAGGTATGAGAAGTCCAAGTACATTTATGGCCACGACCAGCATTTTGACTATCCTGCTGTCGCTTACCAATAGCTGTACGCCAAATCCCGGCTTTTCAGTGTTTGTACTTTCATCCACTAAAAATGGGGTGGCATTGTACGCACCGGCTATCAAGTTCTTTCCGCTTACATATTGAAAGCTGCCCGATGGGTCATTGTTTACCAAGACTTCGTCAAGTTTGTTTTTCTTGCTCTGTAGAAAATTGATAAACTGCTCGCCCAAAGATTTGGCGGCTATGTCTTTAAAAACAATTTTAGTCAATGCGGACGGTTCCCCTTTACCTTTTAAGTAAAAGCCGTCTTTGGATTCTATCAGAGAAGAATATTCAGTGATGACCGGCAAGGCGGATAATTTACTGCCGACTTTTCCATGTTCTGCCGTTTCTGTGCCGGATGCAATTAACCGCGAGATTATGTTGAAGCTGGCAGAGCCGAGCTTCGCCAACACATTTGTTCCCAGTCCGTCATTTGCAAGTATTGCCCCTTCGGCAAAGCCCAAAAACGCAGTACCTGCCTTTTTGGCTTCAAAGTTAATGTGAAAAATAATTCCGTTGCTGCCCTGAAAGCCCGGATTTAAAACGATTCCTTCAAATACGATCTGGCCACGGGATGCTTTCGGCTCCCGGGTCCAAAAGTTCATAATGCTTCCATCCTTTGATATGGAAACAACATCTACAAGACCGGCGGGAAACGTGACTATCCCGGAAATGGCATTGATAGGTTGCGAAGCTGACTGCACTTTCACATCCACAGTCAGCCTGTCGCCCTCCCGCACTTGTTTTTTGGGGGTGCTAAAAAAAATATTTGAAGACTGGGCATTGGCGACAGGCGCAACAAACAGGCAAAAAATCAACAGGCAAAGAAATTTGAGATATATTTTATGCCTCATTTCCTATACTTTAGCATTTTATAGATTAAAATACAAAATATTGCCAGCACTACAATAGCTAGGGCTAGCAGGTACGCAAACGGCAAGAGCCCGGATATGGCAATACTGGAATCTGTATAATTGCCGTAAAAATCAAAAGCCCGGATAGTAATAGTCTTGGGCAATATGCCTCTCGAAACCGGATATGGGCTTTGTACGTCCATCCACACGGAACCGCCTCTATTTATTTTATATTCCTTAATCCCCGAACCAGTGTCATATGCACTAAAAATAATCATTGACGGCGTCTCTCCTAAATTTGATGAAGGTACAAAGGTTACCTCAAAAGGCTCTGGTTTTTCTTTGTCAGACATAGCTTCATTGCCCGTGATGGCATTATTTATTTTTATTTCTCCACCCTGTTCGCCATGAGGAAGCTCTGTCCCAAGCCCGTCATTCCTTAAGATTTGCGTTTTGATAAAAGAAAAGGGAGCAGCGCCGGACGCCTTTGCGGTAAAAAGTAATCGGACGAGAGGTATCGCACTCAAACCCCCTTGCTGTAAATTTTTGGGATCATACAAGCCGGAAGCTCCTCCGGGAATAATACCACTCATGTATATATTCCCGTTCTTTTCATGGGGAACTTCTATCCAAATTCCCATGACTCCGCCGTCACTTTTATATCCGGAAAAAGAAATCATATTTTGGTCGTAATGCAGGGTGATATCTGCGGAATTTATGGGCGTCCCGTCGCTGTCTACGCTTATCAAAACTTCAAATGTGCCGCCGACAACCGCAGCCGTCGGCATGGACACGGCAATATCAGCCGCAAAAGCTTTTCCAGTATAGAGAATAAAAAGCAGAGTAGAAATTAAGAGTATTTTAGTTAAATGTTTCATATTATTTTTAGCCTGTCCAATAAAACGCCAGTATTGAAAAATCTACGAGATTGATAATCTTATCCTTGTTTGTATCGACACAGGCGGGAGGGTTGCTCTTGCCGTACCAAAAAGCCAAAACTGAAAAATCTACCAGATTGATTACCTTGTCGCTATTGCAATCTCCGGGAATGCCAGAGAGGACGCCAGTATAAAAAATATTCGAATCACCGATACTGAATCTAATGAGCTTGCTCGTACGCGCGTCTCCCGTGTAATTTACAAACACCGAATAATCTCCTTTTGGCAGGTTTGCGAGCGGCAGTACTATTTTATAAGGTCCCTTGTCGGAAGAAATTAAAGAAAAAACTTTATTAGACATGCCTTTCACTGTGACGGATAAATTCCTCCTAGGCAAGGCGTATCCGCTTATCATGAGATAATCCCCGGCACGAACTTGCGACTTGTCAGCAACAACAGTGGGAGCAAATCGAATTCCGGAGAGCTGGGTAAGAAGCCCGACCCTCACAACTATGGGGTAATTAAGCAAAAGTGACCTCTCGTTGTTCACATCCACGGCAAAAAGAGAATATAACGCGTTGCTATTATAATTTTCTTCAAGCGTAATATTAAAGTCCCCGGCGCTGTTTGCGGTCACGGTGGCTACATCCTCCCCTTGTTTTAAGAGAGTAACGAGGGCGTACGGATATGCTTGTCCGGAAAAACTAACTGCAGTTTTGGGTATGGCAACACCGCCGCTGGTATTTCCTCCTCCCGGGGTAACCACTATCACTTCTGCCACACTCGCGTACACGCCCACTGTCTCTGTTACCGGGTCTGTCGGCAATGCATAGATAGTATTGCTAAAACAGAAAAAAAACACCAAAAAGCCGGGTATTAAAAAAGTTATTATTGTTTTAAAAAAATTACTATACATCAGAAGACTTAGGTGGTAACCCCGTACCAGCTCTCGCCTTCTCAATTATAAATCTATTGTAGCGCTTGATAAGCATTTTACCTCCCAAAAATACTATAGTGAATATTATAAGCAACACTATTAAAAGCTGCCACGGGAATACAAAGAAAAATGTAGTTTTTTTAACATGAGTGCCTTGCGAACCGTATACTACATCAAGATTTGCGGAGTAAAGGCCAACCGCGAAATTCTTCCATTGATAGCCGGCGTCGCTCCAGAATTTTTTAAAAAATCCCGTAGGGGCGACATAATCTCCCGGGCGCTCATACTTTACCCAGTCCACATTTATTTTTCTGGTGCTATTAGGCAGCGCATTGCTTTCTGCCGGATTTGCATTTATATGGTCCGACGGCAAAAATACAGTGTCCCTGATAGTAATTTCTCCTTCCGGTTTTATGCGGTCTCCCCCGTCATTTTTGAACCGGTATTCAAAAGATACAGGAAGAGTGTTGTAGAAAAATTGCTTGTTGATTGTGTTAAAGTTGAGCAGCCCGGCTTCTTCTTTTACATCGCCATTTACTGACAGAAGCACCAGAATGCCGGTTTTTGCTCCGACAGAAACTCCATTGCTGCCGCCATTTGGCGTAGTGCCCCAGAAAATTACCGCAAAATGCCCTCCCGGTTCGGCATTTTGAGGAATGTTTACTATAAACTTAATGATTTTTTGCTCTCCCGGGGCAAGAGTAATCACGGGCAACTCTGTTGCTATCCAAGTACCCAAGTCGTCTTTTGGTTCTACAAATGCCGGAGTGCCTGATTCCCCTTGTGCTTCGAAATTTGAGAAAGAAGAGTACAAAGTTTCAGCGTTGGCAGTCTCATTTGTTATGAGCATTTCCTCATTTAAGGTGTCTCCCGGGTTGCCGCGAATTTCAAAACGGGTAGGCGTAAGGCTTACCGCTTCTGCCCGGCCGGGGTACAGATACATACCAAGCGTGATTACCGCAAAAACTGTGAGAAGTACTCTGTAGTTTAAGTGCTTATCTGTCATTTAATATGTAAGATTAAAAGTTACCAGTTGCAATGAGTGTGAGTGTGTCGGCATAGTCAGGGTGAGCGACAGTGGCTGTGCTGTTTTCAGCGTCAACAAAGATTTCTCCACGTCCGGAAGCTACCGGTGCGGCAACACTGAAAATATTTTGAGGAGCTACGGTAAGAACTCCGACAGTGTTACCAGTCGGGGTTGTGGTACACGTAGCACCGTTGAAAGGAGAAACATCTGTAAGGCCGGAAACGGAATTGGCGCAAACTCCATAGTTTGCAATACCGTTGGCCATAGTAGCAGTAGCTGAAGGAATAGTATCAGCCGGAATAGCTACAGACTTAAGGGCTGCATTTGCAGAAGCGACACTTATAGTGGCCCCGCCTGTCGCGTTAGTATCTAAGTCAACCCAAATGCTATTTATAGTGCTGTGGTCAGAACCTTTCACTGCAGCAGTCGTAATAGCACCCAAGGCTACGGAGTAAGGAGTAACGCTGTTTGTGTTGGTAGTGGCTGTATCTATATCAAACGTTATGGAAGAGTTTACAGTAGCAGTGACACTGACTTGGTCATCATCTATGATAGCAGCGGCAAAGTTTCCCGAATCACCGTTGCTGCCGGCAATTGTAACGACTGGTGATGAAACAGCCGGGTTTGTAATGTTGGTAGCGGTAACAAAAACAGTTACTTTATGCCCAGCGTTGATATTGAATGTCGGTGTACCTGATGGAGCTGTGAGTACGAGTGATGTACCCGTCCATACTCCTCCCCAGATGGTAGACGCGCCATTACTTGCAGCCAGAGTCTCACTGGTAGCAGTACAAGAAGTACCTGTTACGGCAGCCGTACCATTTTCGAGCCCAGTAGCTACACCATGACAAATTTGAACGTCAGCCAGAACAGGCGTACCGGTAAAGGTAGAGAAGTTTATAGTGATAGTACCCGACGCCACCATTGCTGTAGTGGAAACGAAGGTAATTTTGTGGGTAGACTTGGTAGCCGCTTTTTCACGAGACATTACATCTGAAATACCTGTCAAACCAGCCGCAGTCGCAGTCTGGGGTTGTAAACCACCGAACATAACCAATACTAAAGATAGTATTGTCATAGAACTCATAAACTTTAATAAAACTTTATTTTTTACCATATTTTTTTCTAACAAATTAATTTTTAATCTTATTTTTGACCACTTATTAAAAGATAGCTAATATTTATACTGCCCTAATGATACTATTAAAAATGATAGACCACTAATAAAACTGGGGATAACTAATTTTAAAATGTTCCGGTCGCAATGAATGTGAGCGTGTCTGAATAATCATTATGGGCCGGAGTTGTGTTGCTGATGGCCGCATCTACTATTATTTCCCCGCGTCCGCCTACGATTGCCGCTCCTCCGGTATTGTAAATTGTTTGAGCCGAGGTGGTCAGAGCTCCGACAGAGTTGCTGCCTGGAGTTGTAGTACATGTAGAAGCGAAAGGCGCTACTTTCGCTAGAGTACCGGTGGTAGCCGCATTTCTATTGGCGCAAATCCCGTAGTTGGCGGTGCCCGCTGCCATGGCGGCAGTGGCTGAAGGAATAGCGTCAGCCGGGACAGAAGTGGATTTCAGCGCTCCTTTGGCTGAAGTAACGCTGACTATCGCCCCGCCTGAACCATTTGCCGTAAGATCAAACCAAATACCGTTTGGAGTAGATGCGCCGCCTTCAGTAGTGCCGCTCACAGAACCGGTAGTAAGAGTTCCCAAGGCGACAGAATACGGCGTGGCTGTTTCGGTGGAAGTGGTAGATGTATTATATGTATCAATATCAAACGTGATGCTTGGCGCCACCGGATCCCGATAACATAAAAATCCATAACATGTTTTAAACGAGGATGAGGAACCGGCTCCGGAGAGTGAAGTGTGCCCGGAAGAAATGAGCTTGAAGCTTGTGGAGGTGCCATATCCGCCGAACGTACCGATGACGGGGTCTTTGATGATAAAGCTGGTACTCGTCAAATCCGAAGCGTCCGCAAATGTGCCGGACAATGCCCCGGCAAAGGCGGCAAAAACAAAGAACAATAAAAATGCCGGGGCTGCTTTTAAAAAATATTTTTTTACTATCATGATATTGTCGGCAAGGCGAAGCGCGATTAAAACTCGTTTTCCTTCGCAGGCGAAGCGGACGCATCAAGCGGAGCAGGCGCAGCGGCTTTTTCACTGCCGACGTTGAGCGGAGCGACGTTTACGATTTTATTTACTTCCGGGTCATAGAGGACCGCTTTTTTGGCATTGGTATATATGAGCACCTTGTCCCCCACTTTGGCGTCGGCAAAAAATACCTGGCCTTTCAACGCTTCAGGGTCAGAAACTGTGGCTATAGTCGGAACTTCATCAGTTGGTAAAACCATA
Source organism: Minisyncoccota bacterium (assembly GCA_035994985.1). Lineage (GTDB taxonomy): Bacteria > Patescibacteriota > Minisyncoccia > Phycocordibacterales > UBA9973 > UBA9973. The sequence continues at coordinate 5,594 of DASYKZ010000009.1, read as the reverse complement.
ATTTTACCTACTTTAGCGGCAAGCGTCCTCGCTTCTGCTTGAGACGCTGCTGCAGAGCCAGCATTGGCAGCTAGCTTATTGCTCCTATAGAAAAAATACGCGGTTGCAATTCCGAGGATGACTACCAAAATCACTAGTATTAAAATTAATCTTTTCACTTTTATATTCATCGGTTATATTATACCAATAACCTTGAAAAAGAGAAAGACTTTATTAATTGTAATTTGTTGATTACGCACTACCACGAAGTCGTCGCTGCTCGTTGCCATGTGTCGGTAGCGATACATATATATAGATAGCTCGAATCATAGGCATATGAGCCAGTAGTACATATATCACTCGATGTAGTCGGCACAGAAACCCACACGCCTAATGTTCCGGTTGTGTCTGGAAACGTAAATGTTTTGTCAGAAGAAAGTAAAGTAGTGTCAAGAATAGCACTAAAACCAGAATTAGCTTGGCCAATCATGACATGTCCAATATTCCCGGAGCCATTTGGAGAACCAGCATTTATATGCACATTGCCACCTGCTGAATTACCTCCTTGTGCACTTCCCGCTGTAAGAATTATATTTGCTCCTGTTCCACTGCTTGCTCCCCCATTGCCTCCTATCAACTCAAACGTACCTCCATTCCCAGTATCACCACCATGCCCAGTAGTAAAATTAATTGCTCCACCAGAAGAGCTGCCAAAACCAAACCCAGAATTTATAGTTACAATTCCACCTCCAGAATTACCACCCGTAGCGTCTCCTCCCAGCAAGGTAACATTTCCTCCTCGTCCTGAAGTTTCACCACCTGTACCACCTAGAAGTAATACACTACCACCAGCACCAGTTGAAGCACCTGCGGCTCCGCCTGCAAGACTTATATTTCCACCCCTATTTTCACCTACATTTCCTCCAGTTGCTATAACGTACCCAGGAGCCAAAGTTCCAGCGTAGCTACCTTGCAAAGTTGCCCAACCTGCATTACCAGTACTACTGCTCCCTGCTTGAATCGTCACAAGCCCTCCAGTAGCAGCACCCCTCGAAGAACCACCTGTAATAATAACATTGCCTCCTTCACTATCTCCTCCAACACCAGAACCAGCTGTCATATTAATAGCACCTCCCACGCCACTTGTTGCACCTCCATTACCTGAGAGGAATGATAGGCCTACCCCTGCATCAGTTTCCTCTCCATTAGGCGTGGTTATTTTTCCGCTACTTGCCTGAGTTCCTAAAATTATATTGCTGGTAGATTTATCAAACAAAAAACCGTCATCTCCTCCTACAATTCCACTGTCATTAAACAAAACTGAATTCACTGGAAGTTGTGATATATCCGCTCCGGTGCCTCCGCGAGACGGCGCAAGCAATCTGCCCCAATTATTAAATTCGGAAACATTATCTTTTGAATTGATAACAGTCTTTGTATCGTCCGTAGATTTTTGAGTAGTATCACTTTTACTATTCAAGCTAACTTTCTGTGCAAATATAAGAGACGGCAGTACCAAAAACCCAAAGGCAATCAAAAGCATTTTTTTGCTGATATTCATTATTTTTTAGACTAAAAATGATAATCAAAAAACAAGAGGCTTATGGAGTCAGATGCCCTGCACAGGTATTGCTGTGACTGTTGGAATTCGTACCGTCGGGGCAAATAGTATTGCTCCAAGTAACGCTGGTAAGTATCGTATCGCCCATACCCATTGCACCCTGCAAAGTAGCGTCAGTAAAATTTGCTCCCGTCAAATTAACCTGAACATCGTCCATCCTATAAAACTGAACATACTCCAATTGGGCATTGGTAAAGTTCCACCCTGCCATGCTAAAATCGCCTCCAAAGTTCGATTCTGTTAGGATAGTATCGGCAAAATTTCCGCTGCGCCATGGAAATGCGCGTGCATTGGTAAAAGGACAGTTAGTACAGGCAAATGGTATCTCTTCAAAGTCTTTTGGAAAATCAAGCGCTGTTTCGCCGGTAAGACAATTAGTGCCTGCGCCGACTGAGCGCATAGTGCCCGTCAAAGTAAGTACACAAGTGTGGACGAGATGGGTATTTCCGCCATGGGCGGATGAAAACTTGGCTACCCCAAACACTGCTAATACAAAAAAGAGCACAAGAGAAACCACTGAGATAATTTTAAACTTCTTCATATTCATAAATTTTATTCACCCCGATACCAATTTAAATAATATAGCATCGGAATCCCGGCTTTGCGTCGGGATTTATTTAATAATACGAACATGATACTGCACCGTATTAAAATACTTTTCAAGTAAATTTAAAGATACACTAAAGATGTTTTTCTTTTTTTATATTATTGGGTTGGAGCGGCCTCCGGAGATGATGGTGGAGCAGAATCGTTTGCAGGCAGAGGTTCGGCTTCTGGTTCAGGGACAGGTTCTGGAGTAACAATAGGGCCAGGAGTGGGCTCCAGAGACGGCACCAGAGTTTCAGCCGGAGGCTCGTCAGTATCCGGCTCTGGGAGAGGTTCCGGCGTCGGCGACGCATCAGGTTCTACATCCAAAGTGAGCCCTTCATACACGCTCTCTATGATTTTCGGATCACGCACGGCAAAGGCCGTCCAGGAAAACCTGATATCGCGCGGCGCGGACTTGCTCAAAAGTATAGTAAACCCTGTGGTGTCTTTTTCTATGATGACTGACTGCACGCCTGAGTCAAAGAACAAAGCTGCGGCATCATCGTCCACTTCATCATCGGTTTCAAACGTAATGCTGCTCGTGACCACAGGCTCGGCTACGTATTCCCGGTCAAAGTCGATGCGGACCCGGCGGTCCCCTTCTTTTACAATAGCAAAGCCGGCAGTGTCTTTGTTGAAGAGAGGCGGCAGAGTGAATTCTACCGTGTTGTCAAAACGGACACTTTGCCCAAAGGTGACGTCGGCATTGAAGAACGAAAGCCCGTCAAACTGCGCTCTCCCTGTAAAGGCGCTGTCGCCATTTACTGTGAGTACCTGCGTGGCAACAGAATTCAAATTATCAAAAGCATTTTCGGCAAGCAAATTCTCCAATGTCACAATTCTGCCTCCAAGAGAAGTGAAGTCTGAAGTAAGCCCGGCAAGAGTGTTTTCCAAATCAGATATATTTTCTCCGAGCGCACCAATCTGCGCCATAGTGAGATTTAGATTTTGAGTGCTATCGGTAGAGAGATTTTCCAGATTTGTATCGGTTAAATGTATCGTCTCTGAAAGCGTGCCAAGATTAGCCAGCATTCTCTGATTAAGAGCTTGGATAGAAAGCACCGAATACCCAAAGGTATTTACCGGATTAAGTATCTGACCATTATAATGCATTGCCCACGGTGCTTCGTCTGCCACAATACCGACATATTGAGTGTCGCTATCACCCGTACCCATACCTGTCTTGTAGTGGAAGTTATATATCGGCACATCTAGAACCTTATTCAAGTAGTCATCTGGATTTGTAATAACACTATCAATATTTTTTGTATTTCTCGTAGAACTCTGAGATTGCCAAGAAAGAGTTCCGTTTCCTGCAACATCTGTGAGCTGAAAACCTGATGTTGCAACCGCAGTTGGAAGCGTATAAGTAATATCAGCACCTTGGATTCCTGCTTTAAAAGCAGAAAAGTTAACTCCAGAACCAGATGGTTCAAGAAAACGAAGTTCCGCTGCGTTAACACCGCCTCCAAAATTCACAACAGCACTAGAAGCAGGGGCAAAAGAACCAGTTGTTAGACTTGCCACAGTCATAGCTCCCGCCCCAGTAACATTCCAGCCAGTAGAGTTGATGGCCGTGGTATCCAGCGCATCTCCGATAGTGACAGTGTCGGCGTCGGCGTTGTTTCCGATAGTAATCGTATCGCAAGTAGCACTATTACATAGTGATAAGCCGGTCGCAGTGGCATTGGCAATGTTTAATGTCGTAGCCGTATTGGAATTAATAGAAACGACTGCGAGCGTTCCGGCTCCGGTCATAGACCAGCCAGTAGAGTTGATGGCCGTGGTATCCAGCACGTCGCCAATCGTAATGGCATCGGCATCAGTTGTCGCCAAGTTGCCGATGCTGATGGTGTCGCAGGTAGCTGAGTTACAAAAATCAATGGAAGTGGCATTAGCCTTGCCAAGCTCCAGAGCTCCTGCTCCATTTGTGTCCAGTCCTTCGGCGGCGGCAACAGTGATATTGCCTGCACTATTTACGTCAAAGTTAGTATAGTCAATAATACCGGTGGTTCCTGTAATAGCTTGCGTACCCAGGGAAATTCCCCCGTTGGCTGTCAGCAATCCGGTTACGTTAGTAGCATCTTGTAATTCCGTAGTCCCTGAACCGCCCGCATTCAAAACGATATTTCCTGAAGTGGTAGTCTGCAGAGTCAAGGCGGCGGCAGTGGTGCCAATGGTCAAAGTTTCTCCGGAAGACTGGGATATAGAACCGTTCCCATACGTAGTAGAGGCTCCGACAATGAGACTCGTATCAGTAAATATAGAACCTTCCACTCCAGCCTGTCCGGCGACGAACAAATCATCGCCATTGTAGACATAGCCGGTGTTGCTAAGAGTTTCAGTAGATGAAGTTCCCGATCCGACTACAAAATTAGAGGTAATCAAGGTATCGCTACCACTAGCAGTTATAGTCAAATCCCCGGAGGAACCTACCAACAAATCAGCGTAATTGGCAGCGGAGCCATTACTATCGTTGTAGGTCAGACGAAGATTAATCCCGGTAGCAGAATTAACTTCTAAAGCCCGGTCGGGTGCAGTGGTGCCAATTCCGACATAACCAGCGGTACCACCGCTGGTTTTCCAGCTTAGGGCATTGGTCGATCCCCCATATCCCAATGAAGCATAACCGCTACTGTCGCCCCAATATGCAACAAAGGCTTTTTGCGAAGCGCCTGTATCCAAAGCCACGTAGGGAACGCCATCAGCCGCGTCTATGGCGACGCGGAATCCATTAAAGCCCGTGTTTGATGAATTAAATATGGCGGAGGTTGCACCCGAAGTCCGGCTAATAAGCGGAGTGGTGCTGCCTGAGTTTATATCCAGTCCGGCTGTCGGAGCATTTACGCCAATACCCAAGCGGTTATTCGTGTCATCCCAGAAGAAATTAGTATTATCCTGGGCCAATACGCCGCTAGTTCCGGCAAAGAAAACAGAGCCCGTAGTGGCGCTGGCAATGGTATCGCCGACAGTCAGGGCCGCTGTCCAGCTAAGTACGCCACTGCCATTAGTTTTCAAAAATTGACTTGCTCCGCCGTCGTCGACCGGCAGAGTATAGGTAATGTCTTGAGTTTGCGTGCCTGGATTAAATATAGTTGAGTGATCTGTTCCGCCGTCTTCGGCAAAAATTTTAAGGGATCCATCCTGTCCGTTTTCTCCAAGCGTAAGCTGGTCGGACGCAGCGGTAAAAATAAAGCCGGCATCGTCAGACAGAAGCCCCGCCGTTCCGGAAAATGTAACGCGTGTTGCAGTGAGTCCTGAATCAGTAATATTCCCGGTACAGGTAAGGTTTCCGGTGGTGCCGGCATCGGCAATGGTACAAAGCGTGTTAGTCCCGTCGTTGAATACCAGAGAGCCGGTATTGCCGATGGACACAGTCGGCGAGGTTTGGTTGAAAGCCACATTG
>DASYKZ010000008.1:0-116269 GCA_035994985.1 Minisyncoccota bacterium | reverse complement strand
GCCATTTCCGGGTGAGCGGCTTCTAAATGCTTCATCCCCGCACTCATGACTTCATCTGGAGTGTTTCCTGATATCCCCTCATCGCACATGCCGCCCATCGCCCTACAAGTGATTGTTTTCATCTTATGTATTGATTAAATTAATAATAAAACCTTCTAATTTACTTTGCTTCTAGTGCTGGCTCCTTGATGAACTTCCTGCCCATATAATATGGCCAGATTATCAAAGCCAAAACTCCCTTCCAGAACGAAAGGCGCAAATAGCCTATAGTAAAAAGCCATCCGATAGCCCAGAGCACGCTACACGCATCCTTACTTATTATTATGTGTTCCATGTAGTATAGTGTATCACTTTTAATTTTTTAGGCTAGTTCCATTAATTTTTTGTAATAATTTTATGCTTGAAGTTAAAGCTCCCTCTGTCGAAGGATTTTCCAAGTAATCCCCGCAGAAGTAAATGCGGTTATCCCAGTTGGGTCGATTTCGGAAGTTGATTGCGCGCGTTACATATCCAGGATAAAGGATGGGTGTCGCCGATTCCCAGATTTGTACATCAAGCACTTTCACATCGTGAAGACGCGGAAAGTCTTTCTGAAGCAAGTCTTGTAGATGAGCATGGTTAAACGTTCCAGTTCTACGCAAATACCAGTACGTATCCCCTTTCAGGGCTGCATAAAATACTACTTCTTCGCTAAAAGAAAAATTCCATTGCTTAAAAGAGATCGCGGCGAACGCAGGATTATTTTTCGGAATAGTCCAGATAGAACCAGTTTCAGAAATAAGGTCTGTCTTTGTTGTACCTATAATTTGAACCGTGCCTGCATAACGAACCGAAGAGAAAAATGCTTTCTCTTCTGGCAGTGGATCTGTGAAAATATCGAGAACCCGACTACCGGGAACGGCTATAATGGCGCGCTTTGCTTTGTAGATAATTTCCTTTCCATTATGTATCGTTTTAATCTGCACTCCGCCTGGTCTCCGCTCTACTGACCGCACCTCGGTGTTGAGTTGCACAGGAACAAAAGTTGCCATTTTCTTACACAAATCCCCAATACCCCCAGGAAAAGAAAAACCTTTAATCTTCAATAGTTTTGGGATATAAGTATAAAAAGGCGCACGGGAAGCCTCCTTGGTGCTGTGAAAAATTACGTCTTGATTTATAGCCTCAATCAAGTAATCAAACGCTTCAGGACCGACTATATTACGCATATCATCATAAAGATTTTTGTTGTCCAAATGAAGCGTAGTTTCAAGGCGATGAAAATCCAGGTTTCTATATCTTACCAATAAATAAAAAGTGCCTAATGCCAATCTAACTTTTGACCATAAAGAGAGGCCTTTGTAAGACAGAAGTGCTTTTGTTTTAGACTCGAAAGAATAGAGTTTGCCGTCTCTTTTTATACTCGCCCTGCCGACAGGTATGGGCACGAAGTCTACGTTAAGTTCTTTCGCCAGGTTCATCATGTTTGTATAAAATTTGGTAACGAATTTTGCTCCGTAGTCTACCGGGTGGCCGTGTACCAGTCTGGTCGACATTCGGCCTCCGACATACGACTCCTTCTCCAGCACAAGCACTTTTTTGCCTTGCTGATTCAACCTATACGCAGTATGAATCCCCGCTATTCCCGAACCGACTATGATATAGTCAAATGTTTCCATGAGGGCATTATAGCAAATAATCTTTCAGCCTAGTTGTCTAAAATATGCCAGAGGTGAAGGGTCAACGTAGTCCTGAAAGCATTATTTGTTTCATAGTTTTATTACAGGATTAACGTAATTTAAATTCACTTGAGGTTTCGTTAAATAATCCAAAATTTTCTTTTATATATTCAAAATATTTATTCTTAAATTTTCTTAAAAAATCATCATTGAAATTCGCCTTACTAGCTTTTGTTTTTATCTGGTCTCTTGCTTTTTGCTTGCTTTCAGAATCTTCATTCCATGGGTCGTTATTGCGCATAATTGCTCCCTTCTTTATATCTCTTTCAAAACTAGGAATTTCATTCATCGGTTCTGCTTCAAAACCAGCCCAGATTTCTTCAGTTATTGCCTGCGAAGCCTTCATCCAAATTTCTTCCAGTATTTCAGGCGTTAATTTTGTTCTATCTGAATTGAAATTATTATATTTCTCTTTACCTAATCTTTCTCCTTCTTTTTCCATTGCTTCAGATATTTTCCTTGCTGTTTTGGAAATGTAATCTGCCGTAGGCCATCCCGGCCAAGAAAAAGGGACCACTTTATATCTATCTTTAATTTCCAGTATTTCGTTCAAGGTTGTAACTAAAAGACTTTTTATAATCTCCGAATCTGCGATATCATTTAAATATAATTCCTTCTTGTTTTGCATATATTTATTATATCACTTCTATGGTAGTGGGCTAGCTGTCTAAGATATGCCAGAGATGCAGAGTGAGTATAGTCCTCTCTCCGTTGTGCGGTTCCGCGAGTTTTAGCATTTGCGCTTCTGTCGGCATTTCCTTCAACTTAAAAGCTTTCTGGAATCCTTTCCTCGTCCCGAGGTCGCCGACCGGCAAAATATCTTTTCTGTTTAAGGCAAAAATCAAAAACATGTCTGCCGTCCACGGACCTATGCCTTTAACTTGGAGCAGATGTTCTTTTACTTCTTCATCAGACATCGCGTGAAATTGTTTATAGTTAATAGTTTTATCAGAAAATTTTTCCGCCAAGTCTTTCAGGTAGCCCGCCTTTTGCGGGGAGATACCGGCGGATTTTAATTGAGCAATATTGAATTTTAAAAAAGCTTCCGGAGTGGGCTTTTTCTTCCCGAAGAGCAGAATAAATTTTGCATAAATAGCGCGCCCGGCTTTGGTGGAAATCTGCTGGGATATGATAGAGCCCGCGAGTGACAAAAAAGCATTAGTCGTCGGAGAAATTTTCCGCAGTTTCCTTTTGTCTATTTTTAGTTTCACGTTTTTAGCTTTTTTAATTCCAGCAATCTTCCTTTTCTTGCGGGATGAAGCTTTGTTGCTTTAATAAATTTATCAATCTTAATTTCTCTCCACTTGGCTTGTACCGCAGATGGGTCTATTAATCTGATTATATCTTTTGCTCGGTAGATTCTATCTATGACGCATGCATGACCATTATTATTTTTCGTATTGTTTAGAACATCACTAGCCAGAAGGACAATAAAATTTTTATCTTTTTTAATGCCGCTAGATATGAAAGAAACTAATTCTTTTTTTGTTTTAAAATCCGTAATTGGATATTCAGTTATTTTTATAGGAATTTTTAATTTCTTTAGGGCCACATTAGGAGCAAAACGTTTTTTGCTCATTTGAGTTCCATAACCAGATTTAGATCTTTCCCCGGTTCTTACATTCCAAAACAAATCTTTGTGTTTTTTATCAATCATTAAACCCAAGTGGTAACCGAGTAACTCTTGTGGAATAAGCGGTATTCCTAATTTGTACATAACTATGCTAACACTCGTTGGTACACAACATGAAGTTTGTTGAGTGAAAGGAATGTATCGTGTATTTTTAGGTATTATGTTTTTCATAATTATGTTTGTGAAAAATTACAAAATAAATATAATTCCTCCAAAAAATATGATGACTAAGAGAAAGATTAATTTGAATATTTTCTCATGTAATATTTTTTTATTTTGCTTTATATTGATAAGCGTGTACAGGGTCATCAATACACAAAACATGGAAAAGTAAACATACGCCAGACCTTGGCTGAATTTTAAGGCAAGCAGGCCGATGGCATTTATGACGAATAAATTGCCAATCGTATTTGTAAACCATCCAAGCGTATCCCAGTCCGCAGTTTGCTCCCAATAACCCACTTTGGAATAAGCCAAGCTTGATATATACAATAGAGGGATAGCCAGAAATAATTGGAAAATTATCGCGTGTGAAAATTTATTTGGGTCAAGCGTAATAATCAGGGTCAGCACGAAAAACAAAGAGCCCATCATAAAGCTGTTTATAGTTACCTTGTTGGCAGACTTTTGCGGATTGGTCTTAAATATATAATCTTTCTCCATAAGAATATTATAGCTGACACTTATAAATCTTGCTCCATTTGTTCAACCTCTGTCCTCTCTTTTTTTATATCAATCCTAATTTTAGCGAAAAGGCTCATATACACATTGGCGATAAAGACAATCGAGAAAAAAGCGAGGATGTATCCCCTCCAGTCAGGAATGAAAAGTGTGTACCTCGTAATAAAAAGTAAGGCGATGGTAACATAATGGCTAAAGCAATATTCGCAGGTAAAAAGATAAAAGAATTTCCGGACAAATATAGACTTGGCTTTCTTGCTCCGCTTTACGCAGTATTCATGCACTTCCCGGAAGACTTCCTCATGGGTAACAGTCCAGGCGACGCAGGCCACCGGTATAGATAAAATTAAAAGCTGAAAAATTGTTTCCATGCTTTTATTATAGCAACAAGCGAGGGGTTAAACAAATTTATTTATTACACGTTATTTCCCGCTACAAAGCCCGTGGTCCAGCACAACTGCAGACTGTAGCCGCCCGATGGGCGGTCTATATTGAGCACATCCCCCACCAAGTACAGGCCAGAGACGAGCCTAGACTCCATCGTTTTAAAATTTACTTGCTTGAGAGCTACCCCGCCAGAGGAAACTATCGCCTTGTCCGCGCCGAGCAACCCGAAGACATGGAGCGGAACGGCTTTCATAAGGGCGACGAGCTTTTTTCTGGATTCAGTGCTTACGCTGTTGTTCGCAGTATCGCCGTCTATATTGGAAATTTCTAGTAGCGCTAAAGCAAGCGAAGCTGGAATAAATTTTCGCAAAGTATTTTTTAATTTCTTATTGCTCTCGCCTATCAAAAGCTCCTGCAATTCCCTGCGGAGCACATCGAAATCTTTTTTAGGAAATAAATCGAGCTCGATGGTCACTTCGCCATATTTGAGAAGCTCGCCCACTTCCTTGCTCATATTAAGCACGGTCGGACCGCTGATGCCGAAATGAGTAAAAAGGATTTTTCCCTTGGCGCTGGCTCGCCTTTCTTTGTCCTGCAATACGGTAAGCTTGATGTCGCCGAGGCTCACTCCGCCGAGCTTCTTTACCCATGGGTCAGAAAGGCGCACGGGCACGAGAGCGAAATCATTTTCGATAATCGTATGCCCGAGCTTTTTTAAAAACCCAAAGCCTTCGCCGGTGGAGCCAGTTTCGGGAAGCGAAGTTCCTCCGGTAGCCAGTATGCAGACCTTGGCCACAATCTCTTTTTTATTTTTAAGTTTAACAATTATGTGTTTTGTCTTTGGGGCGACGGAGATGCCGGTGACCTCCATACCCGTCTCCACTTTTACCGCGCTTTTTTTCATGTATTTTACAAGTACTTCCCATACTGATTTTGCGCTGTTGGAAACGGGAAACATCCTGTTTTCGTTTTCTTCTTTGGTGGCCATGCCCCTAGAATTAAAAAAGTCGAGAGCGTCTTTGACGGCAAACTGGGCAAACGCGGAAAAAAGAAATTTATCATTGCTTTTATACTGAGAAAGCATCTTGCGGACCTCTTTCTTATTGTTGGTGACATTGCACCGCCCGCCGCCTGTAATAAGGAGCTTTTTGCCGAGTCCTGCATTTTTTTCAAGGAGCAATACCGAGCGGCCACGTTCCCCTGCTCTGCCAGCGGCAATCATCCCCGCCGGACCGCCGCCGATAACTACAACATCATACATATTGTGTTTTCTTTTTCATAAATTCATTAAAAAGGTAGTTGTGTACCATATTTTTCCCAATAAACTTTCATACCCCCCAGCATGGCATTCGTATATTTTGAGGAATTATTTGCCATATCTTCTTTTAGCCAATCAAGCTTTACCCACTTAACCTCTGAAATTTCTTTTTCGTCTGGAGTAATTTTATTATCACTTATTTCAAAAAATACTGTCGCAAATTCATCATTTGTATTATCTTTATTCCTAAAAGTAAAAAGTTCCTTAAATTCTAAATCTAGGCCTATTTCTTCCTTAATTTCTCTTTTCATGCATTCCACAGTTGTCTCATCATCGACTGTTCCATCTACAGAAAAAGTAAATTGGTTCGGATACCAGCGCTTTGAGGAAGAACGTTTCATTATAGCTAGATTACTTTGTGAATTAAATAAGAGCAAGTGCGATGAGCGATGTATAAATTTTCCTTCATAAAAATCTTCACGAGGGCGTAATCCAATTACATTATTATTTTCATCAACTTGAATAATCAAATCTTGCATATATTTATTATAGCAAAATTATTTATTAATTATTTTCCATTCAAAATCTTTAAGTAAAATAGGTTCTAGCTTTGGATCCAAGCTTTTCAAGCGAGTAAGAGACCTTTTATTTGGCGCTAAGCTTTCACTTTCATAATGGCAAGCTATTGGAAGTGGTAAAAGACCGAGACCCTGACGTACTTCCTCGCCTGTTTCGTCACTATGAAAAGGACTATGATTACCAATAGCATATGCTCCCGCAGAGGATCCTGCAACCGTTTTATTTTTTAGATTATTTTTAAAATCAGGATATTTATTGAGAGTTTCTAAGAGTTTGGGGGTACTACCTCCACGAATGTAGATAGCGCTAGCTTTTTTTACTTGGTCCATAAAATTTTCTTCAGTTGCAAGTAAAAACTTTAAATTCTTGCTATGAGTTTGCTTTTTTATACTGATACTATCTTCTTGGAATTTTTTTTGAACATCTTCTTCCTGAGAAGCAAAGTAGCAAAGTAGGATTGTGCCGCCATCTGGCACATCACGAGTAATTTCTTCAAAAAAGCTACGGTTCATTTCATTATCTGTCCGAGTATATCCTCCATGCAAAATGAATTTTGTTTTACCCTTCGGAATTCCTGCGATGCATTTTTCATAAAGTTCTTTGAGCTTGTCGTATTCTTTTTGCCTTTTTTCAATAAAAATAAGGACATCTCCGGCTTTAGTACCCGAGATAGCAATTTTTACAACACCCTTTCCCTTTTCTTTGGCCAGATTTGCGAGCTGACCCTTTAGGTCGGTAAGCTCTTCCATTTTTTCCTCCATGAGTTTTTTGAAGTTTAGGCACTTTTTGTCATCCTGCTGGTCTTCTTTTTTCTTCCGCATATTTAATCCAAAGAATGCCAAGAGGGCCGCTCCGGCGGCCAAGATTGCACCTATAATTATATTTTTACTATTGCCAGCACTTGGGATTGTGAGCGAAGGGATAGGAACTGTATCTTCTGGGGCAGCTGGTCCTGTGGCGATGGGGACTGGTGTTAGAGATTTAGGTGTAATCTTTGGGGTGGGTTTTGGACTAGTTGCGGGTGTAGCAGCAGAAGCTGGGTTGGGCTTAGGCGGATTAGCAGAAGTATCGGCAGGAAGCAAAGCAGGGTCCATAGTTGTACCATCAGAGCCTTGAGCTAGTACAAAAAAAGGAAACAGAATTATCAATAAAAAAATAAGTGAACCTATTCCAAATTTTTCTGGGTTTATTTCTTTCATGTTTTTATTATAGCTTAAACTTCTCTTTAATTTGCCGGGCTACATCTGCAGGATTTAAATTTTCATTGTTTATTCTTAGATAATTTTTTTCTTTAATTTCTCCCTCTAGAGAATTCATTCTATGTTTCAACATACTTTCCTTTAATCTATCTTCAGAGCCAGCGACACCTCTTTTGGAAGGCTTGTGGCTTAATCGATGCTCGGTTTTATTTCGTTTTATTCTTTCCTCAATATCGCATTCAAGCTCTACATAATATATTTCGGCTTCCTTGCTTCTAAAAATTTCTGTGAGATCTTCTATATAAGCCCAATCTTTCTTTTCGTCGAAAAACCAAAGCCATGTGAAAATCAGCCCTTCCATATCACTTGAAGCAACTTCCTTGAAAATTTCTTTGCGAATAAGCGTAGAAAGCCTATTAAATGGAGGAGTACCGTACTCAAAAAAATTTAAAACTAATTCAATGCTCATATGGTTATGAAATAGTTTGAGATTGGTTATTTTTTCTAGCTCATGGCCCACTGTCATTTTACCGACTGCTTGTGGGCCAAATATGAGAATATACTTCATATTTTTATTATAACAAACAAATCTTTATATTCTAACTGAAATATGTTAAGTTTATATTATTACGGGATCGTCTAATGGTAGGACACGTCCCTCTGGAGGACGTTATCTTGGTTCGAGTCCAAGTCCCGTAGCCATAGTAAGTAATGCATTGGCTTCCCGAACGTCGTATAGTGTATATATGACTAAAATCAAAATAACGGCCAGTATTTTTGCCCTATTTTTAGGGTTAATTTTGCCATTAGGAGGAAGTACAATAAGCGCTCAAACTCCCGCTGAAGGCCAATCCCCTTGGAGAGGAAGCGATATCAGCGCTTGGAGAGAGCGTTCCAGCACGATTAGCAGGAAAATAGACTCGCTCGGAGGCACAGCCGAAGCTGAACTGCCCTTGCCGATACTCTTTGGCCTGACTCCAGACAATCTGACTCCAAACTTTGGCGACCCAAGGTCCGGCGGACGCACCCACGAAGGGCTCGATATTATGGCACCCCGAAACGCGCCCATAGTTTCACCTACAAAAGCTATAGTCCTCAGAGTAGGCACAGGAGAAACTTCCGGAAACTATGTTTACACCGCAAACCCTGGCGGAGAAACTTTTGTCTACATGCACCTGAATGAAATGTCCGAACTGGATGAAGGCGATGAACTGGATAAAGGAGACCTGATAGGCTATGTGGGCAACACCGGAAACGCCGCTGGCGGAGCCACGCATCTGCACTTTGAAATCCACGTTAACGACAAACCCACCGACCCCCTTCCAAGGCTCAAGAGAATTTTCCCTTTAGCGGACAAAATAGATTACTTGGAAAATATTCTGGATAGCAGAGACTTGCCTGCGCAGGCAGACGATGAAAAAGAATTTGCCGAGCTGATGGTCACTATGTACCGGAAAGAATTTGTCTTGGCAAAAACTTTGACCGTAGCCGGAACAGTAAACATTACTCTTCCTAAAGTAATTGAAACTGCACTTCTCACTGTCCCCGCTCCTGTAGTAGTTGTCCCAAAAAGTAATACGCCCACAAATGGCAACCTAGCTCTTGGCTCCAAGGGCGCAGCCGTAGTAACTCTGCAAAAATTCCTGATTAGTAAAAACATCGGCACAGCTTCGTTTGTGGTAGCTGACGGAAGCTTCGGACCAATTACTAAAAAAGCCTTGGCGGATTATCAGGCTTCTGTCGGCTTGGCGGCTGATGGTTCATATGGCCCGATTACCCGCGCATATATCACTTCTCATTCTTAATAAGTGTTACAACCCTGTAGTAGAACTTTGATAAAAGTTTCACTACGGGGTACAATTACTGTATTAGAAGTAATAAATATATTTTTATGTCAAAAACATTAATTTCAGTGCTCGTGCTAGCTTTAGTCATAGTAGGCGGTTACTTTATCGTAAAAGCAAATAAAGGCGGATACGCCGCTCCTACGGTAAGCACAGAGGAAAATACTAGTGACACAAGCAACATTCCTGCACAGTCAGGCAAGAAAATAGCTTTTAGCGAATTTGTAAAACAAGGAGGTTCATATAAGTGTGATGTAAAGCAGGCAATGAGTGATTTTGAAAATAGCGGCGTAGTATATATGAGCGGAGGAAAAATCCGGGGAGATTTCAGCACCATAGCTGAAGGCCGGCCAATCGACAGTTCATTCGTCGTAAAAGATGGGTACACATACATGTGGTCTTCTGCATTGCCTACTATGGGCTTTAAAGTAAAAGTAAATGCTGATGCAACTGCATCCGGTGAATACAACTGGCAGGAAGGAGTCGGAGATTATAATTGTGAACCATGGACAGCTGACGAAGCTACTTTCACTCTGCCAGCCAGCGTCACTTTCAAGGCACAGTAGAAGCTAATGAAAAAAAATACTAAAAAAAATGCGATTATCTATATATTAATTCTGCTTGTTTTAATAGCTGTCAGTTTGTACTTCAAATACAGGAAACCTACGCTTCCGGCGCCCTTTCAAGATGAGACAGGGCAAACAGTTCCAGGGGATACAAGTAAAATATCGATTGATTCAAAAAATATCAAGGAAGAAAATTTTACCGGCAAGGTACCTGTCATTTCAGGCGGTAGCGCGCTTGCGCTCAAATCCCAGTCTTTCATAGACCAGACTGTGGCAGAATTCAAAAAACAAGCCGACGCGGACGTGCCTCCTATGCGCAAGGAATTCGGCGCTGACAGCCCGACCGCCCAATACGAAATAAATATTGAAGTAAAATATATACAGAGCAAAGAAAACAAGCAGACAGAATCAATTTCAATGCTTACGTACACTTATACTGGAGGCGCGCATGGCACGAGCTCATATAAAGTCATCACTACATCCGCAGACGGAAGAATCTTGTCTTTGGGAGATATTATCAAGGAAGATAAACAGGAGGCTTTTACAGAGCTCGTGAAAAAAGAACTGGGTGCATGGCAGATACAAGGAATGGAGGGGTCTCCTACTTTCCCCGAAGATGTGGCAGCTTTGAGATTTAATTCTTTTACAAACTGGTCTCTCGACGATAAAAATCTGACTATATATTTTAGCCAATACGACATCGGTCCCGGAGTCCTCGGACCTGTCGCTTTCCCCATCTCGCTTTCTAAAATCAAAGATTTCTTGAAATAAAAATACTATGTTTGAAAAACTGCAAACTAAAAAAAACGAGCAAGAAGTAAGAGAAGCAGATTTTCAAAAGAATATTAATCAGATATTGAAAGATATTCACTATAAGTACTTGAGTAAAATTGCAGACATGGAGTATGAAAATAAGTTTGCCTATGATTTTGCCGGGATGCTCGCAGCACTTTCAAGGGATTCTAAACAGAGTTTCAAAGATATAGACAATGAAAAATTTGCCGAACTCCTTAAGAAAAACGATATAAAACGAGTAGCCGAAGTTGGTCCTGGCAGCGATAAGTCGAGTATGGTGTTGCCACTCAAGCCTGCTTTTGATAGTGCGGGTTCCGAACTTTATGTGATCCAGCCTTTGCTAGATTACACGCAGGATAAATTTGAAGCAAAAGGAATAAATGTTATCAATAAATCAGCTGGCAGGCTAGAAAATGCAAAGTTGAACCTAGATATTATAATTGCTCATAGGGTTTTCTCTATAGGAGGGCAAGCTATAGCTGTTAATATTGAAGATTGTAAAAATAATATAAAGAAAGTTACTCATAGTGTTCTTGATCTTATTCATCAATTTAGTGACAATCCTAATGCTCTTATGGTTCTATTTGGCGGAAGTATAATGGTGCTTGATAGAAGTGAAATTGAAAAGGAAGCTGAAGTGCTGTGCTGGAAATCATTTGACAATGAAACAGACTCGATGCTTAAAGACTCTATACGAGACATGGATGAGCTGTATTTAGAAAAAATTTACGATAACGCCCCAAACTTTATAGTTTTAAAGAAAAAACAAAAGAGTTAAGTATTATTTTTTACCTTTTCCGCAGGCTTTGATGAAGGCGCTGAATAGCGGGTGCGGATGGAGCGGGTGCGCTAAAAATTCCGGATGAAATTGAGTGCCTAGGAAAAACGGATGCTTGGATTTTGGAAGCTCGGCTATTTCCATAAGCATGCCGTCCGGAGAGCGCCCGGAGAATACAAGCCCAGCAGCTTCTATCTCTTTGATAAACGCCGGATTTACTTCGTAGCGGTGCCTATGCCGCTCCATGATTTCGCTTTTGCCGTAGCTCACTTCTGCGATGCTGCCTTTTTTAAGGATTGCCTTATATTCCCCCAATCGCATGCTGCCTCCATAGGAATTACTTTTCAAAATTTCTTTCTGGGATTCCATGACGTCTATCACGATATTTTTTGAATTCGGATTTACTTCTCTCGTATTAGCATCTTTTTTACCTAATACATTTCTTGCGTATTCTATCACCATCATCTGCATGCCATAGCACAAGCCGAAATATGGAATCTTATTTTCACGGGCAAACTGAGCCACTTTCAGCTTGCCTTCTACGCCTCTTGTGCCGAAACCTCCCGGCACTACAATACCGTCATATTTTTTTAATTCTTTTAATTTAGACGGAGATTTTTCATAATCTACAGAATTAAGCCAAGAAATAACAGGCTTTTTATTTTGCGCATAACAAGAATATTTAAGGGCTTCAATAACTGACAAATATGCGTCCGAGAGCATATAATCTCCCGACTCAAAATATTTTCCAATGATGGCTATTTTGACTATGTTTTTTCCATTGTGCGCATTCCTGGCAAATTTTTTCCAAGCATTCCAAGCCTTGGTGTCGGTCTTTTTACTGGTAATACCCATAATATCGCAGAGCTTGTCAGACAGCTTCTCTTTTTCAAAATTGAGAGGTATATCATAAATACTATCTACGTCTGGAGCGGAGATAACTCTATCTAAAGGGAAACTGCAGATAAAAGAAATTTTTTCTTTTCGGCTTTCATCCAGGCTATTCTCACCCCTGGCTATAAGCACGTCCGGCTGAATACCAGAAGCATTTAAAGTGCGTACAGCAAACTGCGTCGGCTTTGTTTTCATCTCACCGATTTTGCCCGGAGTAGGAAGATAAGAGACCATGACAAAAATTACATCTTTTGGATTTGCCACTTTCATCATTCTTGCAGCTTCCAGGAAAAGAAGATTCTGATATTCACCGATAGTTCCGCCGATTTCTATCACTACCACATTAGCCTTGGCTTTAGTCCCCGCTTGTTTTATGCGTTCAATTACCTCCATGGGAATATGGGGAACTACTTCCACGCATTTACCTTTGTATTCCAGATTGCGCTCTTTGGCTATAACAGTCTGGTAGACACGGCCAGTCGTCATATAATTACCTTTTGTGAGATTTAAGTCGAGAAAACGCTCATAGTTGCCCATGTCTTGGTCGGTCTCATCTCCATCAGCGAGCACGAAGACTTCGCCGTGAACAGTGGGATTCATGGTGCCGGCGTCTACGTTTATATACGGGTCCACCTTTATCGCGGTCACGGAAAGTCCGCGGTTCTTCAATATAAGTCCGATTGAGGAGGCGGTAATTCCTTTCCCTACTCCGGAAATCACACCCCCCACAACGAAAATATATTTAGTTTCTTTTTTCATTTTTACCGATTTTATTTATTCAAATATCTCCTCACTGCCAGGGAGCTTGAAACTATTCCCAAAAATACGCCGAATAATAAATTGATTATGAAAATCTGCAATATGTTTGAAACATAATAATCATATATATTGAACCCGAAGAAATTTGTCATCTTTATTCCGAGCCAAAATGTGACCGGCCAGAATATGGCTAAAGTCACGAAAGTGGCGATAATCCCATAAATGACGCCCTCCACCATAAACGGCCCGCGTACATACATTTTTGAAGCTCCGACGAGGCGCATGACAGCTATCTCGTCTCTGGAGATAAAGATGGCCAGGCGGATGGTGTTGAAAGTAATGATTATGGAAATAGTAATCAATAACAGGGTAATCAAAAAGCCTAGTTTTTGCGCTCCGGAGATGATGGAGTTCAGCCTGTCTATGACCAATTTATTCTGGTTATAATTTATTTTATCTATGCTGTTTGAGTAATTGGACATAGCTGGATTGTCCGCTTTCAGAAAGTTCGCGATGCCTTCGTATTGTGAAGTATCTTTGGCCTTCACGTTCAGGTACGCGCCGAGCGGATTGGTGCCGATTTCATCCAAAGCGGCAATGGTAGGATAATCATTCTCGTGGCGGGAGCGGAAGAGCTCGAGCGCTTCCTTGTCGCTCGTGTAGACGACATCAGCCACCTCCGGCAGTTTTAAAAGAGAATCTTCTAAAGAAAGAATCTTGTCCTCGGAAGTGCCTGGATTGAAGTAAATGGTTATGTCTACTTTCTCTTTGATATTGTTCAAAGAGAAATAGAGCACTGACTGCAGAATAATGATTGAAGTAATGAAAGAAAGAGTAATAGTCACCACCAAGACGGCGGCGAAAGAAATAAGCCCGCTTCTTTTAAAATTTAAATATCCTGCTTTGATAATTCTTTTTAATTCAGTCATAATTTTATTATAGCAACAAACGAGGAGCATAATCAAACTTGTTTGTTTTATCTCCGAGTGCCGTTGCTATATGCTTTGCATATAGTTTATTTACTCCTCCTCTTGATTGGTTCTTTTTGGTTCTTTAGTGTCCTTAATAATTTTTCCTTTCTCCATGGTTATGACTCTCTTGTTCACAGAATCGATGACTCCCTTGTTGTGCGTGGTCAGTATTACCGTAGTGCCAAGGTCATTGATTTTTTTTAAAATCTGGATTATTTCATGCGTATTGATGGGGTCCAGGTTGCCGGTAGGCTCGTCGGCAATGATGAGCTCGGGCTGGTTGATGATGGCCCTTGCTATGGCCATGCGCTGTTGCTCCCCGCCGGAGAGCTGACGCGGAAAATGGCCCGCTCTGTGAGAAAGATTTACGAGCTCAAGGACATGCGGAACATCGTTTTGTATCTCTTCGTCCGTCTTGCCGAGGGCTTCCATGGAAAAAGCTATGTTTTCGTAAGTTGTCTTGTTTGGCAGAAGCCTGAAATCTTGGAAAACCACGCCCATGCGGCGGCGCAAATTGGTAAGGTCTTTATTTTTCAATTTATGAATATCGATAGATTCAAAAAAGACACTCCCATCCGTAGGATTGTCGTCAACTAAAATCATTTTGGCCAAAGTCGTCTTGCCGGCTCCGGAATGACCGACGATAGACACAAACTCTCCAGCAGGAATGGTCAGGGTTATATCGTCCAAAGCTACCGAGCCGTCTTTATATACCTTTGAAACATTGTTGAAGTAAATCACCTATCTATCTTATCATATATTTTTCTCTCCATCAACGAATATGTCTATCTCGCCATTGAGGACGGCTTCGGTGTTTGAAGTTTCGACGCCCGTACGGTGGTCTTTGACCATTTTATAAGGGTGTAATACGTAGGAGCGTATCTGGCTTCCCCATTCTATCTCTGTGTTCTTTATTTTCATGCTCTCCTCAATGCTTTTCTTGTCTTTTTCGGCCTGTTTGAAGATTTTTGCCCGTAAAATCGTCATTGCCTGCTCCCGGTTCTGCTCTTGAGAGCGTTCATTTGAAGCAGAGACAGAAATACCGCTCGGCATATGGACGATTCGCACGGCCGTCTCCCTTTTATTTACGTTTTGCCCGCCCGGACCGCTTGATTTGCTGAATTCTGTTTTTAAGTCGCTTTCCGGAATAAAAATATCTTTTTCTTCGAGCTTACCCAATTTTGGCAGAATTTCTATCAGTGAAAAAGAAGTGTGCCGCAGCTTTTTGGCATTGAAAGGCGAAATACGCACCAAGCGGTGCACGCCTGATTCGTTTTTTAAATTCCCGTATGCGCCTTTTCCGGAAATTTCTATGGTTATATTACGATATCCTCCATGGTCATTTTTGTGTTCGCTAATCAGCATAGCAGTCCAGCCCATTCTATCAATATATCTATTGTACATTTTCATGAGCATCGCCGAAAAATCTTCGGCGTCATCGCCGCCCGCGCCGGAAATGATTGTGAGGATGGCATTACCTTTGTCGTATTTGCCAAGGCCGCCTTTAGCATCTTTTAATTCTGCAATTTCTTTCAAGACAGCCTGGGCTTTATTTTTATTATTCCAAAAATCCGGCTCTTGCATTTGAGCTTCCAGCTTTTCTATTTCTTTGGCTATGTTTTCTTGCGCGTCTTTATCCATGAGCCGATGGACAGGATTGAACTGTCGACCCCCGCTTTACGAAAGCGGTGCTCTACCAACTGAGCTACATCGGCCTAAAAACTTCCTGACTCTGAGCCGTTGGTGGGAATTGGACCCACGCTCTCCATATTACCAATAAATAGGTAGAGAACATATCCATAAAATATCTATATATTAAAGGCTAAAATCTAGTTTTGGCTCATTAAACATATACCATTATGAAGACCTGTTTATAACTCCTCCAACGGCTTCTAATAAATACACTACATCAGACATAATTACCTTATAATTGGTCCGACATATTGAGTTTAGCAAAAGTTCATTTGGATTCATAGTTTTTATAAATTATCAAATTGATAATCTGTCCATATACGCTGTTGCATCTTCACAGGTTATTGAACGTAAGTATGACATAGTCATTTTTATATCAGAATGCCCCATTAGCTTTTGAATCATTACAATAGGAGTATTGTTCTTTGCTAAATTACAAGCAAAAGAATGACGAAATCTATGTAAATGAAATTTTACTCCAGATAACTTTATAAGTCTTTTTACCCAGTGTTTTAAACCATGGCGAGTCAATCCCCTATCCCCACTAGTTGATACGAATAAATGTTCTGTCTTATAGCCTAGTTTATTTCTTTCATTAATATATTCTCGTAAATGAAAGATGAGAGTGGGGTGCATAGTGAGATAACGTGTCTTTTTAGATTTTGAAGTTTCTGCCCTTACTGTTAATATTCTCTTTTCCATATCAATATCAATAACCCTAAGCGATATAAACTCACCAGCTCTCAATCCACAAAAGAAAAGTAAATAAAGCATTACTGTATCTCTTCTTAAAAAAAGCGAATTTTTAGAATACATATTCACTGCTGTGAGAATCTTGCGAACCTCTTCGTCAGTTAATGCACGTTGGTCTTTATATTCTGGATTTTTGAGTGTAATACCATTAAGTGGATTTTCAATCATAAGCTTTCTTTGAACAAGCCAAACAAAGAAAGCATTGAGTTTACGACTATATGTTTTTACTGTGGAATCTTCAAGTCCGACTTTTGGAGTATTTCTGCCAACTATTCGTGTCCTAGTTTTAATACGCTTAAAAAATTCATTTAACATAGGTCTTGTAAGAATTTCCACCTTATCAATTTCCGGCATTATTTTTGAGAAATGACTGAACACCGCAATATAGGCGTTTATAGTTGGCAGGCGTAAGCCCCTAGAATATTTACATTCATCTACAAATTCTTCAAAAAGTTTTCGTAGGTCTGTTTTTGTATTATCAAGCTCCATTCATATATGGTAGCTTTTGGACGAAACACAAGCCAAAATAGGGTTAATAATAAAAGAGTTATTTTACAACACTTTTAGGCACCCTATTTAGTTATCAACATTATTTTAATAATAAATTATCTATATTCAGACCTCTTCCTTTTCTGATAGAGATAATCTTATTTCCATCAAGATTTTTTAAACCAATCTTTTTATATTCAGAAACTAAAGTAATTACATAACCTTTTTCAATGATATTCTTCCCCTCTTTTTTAAGATTGGAGTTAATTTTGAGCATAATATCTTTCCATTCTAAGACCGTATGCTCTGTGCTATTTTCAATCAAAGTTTTTAATACTATGTATCTTACAGTTTCTGGCTGTATTTGTGATTTTAGTTCTTTCCCGTTAAGCACAAAATTACCAGACTTATTATCTATATACAGGGCTGGTTTTATTTCTTTATTTAACTCTGTTAAAATTTTTAACTTTTCTTTTATTGCGTTTCTGATTGTTTCTAATTGATAAACACCGTCACTTTCTACCACCGGAGGTTTCCCTTCGTAAGAGACACCTAACACAGGCGGAATAGTCTGCATTTCTGAATTATCAGCTCCTGATAGCATTGACGAAAGGCTCCTTACTCCACTAGACATTTTAAAAAATTGAAATCTCTCATCTCCCTTTTCTTGTAAGAATATATACCCTTTATAAAACCATTTATCATAGAGCGTAACCATGTCCATATATTGGTCAAAATCCTTGCTTGCTATTGCAGAACCAATAAGGCTACAAATTTGATTAGCTTCATTTCTCAGTTCGGTCAAAGTAGTTTCGGTGTCCATATTTAAAAATTATTCATCTTGATTCAGCTTGTTTCCTCAAATCAGTCATAGAAAAATGAGAAACCTTTGCTTTACTTTCTTTCTGCCTAGATGCATACAGCCCATACAAGCGTAAAGTCATATCAGTCGCTTTAAGCCGAGTTTTGTTATCGTGAGCGGCGTAATATACTTTTCTGCCTGTCTTTCCATACAGTATGTTTAATACCTTGCAATCCACTTCCGCTAATAGCTCCTTAATTTCATCATCAACCAGCTGTTCATTTTTAGTCTCTCCGCGTTTGAAAGTATCATAAATCTCTCTGTTAAATGGAGGAAACCACATCATCTTTATTTCCGTGGCTTCTATGTTCTCCTGTAGAGCATGGAGGGTTTTTACCAATTCTCTTTCTGCATTCTTTCCCTCAAACTCTAGCAACCCGTGTAACGCAAGGCTTCCAAATACTTTTTCGGGAGTTTTGGCCACAGCTTCTGAATACCCAGCGTCCCGTATTGCTTTGCCTTTATTTCCACCATTTTCCACCAAGTTCTGAAAAGCCTTCAACTGCTTTGAGGTCGGTTTTCTAGCCTTGTGTAATAGCTTTTTTGTTGGAATTCGCATAAGGAATATTATAACATTTTCTTCATTTTTAAACTCTCGGCTAATATAGCTAGAAGCAAAGTTCCAATTTCATTTAATTCATTATCAGTTAAACAAAAATCGTCTCCATATGATTTTTTTAACTCCACCCTTAAATCACTAATTGCTTTCTTAGAAAGTTCTATAGTCATTGATTCTTGTGTGCTTCCAAAAGCCTATTTAGATAATTCTTGATTTTGACGCTTTTCTCGGTCTTCCAATCCTCCGTATTGGCTAGGAAATACGCTATAACCGAGCTAGCGGAGTCCTGGCCATACATTTCGTCTATATCCGTCAATTGAGCCATTGCGTGTAAATATGAGTATCCTGGGTGTCCTGGGACTGCCCCTAGAAAGTCTTGCTTAATATCTTCGGCAATTTCACTTAAAAATATGTATGGTATTTTAGAGTAGTCTATGGGCATAAAAGTTTATAGCTTTCCTACATAAACTAGATGACTAAAATAGTAAATTATCACACCAACCCAAGCACCAACCCAAAGAAAGACAATTACTTGACCCAAGATTTCAATCCACCGACCTCTCTTTTCCATTTCCTCTTGCTTGCTCTCGGATTCTTGACGAAACAAGCTAAAGTTGATTCTCCTCTCAATTTCTTCTAAGAAATAGGTAGCTACTTGAGGTTTTGAGACGAGAGAATCGTTTTGGAAAATCTGTTCCCAAATATCTTCCACTAAAAACTGACTTAATTTATATTTACCAATCAATTCGTCAGCCAAATCCATTTTTTGGTTATATGGTAAAGCTCTATAGTTTTCGGGAAGCTTATACATCTCTTTTGAAGACCGAAATGAGTTTGCTTCCTTTATATATTAAAGAAACCATAAAAACACCGATAGTAATGCCGAGAGTATAATACCCACTCAGGTTACCCAGATATGCAATGTTGCTACCAACTAAAAAAGAGAGAAAAAGTAAAATAATCGGTTTCCAATTGTCTTCTTTCTTTTTCTTCTGAACTAAAGTAATAAAGTAAAAAGCTAGAACTAAAACTGTAAGACTACCTAAACCCTCGCCTACATTTTCCTCCATGGATTTTATAGTTATACGGGCTAGAAAACAAAAAGCTCCTAGCCAGACATACCGGTTTCCCGGTAAGGCACAACCAGTGCAAAACTCTGACTAGGAGTTCTTTATACTGGTTGTGTCTTTGACCATATCCTAAGGCAAGCCTTAGGGGTTAGGTCTTCTATTAAATTATGTTGGTATTGTATCAAAAAACCCATATAATAACTATAACTATATGGACAAAGTAACTTCATTTTTTAAATATATAAGAGAACTACTCGGTAAAGTCTTTTTCTATTTTTCACTTGTTCCTACAGTTTACGATTTAATGAAAACTTGGCTGTTAGTTCAACTGCCTCCAATCCCAAATACCTTTTTAGCTATTTTCGCCGTGCTATTTTTTATAGTCGCAAATCTCCAAATCTATAGAGATAAGGAACGGAAAATAAATAAATTAAACGAGGAATTGCTTGATTTAGAAAAAGAGGAGGTTGATTACGAAATCATAAAAGAAGGTATTAAAGGAGAAGACTTATCAGAAGATTTTTTAAATTTAGAAAGACAAAAAGAGAAAACAAAAAAATATAAAAATAATGTGAACCGAAAACTAACAGAAATGCTATATGGATTTCCAAAAGGAGAAAGTTGGTTTGAGTATGAAGAAGAAATAAAAAAATACGAAGAAGATTTAATAAAATACAAAGAAAACCAAAAACAAATTTGTAAAGTTTTGTTTTTCATTAAAAATATTAGTGACAAATCCGACAAAAATCTTAATATAGTAATTACCGCACCTGACGACTGTATTTTCATTGGTGCTTACGACAATGTAAAGCCAGATATACCTGAAGAACCAAGTCACAATATTTTCCCTTATTCTGGTTCTTCTTTGATGCCAGACATATCCTTTCAAAAACCTGGAATCGTAGTGAGAGAAATTATAAATCATTCTGAAAAAAAGATAGAAATTGAGATTTTTAATTTAAGAGCTAAAGAATCTATTAAAATTTTAAATGACCCTATAATTTGTAAAATCACTGGTAAAAAAACAATCCTAAAGTTTGAAATCAAAACTCAACATACAAAAAATCCTATCGTAAAAGAAATTGAAATTTATTTGTAAATAATAAATTATATATCTAACATAGCTAAAAATAGCGACCTTTATAAAAAAAATTTACCAATAAGGAGTGCAAATAAGCAACAAAGGATGAAGAAGAAAAATACTAGGATTAAAACATCTGGGCAGGTAGGAGCTTAGTAACTTTAAAAACAAAGCTAGTTATTCTTTATCAAAAACTTCAATATTAACAGCACATTTACAGGTGCTGCGAGCAATTAAAACCACAGAACCATCCTCTAGCTCTCCCTTTTTTGTAACTTTAACTTTTTCTATGTCTAATGGGTCAAATACTGTATTCCCATTTTTATCTATATACCCTAAAGGCACCATCTTATATGTTTGATGTTCACCAACAATAAAAGGGCTATCTTTGTTTGTATGAATTTGAAATATCTCTTTAGGCATAAGTAAATATTAGCAGGTTCAAGAATAAGTGCTAGAAGTTATTTTTGGTAGTATTATGAAAATATGACTTTAATTATGGGGTTAAACCTTACAGATAGAATTATACTTGCAGGAGATACAAAAGTAAGCAGAAATGGAGAAACTGTTGGCTACTGCATTAAAGTTATTCAATTTGGAGACAAAGAAAGAAAAAACTTTGTTAGTTGTGCATTTGCGGGAAACAAGCATTTTGTAAAGTATTTAGCTTTAGAGATTAACAAAGCAATTGAATCAGGAGTTTTAACTACAGATATCAATTGGTTGATTAAAAATATAGATTCTTTCTTTAAAAAAATCGTTCCTTTATACGAGGGAGAAGAAAAACACAAAAAAGCCCTTATAATTTTTGGCGGAGTATCAACAAATCCTGATTTACTTAAAGCTTTTGACAATGACGCTTTTACAGACATATTTGGCAAAGAAGGAGGTAGAGTAGAGGATGAAAACCTTATGTTTGCCCTACAAACCAACTTTAAAGCTTTGCCGACTCGTGAACAAAAGATTTTCTCTTATGAAATAAGTTCACC
This sequence comes from Minisyncoccota bacterium, assembly GCA_035994985.1. GTDB lineage: Bacteria > Patescibacteriota > Minisyncoccia > Phycocordibacterales > UBA9973 > UBA9973. The sequence continues at coordinate 94,712 of DASYKZ010000008.1, read as the reverse complement.
GAAAGGTATTTTTGAGCTTAGTAAAATTGGAGGTGTTTATTCTTTTATTTATGGAGGTTCTACAGAGATTGAACCAGAAATTCAAAAACAAGTTCAGAGAATATTTCTTGATAAAAGAAAAATAGAGGAAGAAACTAAGGATGTGTTAAATCTACTTCGCAGCAAGTATTCAGATACAATAGGAGGTGCAATAAATGTTGGATTCATAGATAGCACAGGAAGGTTAAAATTTATTGGTTACGAATTAGATAGGTCTGGAAAAGAGCACCCAACAAACTGGAGCGTGCAGTATAAAGAAACAATAACAGGTATTAGTCCTACGGGTGAAGAGGTTGATTTAATAGCAGGATTTTATGATGACATGTCTGATAAATCTGGCTTAGAATTATAGTTAAACCGAACTGTGATAATCTTTCCAATTAATATCTTTTAGTGCAGATTCAGCACCCTGAGGCGGTGGAGTTATTATAACAGTAGGCCCTCGTCCAAAACCCATAGTATAAGTGAATTTTCCATCTTTATAATCCATACAATCAGGTAGCAAGGCTTCTTTCATTAGCGTATCATCTATCATCTTTTCATTAGCGTCAAGTTGAGGTTTTAAATCAACATATAGTAATCTACGCATCTTTTCAGCTTCTTCTCCCGACCAACCTTTTCTTTGTCCCGGGTCTCCAGCTAAACAGAATCCAATAAAATTAAGGTATGGCTTTAAAACCATAGGATAATAACGCCCTAATACATTTTTACCAATTTGTTCCCACATTCTTTTTGTAAATGGCAACATATACCCTTCTCTAAGGTTAGGTTCGGATGTCATGCCATGAAGTAAATCAAGCACTAAGTCATATGTATCTGCTCCTTTTTCTATTTGAGAAAGTTGCTCAAATGCTCTATATAATGCGGCAGCAATAGCTTCATTAATTGCTAAATCAGAATAAAAATCCGCTGTCTGAGCTGTTTTTTCCAATGCAATAATATCTTTATTTAAAACTGCATCTTTTTCGTTAAATCTTTCTCTGTGCCCAATAAAAAGATAATCGTGACCAAGGAAACGAACGATATTGTGCAATAACCACCAATTACTATCTGTTCCGTATCTTTTAACTTTACCTGCATCTTGTTCATCTTTTATGTTGGAACATATTACCCCAAACATATTACTTAAATATTCTATACCATTATTAATATGACGGACAGGTATTTCACCTGTTTTTAAATAAGTTTTAATTGATTTTGACAGAGCTTGGATAAACACACTTGTCATGGCTTGGTCAATGTCACGTCTAGCAGAAAAACCCAAGGTTGGATACCCAAATAAATCAAAATTATTTAATAGCATAGAGGATTCAAAAATATTGTCGTATATATTTGCAGATAAAGCTAATCCATTGTAATCCAACTGCTTATATAGAAATGAATCGGGGTCTAAGAAAAGTCCTTGAAATATCATAGGTATACCCTTTGGTGAATGTCCACGATTAATATCGTATTTCTTTATAATGAAAAGAATATACATTAGTCCATCAAATCTCTTAGTGGTAAGTAATTTAACCATAGACCTATCACTTAAAATGACATCAAGAATACTTCTTGCAGAACGATTCATTTCTAATTTCAAATCTTCTTTTGAAGCAAATTTACATATATTTTCAAAGTTATCTAATAAAACATTTAACGCTAAATCAAGTCGTTCATCATCTGGTCTTGAAATTTCCCAAACTAGAGTTTCATAAAACTTTCTAGAGGTTCTTTTATTGAAAAGATTTTTATTATTTGCTTTTAAGAAAAGAAAAATAACACCGAAAGTAATTAAAACGCTTGAAATAATTTGCCAAAAAATTGAGAGCTGGAATACATTATGAGGAGCGTGAAATAATGGAATTATAGATGAGTAAATAGAAAATAAAATTCCCAAAATAATAGAGGTAAATACGGTGGGTTCAATATAATTTCTAATTTTCAAAGCTAAGCTCCATTTATCTCTTTTAAATTGATACACTGCAAACAAAATTGCGATAGCTGCAAGTGCTTCTCCTATGGAAAAGAATATGGGAGGATTATAATATTGATAATTTTGTGAATCAAACTGTATTAAATAATAGAAATTATTGAAAAAAGAACTCAAATTAAATTTTGGTAGTATCAAAGCTGAAGAAATAATAGCCATACACACTAAAAATGTATATAAATCTCTTAATGTAATATTAGGCTCTTGTTTGGGCATATATAGCAAATATTAGCAAAAATAGTGGTTTAAAACTATTTTTAGTGGTTATACAAATGTGTAAGGAAATTTGATAAAATCTTCTTATGATTAAACTTAATTATACTCAACCACGTGCGGTTTAAATCAAATCGTTTAATGGATGTTTAGTCATCTGAGACCGCAGATGCTCTGCACTGGCCGCTAAATAGATTGTAGTGGTCTTAATATCGCTATGTCCCATCATCTTAGACAAAGAATAAATATCACATCCTCCCTCCAACATCAACGTGGCAAAAGTGTGCCTAAGCTTATGAATTGTAAATTTAATATTAGACACCTGTCGCATCTGAACCACTAATCTTTTTAATCCGTGTGTGGTATAACCCATATTGCGATTTAGTGAAACAAAAAATTCCGGGCAAGTTTTATTAAGCCTATTCCTTTCTTCAAGATATCTTTTTAATGATTGAGCGAGAGTATAGCTTATCGGCACTACCCTGTCTTTATTCCCCTTACCTTGATGAATAAACAAGGTAAGATTTTCTATATCTACGTCAGTTAATCTTAAATGTAGTAGCTCATGTTTTCTAAGACCTGCAAATAGAAAAGTGGAAAACATAGCGTGGTTTCGGTGGCGTAAAAATGTGTAGTCATAAGGATAATTAAAAACAATCTCTAGTAAGCGTAATGCCTCTTGTTTGGTTAATTTAGCTGGTAATTTTTTCTCTAATTTAGGAAGCTCAATGCCTATAATAGGATTTGTTTTCAGATATTTTTGCTCAACACACCAGCGAAAGAAGGACATTAAAGACATATAGATAGTTGTAAAACTATTAGACTGCCATTTCCTTTCAGTCCTCCCATACAGAAAAAACTCTCTCACATTCTTTTCCGTTACTTGGTCAATTTGAGTAATATTTGCAAACTTGCAATAAAAACTTATTGCAGATTTATAGCTTCTTACTGTTGGTTTTGTATACCCACGTATATACAACGAATAATCATAAAACTTCAACGCTAAAATTTCTATATCCATAGAAAACTTTATCTTATGTAGTATTTTTTTATTAGAGCCGTTGAGCAGGATTGAACTGCTGACCTCCCCATTACCAATGGAGTGCTCTACCAACTGAGCTACAACGGCATATGTATTTTATGAGCCCGCGACCTCTTTTCTGCGAAAAAGGGTCTTACTATCATCAAAACTCCAAACTTATCCTTTCTTTACAGTATTTTCTAGACATTACACCTAGACCTGTTTATTACCAATATGGTGCTTTACCACTAAGCTACAACGGCAATAAAATTTCAAACTTCTTACTTTCCCGCTAAGGCATATATCACGGCATAAGCACTATATTAGTTTATTATTCAGTATTTTGCAAAATTAAATGTAAGCTATTTTCCCTACAGTCGTCAATATATGCATGACTACTTGGAGTGAATTTAAAAAAACTAAACAATATCCGAAATTAGACAAGAATATAAAGGCGGATGTAGCGATTATCGGGGGCGGAATTACCGGCATTTTAAGCGCGTATCAGCTCGCCCTTGCTGGTAAAAAGGTAGCTTTAATAGAAAAAAACACCATAGCTTCCGGTGCTACCATGGCGACAACGGCTTTTATTACCAAAGTCATAGATTCGTATCTGGCGGAGGTGTCCTCGCTCTTTGGGAAAAAGGCCGCCAGCCAAGTTTGGGCTAGCGGACAAAAAGCAATAGAAGAATTTGAGAAAATAATAAAAAAAGAAAATATTGAATGCGAATTTATAAGATGCGACAATTATATATTTGCAGGCACGAAAAAACAAAGAGAAGAATTGTCGCGCGAATTTAAAGAATATAAGCGTTTCCAGATTGAAGCCTCTTGGAGCAATGAAGCGGGATTCCTCGGCTTCCCTAACCATGGATACATGACTATCCCAAAGCAGGCAAAATTCCACGTAACTAAATTTGGCTTTAATCTCGCAGAGTGCGCTCGGCGCTTGGGAGTATCTATCTTTGAGCACACCGAAGGGTTGAATATACAAGAAGAAGACGGATATATAATGATAGAAACAGCCAAAGGAAAAACTAAGCGAAATATCCGGGCGAAAGACGTCATTATTTCCACATACCAGCCTCTTATAAACAAGAAAACTCATCTGAAAAAGGCAAAGTATATTAGCTATGTTTTTGAAGTAGAAGTGCCTAAAAACTTATTCAGGGAAGGCCTGTACGAAGACACGGAAAACCCTTATCATTATTTCCGCATTGATAAAGGTGAAGATAAACACGCGAAATATGACCGGATGATACTAGGCGGAGAAGACCATAAAGACATGTTTGGCAAAACCTTGACCAAAAAAAGCTTTGAGGGGCTGGAAAGATTTTTGAAAAAGATTATGCGCAGGCACCCCTATAAAATCAAAAAAAGGTGGTATGGACCTATTTTAGAGCCGAGCGACGGGCTTCCGCTTATTGGTGAAATCAAGCCTCATGTGTATGTAGCTACCGGCTTTTCAGGCAATGGCATGACGTACTCTATGATTTCTTCCCTGCTTTTAAGAGACCTAATTTTAAACAAAAAAAATCCATGGACTGAGGCATACACGCCCGAGCGCGGACTCTTTCACCCAAAGAGATTGGCGGTGAAAGCCAAAGATTATATAGAAGAATTTTTTGGCGGAGCAATAAAAAACATCTCTTCCTAGGAAGGCCATACCTTTATTTTGCTCGGCTTAATGGATGATATTAGAACTGCTATAAGAAGCGATTTCTTAAAATATTAATATAGGCTTTGAATACAGGGAGGTTCTCCTCAAATATTGATTCACTCCATTTACTTTTTTTACAATCAAGTATCGCTTCAGCAACTGGTTTTTCTTCTTCATTTGCATAAGAGAGTACTGTGCTATATGAAAAAGGTTCGTCACAACCTCGCTCCCTTTGAAGATAAAATATATTACGAGCTAATACTTTCAAAAACAAAATATGTTTATTCTCTGGTGAAGTTTTATAAGAGCCATCTTCTATTTTTACTAAACGGTTTAGTCCAATTATTACAGCTTCTGCTGCATTAATGTCAGATAGGGAGAAGTCAGATCTTTGAAAAACTTTACCCGCCACATGCTTCCAGTGAGGAAAATCAATAAGTAATAAATGTGGATGAATAAAACTAGCCAAGTTGCCTTTTACAGCTCCTGTATCTAATTCGGATTTATATAGAAGTCTAAAGCCGAATTCGCCGAAGCCAGTCTTTTTACACAATTTATTTTTTATTTCATTTTCGAAAGCAAGCGGCATGTCTTCAGTTGCAAAACCAATTGAATCAATATCGCTCTCCCCTTCTATGTAATCTTGCGATAAAATCGAGCCGTACAAATACATAGAAACAAGACCTAGATCTTTGTATTCATCAAATATCTCTGTTAGCGCTTGTTCTGGTGTACTTTTCATTTGCACGAATTAGTAGATGGTGTTGGAACTACCATCTTGACTAGAGGTTTTTAGCTGTGCTGCACTAGATGCGTTTAAGTCTAGAGCGGTGCCGCTTTTTGTTATTACTTCCACGCTCCAAATAAAATCACAGAGATAAGGAGGCTTGCACGGACCAGTATATATATTCCCTACTGTAATTTCAGCAACATTATCTACATCTTTTGTTACGATAGGCTTATTTGTTTTCATGGCCTGTGTGCCATTTTGCCCTTGCATCAGTTGCCATACTTTCAAACGATACGTCACTGATTCTTTGGGTTTTGGAACAATTGGTGTCCACCTAAAAGTAACAGACTGCGTGCTGTCAAGCTTGAATTCTTTTTGGTCTTGAGTAAGAATTTTAGCCTGATATATCGCTTGTGAATTCACTGCTGTATCACCCGCTTGATACTGCTTCGTAGAATCATAATTTTTAAGTCCAAGAAGATTTCGGTCTTCTGTTCGATTCAAGGATGAATCAATTGTATTACTAAACTGTTCTCCAGTCGGTATATCGCCTTTTTCAAAAAAACTTTTCAAAACGCTACGATTTACCACAGCATATGCCCCTGCACCAAGCAAAACGACAATAATTATAATAATGATAGGCGAAAATCCTTTTTGATTTTTCATATTCAAATTATATTAAAAAAAATATTTAAAGTAAAGGAATTATAATGGGTATATTTACATACCCGACTTGAGAGAAAGTGCCTGTTCCATAAGCCGGTCTCCAACGGAACCCCAGTCAAAATATTTCTTATAGTCTTTTGGGTCTATCAATTTAATTTCTGTAATACCTCCATCTGGGTCCATAATAAATTCTCCTATCGGTTCTACAATACAAACTGACGAGTCTGCCTGATAATCCTACTAGGCTCATACATATCTTGATATCCAATAAGCTGTTGCTTTAGAACTTTCATATTTGTCTCTTCTCTCACCTCCCGAACAACAGCTTCTTCATATGTCTCTCCAGGCTCAATGCTGCCACCCGGGGGCGTCCAGTATTGTTTTTTTTCTGCATAAACTACGACAAGTTTTTCACCATAAAAGCAAAAAGCGTGAACGCCTTGTAAAATCTTTCCGTCCAAATCCTTCATTGGGTCATCCTCTTTATACAAAACATCAAGTGTTTGTCCTGAACGATTTATGAGAGTAGATTTTATTTCCATATTATTTTATTTCCATCTGAATAACCCTCAATCACATCAACTTTTTCATTATCAAAATATTCAATATTATTGGAAGCTATGGCTTTTTCAAATAACATCTTTGAATACAAGGGCGGGGCATTTTCTCCACGAGATAAAGTTATGTGCGGATATTTATTTTTTGACTTTGTATTTTCGACAAGTAAGTCATCTCCAAATTCATCCCAGACACGCCCGATAATTTTTACGGAATATTCTTTCCCTGTTTCTATTGAATCTAAATTTTCTGGCTCAAATAGAATTGTTGAATGATGTCCAAAGATCTTTTTATGTTTTGGAGGAAATCTTTTTAGTAAATCTTGAACATCTTTAACAAATAAAGCTGTAAATCTTATGTTTTGACCCATAAAATGATTATATCAGTTCTACGACCACTACACCCATAGCAAAAAGAACCATATTTCTATCGCTATTTTTCTGACGCACGATTTAGTGGATAATGTTAGAGTTGCAATTAGAAATTCTAAATCCTTCTCAATTCCCATACTCTCCCAAACTTAGTCCATTTCTTCTTAATGACCTCCTTTGTAAGTTTCATATAATATCTACCATCGTTAGAAAGTTTAGTGTATTCCAATATTGGAACCTTGTGTGTATCACACAGATAAAGCGCATCTACATCGTAGCCATATACAAATATTATATGGTCAAGCAAGCCCGCATACTTTAATCCTATATCTATCCCCACCACCCTATCTTCGTCTATAGCTTGTTCTATTTTTTGCATCGCATCTGCCAGTTTCATTCTAGAAAATAGAATTGCATTAAAAAAATTTCCAAAAGTATTTATTTCTCTGTTGTTTATAAAAAGCTTTAGATTGTTCTTCTTAAGATATTTTGGTAGACGAAAAAACTGTAATTGAGTCCACATAAGCCAAGATGGTAATCTTAAACCAAAAAGGCCGTTATTTTCTATTGAAACTGGGTTTAATTTACTAGCATTAAATTTATCTGGAAAAGTATAGTTTAGACCATAATAAAGAAAATCTCTGCCACAACGATTTGTGACAGTTTTGCCATTTACTTTTTCTCGTTTAACAAAACTAAACTCTTCTAAATTTCTAGACAGTGACTTCATATCAAAATAATATCATAATTCAAGTCTATTAGAGAGTTCGACCGGAATTTCACATCCTGGGAAACCCACGGTTTTCCCATTCCTTCCTCCACGGGGAGACAGCACCTCTCCCCAACCCCCGCTTCTCGTTCAAGCCGGTCGTCATACAAAAAGAACTTGGCAGAAGCCAAGCCTTATTTGTTTTGCGCGACTTAGTGATTAAAGTAAGAACTGCTATTAAGAATCATAATGGTCATGTTTATATACCAGATTTAAGGGAAAAGCTAATTTTATTTGATAAATAAACATTTTACACCTAATTTTTCAAATGGACAATGGTCCTCTCCTTCTCTCCTTACTTCTTTTTTCTTCGTGCCTCGCATTAGAGTGATAACACCAGTATAACCTTGTTTCTTTAGTAAATTTGGTAAATTAAAACCTGCAATCATTGGAAGAGGGTCAGGATATACCTGCACTAAGCTATATAAAGGTTCAGTTGGGTGAGCGTGACCTAAAAGCATTACATTCGGCACATGAGTATTTATGCCTGCAAGAGCAGCCCTCCATTCCGTTGCTGTAGAAGATGGTGGAGCAACTTTTGTCCATATTAATATAGTGGTTAACTCATCATATGCTTTTTGAGGAGCAAGCTTTGTGCGTAAAAGAAAGGCTGGGAGGGATTCTCCTGCTGATGCTGAACTTGCTGTATATGAAACAATTTCAAGGTCTTGGAACACATAATCAGGTGCACGGTCATCCATACGGTCAATTCTTGTAATTGTTCTAATATCAGGAGAACCCTCAGAATCAGAAACTGGCTGAAGCCAATATTGTCTTCCTTGTATTTCTTGCATACCAGTGAGCATCACTGATGCAGCCCACATTTCTTCAACTTTTTTTGGGACTTTTCCAGCTTCAATATCAGTCTGAACATGAGCAACCACATTCAAAGCAGAATACCAACGTGCATCTTTCATCATTTCTTGCATATATAGCACTATACTACTTTCTTGTTATTTAAAAAGATTCTTATTTGAGAAAAAATCTGCAAAATCATGGTTATTTATAGTTGCTTGTTTCCCTTCTAATTTTTCAACATATTTACACATGCCAGATGAAACATTGTGAAATATTGGTCCTTTGTCTGTAATAACCCAGTCTTTTACAAATCCAGCAAATCCTTCTACCGCATCTTTAGGGTCAAAGAGACTCCAAAAGGTCTCTAAATCATCAAGACAAATAAATAATGGTTGATTCTCCTGAATATGAGTAAGTTTTTTCTTATAAACTTCTTTATTGTAAAAACTCCCAAATTGATTAAATAAATCAGGATTACCTAAAAGATTTTCAGTGACCAAAACAGGAATAATTGTTTTACCTTTTTTCTTGTTTTGTTCAATATACTCATTGAGTTTTATGAGCTTACCTTTGTCTTTTTTATCTCTTGCCTTAGGGTCTTCCTTTCCTGTATTAAAGAGAATCCGATATGCATCATCAATGAATTCTTCAGGACTAGGGTTATATAATGCTGACATTCGATAGTATTCCGTCGTAAATTCAATTATGAAGATTTTGTCCTCATATTCCACAATAGCATCTGCCCCTTGTGTATTGCCAAAAATAATTTTTGCTTCTTTAAAAATATTATTTATTAAAAATTTAAAGTATTCTTCCATCAAACGACCGTAAGCAGACTTGAAGTCCTGCAAATTTCCTTCGCTTTTAACCCGCCATAATAATCCTCCGCATACATTTTCAATTAGAAACTTCAAATCAATTACACAGTAGTACCCGTCTGATATCTTTAAAATAGGATTGTCAAAAAAGATACGCACGTTTTTATTATATCCAGTTATTGGGTCTCGCGACCTTTTACTCTCTTCTTCAGAAGCAAGTTTAAGCGTACCGATGTCTCGTGATAAAATATCGACGGTTTTAATAAACGAAGGGTCTTCTTTAAATAAATTTGTGTTGATATAGAAAGAGTTAATATTCATAAAATCAAATCCTAGTTTAGGTTGGCCTGGAAGAGGTGGAGTTTTTTCATAATTAAGAGGTGTTTCAAAAAACCAAAGATACAAGCTATTTAATACTTTCATATATGCCAAAAGAGAAACGCCTGTTTTTTGTTCAAATGAATTTATCCCATTTTCCATCGTTTTCTTATCTATCTCCCCTAACTTTGGTAGTAAAGTTTCATAACAATAACGATAACGGGTTATTCTGTGTCCATAAATAAGTCTAGCTATTTCAGGAAGATAGTAATGAGGCCATTCCTTAATAAAATGGTCACGAAGGAATATTGCTCTTGAAAAAAGTGGGGAATTACCAACCTCAAGACTAAACATATCGTTATTAAGAAGTATCGCCTCAGAATATTTCTTTTGGTTACTTAAATTTCCTGGTCCAGTTAACTGCTCAATACCTTCTGTTTTTTTAGTTAAAATCTGACCAATTAAATTCAATAGATTATCTCGGTGGAAAACAATTTTTTTTGAAAAACCAGTACCTTTTGGAATAACTCCAGACTCTTCTAATAAAGAAACTCCTCTTACCATTGTCATATCAGGGTCACGAGTCTGACAAATCATATTTAAGAAAGAGCTAAACTGTATCAGTTCTATAGGATTCATTTCTTGCAAGAGATACTTAATTTGGCTTTCAAAATCTTCCACAGTTTTCAATGAACTTATTGGAAATAACGTACCAGCCTTTTCAAAAGTGTTGGATAATTCAGAATATTTAAGATGAGTAACGATTTTAGGTCCTGTCATATTCTATTTTGTATAATTGAGGTTTTCTAAACTTATTCCCCTTTGTTCTTTATATAAAGTATCCATTAAGATACCAATTACTTTTAGAAATGCGTCGTAGTTGTCCTTACTATCTAAAACTATTTTAACTTGCTCACTTTTATTCTTATACTTAGATATAAAAGTTTCAAAATGCTCAATGGTGGAAATTGTGGGGTGCATTTCACCAGATATAAGAAAATATATGTTTCTGAGAAAACCTTCATCAATAACAGAAGAAAATATATTAGCTCTTTTTAGTCTTTCTATTAACGCCTTTAACTTTTCGTTATCTCTCATAATATTTCCGTAGTTTAATTTGCTATGTCTGTAGTATTTAAATCCAAAATTTTTATAGAATTCAGATTCCTTACTATATGTAAGTAGGTTTTGACCACTGGGGAAAAAATTTTCAATCTTGTCTGGAACTAATGGTGAAATTTTCCCATACTTTTTAAGAAAATCTATATAATTCCTTTCCCCATCCTTTAGTGTTTTTTTATAACCATCATTAGACGAATTTAGTAATAAAATATCTTTGTTTATAGAATAAATATTGATTTTTTCACTAATTGCCATAGAGTAAGTAAGCATATTTTTCTCCTTATCATTTTCCTGAGAAAAGATTTCGAAGCTCGTCAAAAAAAGTTCCAACAAGAATCTAACTCCATTAAATTTGGTTGAATAAAAAGATCTATATAATTTAAGTGTATCTACACCATCTAAAGAATCATTTTCGTCTGAGATAGAAAGAATATATATTGAAAAGAAAATATTAATTTGTCTTTTTAAAACCTCAGTGGATAAGTCGCCATTTAAATTTAAGTAAAAATCGCGTTCTTCTTCCAGACTCTTTCCAATTAAAGATGGCTTAATATCACGCATATTTTAATTATATCAAAACTCACCTTTTGCGCTATAATTAAAATATGAAAACTAAATTTTTATTCTTAGATGAAAAAGAGCATGCAATAGATTCTTTAACTCAATCACTTTCCTTTCTAGTACACACAGAACAAAATCCGTTCAACTGGAAGTGGTTTATAATAGCTTTTCATAATACTCTTCATTCTTTTATGCTTCTAGCTTTAAAAAAGGGTGATTTATCTGGAATTTGGGAGAATGAAGATAGAATGAAAGTTAACGATAGATTTGATGTGTTTTCAGAAAAAGGCAAGCTTGTAGACTTTATGAAGGCATTCAAGTGGATACAAGAGAAAGAAAGAATGTCTAAATATGCACATTCAAAAGAGTTTAAAAGTGAAAATATTATTGAAATTGAAAATAGAATGAAAGCGTTAAATACTGACCTTCGTAATCAATTTATACATTTCAGACCAGTAGCTTGGGGTGCATCACCAGATTACATTACCGAAATATGTTATCCATTAATAGAATTACTTGAATTTCTTGGTTCGACAAAAGTAGTTCCTATGTCGCTAAAAGAAGAAAATTTAATAAAAGAATATACTGCTAGTATTAAATCTTTGCTTAAAATCCATTTAAATGACTCGGTTGAATAATTTAGCTTTATTAATAAATATATCTTTTTTCAGTCGCCCAAAAACATATACACCACTATTTAAATAGTATCCACCCCCTAATATATACGTGATAGTTTTAGTCAAAAAACATATGTTTGGAGTTAAAAAAATTCGGTGTTCTATGTTTGTGTATATTTGTTTAAACTTTTTTTTAAAACTTTTTCCTTAGATATAGAATGGGAATTGCTATATTTTTTACGCTTTGTATCCAGTGGCATATTGCCTGCGGAAATGTCTCATATCTTTAATCCCTTCTTGAATCTATGGGAAGATATTGTATTGATGTTATGTGTTTCTCAGGCTCCAGACTGTAATTTTCAAGTCCTTTGATAGAGGCATCTGTTCTACGAGAAGAGTCAGCCACAATACTACGTTAGGTTTCTTCAAGTTGCTACCTGTCGAAGATATTAATTTACTACATAATATAATTGTAATAAGCTAATTCCTTCGAACTTCGAATGCTGTCGAAGTCGCATCAGGGGGCATCACTTTAATAGCATCCAAGGGTGGAGGTGATGCCGCGTTTCCGCAAATGCTCTCCACTATCCTCAGGATTCCGTAAACGTAATAAACGAGAAGTTAGCTATTTGAACAACTAACTGTTTTCCATATCATATGTATATATTTTACCATAGTCCCTTTTTTTTCTTGAAACATTTTATTTAATATTTTTCAAAAGCAAAAAACTACAAGTTCGTTTAATAACTTTAACGGATAAATCCGAAAAATATTATCATTCTTGATGGAGATTAAGCGTCTGACCTTTGTTGTAAATTAAAGCTTAAAACCCCAACCATCCCCTCAACTTACCCCAAAAGCTTTGGGGTTTTGTTTCTTGTGGAGGAATAATAGGTTTTAGTTCTACAACAATAGGTTTAGGGATAATTTCTTTTACTTCTTTTTGTATCTTTTTTGGTTGAAGTATTTTCTTGATTTCAGAAGGTGTTGTTTTAACTAAAACTGGCGGTTTTTCCACTATTGTTGATGGAGCTAATGCCTTTACTGGCACAAGTACACATTCTTCTTTGTTATTCAAAGTATAGGTATCTTTACATCCACAACCTAGAGAACCTTTGTCATTTTTCGTACCATCCCATTTCCAGCCAATACCAAAGGTATCTGCACAGACCTCATCATTAGATTTCACTGTGTCTGTGTTTTTAATTGCGACTGGTGCGGGTTTTGATTTAGGTACTACAGGTTTAGGCACTTTTTTAGGTTTTGGTGTAATAACGGGAGGATTAGTATGTAATATAGGGTTTGGGTGTGCAATCGGTTGTAATACTGGTGTTTGTATTATGGGAGTTGAGCAAGGATTGTTATTGCCATTTAATCCATTAACACAGAGTACAATACTCGCATTTGTTATTGCTGGTAATGATATGGAAAGCACTAAGCACAAGATGAAAGTTTTTATGACGTTTTTCATGTTAATTGTTGTTAATTTATAATTAAAACTATTTTTATTATTCGTTATTACCAAAATTAATATCTCCAGTCACATATGCCTTACATCCTTCCTTGAAGGAGTTTGAGTTACCGCCACATTCATCTTCATCGGTTATATTTTTATTCTCAGCCCATTTATAACCAGCTTCATGCCCACTACAATCACCCTTACAGTCATAGCCATAGAAAGTTTTAGTTGCGGTTGGGTTTATTATAGGTGTATAAGAAGGCTCATTCTCACTACAATAATAAGAGCCGCATAGATTACTTAATCCATCATTTTCTCTTAAAATATTATTGAACTTTTTATCATTCCATCCTACTGATTCACAAGCGTTTCTACATGCCGCAAGATATCCGCTAGCAGGCACTTCTGATTTAGAAGAAATTATTTTATACCCAACGAACGAAAGAAGAATGACTACAACTAATATGATAATTTGTTTACTGCTCATAAAAATAAAAAACTAGCTGATAATAGCTAGCGTAATGTTCTTAAAAAACACAGAACACCACGCTCAGCTTAGTCCTTGCGGACTCATACCGTTTCCAGTATGACTCACAGAAGAGTCGCCGAACGTAGTGTTCAGTATCTTCTGTGAGCTTTTTTCGGCCATATCTCAAAGCTTTTTATTACCTTGAGGGTTAGGTCATTTCTTATTAAATTTTACTTTTTAATCATACACCTTTTTTCATCTATCGCAAACCCACTTTTTTGGCTTCCTAAAATGTCTCAAACAAAAATTTTATCTAAAACGGTTCATATTTTACAACGGTTAAATGACGGGAAAATAGGGCAGACGTGGGTAAGTACCTTAAAAACGATTTGAGGGCATTTTAGGCCTTTTTCGTATAAATTTTTGAGAATTTTTTCATGCTCACAGGTGGTATCGTGTCCCTACAGTGTCTTGTAGTTATAGAATTATAGATTGAAGACAACCCCCCTACCCTCAATAAAACTATGTTTATAAAATAATTTATTAATATACATAACATTTTTTTTATTTCGTCAATGGATATTAACTGCTTGAAGCGCTGCGCAAACGTTATAATATAGATACGTTATTAATAAATTTAAACAAAAAACTATGAAATCAAAACCATCTAAAACTCACTTAAATAGCATGAATATTTCCAATGAAAGACTCTCAGAATACATTGAACTCATTGAGATAAAAACAGGTAAGCAACTATCAGAGCAAGAAGCGCTCCCAGAAGCAGAAAAATTACTAAGGTTAATATCAATTTTATTTCAACCAGCAACTATGGATGACTATTGTTCAGCATTAGGAGAAAAAGCAATTATTAGAAGTAAAACTATATAAATTATTAAATGACATATAAAAATATGAAAAATCCACCATATACAGCGTACCTTAGGAAGTCTAGTGAAAGCCGAGAGAAACAAGCCCTCTCAATAGAATCTCAAAAAAGAGAAGTGCAAACAGCATTTCCAGACCTCAATATAACTGAATGGATTGAGGAATCAAAAAGCGCATTTAAACCATATAACAGACCAAAGTTTGCAGAAATGATGAGGAAAGTACATGAAGGCAAAATACATGGAATCGTGGCGTGGCTACCAGACAGGATGTCTCGCAATGAAATTGATGCAGGGAATATAACATATGCCGTAAGAAGTGATATTCTTAAAGACCTTAAGTTTGTAAAATATCCTTTCTTTAATTCACCAGAGGGTATAAAACAACTCCAAGATTCTCTTACTGATTCACAATACTATTCAGCAAAACTCGGTGTTGATGTAAAACGAGGATTAAACGATAAGCTAATAATGGGCAGAATGCCTTGTCAGGCACCCATAGGTTACTTAAACACTAAACTCGCAACTAGAGGTGAAAATAAAATTATAGAAGACCCTGAACGATTTAATATCGTTCGCAAAATGTGGGATTTATTGCTAACTGGAAATTATAGCGTCCCCCAAATTAGAGATATTGCTACAAATGAATTGGGTCTACTCACGTTAAAAAAGAAGAAAATTGGTGGAGGTAGTATTGGCTACTCTAGTACTTACGACATGTTTGCAAATATCTTTTATACTGGATGCTTTATGTATAAAGGAAAGATATATAACGGAGAACATAAGCCAATGATAACTATGGCTGAGTTTGACCTTGCACAAACAATCTTGAAAGAAGATGGTAAACCTCGAGCAAAAACATACGAATTTGCTTATGGTGGCGGAACTCTCAGGTGTGGTGAATGTGGTTATTCTTGTGTGGGTATTGAGAAAATAAAATTCCTAAAAACTAAAAAGGAAACGAAAACTTATACTCTATACCTATGTGGGAGTAAAAAGGAGAAGGTCACTTGTAACCAAAAACACAACATAAATGAAACCGAATTAGAAAAACAGATAAAAGCAGAGTTAGCTAAATATTGTATAGAGGAAGAATTTTTAGAGTGGTGTTTAGATGTCATGAAAGAAAATAATGTTCTAGAAACAGACACAGAGCAGGACATAAAAGAAAACGTAGAAAAAACCATAGAAAGCAAGCAAGGAGAATTAAAAGCACTTATTCAAATGGCTACTAAGGGTTTTATTTCAGACGAAGAATTTAAAGAATCGAGAACAGAGCTAGATAAGACCATAAACAGCCTAAAAACCCAGCTAAATGAAGATAAGAGCCTCAAAAATGATGGCCTCATGCAATTAACTGAAAGAGCTTTTACTTTCTCTACCTATGCCCTTATAGCGCTTAAAAACGGAGACAAACAGACCAAGAAAGAGATTACAAAAGCTCTCGGTTTGAACCGCACTATAAAAGACAAAATACTTAATATTGAAGCGCATGATTGGTATTCAGAGATACGAAAAGGCTCCTTTTCTATTAAAGAAGTTTCAGCTAAGTTTGAACTAGAATTAGCTTGTGTACAAAAGACAGATGATGCGTTTCTGCCTATTCGTTCACTACTGCGCGATCGACCGGACTTGAACCGGCAACCTCTTCCGTGACAGGGAAGCGCTCTAACCAGTTGAGCTACGACCGCATAAAGACCATTATACATAAAATCTTAGAATTTAAAAGGATGTATTGTGTCGGCGGGAGGAATCGAACCTCCGACCTTGGGCTTATGAGTCCCACGCTCTAACCGTCTGAGCTACGCCGACAAGTGTCCCCACTATACCGAATTTTTCACAAAAATTCAAATATTCTGTTATTATTGGAAGATGAAACTCGCAGACTCGCTTGAAGAAAAATTCCGCCTGGACAGCGTGCAGAAAAAAGCTTTGCACAAGCTCAAGCTTTTTTCCGTCGCCGATCTTTTAATGCACTTCCCTGTCCGCTACAGCGACATCAGCACAGTCATGAAAATATCAGACTTGATGCCGGGAGATATGGCTACGGTGTACGGAAAAATATCCAAACTAAAAACCAAGAAAGCCTTCCGGACAAAAATACCCATGGCTGAAGGCGAGATAGAAGACTTGTCGGGAAAAATAAAAATAACTTGGTTCAACCAAGCCTACCTGGCGAAAATGATAAAAGACGGGCAAAGCGCCAAGCTGACCGGCAAAGTCACCAAAGGCAAGCATGGAATATACCTGGCCAATCCGGAAGTCGAAAAAACTCCGTATATGGCCATCGACTCGCACGACACGCTTTTCAAAAAAGGAAGCGTGGAGAATGAAGGCGGGATTGGGAGTGGTCTGTCATACCCTATCTATCCGGAAACGAAAGGCATTACCAGCAAATGGTTTTACCACGCAATTGAAAAAATATTGAAAGAGCGTACTTTGGACGGTATCACCGACTACATTCCAAGCGACATATTAAAAATATATCATCTGCCTAGTTTGAAAACTGCCCTAATTTGGATTCACAAGCCAAAGGATAAAAAAGACGCAGAGTCTGCTCGCAAAAGATTCGCCTTTGAAGAAGTCTTTTCTATCCAGCTGGAACGACAGCATGACAAATTTGAATATAGAAAAAACAAATCTTTTGTAGTTGAATCAAAAGAAAAAGATGTGCAAACTTTTCTGAAGCGATTTCCCTGGAGCCTGACCAAATCACAAGAGAAATCCATAAATACAATTCTGGGCGACATGGCTAAAAATTTCCCAATGTCCCGCTTGCTCGAAGGGGACGTCGGCTCCGGCAAGACAGCCGTGGCGGCCACAGCGGCTTATGCGGCTATAATGGAGCGGCCTAAAGATAAAAATGGCAAGACGCAGACTTTCGGCCACCTTGAAGTGGCCTATATGGCACCAACGGAAATCCTCGCCACCCAGCATTTTGAATCTTTTATAAAATACTTTAAACACTTGCCCATCAATATCGGCCTGCTTACCGGCTCCGGCTGCCGGAAATTTCCTTCAAAGCTAAACCCCGAAGGGTGGACAAATATTTCCCGACCGCAACTTTTAAAATGGGTAGCCAACGGAGAGATACCCATCCTGATTGGTACGCATGCGCTCATCCAAAAGAGCGTTAAATTTAAAAACCTTGCCCTCGTCATCATCGATGAGCAACATAGATTTGGAACAGCTCAAAGAAGAAGCCTCGTCAGGAAGGACAATGTCGCCCCGCACTTGCTTTCCATGACAGCCACTCCTATCCCCCGCACGCTCGCGCTCACTATTTATGGAGACCTCGATTTATCGCTCCTGGAAGAAATGCCTTCGGGAAGAAAACCAATCATCACTGAAATAATTACCCCAAACAAGCGCGAGGAAACTTATGAAGATATCCGCGTCGAAATGCAGACTGGTCGCCAGCTGTACGTGATTTGTCCTAGAATTTTTGAACCTGATCCGGAAAAAGAACTGGCGCTCAACGTAAAGTCTGCCGTATCTGAGGCTAACCGGCTCAAAAAAGAAGTATTTCCCGAATATGAGATAGGCGTGCTCCACAGCAAGATGAGCAAAGAAAAAAAAGAAGAAGTGATGCAGGAATTTACCGAAGGCAAGATAGATATCCTCTGCGCCACCTCGGTGGTAGAAGTCGGGGTCAATGTCCCCAATGCCACCATTATCATCATAGAAGGCGCGGAGCGCTTTGGCCTCGCCCAGCTACACCAACTTCGCGGACGAGTAATCCGAAGCACGCACCAAGCTTACTGTTATATATTTGCCGAAGCTAAAAGTGAAAAAACTATTGCCAGACTAAAAGCACTAAAAACTGCCAAGAACGGCTTTGAGCTAGCCGAGCTAGACCTTACCCTCCGAGGCGCCGGTGAGCTCGGCGGAACCAAGCAGTGGGGTATCACCGACCTCGGCATGGAAGCCATAAAAAATATAAAGATGGTGGAAGCAGCGCGAGTAGAAGCCACAAGGCTCATAGCCGAAGACCCAGAACTCGACAAGTATCCCCTCTTAAAACAGAAGGTAAAACAAAAAGCCGGAGAGTTTCATTTTGAATAATCTTTGCGAAAAACCTATTAATTTTGTATTATTTAAATAACCGTCCTTAGCTCAGTTGGTTAGAGCACAGAGCTTATACCTCTGGGGTCCTTGGTTCGAATCCAAGAGGACGGACATTTAACCAACTATATCAAGCTTTGCCGGCTCTTCTTTTTTCTTGAGTAAAATTCCGTGCGCGGTTAGAATCTTTTCATATTCTTCCTGCTCTAGAGTTTCTACTTCCACTAGCTTCATAGCGATAGCGGTAAATGCTTTTTTATTTTCTGAAAGTACCTTTTCTGCGGTTTTTAATCCGTCGTCTATAATTCTCCTGACCTCGGCATCAACTTTTGTGGCCACATCTTCGGAGTATTCTTTTTCCACGATTTCTCCATATTGTGTTCGGCTGCTTCCGCCCAAATTAACCGGGCCAATCACGTCCGACATTCCCCACCTGGTGACCATAGAACGTGCCAAGTTTGTCGCGACTTGTAGGTCGCTCGAAGGTCCGGTAGTAATATCTCCAAACATCATCTGCTCTGCGGCATATCCGCCAAGTGACATCGCGATATCATCAATGAATTCTCTTTTAGACTGCAGACGCTTTTCTTCCAGTGGCAGTTTCAATGTATACCCTCCGGCATTACCGCGGGCGATGATAGATACCTTGTGCACCGGGTCGGCAAAAGGAAGTACCGAAGCGACGAGCGCATGCCCGGCTTCGTGGTACGCGGTAATTTCTTTTTCTTTTTTAGAAAGCAGATGGCTCTTCCTTTCAGGTCCGAGCATGACTTTTTCAATCGCCCGAATGAGGTCAAATTGGAACACTTGCTTTCTGTTTTCCCGGGCAGCCAAGATAGCTCCTTCGTTCATGAGCGAATATAAATCCGCGCCGGAGAATCCGGGTGTCCGCTCGGCAATCAATTTTAAATTAATATCTTCAGCGAGGGGTTTTTTTACCGCGTGAATCTCCAGTATCGCTTCACGGTCAGCTCGGTCCGGCAAATCCAGCCTTACTTTTCTGTCAAAACGGCCGGGACGAATAAGCGCAGGGTCAAGCACGTCCGGCCTGTTGGTCGCCGCCATGACTATGACTTTATCATTCGGCTCAAAGCCGTCCATCTCGACGAGTATTTGGTTCAGTGTTTGCTCCCGTTCATCATTGCCTCCGCCAAAACCTCCCCCGCGGGTGCGGCCTATCGCGTCGATTTCATCCACGAATATAATAGCCGGAGCGGACTTCTTTGCCATCTTGAAAAGGTCTCGCACCCGGGATGCGCCGACGCCCACAAACATTTCCACGAACTCGCTGCCGGAGAGATGAAAAAACGGCACCGAGGCTTCCCCGGCGACAGCTCGCGCAAGCAAAGTTTTTCCTGTACCCGGCGGCCCGGTCAAAATTACTCCTTTTGGAATCCGCGCGCCGATATCTAAAAATTTCTTTGGACTCTTCAAAAAATCCACGATTTCTTTCAGTTCTTCTTTGGCTTCTTTACATCCGGCAACATCCTTGAAAGTTACACGGCTGTTTTTATCATTTGGGTCAGTAATACGGGCTTTGGACTGGCCAAATGTAAGCGCCTGCATGCCCGCCCCCTTTACCTGCCTCGATATATACCAGAAGAAGATTACGATAAATAAAATCGGCAGCAAGAAAGGCAGAATATTAATTAGCCAGAAACTAAACCCATTTTCGTTTTTTATTGTAATAGATGTCTGCGCAAGCGCTTCGCTCGTGACGCCATAGTTAAAAAGTGTCTGGGAAAGCGCGGAGCCTACTTCTTTTTTGGCTGTCTTTGTTTCATCGTTTGTATAGGTAATATCGAGCGTGTCTCCCTCGACTACGATATTTTTGACCTCGCCCATGGAGACGCTCTTTGCCAGGTCAGAAATTGAAACTTCTGGAGTAGTCTTTGTATCTCCAGAAATTACCAGATAAAGCGCTGTAATAAGCATGAATATAAAAAGGGCCCCGACGATGCTGCTGGAAAGCTTCGTTTCTTTTCTACTCTTTCCTCCTTGGCCTTTCTTTCCTCCTGTGAGCTTTTTCTTGAAAAAATTAAAATCCATATTTAAATTATATCATAAAAAACCTAAAAGTTAAATGAAAAAATTTATGCTAATATTAAATCATGGCTCACTATGCGGAGAACCGAAAAGCTAGATTTAATTATGAAATTTTGGAAAAATACGAAGCCGGTATTGAGCTTTTGGGCACTGAGGTAAAATCTGTGCGGGGAGGCCTTATGTCTCTGGAGGGAGCTTTTACAATAGTCCGAGGGAATGAAGTTTTTTTAATCAATGCAAATATTCCGCCGTACCAGGCAAAAAATGCCCCGAAGGATTATGATCCCCTTCGCAACAGGAAATTGCTGCTCACAAAAAAAGAAATTACCGAACTGGTTGCAACTGAGAAGAATAAAAGTTTGACAATTGTGCCGCTTTCGGTGTATAATAAAAATAGAAAAATCAAATTAGAAATTGCTTTAGTCAAAGGCAAGAAAAAATTTGACAAGCGCGAGACCCTGAAAAAGCGCGACACGGACCGCGAACTTCGAAGAGAATACAGGGGGAAATAAAGGACGTTGAAAACAAAATGGGGATGCAAGGCATAGACAGCAGGCCTTTTGTTATTGATGCATGCCGAGAATGGACGTAATCTCGTAAAACTTCGTTCACATGTTAATTGCAAAATTGACTTCTAAGGCAATGGCAATGGTTTCTCCTTACTTCGGTAAAGAGGCCTTCGCTTTTGATCCAGCCCTAGCGTAAGCCTCGGCTGGTGTCTCTCTTATAGACTTCCGATATATAAGACGGGGCAATATATTATCGGAATAGCTTCCTCGCCCGTTCCGACGAGAGAGCAAAACAAAGGAACTCGATTAAAAAATATTTGGTTCGCTTAAGAATTTTTTAATTTAAAACAAAAAGCGTACTACGTATGTAGACTTCTTTACGAAAACCTTCTGCACGGGGATTCAATTTCCCCCATCTCCACAACTATTGATTTTAAAGGTGAAAAGTGCTATAATTAAGCGAAAGGAGATTTGTTCTATTTATGAGAAAAGAAATGCCGGATCACGTCAAATACGCAATTCTAACTGGCGACAAACGTACCTTAAGTGCCTTAGGTAGGAAAGGTGCGGCAGCCACTAAAAAAAACCGAGAACTGAAAGAAGAAAAGGCGGCTGAAAGACTATGGCGAGAATTTGATAGTCGCGCCCGTCAAGCAAACGAACATCTCTGCCCTATTCACTAGAAGGGTGTCCCGTCGATTAATCGACGGGACTTTTTTTCTACTATATAGTTTAAACCTCCGTAGTCTAAATATATTGACTTTATAACCCCAATAAGCTATATTTTACTAGTTACATATCATATTTACACCAATTGCGTGAAAGAATAAACAACCAAATACGGGCTTCTGAACTGCGGGTTTTGGGGAGTAGCGGCGAAAATCTAGGCGTTTTGAGCATCAGGGATGCCCTGGAGCTCGCCCAAAGCAAGGGTTTAGACTTGATCGAAATCGGTCCGACATCCAAGCCTCCAATCGCGAAGATAATGGATTTTGGCAAATATAAGTATGAAGCAAGCAAGAAATTAAAGAAGCAAAAAAGTACTGCGAAGCACACCGAGACCAAGCTGGTCCAGATAAAAATAGGCACCGGAGACCACGACCTCGAGCTAAAAGCTAAAACTGTTTCAAAATGGCTAAAGGAAGGCCACAGGATTAAAATAGAACTTTTCCTTGCCGGACGGGCAAAGTATATGGAGGAAAAATTCCTCAAAGAACGCTTGGACAGGATACTTCATTTAATAACTGAAGATTACAAGATATCAGATGCGTATAAAAAGGGCCCGAAAGGATTAACCACCACAATAGAGAAGGCTAAATAAGAAAAATTTATGAAAGGAATGAAAACGAACAAATCATACAGCAAGAGGTTGAAACTCACAAAAACGGGCAAAGTCATCGCCCGCAAGCCGGGGTTTAATCATTTTAATGCAAAACAATCACGAACTTCCCAGCTCGGCGGTCGCAAGCGCCAGAATTTTACGATTAAAAATAAGCCAAAATCACATTTATTACCATTTAGCTAATGCCTAGCGCCTAAAGCCTAGAGCCTATTTATTTAAAATGACAAGAGTAAAAAAAGGAGTACATGCATTGAAGAGGAGACGAAGTGTTTTGAAGCAGACAAAAGGCATGCGCCATGGCCGCAGCACAAAAGAGCGCCAGGCAAAAGAAGCCTTACTTCATGCCGGCAACTATTCCTTCGCCCATAGAAAGGACAAAAAATCCCACAATCGGACACTTTGGAATATCAAAATAAACGCAGGCAGCCGCGAGCTCGGGCTTTCGTATTCAAAACTAATCGGCGCACTCAAGGCAAAAAATATAATGCTTGACCGAAAAATTCTCTCTGACTTTGCCGAACACCACCCAAATACTTTTGCTAAAGTCCTCGAAGCCGTAAAACAATAGAGATAATAAACAAAAAAGCTATAGAAAAATAAAAATCCTCCGCATGGAGGGTTTTTATTTTTATCTTATAGTATGCTTGGAGGAGGCAGGACTACTTTATATTCAGCTATTTTATCTTTTTTTATGAGAGTGATGATATCCTCGACGAGCTTTTTCGGATTATCTCCCGTGGCAATTTTCAAATTGGGCCGGTGGCCTTTTTCCACGATTTCCTTGAGTTCGCCCCCCATTTCCCAGGGACCTTCGTAAATACCAATAGGCTTGCCGTCTTCAAAAGCAATGGTGAATTCATGGATAGTGCCGATGCGGCCGCATCCGCAAATGACAGCATCAGATGTACGGGTAAGCAGAATGTCGCGACCGGCATAGCCGAATCCGGTATAAAGTATCAGATCCATATAATCGAGCGGAAGCTTATACGTCTCCACATGCTCTTTTTCAGAAACTGCCGGCGATATGCCGATGGAAATACCGCCTGCTTCTTTGACTCCCATAGCTGCCCAAAGCGGAAATCCTGTCGTCGCGCCCGTGACGAGTATTGCTCCCTGCCGGGCTATCTCGCGTCCGAGCTCTTTGGCTTTATCAAGCGCGTCTACTCCGCAGTGCCCCGTCTCAGCTGCGCCTGAAACGCAAATCTTTATCTGATTGTGTCCGTGTTTGTTTGGAGAATTGAGTGGTGTAGCATCCATTACGTTAGAAGTAGGAAATCTTTAGATTTCCGTAGTTAATTTTTTAATAACGACTGTGATCATGTATAAATATTATATCATGTCTTGTGGCTTTACCTAACTGAGGGACTTTCTAACGTAATCCATATCCTTTTAGCTAACAAGGAAGTTCTACGCTTGTGCCCTGCTCTGGCGCGTATGCTTCAATACCCAGATTGTCCCGGAGCTTCTGGACTAAAAACATTGAAGATTTTGGTTCGCCCATGACTACAAAAACTTTTTTGACCGAGTCCTGCATTTCTTCGACAAAGGATAGTAGCCCATCCGAATCTTTATGCCCTGAATATCCGAAAATTGTTACGATATGTGCTTTGACTGTGACATCCTCCCCGGAGATCCGCACTGTCTTTACGCCTTCCTGAATCAGCCGGCCCGGGCTGCCTACAGCCTGATAGCCCGTCAAAAGGAGCGTATTGTTTGGGTCCGGCAAATAATGTCTTTCATGATGCACTACCCGCCCGCCAGTAGACATACCACTTCCTGCGATGACTATTTTAGGATTCGGCACATTGTTTATCATCCGGGATTCGTCTGACTTCAAGGTGCTGTGAAGTCCCGGGAAATCGAATAAATATTTATCGTGCGACATTGCCGCCTGAGCCTGCTCATTGAAATACTCTCTGTATTGCTTGAAAACCTCCGTCAGACGTATGGCAAGCGGCGAGTCGAGAAATATAGGCATCACCGGAATTCGGTCGCCTTCTACCAGAGCATTTAATTCAAAGAGAAGCTCTTGTGAACGCTCCAGTGAAAAGGTGGGGATGACGAGCGTGCCCTTTCGCTTATAATTATCCTCAATGGTTTCTTCCAAGAATTTTCTGCGGTCATCTCTCGATTCATGATTCCTGTCTCCATATACAGACTCCATTATTAAATAGTCCACGTCAGTTACCTGCTCAGTATCGGGCAAAATCGGCGAAGGGCTGTTGCCCAAGTCTCCTGTAAACATAATCTTTTTGCCATTGTAAACAAACATGACCATAGCCGAACCCAGTATATGCCCCGCATTAAAAAGACTTACTTCGAGGCTTGGAGTGATAATTATTTTTTCATGGTAATCAAATCCTTCCCACAGGGACATGGCCAGCCTGATATTCTCTTCCGTATAAATCTTGTCCAGCCCTGCTTCGGTATTTTTTGATAAAATTCCGGTTGTATCTTCGAGCATTGGAAGGGATAAAGCTTTTGTGGGCTTTGTGGAATAAATCTTGCCTCGGAAACCTTCAGAGATAAGTTTTGGAATTCTTCCCACATGGTCCACATGGGAGTGGGTAACGAAAAGAATATCAATCTCTTTGGGGTTGTATGGAAAGATTTCCCAATTGATGTCATCCGCCAGCTTTGTCCCCTGCGTAAGCCCGCAGTCAACGAGAATTTTCTTGCCGTCAGCTTCTAAAAGAAAATTAGCTCCTGTGACCGAGCCTGTTCCTCCATAAAATGTTACTTTTGCTGTGTTCGCCATTAGTTTAATTGTACCCCATTTTCTTTTACATGCATAATTTTCTTTAAGTAATAGAGAATAGCCGTCGCTCCTCCGGCAAGGTCAAAGAATATATCCGAAACAGAGTCCACTCCATTGGCCACAAACACTTCCCGCGCATAGTAAGTGTTTATAGCAAATTCAAATATCTCCCATGCAATTCCAATCAATAAAGCTCCGAGCATAATCTTTAAAATTAGCTTGAGAAGGGGTTGGCCAAGCAAATTGTAATAAGAGAAAAACCAGATTAAAAACAACCCGCTCCAAAATCCGCCTAAAAAGTGCATAGGCATATCAAAATACCATATAGAGTAATACCAATAGAATTTATTTGCCAAAATATGGACTATAAAAATAAAGAAAAAGAGTGTTATCAGCGTTTTTATCAGTTTCTTCCGGTCCATCAGAATAGTATACCCTAAAAACCCTATACATAAAAGAAAGAATAAAAGAAAAATCCCCTAACTGCGTACAGTTGGGGGTGCTTCTTAGGACTATCTCAGATATATTACCATAGCTTAAAGCTAAGTGGGTGCGAGACGCCGGAAACCAAGGTTAGAGACGATCGAGGCTCCCATAAAATATTGTCTAGGTAATAACCGGAAATAACCCTATTAAAAGTATAACAAGCTATAATTTTTCTGCAACTAGCATTCTCAAAATGACACGAATTTCCTGAATTTTCAATTATTTCTCTATCTTCTGTTTCTTTAAGTGTTCTCAATACCTTGTCATGCTGACTCACTTTTGCCTAAAGTATTTCTTCCATTATCTTCACTTTTATCTTATGAAACTCTGGAGTAATTCCTTTATTTGCATCGGCAATTTTCTTAGTCTGACTTGGGCTTGTAGAATTAAAAATCTCCTCAGCAATATCAGGATGTGTGTCAGAATATTTTTTCCATTGATATGCATGCTCAGAAGTTGGGAATTTCTTGCCCCAGATTTCAACTACGTATGCTGAAAAATTATCGAGAGCGTAAAAAGAAGGCGTAAAGAAATACACCTCTTTTTCTGTCTCTCTATTTAATCCTTCACTAGAAGCAGGATACATAATTAAAACTTCTTTTATTTCCTAGTCTGGGTAAACTTTTCGTGAACATTTTCGTAGTCAAAAAGTTCATTTTCAGAAAACCAATGCGCTATTTCTAGCTTCGCTTCGGCTACATCGCCAGAAGCATGTAATATGTTTGGTAAACCAATTTCTTGTTCATCTGCATGGGCATAGCTCATATGGGAATAATCGCCTCTTATAGTTCCTGGAAGGGCACTCTTTGACTCTGTAGCGCCTACCATCTTACGAACTACTGCTACGCCGTCTATGCCCTCGAGGACCACAGCTATTACAGGACCTCCCTGCATCATTGCAACCGTAGTATCAAATATTTTTTGACCATGGCGAGTAATCATAGTACCTATGCCTTCATAATGCTTATGGAAAAATTCAGTGTTTGGCTGCAACATTTTTGTACCGACAATTTTTAGCCCAACTTTTTCAAACCTTGCTAAAACTTCTCCCACAATGCCACGACTTACTGCATCAGGCTTAAAAACGATTAAAGTTCTTTCATGTTGATTTTTCATAAATAGATTTATTTTATTTTGGTAAATTTCGAGCCATTAATTTCAGTGCGAATTTCATTTAGTAATTGTCCAGTTGTTGAATCTAAATCTCCTCCGCTTTCTCTAAACTTTTTTGATTTTTCTGAAAGAATTTTATTAAAGGTTGTAATAAGATTTCCAAGAATTTCACTATTTAAAATATTCATAGCCTTCTGTTCAAATTCTTGAATTTCCTTGCTAGTTCTTTCCACTCCAGTAATATTTGGTGCACTTTCCATGAAAAGGATTATAGCAGAAACAAATTCTTTTGTAAAATCTAACGTTTAATCATGCTTTCAAAAGTTATCGAAGAATAGTCATCCACGTTAAATCCATATTTTTTATACACGCTGCCGGCTGTTCCTATCATTCCTTGTTCCGAGTGAAAGCCAAGCTCACGCGCGGCGTTTTTCACTTTTTCATAAGAATCAGACTCTATTTCCAAATATGGAGGCAACTGCGGCCAAAAATCTATATCAAAGGCTACATCTCCTTTTGTATATCGTATTCTCCTGTTTTTTTCTGTTTTATTTACTATCAGCCCCATCGCCTTCATGAGTTCACAAGTCTTTTCATAGTCATCGACTATGACTTCGATTTCATTCATTCCGACATTTTTCATAGAGCCGTCTTCTGATTTTTGTGTAATATTTTTTTTAAATGTAAGCGTAGTTTCTCTGCCGTCGGTACGTACTCTTATCCAACCCTTACTGTCGTCTTCATGTTCATTGGTTAAATAAAAAATAGTTCGAATATAATCGAACTCCCCTATTTTCTCCGCGCCAATCTCTAAAAGTTTCTTTTCTGAAGCTGCAACGTCGACTTCTAAAAATTTTATTTCAAATTCTTCCATTATTTTAATTTTATCTCACTCTTTAAAGCATTTTTTATGGGCCTTAATCTTTTTTCACGTATAATATCCGAACTATGAATTTTTGATTTAGGCTCAAGTATAATGACTTGCATCTTTTTATCAAAAAGTTCTTTCATCGTCTCTGGCCCAGTCTCATCATTTTCGGTTGCTTTTGATGCTATTAAAATATCTGGATGAATTTCATTTATTGAAGCATGCAAATCTTTTGCGTTATTTACTACCAAGATATAGTCCACAGTATTTTTATAACCTTCAATATCAGAAAGTTGATTAATTCTCTCATTCACGTTAAATATTGGTCGCCCTGCACCTTTCCTTTGTTTTATCATTTCGTCAGATTGTAAAAGTAATATCAAAATATCCGCTCTAGATTTGGCATCTTTCAGGTATTTTTCATGTCCTTCATGTAAAACGTCAAAGCATCCATTGGTTAAAGCTGTTTTTATATCTACTTGCTTTTGTATTTCTTCCCTCAGTTTATGTGCATCCGTAAAAACTTTTATCATATATGAATTTTATTCCATCGTCTTATATCTGCCCATAATCTCCTCTTCCACCTCAGCTCTGTCACGGCCGAATTTTATATAGGAGAGCTCTTTTAAGCTGTCGACTATATCCGGGTTGCCTTTCTCCGGCGCCAAGGTCTTTAGATTGAAAGGCTTGGTCGGCTGGCCGGCTACGAGCATGCTCATGTATGCATTGTAGTTGTCCAGCTTGGTAATATCAGAAGCGGTAAACTGCGGTTTGAATTTTGGTTCCAAAAAGTTTGCGTCTTCGGTGCCGACACGGAAGACAGCCATAGAGCCTACGTTTCCAAAAACAGCGTTTTTAATCTTCTCTTCGAGCTGGGTAATATATTGATGGGCGATATTGAGCGACAAACGGTATTTTCGGGCCTCAGACAAAATAGAAGATATCGAGTCCGTAGTGACGTTTTGGAATTCATCAATATACAGATAAAAATCATTCATCGGCTTGCCAAACATATCCACTCGGGAAAGCGCCGCCATCTGGATTTTACCCACCAGCACAAGGCCAATCAAGTTCGCATTAATGTCTCCCAGGCGCCCTTTGGAAAGATTGACCAAAAGAATCTTTTTTTCATCCATGATTTTCCTGAAATTGAAAACAGAATTTTGCTGCAGCACCACTGGGCGCATGATATCGTTTGAAATAAAGTTGTCGAACTTTGAGGAAATATACGGCACAAAGTTTGCCAAGCTCTGGTCTCCTGTCGTTTGCTCGGCATTCACCCAGAATTGCTTGATAATCGGGTTTTTACAGCGGGCCAGCTTCATATCCCGAAATTCTTTGTCGCCAAGCACGCGCGTAATCTCGAGCAGGGTCGAGCCAGACTCCGGGTCTTCCATCACCAGAAAGGCGCTATTTCGGAAATACTGTTCAAACATAGCTCCTCCGCCCACTTTCATATCGAAAAGCTTGTTGAAAATTCCCATCATTTCATTCACTACGAAAGTTTTTTGTTCCGGATAGTTTGAATCGTACTCCAGCATGTTCAAACCCATCGGACGCGGAGTATATGCCGGGTCGAAATAAATAACATCGTCGATACGCTCCTTTGGTATGCGGGACAGGATAGTCTGGATGTCTGTGCCGTGCGGGTCGATATAGCAGCAGCCATCGCCATTTTTGATGTCCTGGGTAATCATATTGAGCATTATATTGGTCTTTCCTGTACCCGTCTGACCAATAACATAAAAGTGTCGCATCCGGTCTTCCCGTGCCATTTTTATTTCAGTGTCTTTACCTCGGTAGCTGTTTATGCCGAGGGTAATGCCTTGATTGCCCATTTCAAGTGGTGCGGGGGCGATACCGGCCTTGGCCTCCTTGAGCTGGGGTTGGCTGCCGATGCCGACCGGAAAGTGAAAGACAGAAGCCAGCTCTTTTAGGTTCATAGGCAAAACCTTGTCTCCGGAAAAAGAACGGAATGAATAATCATGAAAAAGTTTTCGGAGGTCAGCTCCGTGCATTTGTTCAAAAAAGAAAGAATTGCTGGCTGCCTCGCTAAACTGATTAAAGGAGGATTCTATTTCTTTCAGAATAGCTTCTGCGCGCTCTTTTGTTTCTCCGGATGAGATGACGCGGATATTTGCCTTCATAATACTCGATTTTATTTTATTGCCTATTTTCTCGGCGGCGCCCTCGTCTACCGCGCGCCGGCCTTTCATATATTTATCCTGATTTTTTCCTTCCGGTTCTTTTGAATTCTTTCCAAAAATAAGATGTTTGCCCACTTTCAGAAAGGCTTTGTTGAATTTATAGAAATTGTCTGCAGCATGCTTCACTGATACGCCGTCTTTCACGTCATCTAAAATCATATGAAATTCATTTATAAACTTGTCTCCCGCGGGGGCGACGATGAGCTGGATGGCTGCCCCCTCTCCTTCTGTCTCTAGCTTGGAGAAGACATTTAGAATAGTATTCATGGGGTCGTGGTCTATATTGTCATACGTTTTGATAGGCATTACCGCGCGCTCGGCAAAAGAAGCGTAGGCTCCGGCAGAACCGCCATTTTCATTAAATATATTATAATCGTCGGTGATTTCGTGGACTTTCGCATCGTGGTAAAAAGCCAGGATCTGCTTTTCAAAAAGCGAAATATATTTGTTTGGTATGCCGGCGTATACCACTACTTGGTCGCTCTGGTTTCCGAGAGCTACTTCCAAAGTAAAATAAATTTCATCCTTGTTGGATTTGTCGGCGGAAATGGACTGCATGCCGGCATAAAACTGCTCCATGGCGCCGATGAATTCTTTGAATCCCTTTGACTTGTCAGCCTCAGCAGTAGGCGGCGGAAGCGTAATCTCAAAGAGGGTCATATTGAGAGACTTGTATAGAGGCGTACCCTCTTTAAAGTCATTCTGTAGTCCTTGGATTTGGCCGGTTTTTAAATATTGGATGAGCAGCCTGTGGAAATCATCGTCAATATGCGGGCTGTTCATACCTTCGACGACTTCAAGCGCGTTCCTGATGCCTTTGGTGAGGACGATACCAAGGAGCTCTTCCATCACTACGTCGTGCGGCTCGGGCTTGAGGGCGAGCACTATATTTTCTCTGTCATGCTTTTCTATAATACTGTCCGGATGGACTGCACGTTCGATGGGAATGTTTCTATATGCACCGGCTACTTCTTTGGCTGCATCCTCGCCCGCGTGTTCAAAATGCCCCTTGTCAATCAGGTCCGCTTCCCGCTTGGCCACATGTGCGCGCAAATAATCCAGCTCCTCTTCCGGAGACTTGAACTTTGGCATTTCCTTGAAAAACGACGGTTCCATTTATATAAGTATACCCCGTAGTGAAATTTTTACAAAATTCTACTACGGGGTATACAATAAAATTAAAGTTTTTGCTTTTCCCAAAGCTCAAAGAATCTACCTTTCTTTGCATACAGCTCATCAAAGTTTCCAGATTCTATCAGTTTTCCATCTTCAATCACCAGTATTTTATCCATTTCCTTTATGGTTGTCAGCCTGTGGGCAATAACAACGGCGGTGACATTTTCAAAAAATTTATGCAACGAATCTTTGATTTTTTCTTCTGATTCCATATCCAGATGAGAAGTCGCTTCATCAAGGAGCAATATCTGGGGCTCTTTGAATATAGCCCGGGCAATACCCAGCCTCTGCCGCTCTCCGCCGGAAAGCTTGAACCCTTTTTCCCCAATAATAGTATCTAGTCCTTGAGGAAGTTTATGTACAAATTCTGATATATGGGCAGTATCGAGTGCTTGATGCAATAACCTTTCATTTTCCTTTTGTTTATTGTTAGTAACTGTAATATTATCTCTCAGGGAAAAATTAAATACTTCCGTATCTTGCAATACCACGGATACTTGTTTGAAGTAATCATTTTTCTGTATTTGTTTTATTGAAATGTCATCAAAAAATATATCACCTTCAAATTCTTCACGCTCTTTCAGTAATAATTTAAACAAAGTTGATTTTCCCGCTCCGGAAAGTCCTACGATTCCGATTTTTTCTCCACGGTTTATTTGAAAAGAAATATTATCCAGAACCTCATTTTCTCCGTATGAGAACGACAGATTTTCAACTATAATTTTTTGCCAATCTTTTTTAAGCAAAATTTTATTATTTTCGTCATCGATAGTTATAGGTTCATTAAGTATTTCTTTTATCCTGGCTATGCTGAATTTTGCAGTCACAAAGTCCTGAGTAGATGTAGACAGTTCATCGATAGATTCACGAAGGCTGGAAAAATAGCCATTAAATAGAATCAAAAAACCTAAAGCAAAATGCCCCTGTGTAATCCCGTAAATTATAACTCCGATAATACCGACTCTGAATATAGCTGCCCAAATAGACAAGAAACTATTTCTAGATAGAAACCAAATAATCCTTATCTTAATCCTCCCCATCAACTCATCAGCGCCAATAAGAATAACATCATATAAAGCCCGGGCCATGGACATGACCTTCACGGTACGTATGTTATTTATTGCTTCAAAAAGAAGTCCGTTGATGTTTTCTTCTTGTTTATTTACTAAATAAGAAGACATCCCCGCTTTTCTTATAAAGAAAAAAGAAATTATAAAGTAAGTAAATATGAAAGCCAACAAAATACTTAAAACTTTTAAATCAAACCTCGCAATAATAATATTTATAGCGATTAAATTCACAGTAATTTCTATTAAATTATCAAAATAAAGCCTGATTATTTTATTCAAGCCGTCTCCGGCATTTTGAATCCTTTTTATTTTATTGCCCGAGTTTTCTCGCTCATGCCAAGCCATGTCTAAAAGAAACATATGTTGCATAGTTTTCAGGGTCGAATCTATGGACAATTTTTCGGCAATCCAATACCCGTTATATTTAGCGACAAACAAGCTTACGTTTCTAAAAATATATGCGAGAAGTGACAGAGCTAGTACTAGCCACACATACCTCAGGGAGTCCCCGGATTTATAGGTAGTTAAAAAAGTAATTATACTGGCAAAAGCAAAAACCGGATAGAGGTATGCCACATCGCCAGACAACCTAACCAGAGAAGCAAAAATAAAACGCCACTTGTATGGTTTGAGTACTTGAGAAATGTCCTTCATTAATTGAAATGAAGAATATTTATTATTCTTTAATTCTTCCGCTGAATATTTAACCATTTCAAATATTATATCTTAGTTAAAAGTTCTGGCTCGCCGTCTGTGATGAGAATGGTATGTTCGAAATGCGCGCTTCGCTTTCCGTCATCTGTGTGAAATGTATATCCATCTTTATCAAGCGTGACGTGCTTGGTGCCGTTGTTCAGCATCGGCTCTATGGCGATGACCATACCGGGAACGAGCTTTGCTCCCGTGCCGGCCTTTCCAAAGTTCGGAATAAATGGGTCTTCGTGAATTTTTACACCGACGCCGTGACCGGCGAGAACCTCTACAATTCCATATTTAGTGCCTTTTTTCCCGCGCACAAAGCTCTCTATGGCATGTCCTATATCTCCGGTCCTGTTGCCTCCTTGGGCAGCGCTTATGCCCACTTTCAAGGCTTTTTCTGTCGTTTCCATGAGTTTTTGGTCCCCATTGCTGACTTTGCCCACCCCCACAGTGAGTGCCATATCAGTGAAAAGCCCTTTGTGCTTTATACCCAAATCAATTGAAATAATATCGCCATCTTTTAGGATTCTCTTTGCGCTTGGAATACCGTGCACGACCTCAAAGTTTACAGACACGCACAAGGTCGCCGGAAATGGAACTTTTGCTCCTTCCGGTTGGTAATGTAGAAATGCCGGCTCGTCGCCCATCTCACGGATTAATTTTTCAGCATAGGCATCCAAATCTTTAGTTGTTACCCCTACTGCTATCATGTCGCGCACTTTATACAGCACGGTCGCTAAGCACCTGCCGCCCTCCCGCAGTATTTCTATTTGTTCTGGTGTTTTAATTATAATTGACATTGTTTTAAAAACTTGTTGCAGGCGTATTTTTTAGAAAGTCTTGCGCAGGGCGACGGTCCGAGCAGGTTCGCTGGCGAAGCCGAGCCAGATAGATTGCTTTATAAAAAGTATGCCAAGAAAGAGTTTTGTAATTCATGATTAATAAATTACTGTCCCTAAAAATTTCTCTCCATTTAAATAGTTTGCTAGATTATCAATTGGTTTGCCATTCATAATCACGACTTCGATGCCTGCCTCTTCGGCATCCTTGGAAGCTATCGGGTCAAAAGGAGTGCTTAGCTTCGAGCTCCATTCTTCGGGAATTAATTTTCTATATTCTGCCCAGGAAATTTTTTCAAATTTTTTAGCGTTTGGATTTTTTCTTGGGTCAGAATCGTATACGTGGTCTATATTTGATAAATTAATAATCTTTTTTGCTTTCAAATTTTTTGCCGCAAGCACCGCATCGAGGTCAGAACTGTGCCCCGGCTCTAGTGCGCCTCCGATAATTACCGGATTCTCTACGGCAAGCGGCTTGGTCAGGTCGGCTATAGCCTTTGGGTGCGCGTGCTCTCCAAAAATTACCCGGATAAGTTCAGCATTTAGCATGATAGTTGCAATGCCGATCCAGTCCAAATCTTCGGTAGAAGGATTTATGAGTTCTTGGGCGGCAGCGTTGTATGTGCGGTTGGTTTCTCCGCCACCACAGACGAGGACAAATTTTCTCCCCTTTTTTACTTCTTCCAGTATCAGCGTTCTGAAATCTTTCAAGAATTGAATATCTATCTTTTCCGGCACTATCATTGACCCGCCAAGTGAAATTATAATTGTTTCTTCCATATGATTTAGCAAAATTACCTACGTGGTTAATAACCTAATTTATTTATAATCTCTTTTTGTACGTTTTCTACTGACTGCTCGCCATTTATCGTATATATCGTGTAGCCTGCCTTATCTTTAAAATAATTCATCGCGGGGACGACGTTGTTTACATATTCATCGAATCTTTTCTTGAGTCCTGCTTCTGTATCATCTGCCCTGCCCCGGAGCAGGTTTCTCTTCATGGCTTCAGCTTCGCTCAATTCTATATAGACAATTTTTATATCCCCCCTGCCGTAAAATTTTATTTTTTCTTCAAAAAATTCCGATTGGAAAACTGTCCTTGGATATCCGTCAAAAATTACATGCTTGTCTGCTGACATCTCAGTCTCCATGGCTTTTGACACAACAATATTAGTTTCATCGTCAGGCATCAGTTTTCCAGAGGTCAGAATGCCTTGTACTCTCTTTGTATCCTCATTGTCTTCAGTGGAACTGGCTATTTTTCGGAAAATATCCCCTGTACCTATATACACGGATTCCTTGCCGTCTTTGGACTTCAAAAAGTCCTTCAAGAGACCCACCTGAGTGCCCTTGCCGGAGCCCACTATTCCAAAAAATAAAAAAGTCTGCGGTTGCATGTAGTAACAATAGCGAATTTAGGCTTAAAAATCAACCTTGTGGTATAATGATAATAATGATGGTAAAAAAACAAATCATTGCAATAACCGGAAATCCAGGCAGCGGAAAGTCTAGCACTGCTGACCTTCTGGCAGAGAAGCTCGGCTTTAAGCGCTTCTCTGCTGGGGACCTGACACGAAAAGTCGCCCTTGAGATGGGTATGTCATTAAACGAGCTTAGCCTGCAGCAAAATATCGATCCGACCGTAGACCAAAGAGTAGACGAAGAACTTAAAAAGGCCGGAGAAGTAGAAAAAAGTGTCATAGATGCTCGTATGGCATTCCACTTTATACCTGAGTCTTTCAAAGTTTACCTAGACCTCCCCCCTGAGATAGCCAAAGAAAGAATATCAAACAATTTAAAAGAAAATGCGCTACGCAAGGAAAGTGAAGACTCCTCTACGCCAGAAGAAATTTATAAAAAAATAACTGCAAGATTGGAATCCGAGAGAAAGAGATATCAAGATTTGTATGGCGTAGATCACACCGACAGAGCTAACTTTGATCTAGTCATAGACACAAACAAAAACAACCTTGAAGAGGTTGTTGATATTATTATTGCGGAATACCAAAAGTGGAGAGAATAATTAATTAATATTTTTTTGAAATATAGAATAAAACTTGCCTTCTCCTAAATTTTTGGCAACTTCTTGCGGAGTAAATGTTTCCCCATTCATGCACAGGTAAATCCCAGGAGACAATTCCTGGGATTTTGAAACTGCAAAACCTAAGTTGAAGGGTGCATCGGTTGGATAAAATCCTTCCAATGGAACCATCGAACCAGTAAAAATAATTGTTTGGTCTTTCCTGGTTAGATTTGCTTCAATGAACTTAGCAGTGTCTGGCATTGTATAAGTGCCGTGAGTGATAATAATTTTATTAGCTTCACTTTTTTCAATAGATTCTAGTACTTTAGAAATGTCTTGCTCGTTAATTTGTCGGCTGTCTTTCATGCAAATTTCATTAAATTTTACTTCAGGATAAACAATTAACTTTTTAAAATAATTTGGAATGACTGAATGAGAATTCACAGTTGCAGTATCGGAAATACCGTCCCATGTAGAGTCTATGGTTCCTCCAGTTAATATTATTTCTATTTTACGATTTTCATCAGACATAATCTTTTTTGACTAGGTCTTACCTAGCTATTTTAGTATTCCCGCATAGACACTTGCGCGTCTACTTTTTTCATGAGGTCGAGGACTACAGAGACGACGATGAGGATAGACGTACCTCCGATAGCGAGCGAGGTTATGCCGGTAACGTGCTGCATGATTATCGGGAGTACAGCGATGAAACCAAGGAATATAGCGCCGAGAAGCGTGATGCGGGTAAGCACCTTGGAGATGTAATTTGAAGTGGAAACTCCCGGACGGACTCCCGGAATAAATGCGCCATTTTTCTGCAGGTTTGTGGACAGCGCTTCCGGGTCGAAGGTAACTGCAGTGTAAAAGTACGTAAACAGAAATACCAAAATAAAGTACAGCACGGCGTACAGGATAGTCGTATTGTTAAAAGAAACAAGGACGGCAGAAATTTTTGCCAGTATTGGATTGGCAAACCGCGACAACACAGTCCCGATCATCTGCGGGAAAGAAAGAATAGCCAGGCCGAAAATTATCGGAATAACTCCCGCTTGGTTTACCCGAAGCGGCAGGTATGTAGACCCTCCCCCATACATCTTCATGCCCCGCACGCGCTTGGCATACGTCACAGGGATAGGGCGTTCGGCTTCGGTAACTATAACAATGGCGGCGATAACGATAAGCCCTGCCACGAGGAATCCGAGATATAGTGGAATTTGGGAAGCATCAAAAGTAAAAGCGAGCTCGCTCACTTTGGCCGGAAGACGGGAAACGATGCCGGCGAAGATTATGATTGATACTCCGTTGCCGATGCCAAACTCTGAAATCAGTTCACCGAGCCACATCAGGAACACCGAACCGGCAACGACGATAAACAAATCTACTACCCGGTCAAAAACTGTGAGATTTACTAAAATTCCCTGGCTTTCCAAAATAGCTAAAAGAGCGTAGCCTTGAATGGCTGCGAGAGGGATGGTGAGAAGTCTTGAGTATTGGGTAAATTTCTTTCTGCCTGCTTCGCCTTCTTCACTGTACATTTTCTTAAGGCTTGGAACCATGATAGTGAGGAGTTGCATGATGATGGAGCCTGTAATGTACGGACCTACGCCGAGCATGATGATGGAAAGATTGGTCAATCCTCCGCCGGAGAATATGTTTAAAATGCCGAGGAATTGGTTGTTTGAAAGGAATCTGTTGAGGGCAAGGGTATCGATGCCCGGGATAGGAATAGCGGCAAAGAGCCTGAATATTATCAAGGCGGCAAGCACAAAAAGCACCCTATTACGCAAGGATTTGTCTGTCCAAACCAATTTTAATTTATTTAAAAAATTCTGCATATGATTTTTACTTCTGGTTTTAACTTTGGGCTTACTTTAGTATAATCTTTTTTCCTTTCACGCCCAAGCGCTTTCGTATCTCGGAAAACTTTTCGCCCTTGGTCACCTTATCACTCGTGAGGATAAGCGGCTTCTTTTTAGAATTGAAGCTATATCCCCTGTTCTTTGGGAGCTTCTTTATGATATCACGAAGTTCGGGGCGGCGTTTGTTTCCGGCGCGGGCTGTCTGCCCTTTGCCTCCGCGGCCTGAAGTCTTGGCATGCTTGCCTCCGCGGCCGACCATCCTGTCCTTCTTGTTCTTATGAGTTCTTTTTAAGTCATGTATTTGCATAAAATTATTCTGCTACAGTTTTTGGAACTGCCGGCTTTACTACTTTTGTATACTTTAAGGAAACAGGAGCAAGCGCTTTCATGACTGCTTTGGAATTGTTCAGTTTATTTTTACTCTTGGATAAAATCTTCCCTGTAATGTCTTTCATGCCGGAGAGCTTTATGATATCGCGCACCACTGTTCCCGCTACGATTCCGCGCCCTTTATTTGGGATGAGAACCACAGAACTGCCGGAAAACTTGGCAGAAAGCTCGTGGGGAATACTCATTGTCTTTGTCAGATTGAGCTTAACCATGTTTTTCTTGGCATTTTTGACGGCTTTATTGATAGCAAGCGCCGTATCTCCGGCTTTGCCAAGGCCAAGCCCGATAGAGCCTTTGCGGTCTCCGGCAACCAAGGCGACGCTAAAAGAAAACCTGCGTCCGCCACTCGTGACCCGGGTAACCCGGCGGATATTTAAAATCTTCTGGTCAAATTCCGGTTTTGGCCGGCCGAAAGAAGAGCCTCTCCTCGGGTTATTCCTTCTTGTATCCGTATTATTCGCTTGTGGGTTTGGTTTATCCATATAATTACAATTATATTACTCGTCAATTAAAATTTCAGTCCGGAAGCTCTGGCTTCATCTGCTAATAATTTTATCCGGCCGGTATATTTGAATCCGTTTCTGTCGAAAACAACATTGCTGATTTTTTGTTTCAGGCAAAATTCACCGATGAGCTTGCCGACTTGCTTTGCCCGCTCGTTCTTTGTACCCTTGGTTATCTTCACGTCGCTCGCAGCAGTAAGTGTCTTCCCGGCGGTGTCATCGATGACCTGCGCGTAGATGAATTTGTTTGAGCGGAAAATGGAAAGCCGTGGGCGCGCTGGCGTACCGTTCATTTTTACTCTAATCCTTTTCTTTAATCGTATTCTTTTGTCAGTTTTATTTATCATCTTTTTATTCTCTAAATCCTCGCCCTATACTGTCTTCTTGCCCTGCTTGCGCCTGATTACTTCACCTTCATAGCGCATACCCTTGCCCTTGTAAGGCTCAGGCTTCTTTTTGGCACGCACAGAGGCTGTAAAGCTTCCGACTAATTCTTTGTCGATACCTGAAACTGTAATGTTGTTCTTTTCGGCTGTGACTGTAAGCCCTTCTGGAATCGGCACTATGACCGGATGAGAGAAGCCGAGAGCAAAATGAATCTCTTTGCCTTTTACTTCAGACTTGAATCCGATACCCTCCAATATTAATTTCTTTTGATATGGAGTTTCTACCCCGGCAATCATATTTTTAAGGTGTGAAGCGTATGTGCCCCAAAGAGACTTTGAAAATTTGTCGTTTCTTTTTATATTTAAAGTGATTTTGTCCGCTTCTATTTTTATATCAATGTCGTCGCGGAAAATCTTTGAGAGCGTACCCTTGGAGCCGGTAACAGAAATAACTTCGCCATTTTGGGTGACTTTGACTCCGTTTGGTATTAGTATTTCTTGTTTTCCTATTCGTGACATATATTTTTATTATTTAAATCCTATGAACTACCAAATTCTGAATAATGCTTCGCCTCCTACCTGCTCTTTGCGGGCATCTCCCCCTGATAAAATTCCTTTTGGAGTAGAAAGCACCAGCAAGCCTGAACCGTTTCTGACTTTGTGGATGTCTTTTACTCCGAAATACACGCGTCGTGACAATTTTGAAATTCTCTCTACTTCCATGATTTTTGGCTTTTTATCTGTATATGCCAGCTCCACTTCCAGGACGGGAAAGCCTTTTTTTGTCCTCTTGACCACTTGCTTTACATAGCCTTCTTTTTTCAAACATTCGCCGATGGCGTTTTTGACTTTGGAATATGGAAAAGAAACAGACTCCTTGCCGGCAAGGCCTCCGTTCTTCATCATTATTAACATGTTTGAAATTGAATCCATATAAATCAAAATAATTATAGCTACCAGCTCGATTTGCGAACCCCTGGCAACATTCCTTCATTTGCTAATTCCCTGAAACAAATACGGCATAGGCCGAAATCCCTCATGAAAGCCTTGCCCCGGCCGCAGCGAAAACATCGGTTTTTTTGCCGGGTGCTGAACTTTGGTGTCTTTTTGCTTCGCGCTATAACGGATGTTTTTGCCATATGATTTATTTTAAAGGAATGAAATGACTATTAAAATCATTACTCCGACTCTGGTCGGAGCTAAACTTCAATAATATCTCACTTTTTTTCTTTAAGCCCAAATTGACTAAGCAATATAAGGTCTAAAGGAGAAAAGCGGATTAATCAAAGCCATATTCCCCTACTTAGATAGTAGCAAATTTACCAAAAATAGTCAACTTAAAGACTATCTATGGTAGATTTTCTTGAAAATTTCTCTAGTAATTAAATATCCTAAACCAAAAATCTTTAGAAAATTATCAGTTATAATAACAATTACAACATTTGAGTCTTGGAAATCTAACTTTCCCAACCCATACAAAATAACAAGCACCATATCAAAAATAACTATCGCTACAATTAGACAAAGAACTGTGCGAGACCACACTTTCCTCATGCCCAGAATACCTTCATTTTCCTTTTTTTCTGTTGTTTCTGTTTCCTTTTTTTCTTGTTGTAACTTATCGAACCAATAGAAAGTACTCTCATCTACGTCACTACCAGAATTACTCAACTTGGAAACAATATCTTCTGGTTTTATTTCTACTTCATCCATATTATTTAAGATGGTCTTCTAGTCGCATTTTCATAGCAACTATAGGAACACCAAATATATCGGACATTTTTTTGTAGTCCGAATGAGAAAGATTATATTTTTCCATATAATCAAATACCATGTTTACTGGCATTAATAAATTAGCTGCAAAACTATTAGCTTCTTTTTCCTCTTTTATGTAATTTGCATCCTTTTTAGGAATTCGAAAAAGAACACCATAATTTGTATGCTCCAAAAAAATATGGCCCAATTCATGTGCAATGGTAAACAATTTTCGAGATGGTTTGTCGCTAGCTTCAATATAAATAGTTTTTTGATCTTTGTCATAGAAACCAGCAACCTCGTTATATCCCGTAGGCATTGATATCTCCTTAATTTCTATTCCTTTATCTTTAGCTATCTTGGTAACATCAACTACTGGTTCTGTAATATTATAACTATCTAATATACTCAATGCTAAATTTTCTATTTTTTCATGATTTACATCGTTCATAATATTATTATACTAATATAGATTGTTAATAACAACACACACTTATATATGACGAATAATTAGGGTTTTGATTACCATTGTAAAAAGCTTTAATTCTTTCATTTTTAAATTATATAAAATTGTCTTAATTAGTCAATTATTCCTTCTTGAAAGGAATGCCGAGGAGTGTGAAGAAAGCCATGCCTTCTTTTTTATCTTTCGCTGTAGAGCCTATAGTCAGCGACATGCCAAACACATCGCGGCTGTCTTCGTCGGCTGTTTCCGGAAAAATAGTGTGTTCTTTTATGCCGATAGTCACGTTGCCGATGCTGTCCACTGAGGTGCGGTTGATGCCCCGAAAGTCTTTAGTACGGGGAAGAGCTACGTTTATGAGCTTGTCCAAAAGTGCATACATCCTCTTGCCGCGGAGAGTGACCACGATACCGATAGGGTCGCCTTGGCGGATTTTGAAAGAGGCGATAGATTTCTTTGCGCCGACTTTAGTAGGCTGTTGGCCGGTAATTTTCGCCAAACGGTCGGATATAGCATCGTTTTTATTCTTGTCTTTTTTGATAGCAGTGCCTGTGCCTACATTGATTGTAATTTTTTGCAGCTTTGGTGCAGCCATGGCATTTTTATAATGAAAATCAGCTTTCATCTTTGAAAATGCTTCCGTTTCCTTTTCTTTTACTGTCATGTGTTTGTTTGCCATATATTTATATTTCTTACTATATTTCTTGATTGCTCTTTCTTGCAATCCGGACCATCTTGTCGCCTACTTTCTTTTTGCCGAGGCGGGTAGCCTTTCCGCTCTTTGGGTCGAGCATCATGACGTTTGAAGCGCTCATCGGGGTCGGCATATCTCTCATAGAGCCTTTCTCTCCGGACCGGCGAGGGCGCTGATGCTTCTTAATCATATTTATGCCTTCTACGATAACCTTGTTAGAAGTTAACAAGACGCGGACAATTTTTCCTTTTTTGCCTTTGTCCTTGCCTGTGATTACTATTACGTTGTCTCCTTTTTTTAATTTCATATATTTATCAAAATTTGTATTGTCTATATCACTTCGGGTGCTAAGGAAATTATCTTCTGGAAACCTTTCTCTGCAAGCTCTCTTGGAATCGGCCCGAACACGCGTCCGGCTTTTGGGTCTTTCTTGCCTTTTTCTAAAATCACCACTGCATTGTCATCAAAGCGGATATATGAACCGTCCTTCCGGCGGTATGCCGCTCTAGTGCGGACGACGACAGCCTGATGCACGTCTTTCTTTTTGACTCCTTTCCGGGGGCTGGCTACTTTGACCGAAATTATAACGAGTTCGCCGATACTGGCATATCTCTTTTTGGAAGAGCCTAAAACCTTGAACACCTTTCCTACGGTGCCTCCGGCGTTGTCTGTTATTTTTACTAATGTTTCTGGTTGTATCATACTTGTCCGCCTATGGCGGGAAATTATCTATTTATAAATTACTTTAAAACGCTTGTCCTTGGACATAGGGCGGACTTCTATCATCTCTACAGTGTCGCCTACTTTGGATTTGTTTTCCTCGTCATGCGCCTTGTACTTCTTGCTGACTTTGTAAAATTTTCCGTACAATGGGTGCTTGATAAAACGGGAAACGGAAACCACGACAGTCTTGTCCATCTTGTCCCCTACGACTTTACCCTTTAGGATATTACCTTCTTTGGCTGCTGCGTCTTTTGTTTTTGCTGTTTTGGTTTTCATACTTGGTAGCGCCTTTGGCGTGATTATTTAACTGCTTGCTTTTTTTGGTTTAAGGCCGTCATCGCTTGAGCTATTTTTCTCTTTAGCGCTGACGCTTCTTTTACATTCTTTGATTTTGAGCCCTCGGCTTTGAATCTGATGACTCGCAAACTCTCCCCAAGAGTCGCCAGATTTTTTTCCAGCTCGGCACTTCCCACATCTTTTAAATTTTCCTTTTTCTTTGCCATATAATTATTGCTTGTGAACCCTGGAAATTATCCTTGTCTTGACCGGGAGCTTGCTGCCGGCCTTCCTTAGGGCTTCCCTTGCTATCGCTTCCGGCGCGCCGTCTACTTCAAAAATGATGCGTCCTGGAGCCACGTCAAAACAATACCCTTGCGGATCTCCCTTTCCCTTTCCCATTCCTACTTCCGCAGCTTTACTGGTAAATGGTCGGTCGGGGAAAATACGAATCCAGTATTTGCCGGTTTTCGTAAGAGTACGGGATACCACTTTTCGGGCGGCTTCGATCTGGTTTGATTTTACACGGGCCTGAGTTTCCGATTTCAAGCCGAAAGAACCAAAAGCAAGCTTTGTGCCCCTGGTGTCCGGCGTCCTCGACTTTGGATTGCTCCTCTGTGTCTGCCATTTTCTAAATTTTACTTTTTTCGGTAATAACATACAATTAATTTATTTCTTTATTGCTATCGTTGGTTGTTTTTTTGGAAAATATTTTTCCCCGGTAAATCCAGACTTTTATGCCGATGACTCCGTATGGAAGCGTCGCGCGTTCTCGCTTGAAATCTATGTCAGCACGGAAAGTCTGAAGCGGAATACTTCCACGCTTGAGATCTTCCGTGCGGGCAATTTCAGCGCCACCGAGGCGGCCTGAGAGCACTACTCGGGCTCCTTCTACTCCGCGCACAGCCATGACTTTTTCAATGATTGTCTTGATGACTCTTCGGTACGGCATCCTCTTTTCCAAGCCTTCGGCTATCATATAGGCTACTATGGCCGCGTCTGCTTCCGGGCTAGATATTTCGACGACTTCAAGCTTGAAATCTTCCGGCCGGTCTAGTTTTAGATAATCCATTCTCTTTAAAATATCTTCTTTGAGCTTTGTTGCCCCTTCCCCGTTCCGGCCGATTAAGATGCCCGGGCGGGAAGTTTTGATTATAAATCGCGTAGCTTTTCGGCTTCTTTCAATTTCAATCCCGGATACATACATGCCGCGCAATTTCTTTTCCAGCCACTGCCGGATTAATACATCACCCTTTAGATAGGCTACATACTTTTTCGGCTCAGCAAACCAGCGGGATTTCCAATCCCGGAGTATTACTAGCCTATGCGCATATGGGTGAACTATTTTTGACATATAAATTACTTGCCCGAATCAGCTTTTTTAGCTGAGGCGGGTTTTGCTTTCTTAACTTTAGTTGGTAATACTTTAGCTACTTTCTTTTGCACTTTTTTTTCTGCTTTTACAACTTTTTCTCCCAGAGTCAAAAGTATATGGCTGGTGCGCTTGTTTATGCGGTGTCCGCTGCCCATGGCTGCCGGCATCATCCTTTTCAAAGTCACGCCTTTGTCCACCCGCAATTCTTTGATAATTAAATTC
This sequence comes from Minisyncoccota bacterium, assembly GCA_035994985.1. GTDB lineage: Bacteria > Patescibacteriota > Minisyncoccia > Phycocordibacterales > UBA9973 > UBA9973. The sequence goes on along the minus strand of DASYKZ010000008.1, from coordinate 49,817 downwards.
TCCACATCCTTGCCCATGTCTTTGGCGTTTGCTACGGCTGACATTAAAAGCTTTTTCATCGGAGTGCCCGCCCGCTTGGCTAGGAAATCAAGTTCGGCTATGGCTTCACCCACAGTCTTTTTCTTTATTAGTCCCGCGACAAGGCGGACTTTTCGGGGAGACTGTCTGTAATTTTTTAAATAAGCTTTCATGATGTTTTATTATTTCTTTCTATTTTTTCTTTGCATCGGCTGCGGCCGCTGTGGCAGACTTGGCTGCCGCTATTTCAGACTCTTTCTTCTTTGCTTCAAGCTCTTTCTGCATTTTTCCTCCGTGCTTCATGAATTTCTTTGTTGGTGAAAATTCGCCGAGTTTGTGGCCCACCATGTCTTCGGTAACCAATACCTCCACATGAGTCTTGCCATTATGCACGCCAAAGACGAAACCAAGCATTTCCGGAGATATGGTGGAAGCCCTCTTCCATGTCTTTATCATGGGGGTATTGAGCGGGTTTTTGCCTGCGATTTTTGAAAGCAGTTTTTCGTCCACATATAGACCTTTTTTGATTGATCTTGTCATGATTTTTACTGTATGTTCATTTAAAAAAGCTCTCACAGAGCTTGGCTTCATAATAGCAAATTGGGGTAAAATGTCAAATAAAACCTATAATATCCTTAGTTATATTAATCCTGCGATGACGCCCCTAAAAACATAAGTTAAAAAGATTAAAATCAATACTCCTACAATACACCAACGAGACCAATAATCTTCTCCTGGTTTCCAGTATTGTTCTTTATGCCCCGGACCTCTGGCGATAATTAAAGGTAATTCATCTATAATGAAAGCGTAACCTACAGCAAAAATTACCAGATTATTGCTTAAAAAAGATAAAATAATTAAGACCATCCCAGTCATATAATGACGAGTCCGAAAACCTTTAATAGTTGGGCTAGGTATGTTTGCTAAAAGAAAAAGCCGAGTACCTGCAACAACCCCTAAAACAATCACAAAAAAATAATCGCCATTAATCATAATCATTTAAGTATACCAAAAAACCATCAGATATCTACTGGCTTTTTAGTCTTCAAATACACTGTTCTGGCACCTACCTACTTTTCCTTTACAAGTATCATCGGCACTAGCGGGCTTAATTGCTCTGTTCGAAATGGGAAGAGATGTGACTCCGCCGTTTAAGCACCAGAACATTATATTCGAAGCGAATATTTTTTGGTCCCCGCACATAACTTAACAAACAACCTTTTTCTTTAAATGAATATTCCATGAGATAAAATTCACTTAATTTTTTTAGATTATTTAGTAAGTTATGTGCGGGGTGTGATTTCCAAATTTCTTAACAGGAATCGAAACATTAGTACTTCTCAGCTGAACGCATTACTGCGCTTACACTTAAAGCCTATCAACCTGATCATCTCTCAGGGTTCTTAACGATTCCTAATCTTGAAGCTGGCTTCCCTCTTAGATGCTTTCAGAGGTTATCCATTCCCGACATAGCTACCGAGCAGTGCCCTTGGCAGGACAGCTCGTACACCAGAGGTCAGTTCACCCCGGTCCTCTCGTACTAGGGGCAAATCTTCTCAAGAATCAACGAGTGCAGTAGATAGGAGACCAACCTGTCTCACGCATTTTATTTTACTTCCGCGCTCTACAAGCGCGGAACCTTTATTACTAAAGGGATTGGACTATACATTCACAATTTCTCGTGGTCGGTTTGTAGTCTCTACATGCCTTTACGGCACTCGGTGTTGTCCTCCTTCGATAAATCTCAGGATTGGATTTCACCGAAAACCCCGACTTCTTCCTAAATAAAATTTAGAACCGCCGTGGTGTGTAATTTAATACACTTGGTTGTCTTCGATTAAAACAGTATAAGTTCATTTGAGCTCTTATTTCCTCTGAGGGTTCAGACTGTCCCGAAAACAAGGCTTTAGGAAATTTAGGCTTTAGGCTCTAGCAAAATCTAATGCTAATGCCTAGCGCCTAAAGCCTAGTGCCTGTATTTTCAAAACGGTCTGAACCCAGCTCGCGTACCTTTTTAATTGGCGAACAGCCAAACGCTTGGTAGCTTCTCCGCCACCGCGCTAAGGTGAGCCGACATCGAGGTGCCGAACTCCGCCGTCGATATGAACTCTTGGGCGGAACTAGCCTGTTATCCCTAGAGTAGCTTTTATCCGTTAATCTTCCACCGCGTCTAATACGGGTGGTCGGTTCACTATATTCTGGTTTCCCACCTGCTCGAGATGTACCTCTCACAGTCAAGCAATCTTGTGCTATTACACTATCGGCACGGTTTCCATTCGCGCCTAGATTACCTTTAAACCCCTCCTTTACTTTTTAGGAGGGTACAGCCCCAGTAAAACTATCCACCAGATACTGTCTCAATGCGTTTTTGCCGCATTGGTTAGAATATGCCTTCAAAAAGAATGGTATTTCACTGACGAGTAGAACAAAGCCGAAACCTTATCCATCAAACCTCTCCCATCTATGCTACGCAGTCTAAAAACATACTCAATATCAAGTTATAGTAAAGCTTCTAGGGTCTTTTCGTCTAACTGCACTTAACCGGCATCTTCACCGGTATTGTATTTTCACCGAGCTGGTCCCCGAGACAGTTCTCCAGTCATTACACCATTCGTGCGCGTCGGAACTTACCCGACAAGGTATTTCGCTACCTTAGGACCGTTCTTTTCTTAAGGTTGAATATGTAATCTATTGTTTACCAAACAAAAACTAAAACGTGTTAGCTCTATGTCGCCATAGAGGTCGGACTATATCATCATTTTCAAATCGTCGACTCCAATTATTGATTTGAAATTGTCTTGCGTATAGTCTCTGAGGACTCTCTGCTTGCGCAGGTTGCCTGCTGATTATCCGTTAACCGATCAATTAAGATTTAGGCAACGCTTCAAAATTTTCACTACTCAAGTTTCCTTGAATGAGTATTTGAAGATACACGGGTTTTCCAGCATATAGCAAGATTTATTTGCGTAACTACAACGGTTTTGTCTATAGTTACGGCCGACATTCACCAGGGCTTATATCAGTCACCAATAATATTGCTATTAGAAACGCCGATATTTGACCTTCTGGCATTGGTCAGGTGTCACCCCCTATACATCCTCTTACGAGTTCGCAGGGAGCTGTGTTTTTGGTAAACAGTTGCCAGAGATACTTTCGCTGCGGCCCCTCAATAAAGAGGGGCAAGCCTTATCCCGAAGTTACGGCTGCTTTTTTGCCGAGTTCCTTGGGGACCACTCACTCGTTCGTCTTGGTCTACTCGACCTGATCACCTGTGTCGGTTTGCGGTACGGATTCTATATATATAAGTTTAGAGAGTTTTCTTGGAAGCGTGCTTTGTATCATTGCCCTCCGCGAACGGAAAACTTTTTACTCCTCTTTCATATGACATTTAAGTCACGCTACGGATTTTCCTATAGCGTACAATTAAGGCATAAACTTCAAATCCAATAATGAGCGATACATACTACCCTCCGTCATCCCATCACTATATACAGAAGTCAGGGAATATTAACCCTGTGTCCATCGAGTACGGTTTTCACCATTCCCTTAGGCCCGACTAACCCTTGGCTGATTATCATTACCAAGGAAACCTTGATCTTTCGACGTGATGCGTTCTCAACATCATTGCGGTTACTTGTGCCAACATTCTTACTTCCACACGCTCCAGAAGCTCTCACGAGTCTTCCTTCACAGCAGAGTGGAACACTCTCCTACCACTCGTAGACTTCATCAAGAACCCAAAGAAAGTTCTCGAAAGAAAATTCCTTGGGAAAAAATATTTGTTACCTTACAAAAAGTAAGGTGGTGGCCGCTACGGGGCTCGAACCCGTAACCCCTTGCTTGTTAGGCAAGTGCTCTATCCATGTTGAGCTAAGCGGCTACGTAAAAACAAAACAATTCACTTCAAAAAATGAAGTGGTGGAGGCGAGGAGCATCGAACTCCCGACCCCTTCGCTGCCAGCGAAGTGCTCTACCATCTGAGCTACGCCCCCACATTAAAACAAAAGAACAATTTTTTCTTGATGAAGTCTACGAATCCTCAAATTCGGTAATATACTTAGCCCCAATTATTTTCGACGCAAAATCTCTAGATGAGTGAGCTGTTACGCTATCTTTAAAGGATGGCTGCTTCTAAGCCAACCTCCTCATTGTTTAAGAAATCTCACCTTCTTGTCTTACACTTAGTATATATTTAGGGACCTTATTTTGAGATCTGGGCTGTTTCCCTTTTGGCCAATGGAGCTTCGCCCCCATGGCCTAACTGCCGTGCTATGGTTTCTGGTATTCGGAGTTTGATAGGTTTCGCGAGATTGCTCCCTGTCGAAATCTTCCAGTGCTCTACCCCCAGAAAAAACACACGACGCTAGCCCTAAAGCTATTTCGGAGAGAACCAGCTATTACCAGGTTCGATTAGCTTTTCACTCCTTACCACAAGTCATCCGAAGACGTTGTACGATCTACCGGTTCGGTCCTCCATCCGCATTTCTGCGAACTTCAACCTGCTCATGGCAAGCTCACCTGGCTTCGGGTCTTATGCATACTACTAAAGTCGCGCTATTAACACTCGGTTTCCCTTTGGCTCTGTGGTTTTAGCCCACTTAGCCTTGCAGTATGAATAAACTCGTTGGCTCATTCTTCAATAGGCACGCCGTAGCACCGCCGAAGCAGTGCATCGACTCCTTGTAGACATACGGTTTCAGGTCTATTTCACCGCCCTAATCGGGCTGCTTTTCACCTTTCCCTCACGGTACTAGTTCACTATCGATCTGTAAGAGTATTTAGCCTTAGCGGTTAGTTCCGCTGGATTCCCCCCGGCCATTCATGTCCTGGGGTACTCAAGAATAACAATAAAAGAGACACATAATTTTCGCTTACGGGACTATCACCCCCTATGGTGTCGCTTTCCAGCAACTTCAACTAATTATGTATTTTTTGACTCTTCTAGAAATCTACATTGTCATCTTACAACCCCGATATATTGCTACATCGGTTTGGGCTTCTTCCTTTTCGCTCGCCGCTACTAAGAAAATAACTATTGTTCTCTACTCCTCCTGGTACTGAGATGTTTCACTTCCCAGGGTACGCTCTTATTATCATAAAGATAAAAGTTACATAGGTTTACTATGCAGGGTTTCCCCATTCGGAAATCTCCGGATCAAAGGTTGCTAGGCACCTCCCCGAAGCTTATCGCAGCTTTGCTACGTCCTTCATCGCCTCTTACAGTCAAGGCATCCACCGTACGCCCTTAAATTTCCTGTTAAGAAATTTGAAAATCACAATTCCACCTTTTCAGTGGAAAAATTCACCCGCCAAAGGCGGGCAAGAATCCTTTTACATAATTATAATTTCCGACCGCTCGGATAACCATGTAAACGAATTTTTCTTGCCTCTAAAAAGACCCAATCCCGCGAACGGGAAAAGAAATAGGGCAAGAATTAAGTTTTCAATTTTCAAACCGTGCTGATTTTACAATAAAAAAACCGCCTTTCAGGCGGGTAGCAGACAAAAGAAATAGTCTACCGAGACCGCCCTTTTAAACTGTTTCTTGTAATATTCATACTGATAGGTTGATACTATACTAAAGCCAAAAAGATGTCAACCCCGTAGTGAATTTTGGCGATATGCGTAGCATGCCCTAAAGGGCTTCGCCAAAATCTACTACGGGGTCAAGCAAGGAGATATTTAGCGGGTCAGCTGAATAGTAATGCTTGCTCCCCGTCCGGGATTGATAGAATTTGTCCTAATGCTGAAACCATAGGTTGAATTTACATACGTTTGCCCCACCTCAATTGCCGCATCATCAATTGGTTCAGTTGTTTCGGTGTAGTCCAGCAAATACGTATTTGTCTGGGCCGTGAGGCTGGATGGGGCAAATCTGACTGAGACGCCTCTGGTTACATTTTGAAAAAAGTCGCCTGTAAACATATCAAACGGCGGCGTTTGTCTGCGGAATTCCAAGTACACGCTCTGTCCCGTGGGAACTCCATTTGAATTCTTCAGAGGAATACTGACGACCTGAGACCCTTTTATAAACGACGGAGAAAATAAATTCAGATTATAGGTTCCGGCTTGCGGCAAATTTGTAACTTTAGCTCCGGCACCGAGCCAGCCAAGCTGCTCGAGATGAAAATTATTATAATTGCGGAGGAAGAAAACGGTATTTCCCATGGGTGAAAAATGGTCACCATATTCTATGCTTTGGCAATCTTGGGGAATTAAAGCTGATTCCTGGCAATGTTTTACCAGGCTCGAATGCATTAAGCCGAGGTTATGCCCCATCTCGTGCATAAGCATGCTTCTTAAAAATTTTAAGTCCAGCCCGGCCTCATATTGTATCCATACATTGTTGGAACCAATAGTGCTGCCAAGGGTACCAATGGCACCCTGCCCTCCCCAGCCATTACAACTTGGGATATTTGACGGAAAAATCAATACAACGCTTCTGTAGTTGTTTGGTTCAAAACCCTGGGCCCGGGCAAGGACTCTCGCCTCGTTTGCCCATGTGCCGAGCATATTACTTGGACAATTGTCGCTTGTATGCGGGAGTGTAACCCAATCCAGGATATCTATGTCGGGACGCTGGATGCCTGTCAGGTAAAATCTGCCTTGGGACATTTCTTTAAATTGAGAATTTATCGACGAGCTGCTTCCGTAAAGGACATCCCGTATCTGGGCTACCGTTACCGGCTGTGAAGTGACGTCGGTGAAATTTACCGGTATAACCAAGACTGTATAGGCTCCTGTGGTAGCTTCCGGGCCGAGCAGGCTCGATTTGGTCGGCGCCCCGTTTGCGTCCAGAGTTTCTATTTCGCTGCGGACTACGCTTTCGATATTTTGAGGCACTACAGAAATTACTTTTTTTACCGTAAAACTACCATTTCTATTCCATCCGCCCTCGACTTCAATATCTGCATTGCGGAATTTTTCACTTGCTTTGGTTCCGGAAAATTCTACGGATACCGATTTTAAGTCTGGTGTTTCTATCGCGTACGCGATGCCTGCGCCAGCTTTGCTTGGGTCCCTCTCAAATGAGTCTAGGATTATTTCCCGGAGCGTGCCCTTCAAATTTTCTTGTATCTCTCTTGGCTCTGCCTCGGGCGTTTTTACAGTAGAGTTATGTTTTATGAGGCTCGGATTTCGCACCTCTCCCTTCGTGCCCGTTTGTACCTCTCCTTTACCTTCTGCGCTTACTTTTTTAATTGCTTCTAAACTAGTAATAGATATGAAAAGGCCAAATACAAGCCCCAAAAACAATAAGTTTTTCATCTTTAACATATCCTTAATTGTACAACTCAATAGCGGGAAAGTAAATGTCAGCATGGGAAAAAGAAAAAGCCCCATTATGGGGCTTTTTCTAAGGAGAAAATTGTAAAAACAGCAATTTATCCCCTGTGGGACATTTCCTCGCTAAGCTTTGAGATAAACCTGGAAGCATGTTCCCTTCCGCCCAATCCGAAAGCGAGAGCGCCTCCGAGTGCAAGCATGGCGATGACGCCGGTAAAGAGGACATTCATGTAGTATTCAGCTACCCCAAGCTGGCCGAGCGCGATGATGAAAGCAAATACCCAAATTATATATTTGGTTACAGCTCCGAGCATGTTTGCAGAAGTCAGGCTCATAGACTTTGCAGAAGCAATGACAGTCTTGGAAAGAGCTTCAGAAATAATCGTAGCGATTATCAATATAAGCGCAGCGACGATCACCCTAGGCAAAAATCCGAGGACGCTGTATTGCAAGAAAGCTGAAATATCGTTCAAGCCTACCAAGTTCAAGGAAGGAAGCAGGAAAACGACAATCACGAACCATTTCACCACTTGCCCGATAAAATATCCGGTATTTAAATTCATACCCGCCTTCTTAAAGAAATCATCAGCGCCGACAGACTTGAAAAGGGTATCTATCTTTAGGGCGGTGAAAACCTGCTCAATAGCCTTGGCTATGAGAGAGCCCAAAATCCAGCCGACTATAAAGAAAACTACCGCTATGATAAACTTTGGGGCAAATTGAATGAAACCCCACCATAAATTTTGAAGTGACGCGTTGAAAACTTCACCCCATGTAAGCCAAATATTGTTCATAAATTATTAAAAAAACGTTAATTAATAAACTTTTTAAGTTTCGACCTTATAAAAGTCATAGTGATATTATATCAATAAGTGAGGAACATAGGCAAAAAAGTTATCCACTTTTGCCTAGTGGTCCGAGCGCCATTGATATATGGCAGTTAAATACTTGCCATATATCAATATTTAGCTATTTTACAGCCTTTCTGGGGGCTTGTGTGGATAACTCCAGGAACCCTTTTCCTTGGATTATAACCTCATGGGGGAAGTCCAAAATGTCCCGGACAAGCTTGTCGTACATATTTAAGCGGTACATAAACTCTTTAGATTCGAAAATAGCATAGACTAGCTCGGTGCCTATCTCAGCTTCGAGCCGGCGAATCCCCTCCTCTATCTTCGTCCGCTTCATCTTGTCGCCCACTATGAGCAAATCCACCCGGCTGTCGTTATTTTTTATGAACACGCCGGACACCACCAGAAGCTTTACCCGGCCAATTTTCTTAAAACTGTCCAAGACAGTCTGGTTGGAGAGGCTGTCAGACCCGATGAGCAGGTCTTCAAACTCCTTTGCGTATTTAAACATAGGGTTAAAAATCCACTCCATAGAAGTGGCAGAGCGCTTTTTTATAAAACCCACGGACGAGAGAAGCTTTATCTCCTTGGTGGTAATGGGAGAGCTGACCCGGCTGCGCTTCGCGACATCCTTGCTCTTAAAGCCCGTTGTCCTGTTCAGCAAAAACAGGCGCATTATTTTTACCCGGGACCCGTTGCCCAATATTTTACCGAGAATTTCCATCCCTCTATTGTAGTGGTTTCTCAAGAAAAATCAAGATATATAGTTTTATTTATTCAGTTACTGTGAAATAAGCTAAGTTGCTGGTATTATGCGTGTTCCATACCGAAACCTCGTACGTGCCGGGCGAAACCTGCATAGCGAGGGCAATACATATTTCTGCGTCACCACGGCAAACTCCCATGCCGCTCGGCAGCGTAAAAGTTATAGATGTGCCGTCAGTATTTGAATCAAGTCCGTTTATATACCCTTTGCCAAACTTGACGCTGTTGCCAGTAGAGGCAAAGTCTTTTCCGGTAATGGTAATTTTTGTGCCGACTCTGCCCGAAACAGGAGAAATAGAAGTAATCACTGGACTACTAGCTGATATTCCGCCTACGTTCACGCTCAAACTTGCTTGCGCGCTTCCCGCGTTAGAAGGGCACGGAGCCGTGATGCAATTTATTGTATTTGCGCTGGTGACAGTAAATTGTGGTGTGTATGTTCCCGGTAGAGAATAGCTATGGGTAAATGTAGCGGACTGTTGGGTCACATCAAATTTTATTCCTGACTCAGGTATGTAAACCATGTCTCCCCAAACAACCGAATAAGAAAGATTTCCTCCGGTTGCACTTGAAGCTGTAATGGTCCACGTCCCTTGTTGATTTACGTTTAATGATTGCGGACCACTTACGCCGCTAATGATTGGAGCATCTGGAGACGGGAAAGGCTTAGGGCATTTTTTATAATAATTTATGCCGGCCGCAGAAGTAATAGGACCATAAATTCCATCGATTTTCCCAGGAAAGAAACCAGCATCTATTAACATTTGCTGAAATGCCCGGACACTTTCTCCCTTTGCGCCAATTCTAAAATCCTCGGCCAGTACAATTGGGCATAAAGGACGAGGTGATACAAAACAAGGTTTGCCGGTAAGCGGGCTAAATAAATAGCCGCTCTGGCATCCTGCTGTCGCATCTATATTACTGCAAGACTGGCCGGTAGACGTATCAAACAAATCCCCGGGTGCGCAATTGGCGGCACTCGCAGAATTTATGTTAAAACTAAATAAGCTAAGAATAATAAAGACGAAACTCGCCAAAAATAATGTATATTTTTTCATAGTTAGTATGACGTACCAGTAAGTGACTTGTTACACTTATATTATATATCAAAATACCCAGCATCTGCTGGGTATTTTTTAGCTTTATTTTGATTGATTATTTCAATTCGACTTTCCCTCCTGCTTCCTCAATTTTCTTCTTGAGGTCGTTTGCTTCCTCTTTCTTCATTCCCTCTTTTAGGGTTGAAGGAGCGGCGTCTACCAGGTCCTTAGCGTCTTTGAGGCCAAGGGCCAGCGCTTCTTTGACCACCTTCATCACGGCGATTTTAGCTTCGCCGGCTGAAGTCAGGACGACAGAGAAAGTGCTCTGTTCTTCTGCGGCTTCAGCGCCGGACGCCGCCGCACCGCCTGATACTGCTACAGCAGCAGCTGATACGCCAAACTTTTCTTCTATAGCCTTGACGATGTCGTTTAGTTCGAGAGTCGTCGCTTTGTCTAACCATTCTAACAATGTATCTTTATTCATATGATTTTGCTAAATCACGTCGCGTAAGTCCTTTCGGCGCGACGCTATTTTTTAAATTAATTTTTATAATGTGTAAATTTCTACTTCTTCTTGGCCACTTCGCTCAAGGCCAGCGCAAAACGCTGCATAGGGCTCTTTAGCAAGAATGCAATCTTGGACAGCAATACTTCCCTGCTTGGGATGGTGGCTATTTCCATCATCCTCTCTCCGCCGACAAACTGCCCTCCAAATATTCCTCCTAAAATGCTCAAGGCTCCTTTATGGGTTTTTTGAAAGTTGTAAATTTCCCGCGGGCTTGATGTCTCATCCTTTGAGTAAGCTATAGCCACTTCGCCGGAGAGCTCCGGAATTTCTCCTCCGGCCTTGCCCGTGAGCGCGCGCTTGAGCAACGTCTTTCGGGATACCTTGTAATTCACGCCTTCATTCCGCAAATCCCGGCGGAGCGCTGTCTCGTCGCTCACTTTGAGCCCGTGAAAATTCACAAACACCACAGATTGCGATTCTTTGATGGCTCCTTCAAGGTCTTTGATTATTTCTTCTTTTTTTGATTTTAATAACATAATTGGTTTTTAAATTAAAAAAACGGCAAACAGCCGTCGACCCACTAGATAGGATTTATGCATATATGCACCTATCTTCTTTGCGGCATATACACTATATCACAATTATTTTGCTTTGCAACACGTAGAAGACGTGTCTGTTGTATCCTGCTTGTCTCCCTTCTCCATATTGCCGACCACAAAGACTCCAATCAGGCCGAGAATTATGATGCCTATGAAAGTGACGGCCATTTTAAAAAAATGCTTATTAAACATAAATAATTTTTAATAATACCCCATCAATAATAAAATGATTACCAATAGAATAAGCAAGCAGAGCAAGGAATACCACGAATCCCAGTATATGCCTCTATGTTTTAAAGACTTTACCAAGAGCTCATTGCCTTCCTGGAATATATAAAAGGGCAATATGACTACCAGATAAAAAATCTTCATTATGATTGCAAACATGCTCTAATTGTACCTTGTGGTGAAACTTTTGCAAAGCTCAACCTTTGGTTGTAATAGTGTAATAAAAACTTCTTATGTGTATAGCTCGCTGTGTGTACCTATCGCAATAAATTGAAATTGGTCATCGCCGAGCTCTTCGTACACCGCCCGAAAATCTCCAGTTATATTTATGCTTCTACAACCCGCCCATATTCCACCAAGCGGGTGATTGTTCAGTGTTGGATTGTTTCTATCTTTCATAAACAGAGAAAGACGTTCTCCGAATTTGTTTTGCACCCAAGCATTCTTTTTCTTGAACATTTTTTTGAAAATCCGGCTATAGGCAACAGTCATAAAATTAAGACGTGAGTGATTTCATCATATCTTTAGATGAATAAAATGGGCCGGCAGACTTGCCGCGAGCGCGTTCCGCGCGAGCAGAAGTAATAGCTTTTTTCAAAAGCGGTGCAGGCTCTAACAGAGAATAAGATACGGTCTTAGAGCGAACTAAATTTTTAAGTGAAGCGTTTATGATAGCGGAAAGAGAAAAGCCAAGCTGGTCGGCAACTTTTTGTGCCTCATGCTTTACTTTCGGGTCTATTTTAATGCTTAATGCTGATGTTTTCATATACCTAAAGTATATACAAAGTAATTTTAAAAGTCAACCAACTAAAAACCGCCCAAAGAGGGCGGTTTTTAGTTTCTTTACTTAAGCCAGAGGCTCAAGTTTTGTTACATGCTCAATGCCTTGGCGATACTCTTTGGGCCAAGAAGTCCGTCAGCTACCAAGCCGGCAGATGCCTGCCAAGCTTTCGCTGCAGCCATAGTTTTTGGTCCGCAGTTTCCGTCCAAGACTAGGCCAGCATTAGCTTTGTTGTTGAAGAATGTCTGCCAAGCCAAGCAAGCTGTTCCCTTACTGCCTAGCTTTGTTACAGCGCTTCCAAAACCTGTAGTAGAGGTTGTGGTTGTCGTAGTAGTTGTGGTAGAAGCGATAACTGCACACTTCTTGCCGTCTACTGAGCTGAATATGTGTCCATTCTCACATCCAGGTGCGACTGTTGCAGTCGTAGTGGTTGTTGTAGAAGTACACTTTTTTCCAGTTGTTGCACTGAAAGCATTACCATTTACGCAACCTGCGTCAGTTGTAGTTGTAGTAGTGTCAGTAGGAGTAGTAGTTGTTGAAGATGATGAAGAACTAGAAGATGAATTTCCTCCTCCACCACTGTGGTGAGTCACAGTGCTGCTGCCGTGTTCATGGTCCACATCGATGGTACCTGTTGGTCCTGTGGAAAAGAAAGTGGAATTTGTAAATGATGCTGCAGAAGAAGTACCGCCCCAAGTACCAGGATTCGAGTCGTTGGTACCAAGAATCATGAAGGCAGCAGTGGAAGCACCACCGTTAGTCAAACTAGCTAGAGTAGCTGTTGCTATGGTCAAATCGTGAGCAACAGAGGAAGTAGCGGCAATAGTCTTTACTGCACTACTACCACCAGTAAGTTTAAGATCGTAATAAGCTCCAGTCATGATTGTCTGAGCTGCAGCTAAATTATAATCAACGATACCTGAAGTACTTGCAGTCAACGTTGTGACATTCAAAGCATTAGTAGTAGCTCCAGCAAGGTTCAATGTGCCAGTGTTTACAACGACACCAGCCCCTGTACCAAAAGTACCGGAAGCAGTCATTGTGCCAGAGTTTGTGACAGTTGCTGCTGCGCCTAAAGTAATAGTACCTGAAGAAGTTGATGTGCCAGAGTTTGTTAATGCTCCTCCTGCACCCAAGGTTAAAGCTGCAGTACTAAGAGTACCAGCATTTGTTATAGCTGCTGATCCTGTACCAGTTACCGCTGCAAAATTACCTGTTGCTCCACTTGCTATTACAAGTGTTTTACTAGCAGCAATTGTTGTAGCCCCGCCAACTGTTGTTGTACCAGCATTTATATCAAATGTACCAGCTGTATAAGTAAGCCCACCAGTAATTCCAGTTGTACCCGTAAGGTCAACATCTCCAAGAGTATCAGTCAAAGATGCAAGAGTTCTTGTGCCGGCACCTGTAAAAGTTAATTTAGCTGTGGTAGCTGACCCAGCAAGAGTAGCAGCGCCAACAGTAGTCATAGCTCCAGTACTTACTGTAATTTGAGCTACTCCAGGACCAGCTGCTCCGGTAATGTTAACAGCACCCCCAGCAGCCAAAGTACCTGCGCCTACTGCAACAGTTACATTTCCCGCAGTAGCGCCTCCCGTAAGCGCTAAGGTTCCAGTCGCTGTAAATGTTCCTGCGCCAGTAATAGTTATTATTGAACTACCAGTATTAGTAGGAGCAGGAATCGTAGAAGTAGTAGCAACTGAAAGAGCTCCTGTACCAGCTATGGTTATAGTCTGGTCAGCGGTTCCTGCGTTTGCTACATATGCCAAACTACCTGTATCTGTCAGAGTTTGCCCTGTTGAAATTATAAGCCCGTTTGCAGCAGCCGCACTATTGATTGTAATGCCTGCGACTGAAGGGTTGCCTGCATCTACAGTAACAACCACGCCACTGTTAATTACGATAGTATCATCTGCGTCAGGAATAGCGGCATCACTTCCATTACAAACAGCGTCCCATGTAGTAGCTGCGCTCCATAGACCTGTAGCAGTTGCAGTACATACTGTCGCCGCTGCTTCTGCTTTCGGAGCAGAAAAACTAAAAACAAAAGCAACGGCTAAAACAGCCATGCTTAGACCTAAAACTTTTTTAATATTACTCATATGATTTTATTTAATGCTAATTAATAATGATTTATAATAAAGACCTAACAACTAAGCGCTTTTTAATAAAGCTATATATAATTATAGCAGATATAGACTCACAAACGCAATAGACTGTGGATAACCCCAAACAAAAAACCACCCGGGTAAGGGGTGGTTTTTTAGATACGTTCTAAGGTGTATCAGCCAGTGTAGAGATGGTAACTAAGCTACTAGTCTACCTTCACGTCCTGAGTCTCGTAGTCTTGAGCAGGAGAGAATGTAGAAACAGCTTCGTTAGAACCATTGCTGTTGTCTAAGTCATACATAAGCTCTGTGAGCTGTACGTGATAGAAACCAGCTGTAGAACCGGTATCGTTAAGTTCAACAGTTACATGGAAGGTTTCAGTATCACCTTCGTTAACTGTGAAGAACCCAGCGAAATCAGTATCAGCAGATGATGTCAAAGATGAGTTAGCGGAAGCTATGGTACCAGCGTTCTGGATAACACCAGCACTGTTTTCTACAGTGAAGGCCAATCCGGCGCTGTCATCCAAGAGAGCAGCCAAAGCTGTTGCTGAGGTTTCTCGAGCTACAGGCTTAGGGATGTAGAACGTATCACCAAAGGCAGTCACATCGAAGTCGATTGTGAATGTTTGCTTTGAGATAAGACCACCATCAGATGTTGTATCGAATGATGAGTCGAAGTTAGAGATTGCTACTCCTGAGGAGAACAATGTCATAGTCTCTCCACTTGGAGTGGCCAAAGTCTGAGTAGCGACATCATCGCCAGTATCAGCGTCTTCGAAGTCACTATCATCAACAGCAGATGTAGCTATTACAGTAGCACCGTTGTCGTAGTTAACTGGACCTGAGCTTTGTGACTTGAATTTAACCTTTACAGTTACAGTCATTGTATCGCCAGCGTTAACCACAACATCATCATCTTCAATATCGCTGAAATGGAATGTTTGTGGAGTATTGGTAACAGGAGATTCATCAGCAGAATATGTATGACCATCTACGACAATCATAACATCGTCTACAACATCGTTTACATGGTCGTTGCTAACCGTTGCAACTGAGTTAGTAACTGCAAGAGATATTGGGAAATCATCGATCTTTATATCACCACCGTCTTCGTCAGCCTTGATTTTGAAGACTGCAACAGTAGCTGTTGTAGAAGAGCTTTCTTTCACTTCTAGATTCTGAGCGTCTGGGCTTGAAGAATCTTTGGTGATAGTAATGTCAGAATTTCCTCCTGAGGTTTCAATTGCGAAGCCAGCAGATTCCGAAGCTGTATCAGTATCAACAAAAGTATCTATGCTTGCACCATCGGTGAAGCGTAGACCCTCGTCGTCAACTTCTACGAGCCAGTCATTGCCAGTGTCAGATCCATCAACAGAAGAAGCCACATCAACAGCTACCCAAAGTTCGTTGTTGTTAGAGCCTTCCTTGTAAATTTTGTTGATACCATTGAAACGAATGCGTTGTGCATCAGAACCAGTGTCGCCACCAGTAATGTCTGCAGCGTCATCCCAATTGTCTGAGTCGCTTGCATCCATGCTTGCTAGGACAGTAGAACCGTCCATCAAGTAAACCTTGTCAAAAGCGTCCCAAGGCTTGTCTTCGCCAGTTTCACCACTTTTAATTTGGAATACTACATCAGCGCGAACAAGCTGAGCATCAGCATCGTCGACATCAAATTGGATGTCGGCAACAGGAGCCTTGCTTGCATTCTCGGTGATTGTGTCATCATCAGCATCGTCGATGCTAACATTGCTCACATCAGTTTCACCACCTGAAAGAGTTCCGCCAGATGTTCCACTTCCGCAAGACATGCCAGTAGTTGGGCTGAATCCAGAAGTTGATGTACAACCTGCTGGAAGAGTCGTGCTAACTGCACATGACATACCGGTAGTAGTGCTGAATCCGTTGTTTGAAGTACAACCTGCTGGGAAACCACCAGGGATGGTGATAACAGCGACTGTTGCTTCAGTAAGCTTTGCGCCAGTCATAGGACCGACAACACCGTCAGCAACCAAACCGTGAGAAGCTTGGAAAGCCATCACAGCAGATTTTGTCGCAGGACCGAAAGATCCGTCAACAACGATTTGCATTGTTTGTACACTGTTCAATGCAGCCTGTAGAGTAGAAACTCCAGGGCCTTTTGAACCAGCTTTCATCACTCCTGAGTATGTATACGCAGAAGCAACTACAGTTGTAGTTGTACTAGTTGTTGTAGTAGTTGCTGCACTTGCAGAACCTACAGCAACCATCATAGCCAAAGCTACGACTAAACCTCCAACTTTAAAAGTTTTTGATTTTAATAAGTTACTCATAAATTTTTATAATTACTACGCCATTAATAAGTTTCGACAAAACTAAAAGCGTATTTTTTCCTATCATTATTTTTTACCCGCCATTAACTAATTAATAATTGCTAATAATATGGCGGACAAGGAAACAATGAACAGAGATAAACTAACATCATTGAAAACATAGCTATTCAGTTTTCAATGACCTTTCTTTTCCCCGACCAAAATAAACTATTTCGCCGGGGAACCTATTTTCGCTAGGTCATCGCTTGAGATTTTTTCGACGAAATCCCAAACAAAAATTAAAGCAAAAATAGATATGCGCGAATTACGAATTGCATAAAAAATACGCAGTCCGTAACCACAACAACATTATATATACAGTCCTACCTTAGGGCAATATATACTGTGTGGATAACTGCTCGAATAAACAAGCAAATTTCCACTCTTATATATTTGCATATTTTAATCTAAAATGCAAATGAAAAGAGTAGCCTCCACATGTATAGAATAGACGACCAAATGCGGTATTTCTTACTGTAAACTACCCGGCAAAAACCTGACTTTTGACAGAATACCGGCTCCCCGCCCGCAACGCTTCGCGTAGCGATTCGGGCAGGCACCGTTGTTAGTGCACGTAATATTTACTCCACCGTTTTTCGCCGGTTTTGTCTAAAATGCCGTCTTTGACCATAGCTATGAGTTCTCTTTGCAGAGTCTTCTCCCCGCAAGCCACAAGCGAGCCTGAAGCCTTCAGTTTCACATCGGTTATCGTAGCATTATTGCCATTGTCTCTTATGGCTTGGATTATCTCATCGCGCCTTTGTTTCTTCGAGGTATTACTGTCTTTGGCTTGGCCGGGAATAGAGCTAGCATCTTTGCCCTTTTGTGGAATTTTCATTTCCGGCTTGCCGAGAGATTGCTCTGGCTTTAGAAATTCTTCCAGCCATATATGGTTTACCGGAGTCGGCTCCCTGTATTCTTTTGACTCCGCCAAAGACTGGCTGAGTTCTATGAACTCTTTTTTTAAAATGCTGAAATTCATTTCCGAAACCAAGCTTACCGCAAGCGCAATATCCAGAAAGGAGAGGAGAGTTTGTATTTTTTGATTCAGCTCTGTCCTTGATGCGGAATGTATGTCCGATAGAATTTCTGTTCCGAATGTCCTTAATTTCAAGCGGACTGGCTCCCCTTTGTCCATTATGTCCGTTACCATGTAGAGAGCTGTGATGAGCTTCCCGAGCTTTGGATAATGCACAAAAAAGGTGTCTGTATTTTTGTAAGGGACAGGCGCAGAGAAAGTGTCTTTTAAAGAGTTTCCTCCCGTGTCTTTTAGATTTTGGTCATTTCCAAACATGTTGTCCATTATAACTATAAAAGACAAAATAAGTCAATTTAGGTAGAAACTAAGAATCAATTTTTAAAAAGCAATCTATCTAGCAAAGCTTTGCTAGCGAACCTGCTCGTCAATCAAGAAAATAATAGAAAGAGTACTTTCTTTATTTTCTAATCTCCTGCGCAAGACTTTTAAAAAACTATTCTTAGTTTCTTTACTGCCTAAAGCCTAGCGCCTAATGCCTAGCCCATGCTAAAATAGACCAATGGCGAAAAAGAAATCTAAGCAAAAGGCAAGAGAAAAAAACAGGGAAAATACCCCGGCCCGGGATTATACTTTCGGACTGAAAACTCACACCAAGCATGGGATAATCGGAATAGTTTTTTTTGTTTTAGCGGTATTTTTTTTAATGGCATGGGTAGGTATGGCCGGCGTCGCCGGAGACTTTTTTTACAGCACCCTCTTCTTGCCCCTCCTCGGTGTCGGCTACATACTCTTGCCTATACTTTTTATTTTACTCGGCTACTCGTTTATAAAATCAGAGGTGCCGAACATCGGCTGGACGCGGGTGGCCAGCGGTATTTTATTTCTCCTCTCATCTCTCGGAATGATAGACATCGGTTCTGGTTCTTCTATGAGCAGTTCGTCTGCTTCCACCACGCACGCCGGCGGATTCTTGGGAGAAATTTCGTCTATGCCTTTTGTGAGCCTTTTTGATGTATATGCCAGTATTGTTTTCCTCGGGGCAATTTTAATAATTTCAATTTTGGTAATGTTTGACGCAAAGATAGATTTTGGGCAAATTTTTGAAAGAATTAAATCAATCTTTGCGAAAGAGTCACTTGAGGCTGTCGGGGATGATTCTCCAGAATCAGATGAAGAGGAGCCAAAAGAGATTGAAGAGCCGCAGCCGGAGTCAACCACAACCATGGAAAAAGTAAAAGGCGCTTTAGGAATTGTAAAAAACAAAACAGAAGACGATGATGAAATTGAATTTAAAAAACTAAAACCTAGAACTTCTCATCTAAACACTAATTACGTTCCTCCTCCGCTCTCGCTTCTCGAAGAAGATTCCGGCAAGCCAAACACCGGCGACATCAAAGCCAATGCAAATATCATCAAGCGCACCTTGGCAAACTTTGGCATAGAAGTGGAGATGGACGAAATAACCGTGGGACCGACAGTTACCCGCTACGCGCTCAAGCCGGCGGAGGGAGTAAAGCTCTCCCGCATCGTCGGCCTGCAAAATGATTTGGCTTTGTCGCTCGCGGCGCACCCTATCCGCATTGAAGCGCCGATTCCGGGCAAGTCGCTCGTCGGCATTGAGATTCCAAACAAATCCAAGTCTATCGTCGGCCTGGCTACCCTTCTCTCTGACACGAAGTTTAAAGATTCTCCAAAACCGCTGACGACCGCCCTCGGCCGCAGTATTTCCGGCAAGGCAATCTTTGGCAACTTGGCAAAGATGCCTCACGTGCTCGTCGCGGGAACTACCGGCTCCGGAAAGTCGGTAACCATCCACTCTATGATTACTTCCCTCTTATATAGGAACGGTCCGGATGATTTGAAATTCATATTGATAGACCCAAAGCGGGTGGAGCTGACTCTGTACAACAATATCCCCCACCTGCTTACCCCTGTAATTACTGAGGCCAAGAAAACAATTCTGGCCTTGAAATGGGCGGCGAAAGAGATGGACCGCAGATACGACATCCTAGAAGCAGAATCCGTGCGGGACATCGAGTCTTACCACAATACTGTGTATAGTAAGACTCCAAAGAAAATGAAAAAGAACTCTGAGGGCGTGGAAGAAGAAGTAGCAAACGACCGCATGCCATACATAGTCATCGTCATAGACGAGCTCGCGGATATCATGAGTACGTACCCGAGAGAGCTCGAATCGGCAATAGTCCGCTTGGCCCAAATGTCGCGGGCTGTCGGCATCCATCTCGTGCTCTCTACCCAGCGCCCGGAAGTAAATGTCATTACAGGCTTGATAAAGGCCAACGTCCCTGCCCGGGTGGCCTTGAAAGTGTCTTCCCAGATAGATTCACGCACTATTCTGGATGCCGGCGGCGCTGAAAAGCTTTTGGGCGCCGGAGACATGCTTTACTCGTCGGGAGAAGCCCAGCCAGAACGGCTTCAGTCTGCGTTTATATCTGAAGGCGAAGTAAAGAAGGTAGTGAAATATCTGGCCGATGCGTACCGGGATGAAATATCCGAAGAAATATCCCTTTCTGCCAGCTCGGTAATGTCCGACAAGAGTATTTTTGAAAGCACGCTTGATGGAGATGCTGAAGACGATGATGAGATGTATGAAGAAGCGAGAGCCTGCGTGATAGAAGCCGGCAAGGCGTCTACCTCGTACCTGCAAAGAAAATTAAAGCTCGGCTATGCCCGGGCGGCGAGGCTGATGGACAAGCTGGAAGAGCGCGGGGTCATCGGCCCCGGCGACGGCGCCAAGCCAAGAGAAGTGCTGGAGAAAATTGAACGGACAGAGACGGGAGAAAATATTTTGTAGGAAATGAATCCCGTTAGAAATCCCATGATTAAAAATATTACAAAAAGTTACATAACTACGGAAATGCAGAGCATTTCCTATTTCTAACGGGATGAACATTAATGCGAAAAGGGTACTAAAGATAGGCAGTATTTCAGCATTCTTTTTGATTATAATTGTCTTTGCTTTTTTCCGCTCTTACGACCTGGTATTTGGGGTAAAAATTAAAAACGTGCGCGTGAACGAGGCAGCCCTGCAATCAGGCGCCACAATCCCCGAAAGCGTGATGCAAGTCTCTGGAGTTGCTAAAAATGCGATACATTTGAGCATGAACGGCCGGGAAATATCTGTAGACCAGAGCGGAAACTTCAACGAGACAATTGCCCTTCTTCCGGGATATAATATAATGAACATAACGGCCAGAGACAAGTTTGGCTATATAGATGAAAAGAATTATCAATTAATCCACGAAGTAGCCGCGCCTTAATCGACGATTGCGCGGCATGATTTCGCAAAATCACATGCAAAAGAAGAAAGAAAAAAAGGAAGACAAAACTGTGGGGGTAAATGCGTTAGAAGACACCCTAAAATCAATCCAAACTAAATTTGGAGAAGGGTCCATAATGAAATTCGGCGATTCGCCGAAAGTAGACATCAATGTCATCTCGACCGGCTCTATCGGCCTCGACATGGCTCTCGGAGTGGGCGGAATACCGCGAGGCAGAATCATTGAGATATTCGGACCGGAATCTTCCGGCAAGACTACTCTATCTTTGCATATAGTAGCCGAAGCCCAGAAAGCTGGCGGCGTGTGTGCGTACATAGACGCCGAACATGCGATGGACCCGGACTACACCAAGAAGCTAGGAGTAAATATAAACAACCTGCTCATTTCCCAGCCGGACAACGGCGAGCAGGCGCTTGAAATAGTGGAATCACTCGTGCGCACGGGGAAAATCGACGTCATCGTCGTAGACTCTGTGGCCGCGCTCACTCCAAAAGATGAAATAGAGGGCGACATGGGCGCGTATCATGTGGGCAAGCAAGCCCGGCTCATGTCCCAGGCGCTCCGCAAGCTCACCGCCATAGTAGCTCGCTCCAAGACTGTGGTCATCTTCATCAACCAAATCAGGATGCAAATCGGAGTAATGTTCGGCAATCCGGAAACGACCCCAGGAGGAAAGGCTTTGAAATTTTATACTTCTGTCCGCCTGGATATCCGAAAAATTGCCCAGATAAAAAAAGGAGAAGAAGTGGTGGGAAGCCGGACCCGCGTAAAGGTGGTGAAAAACAAAGTCGCCGCGCCTTTCAAGCAGACAGAATTTGATATCATTTATAATGAAGGCATATCCAGAGAAGGAGAGATACTGGCGCTCGGAGAGAAATTTAAAATTGTAGAAAAAAGTGGTAATACATATTCGTACCTCCCTGCCGGAGAGGGCCGCGCTTCAAAGGACAGTGCGCGGCATGATTCTGCAGAATCAAAAGTAAAACTCGGTGTGGGCTACGATGCCACCCGGAAATTCCTGCGGGAAAATAAAAAAACCGGAGACCAAATCTTGAAAGAAATCAAAAAGAAATTTGCGGAGGAGGCGTAAGAAAACGTGTAAAACTTAGATGACTAAATGTACTTGCATATAAGCAAATGTTGGTATATAATTTAAAGTATAACTATGAAGAAGACCCTTGTGTAGATACGTCTGCATCGGGGGCTTTTTCTTTTAAGCTCCTAAAAATATCCTTTAATTTTCACTGAAAACTTATGGTAATGCTCATTTAGAAACGTAAGGTCAATTCCACTTTTATTACGAAGAAGAAAAGAACATTTATTTTTATTAGGCGCCAAAACTCCAACTGATATTTCTTCTTCTCTTAAGAATTCAACAAGACACCCAAAATCACCATCTCCAGTTGCTAGCACACAAGCGGTAAATTCCTTTTTATAAAAATCAGAGACAGTCTTTAAAACAAGTTCCGCGTCGCAGTTGCCTTTTACTTTTCCATCAATAGAAATTGTTTGTTTGAAAATTAAAATAAATCCACATTCTTGAAGATATTGATAAAATTTTACTCTATCTGGAACAAGTCCGATAAACAAATAAATCTTATTAGGATTATATTTTTGACGAAGCCAGCCTCTAAATTTTTTATAGTCAATTTCGAATCCAAGCTCTTTAGCTCCGCGATATAAATTATTTCCGTCAATATAGATATTCTTTTTATCCATAGATAATATTTTAACATAGATTTTATATTTATAGAGGTTGATTTTATTGAATTTTCTGATAATATATCCATTATGGCTAAACTAGAATACAGCGAAATTCGGGAGAAAAAAATAATTATATATAGCAATGAACCTTGTGAAGTGGTAGAAAGCCATGTCGCGAGAACACAGCAACGCAAACCGCAAAACCAGGTAAAGCTAAAGAGTTTAATCTCTGGTAAGACGATAGCGGCGACCTTTCATGTATCTGATATGGCGGACGAGGCAGACATAGAAAAGAAAGAAATCACATTTTTATACAGCGCTAAAGACGAATATTGGTTTTGTGACCCGGAAGATAAAAGCAATAGATTTAAATTGGCTGGAAATTTAATCGGTGCTGCCGGAAAATTCTTAAAGCAAAATGGCAATGTCACTGCCCTCGTCTGGGACGATAATGACGAAGAGAAAATAATTAAAATTACCCTGCCGATTAAGATGGAATTTAAAGTGAAAGAAGCTCCGCCTGCCGTACGCGGAGATACTTCAAAAGGAGGCATCAAGGTAATAATCCTTGAAAACGGTACAGCCTTGAACGCTCCCATGTTTATAAACGAAGGAGACACCATCCGCCTCAATACCGAAACCGGTGAGTATGTCGAAAGGGCGTAAGGCCCTTGAGATCCAGAATATAGTAATATTCTGGGCCGAGCGAGTATAAAAAAATCCCCTCAGAAAGGGGATTTTTTGTTTTGTCTATTTTATAACGAAAGGAAGTAAGCCTAGGAAGCGGGCGTGCTTGATGGCTGCGGTCAGTTGACGCTGGTTTTTAGCCGTTACCCCTGTCCTCTTGTGGCTCATGATTTTACCGCTTGGGTTCAAAAAACGCTTTAAGATGTCTATATCCTTGTAGTCTATATATTTTATATTGTTGGCTGAAAAGTAATCTTGTTTCATTTGATTTTACGAATAATTATTAAAATGGAATGTCTTCCGGGCTAATGTCTTCTTCGGGGTATTCTATAGAATCTATATCTTCAGAGTTGGATTTTGCCGAAGAACTTTGTCCCCCGCTTGGCGCGCCTCCTGTCGTCGCTCCGCCTCTTGGTCCAAACTGTGTGCGGTCGGCAATGATTTCAGTACGGTATTTCTTTTCTCCGCTTGTCTTGTCATCCCAGCTCCTCGTCTGCATCCGGCCTTCCACTAATATTGAGCTTCCCTTTTTCATATATTGGGCGACTGTTTCTGCCTGCCGTCCGAATACTACGACATTGTGATAGTCAGCGGATTCTTGGCGGGTGCCGGATTTGTCTTTCCAGACACGGTTGGTAGCCAGGGAAAATGAACACACTTTGATGCCGGAAGGCAGGGACTTCAGTTCTGGGTCGCGGGTCAGGTTTCCTATTAAAATTGCTTTGTTTAAATACATACTATTATGGTGCTATAAGCGCATCAATTTCCTTATCCACTTCCTCTTTGTTTATCGGAGCCGTAACTTCGTCTGATTTTCTAGGAGTAAATGTCCGCTTTAGTCCTCCACGGGCTACGAACCTCTTTGTAGCGATTGTATTTTCCTTTACTGTCTTTATAAGGAGGAACCGAATCATGTTTATATCAAGGTCGAGATGCTTCTTTAGTTCCAAGATTTCTTCAGGGCTCATAGTGAATTTTACCCAGCCGAAATAGGCATTGTCAAATTTGCTGCGCACGTTTGAGACGACTTTCAGCATAGGATACGCCAGAGTCATGGTCTTTGGCATATCATCCGCGATGATTTCACCTTTAAATTTTGAAGTAATGAGGTCCTTTAGGTCACCGTACACGGCAGTGATGTTTTCCGCCGCGAGGGTAGGCACCAAAAGGTAGCCGAGTTCGTATACTCGCCCGTTTAAGTCTTCTTTTATTTCGTTTTCGTCGCTCGTGTTTTCAGCTTTGGACATGAATCTTATACTATCAAAAATGCCTTAAAAAGGCAAACTTTGCGCCTTAGATACCTATGATATACTTAACTAGTTATGAAATTTAAAGGAGAAAAATTCTTACCTGAAGCAGAAATAAAGAAAGAAGCTTTGGGATGGAAAGCTTCTGTTAACCAATCGGAATCTAAGGAAACAGGTTATGAATACATTCATAACCGTCATAGAGTTACAATAGATTTAGAACACAATTTGGCATTTATAACAAAAATAATTCCAGATTTAATCGCAAAAAAACAAAATGGCGAAAAAGTTAGAATTTTGGACGTCGGAGGAGGGTTAAGTCTTTTTGCAGAAAAAATAAGGCAATCTTTCCCAGATAAGGTAATAGTCTATTCAACTGGTCTCTCAAAACAAGCTGTAAAAAATGAAAGAAAGCAATTGAGAAATGAAAATTACCACAAAGTTAGTGAAAAATTAAATCCCAGGGATCTCAAGTGGCGTTCTATCAAACAACTGTCAAATTGTGAAGAGTTTGATTTGATAATTGATACCTATGGAGAATATTACTATGATGTCTACGAAAAACATAGAAATTCAACTTCACAAGAAAAAGCAAAGGCCTTTGAAAATTATTTAACCATAATTTCTTCTAAATTAAAACCAAATGGCATAGCTAGCATAAAAGGTGGTTATCATGGTTACGAAGAGGAAATTTCAGATGATACTTTAGCTGAATTAGAGAATAAGTTAAGTATTAAAATCAGTATAAAAAGAGGGCTTGAACCTAACATAGTAGTTAAGAAAACTCCAAAAATCTAGATTTTAAAAACCCGCTTGGCGTTTGCGATGATTGCCTGTGCCACTTCATCTTCGGGCAAGCCTTTCACAAGGGCTATTTTTTTGACTACTTCCCTCACATATATGGGTTCGTTGCGCTTGCCGCGGTACGGCACCGGGGTCACATACGGGCAGTCTGTCTCCGTCATTAGCATATCGAGCGGTGTATTTCTTATGACTTCATCATAGTCCGTGGTAAAGGTAATGACTCCTGTAAACGATAACGTAAAGCCAAAATCCAGAAATGCTTTAGCTTCCTCTAGCCCTCCTGCAAAAAAATGCACGTCGCCTTTGACCTTGCAATGTTTTTTCAGTAAATCCAGCGCATCAAAATACGCATTGGGAGCGCCTTCCTTGCCTGTGATTAATTCTTGTTTTTGGTTATTCCGGATGTGCAGCATCATCGGCTTGTTTACCTCGTTGGCAAGCTCTATCTGGGCTATAAATGCTTCTTTCTGCGTAGCAATGGATTCCTCATCCATCCGGTAATAATCGAGCCCGCATTCGCCTATCCCTAAAACTTTAGGATTTTTCAAAAGCTCTCTATATGCTTGCTTGTCGAAAACCTCACCGCGAGATACAAACTCCTTTCCGCCTTCGCCAAGTTCTTTTTCATTGTGGTATGAAGCTCCAGTATGTATTGGATGGAGGCCGATGATGGCATACACGCCTTCCGGATACTGCCCTGTCATTTCGACAGCTTTCCGCGCGGTATCTATCTGTGTGCCGACGTTGATGACCCAGGTGTCATTTTCCAAGGCACGCTTCATGACCTCATCCCTATCCTCGTCAAAGGCTTTGAAGTTTACGTGCGAATGGATGTCTATGTATTTCATAATTTTAATATATTAAAGCAAACCAATTATTTCAATTCCATCTCCATTAAAAAACTTAGATTCTTGATAATGTACTGGAGAAGCACTATGCATTTTTGATTCTAAATTAAAAAGTGTTTTACCATCCTTAAATAGGATTACCCCTTCAAGCTGTTTATTATCGCCAATGTAATTAAGAGGACTAGAAGCTGGATATACTTTAACTCGAGCCTTTACTGGGATTGTATCTATCCTAAAACCAAATTGATTAGTAAAATATCCTCCGTCTTCCGAATGATACTTCAAAATATCCCCAACTTTAATAGACTCTGGGGTTTCTTTAAATCTAGGTTGTGAATTTTCTAGTGGTTGATTTTTCATATTATTCTTTTCTCAAGAAAAGCGGCTTGTCCGGCTTTTTGTTTTCTTTGATGAGTTTTTTTAGAGTCACGTTTGTCTCCGGCATTATTGGATTTAA
Organism: Minisyncoccota bacterium; assembly: GCA_035994985.1. GTDB lineage: Bacteria > Patescibacteriota > Minisyncoccia > Phycocordibacterales > UBA9973 > UBA9973. The sequence continues at coordinate 23,253 of DASYKZ010000008.1, read as the reverse complement.
CATTCTGGCTATCGTGTACAGGCGCAGAACCATTTCAGAAATTAATTTTTTACCTTTTGTCTCATCTACTTTTATCACTTTAAACGGCTCTGTTTCCTGAATAAATCTATCTAATTCGCCTATTTCATTCCATATAAAATTTACCGCTTTTTGAATTTCAAATTTACCGAGCAAGTCTTTAAATTCCTCGGGGATAGAATGCTCCGGAATTGGAGGACACTGTTCTAGATATTTTTCTGACAAAGTTAAAATTCGAGAAGCCAAATTTCCAAGCCCGTTTGCCAGGCCTGAATTGTATGCATCCTTAAATCGCTCCATGGTAAAAGGGCTGTCCTCAAACGGAGAAATTTCACGGAGCAAAAAATACCGGAGCGCATCTGTGCCGTATTCTTGTACAATTTCACTTGGATTGATTACATTGCCGAGAGACTTGGACATTTTTATCCCGCCCTCGCCGGTAATAAACCCGTGGTACACTACTTGGTCGGTAGGAGCGAGTCCTGCAGACAACAGCATCCCCTGCCACATCACAGACTGGAATTTCACCATGTCTTTTCCCGCAGTTTGCACTGTAAAACCATTCGTCCAAAATTTTTCAAAATTATTTATTTGGTCTGTTTCGGGCCGAAAGTCTTGAGCGGAAGCAAAGGGCCATCCGAGCGTGGAAATATAGTTTACCAGGGCCCCAAACCACACATACATTACCTGTGTATCGTCTCCGACGACAGGTATGCCCCAAGAAACCCTTTTAGAACTGCGGGAAATTGAAAAGTCCTCCATGTCCCGCTCCACAAATTTAATCGCTTCTAGCCGTCGCCACTCCGGCAAAATTGACCCTTTGTTTTCAAAATATTTTAGGATTTGCTCCCTATAATTAGTCAGCTTGAAAAAATAATTTTCTTCTTCAATTTTTTCCACTGGAACAAGGTGTATCGGGCATTTGCCGTCTATTAAATCTTTTTCTGTATAAAATGTCTCACACCCAACGCAATACAGTCCTGTGTATTTTGATTTATAAATATCACCCTTCGCATCGCACAGCCGCCAAAGCTCCTGCGCCGCCTGTATGTTTTGCCCGCTCGTAGTCCTGATAAAATTATCAGTCGAAAGATTGAGTAGTTTTTTGAGGTCCAGAAATTTTTGCGCGTAATGGTCTACATATTCTTGGACAGGCATACCTTGTTTCTCGCTCGCCTCCCAAATCTTCTGGCCGTACTCATCAGTACCTGTGCTAAAAAAAACTTCTTCGCCTCTCAGACGTTTCCATCTGGCCATAGCGTCAGACTGTACGAGCTCCAGCGCGAAGCCAATATGAGGGTCTGCGTTCACATATGGAATTGTAGTAGTAATATAGAAACTTTTCTTACTTGTCTCGCTTGTCATAATATTACCTGCTTTGCGTTCGGGCGATTATTTTATCTTTTTCAATGTCATTCATAAACTCCATCACGCATACAGCCACGGGGATAGAGAGCACTGCTCCCCACACACCTGACAGTTCGAATCCAACCAAAATAGATAAAATGATAACAATAGGAGATAAGCCTACTACCTTGTTTATAATCAGCGGAGCAAGCAGAAAGACTTCAAATTCATGGATAATCAGATACGCTCCGGACACCAGAAGCGCGCTCGAAAGGCCGCCTGAGAGGTAAGAAAACGCAAAAGCCGGAATGAGTGACACTATCATTCCGTACGGCACGAGCTCCATGATGCCGGCAATCAGGGCCAAGAGGAGCGAGTATTGGATACCAAGGAGCGACAAAGACAGATATACCAGCACGCCCACCACCACTCCGAGAAGAAGCTGGCCTTTTATCCATAGGGCAATTTTCTTGCGGGAACGCTGCCAGAGGTCCACCGCATAATCTTCATATTTTATAGGAAAAATAACCCGAAGAAAATTTTCTATGCCGCGCTCTTGGATGGAAAGATAGAAGGAAATCAAAATTATGAGCATAAAGTTAAATAAGCCGCCAAACAGCACAGAGAATGTCTGAAAGAATCCGCCCGAGAGATTTGTGATGAAGGCTTTAGATACGGACATAAGGCCGGCCAGAGAAAAGCCTCCAGACAAGCTGCCGACGATTTCTTTGGCGCCGGAGAACGCTTCGTTTTGGAAAAAATTCAACAAAGACACTCCCGGAATATAGGATGATAAAAATGTGGAGAAATTATATAGTTCGGTAATGAGAAGCGGGGCGAACAGGTAAAATAGCCCGCCGGCGATGCCGAGCACAACTCCATATAAAAGAACGATTCCAAACACCCGGTTGATGCCATATTTCTTAAAGTGCGGAACAGCAGACTCCACGAAAGAAGCAATAACAATCGAAGTCAAAATCACAAGTATTAAATCCCGTAAAAACCAGAGCAGGAATATGCCCAAAGCCACCAAAGCGACCCGTATCATCGTGCCCGTGGTTATGGAAATATGATTAATATTTGCCCCGTTATGCTTATTGTCCTGGTCAAACATATACATATAATACCACAAAAACCGGCTGGAATAAAATCAGAATAAAAACCTAAAATTTCAGTTTTTTCAAAAATTTTCCCTCTGTTACTTTACCTTTAAAAGGCCCGATGAGAGCCAGGTTCAACCCTTTGTTTTTGAAAATATTTTTTGCAACTTTTTGGATTTGTCCCGCGGTGACAGCACGTATTTCCTTTGCCCGCTCTTCTGCGCTTTTTATTTCTCTTTTTAAGAGTTCCTGCCCGCCGTAAAAGTTTGCAATGTCGTCGCTGGACTCGAGCCCCAGCTTCATGTTGCCGATGAGGCACTCTTTTACTTTATTCAATTCTTCCGCGTCTACTTTTATATTTTTCAGCATCCTGCATTCTTCGAGCACAGCTTCGAGAACTTCATCGATTCTTTTATTGTCGACTCCGGCCGAAATTTGGAAAAATCCGTGGTCAGTATATGTGTCGTTGTAGGCACGGACATAATAGCCGACGCCCATTTCTTCGCGCAATTTCTGGAAAAGCCTCGAGCTCATTCCGCCGCCAAGCACTCCGCCAAGCACGGAAAGTATGGCATTGTTTTTATTAAATAAATCATAGGTACGGACACCGAGTACAAAATGCGTCTGGTCGGTCTTTTTAAAGTTTATCAAGGCTTTCGGTTTGGCTTGCGCTTCTTTTGTCCTTATTTTAGGAACTTTTTTATCATTTTTGATATGTTTAAAAACTTTATTTACTTCGTTCATTACCTGTTTTGAAGTAATTTTCCCTGCCACTACCATGAGTGTGGCTTTGGGCACATAGTGCTCTTTTTTGTATTTCACGAAATCGGTGCGTTTCATGCCTAAGATATTTTTTTTCTCGCCGGCTACGTTCCAGCCTGCCGGCGTGTCCCCATACAAGAGCTTCATCATGAGGTCCTGTACATGCCTGCTTGGCATGTCTTCGTACATATTGATTTCTTCAATAATCACTCCTTTTTCTTTCTGCATTTCCGCTTCGGGGAACGTTGAGTTCAAATATACGTCTGTGACAATATCAAAAACCTGAGCAAAATGCCGGGCATCCGACTTTGCATAATACCCCGTGTATTCCGCAGAAGTAAACGCATTGTACTGGCTGCCCAGGCTATCCAGCTCTTTGGAAATATCGATTGCTTTTGGCCTTTTAGCGGTGCCCTTAAAACACATGTGCTCCAAAAAATGTGAAATGCCGTTTACTTTCTTCGTTTCATATTTGCTGCCGGCTTCCACCAAGACCAAGACTGTTACCGTCGGGTTGTCTTTCATCGGCACAGTCACCACCCGAAGGCCGTTCTTTAAAACTTTTTTTGAGAATTTCATCTAGCTTATCCTTTCTTTTATATAACTTTCTAAATTTTCCACTTTCACTCTCTCCTGCTCGCCGGTGTCTCTGTCCCGCACAGTCACAGTATCATCAGTCAGCGTATCAAAATCCACTACGATGCAAAATGGCGTGCCGATTTCATCCTGCCGGCGGTACCGTTTGCCGATGTTGCCATTGTCGTCCCATGCCACCCGGCCAAACTCTGCCTTGAGCGGAGCGTATACTCGTGTGTTCGCATATTCCACCAGCTCTGGCTTATTTTTTAAGAGCGGCGATACGGCACAAATAACAGGCGCAATATTTGGTTTGAATTTCAGGTACGAACGCATCTCCCCATCCTTTTCATCTTCGGCATACACAGAGATAAGCAAGGCGAGGATAGCACGGTCCACCCCCATGGACGGCTCGATGACATGCGGAACCATTTTCTCTTTATTTTCTTCGTCTATGTATTCCAGCTTGTGGGTTTTTAAATCAAAGTCTGTCCTGTAGGCCAGCCCGAAAAGTTCTTTTTGTCCGAAAGGAAAATCAAACTCGAAATCAATAGTCTTTTTAGAATAGTGTGCGCGGTCAGCATCAGGCACATCTATTTCATGCACCTTTGCCATATCAAGCCCGAGCTCTTCCATCCAGTCGAGCATCTCCCCCCTCCAGTATTCGAAATACTTTTCCCAGTCGGCAGGGCGGATAAAATATTCTATTTCCATCTGTTCAAATTCCCGCTGGCGAAATAAAAAATCCCTAGGTGTAATTTCATTTCGAAAGGCCTTGCCGATTTGGGCCATGCCGAAAGGAAGCTTTGGGTGAAAAGCATCAACTGTATTTTTAAAATTAACGAATATGCCTTGCGCCGTTTCAGGACGAAGGTATGAAGTAGCAGAAGAGTCTTCCACCGCACCAACTTTAGTAGCGAACATCATATTAAAGTTTTTAGGAGCTGCAAAATTTTCTTTTTTACATTTAGGACAAACAATTTTGTACTCCTTAACAAGGTCATGAGCAACAAAAAACATATATTTTGCAGGGTCTTTTTTGTATTCATCCACCCAATTAATATTATTTTCCCTTAAATCAAGTAACACATCTTTAATATCTAAAACAGCATCTATTTCTATAAGATCTCTTAAGGCTCTATCTATCTTATCTTTTTCTTTAGGTGCTTTGATTTTTGCATAGTATTCTGCAAATTTTTTACTTTTAATTTCAGTTTCTTTGAATTTGCTTTTTATGTATAAATCGTAAGAATCTTGCAAACTAAGATTAGAAGCTTCAAATAATTTATCTAATCTTTCTCGAAAACCACAATCCAAGCTTTTGCATTCTATCATTGGGTCCGCAAACCCTGCCACGTGGCCTGAAGCCTCCCATACTTTTTGATTCATCAGAATAGCCGCGTCAATGCCATACATATCCCGCCTGGAATCTACAAATTTTTTCCACCAGTTCTGTTTTATATTGTTTTTCAGAGCGACCCCGAAATGCGCCCAGTCGTATGTACCGGAGAGCCCTCCATATATTTCCGAACCCTGAAAAATAAATCCGCGCCTTTTGCAAAGCGAGACTATGTTTTCCATCAGCTTATTCTTATCATTCTCTTTGTTGTTTTTTTCTTCTTTCATAGTTTTATTTTAAAAAATTTCTAGCCTACGGCGCTACTACGGCGCTCGTAGCCGAAAAAGAAGCATCTCCCTTTATATCTGTAAGCAAGGCCGGCCTGGTGACCCGCACACCTACATTAGCAAAATCATCATGCCCGGTCAAAACTGCCTCATTCACTATGGCAGGGACAGTATTTATTTGCGATAAAAGCGGGACAAATCCAATTTGGAAAGAAACTGTTCTTTCTGAGCCTGTGATGCCTGCGCCTTTCGGAATTCTGCCCACGTTCCAGACCATTTCCCGGCTTGAAGAATTGTAAGCTAAATTTTCAGTCGCCGGGGAAATAGGGCCGATAAAACGGACCCATGTCGGCAGAACGGCGCGTACTTCGGCTTTGGAAATATTGTTTGACGTGTTTGAGAGAGCCCAGGTGACAGTATAGGTGGTCTCTTTTTCAGCTTTCGGAGGTATGGCGCCGGTGTTTGTAAAAGGCCCCGCAGAATACGATGCTTTTGGATTAAAACCCACCTCGGAGATGACCTTGATTACTTTAGATTCAGAATTGTTTAATTCCTGCGGCTGATACCCTTCCGTCAATTGCTTGCCGGAGATAGAAATTTCTATCTTGATTGAAGGGTCGGCCAAAATTCCGCCCGCGACAGAATAAAGCGCGACCGGGGAAATAGAAAAGTTTACAGAGCCGAAATCTCCCGGATTTATTTCTGTAAATTGGCTTTGTGAAAATTTATCCCACGTTATCAGACCCTGAAGCGAATCATAAGTTCCCTGGTCCGCTGTCACAGTCTTTGTATTGTAGGCATTGCCGGAAATCTTTGCTTTGATTACCAAGTCGTCTATCTTGGTGTTTAAATTGTTGCTCCAGTTTATCCTTCCGCTGATGGCGGTTTTAGAGTTTACAGTATACTCTCCGGTAGATACGTCATTAATAGAAAGATTTGCTTCGATGAACGGCCTCTTTACTGTCACCAGATGGGTCAGAGAATTGAAGACGACTCCGATGGCAGATTTATCCGTAGCGGATTGCTGTCCGCTTGATACGCGGAAGTTTTTTTCTTCTCCTTCAATCACATCCAGCATCCTGCCGGATATGGCTATATTCCGGTCCACCCCGGGCGCCAAATCTCCCATATTCCAGACGTTGTTTCCCATAGAAGGCGCAGGATTAGCGGAGACAAACTGAAATCCGGCCGGATAGTCGACCCTCAAGAGCACATCTGGTATGGATTGGGTGGCGTTCAGCGTGGATTTTATATTAAGAACAATGTCTTGGTTTGGGCTTATGGTGGCAGGCGCGTCAATCAAAAGGTTTACCGGAGTGGAGCTTATAGTAACTTGGTAAGGTTTTTCTTTGACAAAAATGGCATTAGAGCCGGCGATTCTGTATTCAATAGAAACTTTTATGGGACGCACGGCTCCCTGCTGGCCAAACAGAACCAGTTTTACATTTTCATTATGTACTCCGCCTGCGGGAATGCTCCCGAGCGATTGGCGGAAGTGCTCTGTGCCGGAAGACATGTCAGCATCTCCCCCTTTTGGATACTCCACGACTAGGTCCACCAAGTCGAGTGCAGAACTGTTTCTATTAGTAATGCCGACGACGAGAGACAGTTCATCCCCTCCGGCAGTAAATGTATTTCCCAGTATGGATATGTCTATATTATTGTTAGAAACACTGTTGGCTGCGAAAAAGAACACGTAGCCTCCATAGGTAAGCGTCAAAACAAAAAAAACTATCGAAAAAATGAAAAATTTCTTGAATCTGGAGGTTTTCATGAAAAATTTTTCCTGATAGCCGAGGCCGTCAGACTCCGGCTTTTTAACGTCACCCCACGAATCGGGCACATCCGGCCTGTTTGGGCGCATAAAGCTGTCCCGATGTTCTATCTTTGTCTGGTAATTTTTACTAAAGAGCTTGGTCTTCAATTCCTCTATTCTGTTTAGTTTATTCCTGTCGTTTAACGCCATTTAAACATTATAGCAATAAGTGAGGAGCATAAACAAATACGTTTGTTTAATGTCCGAACGCCATTGCTATATAGTACTCTATATATAACATAGAGAAAATTAAAAGAAGTTCTTTCTTCGGCTTTCGCTCCCAAAGCTCGGTCAGCCATTTTCAAGACAGAGTGCGAGCCGCGAGAAAGAACTTCTTTTAATTTTCTAAAGATGGGTCTCTTTCAATGCTTTGTTGATTTGATTCAAGATATGGCTTCTGGATTTTGAAGCTTCAAATATCATTGTCTCCTCAAATGGTGATTTTACAAGTTCTTTCAGATTTTCATTGTCACCGATATACCCCAGATTGTTTAATATGCGTAAAACTATAATCGCTTCAATGTTGTGCAAGTCCTCCTTTGTATCAATCTTCTCCAAGACAGACAGGCTATGCAGCAAATCCACAAATAAGGCTTCGTTTGGCTCGACGCCGGCGAGCAGACGCCTGAGCAGGCGGGCAATATTGTGTAAAATTTTAAATGTTAGAGGGCGCTTGATGATGTTTTCCAGAAGATTTTTCTTGGAGGCGCTCGTCACCCGGAAGATATTTTTGCCTTGGACGAGGTCGACCTTCACATAGGAAAAATCCTGCAGTATGAAGCGAAGCTTGGAAGACATCTTGCGCACGCCCGAAGCCGAAGCATACACCAGCCCCAAGTCGCGGGTAAAAATATAATAATATTTGTCTGATTCCCTGAAATTCTTGCTCCCCAATATTATTCCTTCTGTGTGATAAATGTGATGCACATTTAGATTTTACCAATTTTAACCTTAAACACCAAGTCGTCTACTTTTATTTCTGTTCCATCATTATCCTTAAAATCAATTTTAGAAACCATTACGGTTTTTTTCATATCAGATTCAAACTTTTCTATCAATTTTTTGCCCATGTCGCCGGTCTCAAATGCTATGGCCACCATATCGCTCGGGGTAAGCCCCAGCTTTTTCCTCATGTCCTGCAGCCCGCGCACAAGCTCGCGATAGCCCCCTTCCTGCTTCAGGTCGGGAGTGATAGTTTTGTCGAGCGTCACCTTTGTGATACCCGCTTTTATTTTCAATAAAAAGATAACATTTTTGATGTTCAATTCGCTCTTTATTATTTCTATATATCGGCTTGGCAGGCTTTCAGCTATCACCCATAGATTATTCAAGGGCTGGCGGACCTTTATTCCCGCACTCTGCCGGGCCTCAAGCCCGAGGGTTACTATAGTGCGTACTGCTTCCATTTTTTCCAAGACTTCCGGCGTGCTGTTGAACATGCGGAAAGAAAACATTCTTCTTGCTTTTTTCACCGGCCATGGCGCCAAATGCGCGCTCTCGGCGTCATTTTCGTTTTTTAACTTCAGCCAAATATCGTCAGCGGTAAATGGCGCAAAGGGAGCCATAAGTTTCGCCAGAGTTTTTAATACAAAATACAGCGTTTGCTTCGCTTCTGCGTCTCCATCCTTTATTCTGTCTCGAGAACGGCGGAGATACCACGTAGAGAGGTCTCCGATAAAATCTCTCACAGCCCGCACCGGCTCAAGGAGCTTGTAGCTATCCATACTCTTCGTCATAGATTCTGTCAGCTCATCCAGCCGGGCGAGTATCCATTGGTCGAGAATATTTTTCGACTGTGGTCTAAAGTTGGGTTGCTCTCCTTTCTCCAAATTTTTGTCCCTATAGAGTTCATAAAAAGCGAGTACATTATACAACAATCCGAAAACTTGGCTTTGAATTAAAGCCACAGTCTTTTCGTCAAAATTTTTCGGTTCGCCCGGCTGGTTTACCGAATACATCCACAAGCGAAGCGTGTCGACTCCGTATTTTTCTATCATTTCAAAAGGCTCAATAATATTGCCAAGAGATTTCGACATTTTCTTGCCCGTAGCGTCCATCAGGTGGCCGAGGCAAATTACATTTTTATACGCTTTGCCCCGCCCCATCAGTACGCCGACAGCGTGCAAAGTATAAAACCATCCGCGAGTCTGGTCTATCGCTTCAGAAATAAAATCCGCCGGGTACAGGGGCTCTAATACATCAAAAGGATAGTGGTCCTGCGCAAACGGCATGGCTCCGGAATCAAACCACACATCCATGACTTCGGGTGTTCGCATTAAATCCCCGCCGCAAGCTTGCCCTGAGTCCGTCGAATGGGCGCATGCGAGCTTAACTTCATCTATAAACGGCCGGTGCAAGTCGAGCTCATAATCTTTATTATGCGGGATATATACAAAGTCCACTGCCCTATATTCCGCATTGGCAAAAAGGCAAAAAAGAGGAGATGTCCCTTGTTCAATTTGCTCCCTGTGCCTGAATACTCCGCCCGTCATATCTATAGATTCGTCTACATTGTATCCCTTCAAGAGAGCATACAGCATCCAAAGCGGCGCTCCGTGGGAAATTACCAATATAGTCTTATCCTTGTATTTTTCTTCCAGTTCATAAAACACGTCCCCCATCCTCCTCTTCACGTCGAGGATTGATTCGCCGCCATGAATCGGGTTTAAAAATCTTTCTCTTTCATTCTTAAACATTCTCCTATATTCATCCCACGGCTTGCCTTCAAAATCTCCGGCATCCAGCTCTCCCAACCTTTTATCAAGTATTATTTGCTCATCTTTGAATCCCAGATTTTCTTTTAAAATATCAAGCGTTTCCCAGGTACGCATAAATGGCGACACAAATACGAGGTCAAAATTAATATTTTTCTCTTTTAGTTTCTTTGCCGTTTCTTTTACTTGCTCAACCCCGGCTGCGGTCAGATGGTCCACATTTTCAGCGCGGGAAGACACTACGCCATGCGCGCCCTCTTTTACATTGCTCTCTGACTGCCCATGCCGCATGACAAAATATTTATTGCCGGATTTTTTTGTTTTCTTTTTCAGGTCTTCCATGCTGCCAATCACGTCCACCTTGTTGCAAGCGGTGCATTGCCACACCGGCAAAGGAGTTCCCCAATATCTCTCCCTGGATATCGCCCAGTCTTTTATTTCGCGCAGCCATTCGCCAAAGCGCCCGTCCCGTATGTAGCCCGGCTCCCAATTTATTTGCTTGTTCTGGGCAATCATCTCTGCTTTTATCCCAGGCTCAGACATCCGGATATACCAGGAGTCGCGAGCATAGTATATGAGCGCGGTCTTGCAGCGCCAGCAGTGCGGATATGAGTGCTTATAATTTTCCTGCTTGAAAAATAAATTTCTCTTCTTCAAGTCTTCAATGATGTCCACAGCCAAAGTCGGCTTGCCCGTCTTGCCATCTATGCTGCGGTCTGTTTCTTTGACAAACCTGCCTTCCAAAAAGCCTGTGCCTTTTATGAAATTCCCTTCAGGATTTACAAGGTGATGCTTCGGCAAGCCAACCTGTGTCCCCAGTACAAAATCATCCTGTCCGTACATTACTGCCGTATGCACGATGCCGGTGCCGTCCTCGGTATTTACAAAGTCCGCGATATACACCTTAAACATTTTATCCGTTGGTTCGCCTTTCTTTTCAATATGTTCTTTCAAATATGGAAACAGCGGTTCGTACTGCATGCCCGCCATTTCTGCGCCCTTGTGCTCGGCGATGATTTCATAGGAATCAGTAACAGAATCCAAGATGGAAAGGCGGGATTTAGCAAGGACAAGAATTTCGCTCGACCCTGTTTTGACTTCCACGTAATCAATATCGCTCCCCACTGCAAGGGCGACGTTTCCGGGCAATGTCCATGGAGTCGTAGTCCAGGCTAAGAAATACGCATCTGGACCTGTATTCTCTTTTGCTACAATTTTGAATTTCGCATATACCGACAAATCTTTCACTTCTTCGTAGCCTTGCGCGAGCTCGTGGCTGGACAGCGCCGTTCCGCAGCGCGGGCACCACGGCACCACTTTATAATCTTTGTACAATAAATTTTTCTCCTGTATTTTTTTGACAACATTCCAGACAGACTCTATATACATATTGTGATATGTTACGTATGGATTATCTTTGTCTACCCAATAGCCTACACGGTCGCGATATTTATACCACGCATCGACATATTTCCAGACGCTCTCTTTGCACTTTTGGTTAAACTCCGCAATACCATAGCTTTCAATTTCTTTTTTAGATTTGAGTCCAAGCTCTTTTTCAACTAAAAGCTCTACGGGAAGACCGTGTGTATCCCACCCTCCCTTTCGGCGCACATGAAAGCCCTGCATTGTTTTGTATCGCGGAATAGCATCTTTGAAAGACTGCGGAATCAGATGGTGTATGCCCGGCATTCCATTAGCCGTCGGCGGACCATCGTAAAAAACAAATTCTCCCTTAGGCGAATTTTTGTTTAAAGACTTTTGAAAAATATCTTTTTCTTTCCAAAATTCCAAAACCTGCTCTTCACGAAGAGCTGCATCACTTTTTTTATTTTTTTCCTTGTCTTCCATATGTTTATATTAAAAAAACTCGTCCACGTACAACAATTAAAAATTGCTATACAAGGACGAGCTTCTTCCCGCAAATGGGATAAAATCCGTGGTACCACCTTGCTTACTTCTCATTTTATGGGGTCTAGTCCCTCTGTAATTTTCTATGAGGTTTCTTCCCAAAGCTCCAGGGCGATGCCCCCTTCAACGCTTGTATAAATACTATAACATACACAAATAAAAAAAACAGGTGGGCCCGGGGCGCCACCTGATGATTTGCCAGCACGAGTTTTAAGTCTCGTTATCTTTATAGGCATGTTTTTCCTTCGGCGTGTCCCCAAGTGAGGACACTGATTCAGCGCGCAATAATTTCGAATCTTCCCTATATTTGCACTCTTCTTCCCGAGTCTGCAAAAATAGTAGAGGCCACGTGATAGTTTCATGGTTGTCCTTTCAGCCAGATTGTCAGCTAGAAAAATTCTTGAAAGAACTAGAATATTTAGTTCCAATTAATTATATACCTATTAAAGAAAAACACCCTTTGCAAGGTGCATAACTTTTTAACAAAAAACGGTGTTTTTTACTCAGAAGTTTCAAATTTTTGTTGTGCTAATAACTGACGTACTTTGGCAATAGCTTCCTCAGGGGTCATACGGTCTTTTACTTTCCTCTCTACATAAGCTTTATGATTTTCTATCAGAGCCTCTGTCACTATGGCTAATTCTCTTTTAGAAGCATCAGGGTAGTTTAATTTCACATGCATAATACCCCTAAGCAAAGCTGCTGAAAACTCCTTTGGGCAATTATCAATAATTTCTTTCAACCGTAAATCAGTGTATTCTGGTGTATGTTTAATTTTCTTCAGCAAAGTTCCAGGTTGTGTTTCATTACGAAAAGTTGAACTTGTCCGAATTTCATTATCAGAAGTTACAATTTCTTTTCCCTCTATTTTTTCTATACCTTCTTGACTCATATATTTTTACGTTATTTTTAATAAATTTAATTATGAACTTATAAAATAAATTTGCAAGGCAAAACCCCCCCCTATCATAAATGACCTATGCAACTTAGCATTTACATTTTTTTGTTTAGGAGCAAAATTTTCCTACTTTAGTTGGGTAAAGTTACTTAAAAACCACAACAGTTTCTAAGAGCAAAAAGTAAAGACAAAACGAACCCTGAGTATAATAACCCAATTATTCCAATAACTATAAAAATTAACCAAGAGAATTTATGCCCTAAACTCTTTTTTTTGTTTTTGTAATTTAAATAAATTAACAAAGATGAACCAATAAATATAACGAATAACAATGGAACTTGAATGTGTTCCATCTTAACAGTATTCTCCTGAAAAATATGCAATAAGCACCAAGGAATTAGACACATTCCAAATAACAAAACATTTATAAAATTTTTTTTAGCCATATACGGCTAATTTTACAACTTACTGAATTTTTTTGCTAGCAATGAAATTAGTAAAGCTCCTCCAATTACTGCAATAACAATTGCATAACTAATAGGCACGTTGCTGTCAGCAACGCTTCCGGTAAGTGAACTTTCTTGTGGTAAATGCTGTGTTTCTTCTGCTTTTTCATTTTCCACTTTTGGCTTAGGATTTTCAAGGTCGTTTCCAGCCTCAGGAGCAGGCTCCTCTTTTACAGCCGGAATAATTTCTGACGGGGGTTGGGCTGGTGTTGTAGAATCTGTAGGAGTTGCAGGCAACGGATCAGAAGGCTTCGCGATAGTGTCTCCGCCAGAGTTTGTATTGCTTGCAGAATCATCTTCGAGTGGATTATCGTTTGTGTCCCCTTCTTTGTTTGGTACAAAATTTTCTGCCTCTTCTCTGTTAAGAGAAGCCGTCGGCGTCAACGTTTCGTCTGTGGTACCATCTCCATTTGTATCTAAATCCAAACTCGTATTATCAGAAAGATTAACATTCCCGAGCAAACTCGGGGTTACAGAAACATTTTCAAATACTTGCATTCCCGTCACATCATTTTCATTTATAGACGTATCAGTAAGCGTAAAAACACCCGTGCCTGTGCCTGCAATATTTATCGTATATGTTTGTCCTTCGTCAGTAGGTAAATATATAAACTTGTGCTCGCCAAAAATTTCAAAATCTGCATTTGGTATATTATTTTCAATACTCACTCCATCAGATGCCAAACCCGCATGGTTGTCGTCTTGGTCTAGGACATCAATAGAGAGAGGACTATACACAGAAATGGCCCGCCCGCTCAATTTACATTCTGAAATATTTTGAGTAATTATATCACCCGCAGAGAGATTGCTACCGGAAATAATATTCACAATCTGCTGCCGGATACCATCCGCAGTCAGCATTTTCCCATGGTTGGTGGTTTTTAAGGCATAATATTTATTACTCTCATTGATGGGTAAGTTTGTAGAGCTTTCAAGTGGCACTGTGCCATCTCCGGGAATTTGCTCGGGCACCATATAGCTCGTAAAGTCTCCAAAAAGACTGTGTGAACGAACTTCCCTCACTTTGCCTAAAGTTCCAGCTTTGCATCCATTTATGGCATATACATCTACTCCTGCGGTACGCATATCATAATCGTCAAAATCCGCAGTGTGTAAATGGTGAGAATTGATTAGAGCTTGCACATTTAATTGATGGTCGACTGCAAGAAAAGTATTTGCTTCATCAAAATTTAAATCCTTTTCTGTGTAGCCAAAAAGTTTTTGTTCAATCACTTTTATATAACTTCCCTTACTATTAAAATACTGCTCACTTGGCAAAAGGTCATATATTACAGGTAAATTCTTGGCAATTTTCTTTATTTCTCCATCGGAGAGAAATGGAATATCAAAACCATCTCCTTGTAATAATACTTTCACAGCTTTTGGGACTCCTGTATTCGGCACGCCGACAAACACAGCTTTATCAATATGATTGTCCATAGAATTTTCCATCACATATTTTTTCAATAAAAGCCCGCCAGTACTGTGTGCTATGCTATCGACTTTACTGGCACCAGTCTCTGCTATAACGTCTGCAATTTTTTGTTTTAGCTGGTTTACGTTTCCTTCGTTTACTCCGCTACGCCAATCATAAGGGAAGAGAAAAATATCTGTGCCTTCCACGTAACCTTGATCCTGAAATTCTTGAATAAGATGTTCTGAATAATCAAAAAGCGGAAAGTTCACATTTCCAACTTTTGCAACTTCTTTCCTAATCACGTTCCCTAAGCTCAAACTTAAATCCGAAGGAGTCAGATCCTCATTAAACTCTAAAGAATCCATAAATTGATCTCCAATATCTGTCAAATTGCGTGAAAGATCCAGCCAGAGCTTATCTCCCCCTTTACTAATTTCCGTCCCTAAAACTCCAGGGATTATAATAACAGGATTGCGAACTAGGGCGCCGACAACTACTATAACAGTATACTCTTCCGTCGAGTCATCTTCTGCGGTGACTGTGTACACGACAGGATTCGAGAAATCGATGTTATTAACAGGAGAAATAGTAGCTCCGGAAGAAATATCAATCGTAGGACGGAGGTCTGTGATATCTGTGTCAAAAGGTACAGTCAAAGCAATTGTATGATTTGTTTCATCAATGACCCCATTCACAGGAGTGGGTAAATCTTGAAAACTAAATGAAGTAATAGCTTTTTCAGAGCTTAAAGTTGTAGCGGGCGGAGTGGAAGGAGTGGTGGTAAATATAGAGCCATCATAATATATCGTAAAACTCGCATCCACCGGAGAGCTAAAACCGGGGTCAGAATAAAAATCAAATCTTAGAGCAAGAGGAGTGGGATACGATGCGAGAAAAGTTGCTATGTTTTCGAAAAAAAGATCCCTGGCATAGCAAGGATATCCCCCAGAGGGACCAGTAGTAAAAATCTCCATATCGTTTACATAACCCTTATACCCCATAATGGGCTGCAGATTAGAATTGCAGGAATCTATAAGCAAGTTGCCGCCCACGACAGATACATCCAATTCGGAAACAGCAAAAACTTTCGGAATAAAAAAACAGGAAAAAATAATAAATGCAAATAAAAGAACAATTTTTTGTAGACGCATATGAAATAAAATAACTCTAATATTTTTCTATTATTTCACAATTGGAAAAACTGTAAATATTTTCTGTGGAAAACGACTTTAGATTTTTTTTAATCTTTTTTTAACTTGCCGCCAGAGACAACGATAAAATCTTTGTGCATTTTTCTTATTTTAGGTCCTGCTAGTTTCCCAAAAACTTTTTCGGCTTCTGCAGAAGTTTTTTTAAACATGATATCTTGCTCCAGCACTTGCGGGCTCACTTTAAACGCGTGTTCGTTTATGCCAAGCAAGTACAACCCTGAAAGCCTGCGCACCCGGGAGAGCGCGACATATCCCTGCCCAAATTCAAACACTTGGGAAAGATCCATTACCGCTGCATCCATGCTCATGCCTTGGCTCTTGTGCACGGTAATAGCCCAAGCGAGGCGGAGCGGCACCTGGGTAATCTGCGCTCGGATTTTTCCGTTTTCTTCTACCACCCAATCCATAGGATGAATGGTAATGCTCCGCCCGCTCCGTGTTTTGATGATTGGAGTACCGCTAAATTCCTCAAAGCCGGTCACCGTGCCAAGCGTGCCGTTTGCGAACCTTTCTTTTTGATTGTTTTTAGTGCACATCACCACGGCACCGATTTTGAGCTCTAAACTCTCCGGCGACAGGCAGCCTTTCTTGAGCGTCTCTACTATCCTGTCATTGCCGCTCGTCATCATTTCAAAAATCTTCGCCTCTTCTTCAATTTTTGAAAGTTCTCCATAATTGACCCTATCCACATCCAAGTTGTGCGAAAAAAGCTTGGTAATAGTGTTCATTTCTTCTTCGGACATATCATCATAGTCCATCTGCCTTTTGTTTATATAGTTCAGGTGTTCATCCGTCACATTGTTCGCGCGGATGGCGGAAAGCACTGAAAGAAATTCTTTGTCGTCCTGGCGGTGCTGTTCGCCCAAATAACATACTACGAGATGCGCCCTCTGCCATGCGCTTCCCTCATAAGCAAAAGTTCCTGAATCTGTACTTACATTTTCATCATCCAGTAGAGAATTTTGTCTCTTCGCTGTATTCTCTTTGAAGTCTTTTTTTATAATTGGCGGCAATTGAAAAAAATCCCCCACTAAAACAATCTGTATCCCGCCAAACGCCTCATCGCTTTGTTTGATTTCACGGCAAACCATATCCACCATATCAAGAGTGCCAGCCGAAAGCATGGACACCTCGTCTATAATTAATACTTTCGTCCGGCGGACCCGCTTACTGATGTATTCACTACTCGCAATTTTATCCAAATCATATTTGTCGAGCCTGTTCTTGATGCCGATACCGCTCCAGGAATGAATGGTCATCCCGCCGATATGCGTCGCGGCGATGCCTGTGGAAGCTGTGATGGCAGGCTCCACGCCGTATGTACGCAAATAGCTTACATACGTATTTATAGTGTACGTCTTTCCGGACCCCGGCTCGCCTGTCAAAAAAATATTCGCTCCGGTTTTTAAAATGTTCAATGCTTCGCTTTGGGTCATAAACTAATATTTTACTACAATATATAAAAACAAAGAACCCACATAAGAATGAGCTCTTTGCTCTCTTTGTGTGGGTTAATTTTCTGGTTCTCTTTCCTTTGTCTGTTCAAGATGTACTCCTACAAAATTACTCGTTTTTTGAAAATATATAAATTTTCTTTTCTCGGGGGAGCAGTCTCATCTTCCTCTGCCGGACACTGAGCTATTAGTTCCATAAGTGAAAAACTAGCTGAGAATTGAACCCCACAAAAAGAACACGTACAGTCAAACCAAATGTCTCCAGCGCTGGAGATGTAGAAAAGGTGAGGTTCGTTTTTGTCATTTAGTAATGTTGAAATAGTCATAGTTCCAACACCACAGTATGGACAACGAGCTCCAAAACTTGCTTTTTTCATAAAACCTCCTTCCTGCCTGAGAATTTATCTTTAGAATTAAACTCTGAATTGAGTATTTAATTTTCAAGGTGCCTTTTCCTAATTGTATCACAAGCAACAATAAGCTACATCTTTGTTGGAGCCTGGATGCCGAGGAGATGCAGGCCCGTTTTCATGACGAAAGAAAATGAATAGGTAAGGGCAATTTTATATCCCGAAGTCTTATCTTCTTTGTTTACTATAATAGTGTTGCCGTAAAAGCTGTTGTAAGAGCGGGCGACTTCTATCAGATAATTCGCGATATAGTGCGGCTCATATTCCCTTGATGCTCTCTCTACGACTTCAGGGAATTTATATAACAATTTTTCTATCTCAAAAATTTCCTCTCCGAAAGCATGCGGGTCCGGCAAGATATTTTCCCGTTGTGACTTTTCTATGACTGAATTCGCCCTAGCATACGAATATTGAAGGTATGGGCCGGAGTCCCCCTCGAATGAAATGGATTTTTCAAAATCGTAGGCTATGTCCCCGCCGGTAGACTGTTTTAAAATTGAATACTTTAGCGCTGCTATGCCGACAACTTCGGCGACTTTATTTTTTTGCTCTTCATCCCAATCCCGCTCTTTGAGCTTCTCGGAAACCAGAGCGATGGTGTCCCGAATCAAAGATTCTCCTGTCACCACATTGCCTTTTCGGGAAGACATCTTGCCTGCAGCCAAACGCATCATGCCGTGGGTGATGTGTTTCATCTTTGACTCATATTTTGGATGAATCAGCGAAAGCGCCTTGGCGACCACTCTCATATAATCCATCTGTTCATTGGCGGTAATAACGATGGAAAGATTCATGTCGGGCATCCTCGCAAACTTTTCTTCGGTAAGGCCTAATTCTTTAGTCTCGTACGTAGGCAATCCTTTGGAGGTTAAAAATACTCTGGTATGCAATTTCGGCTGTCCTTCTTTGTTGTATTTTTCAGCCTTGAAAACTACAGCTCCGTCGGACTCTTCAAAAACTTCGCCCATATTATTTTTGACCGCTTCTATGCCTAGTATAGCCACCATGGATTCCAAAAAGTAAAATTCAAATTTTGTGCCAAGCAGCTTGTATAAATCCTCAAAAGCTTCCATCGTCACCTTGAAACCCCAGTCGTATACTTCATTTACTTTTGGGTCGCTCTTGTCGTAAATTTTTGTATTTATTTCATCTATTTCTTTTTTAGCCAAAGGATTATTTTCATTTTCATAAGCCTCCGAACCTTCCACGTAAGCTTTTCCAATATTTCCAGCCTGTTTAATATTGTTAGCATGAGAACTCATTTTATCTTGTAACTTTTTATCCTGCATAAGCCCATAAATTGCCTTTGCTACGTGTGGGCCGACATCGCCCTGATAGTTTGCCCGGGAAACGCTAGCTCCGGAGTGTTCTAAAATTCCAGCAATAGATTCGCCGATAGCATTAGTCATGAGATGACCAATATGAAACGGCTTAAAGGGATTTGGGTCGGTATACTCCACCATTATTTTTTGCCCTGAAAGGGAGTCATTTTTGCCGACATCCGCTCCGGAGTTCAAAATATCTTCCACGCTATGGGCGAAAAAATTACGGGATAGATGGAAATTTATAAACCCCGCGCCGGCCACCTCGACATGCTCTATATTTTTATCCGTGTTTAACCTCAATATTTCAGTGACAATTTTTCCGGCAAGCTCTTTTGGTCCGCCAGCTGGCGGATGACCTATGCTCTTAGCGATAACCATGGCTACATTCGTGGAATAATCCCCCATTTTTAAATCTGTGGGATGCTCCACCACGATATCACTCACTTCTATGTTCAAGTTCAGAAGTGCATCTGTTATTAATTTTTGTATCTCATGTTTCATTGTTTATAACTTTCAACTTTTCACTACTTGTGCCCCGTACTTCCCTCGCGGCCTGTTCCTCGCACAGTTTCTGAAAGCTCACCTACTTCTACAATATCACAATGCTCGAATTTCTGAATTATCATTTGGGCTATTTTATGCCCTTTGGTCAAAAGTACGTCTTTATTTGAAATATTGAGCAAGTTCATAATGATTTCGCCTCTATAGCTCGAATCTATTACCCCGCCCATGACCTTGAGCCCTAAATTGAAAGAGATGCTGGATTTATCCCATATCAGGCCGACATAACCTTCCGGAATTTCCACAGCCACGCCCGTGTTTACTCTTTCCTGCTTGCCCATGGGGAACAGCACGTCCTCAGCGCAATAAAAATCCATGCCTGCGTCTCCGGGATGCCCGTGGGTGGGCAATTTCGCATCGCTCCTTAATTTTTTTACTTTGATAAGCATTTTACCTAATTATTTTTTTAACTTTTGTGTAAATTTCTTCGTGGATATTTTGACGGGTATTGATAGCTTTGTGCTTTACGCAATTAATTTTTATCCAGCCTCTTTGGGTTTTGGCCAGCCAAAGCGCAGCTTTGCTGGAATTTGTCAGATATGGAATATTCCCTTCAACTATATCCTTTTTTTTGCCCATGTAGGCCCGGGAAGTTTTTTTATTGCGTTCTTTAATTAATTTCAAAATAATATTCATCGGCACATTCAGGTAAAAGACCGCATGCGGCCTAGGAATTTTAAAGACTTTATACTCCATCTCATCCAGCCATTTTAGAAAATCTGCCCGTTTTTTATTGTTGGCAATTTTCCCACCTTGATGAATCTGATTTGAGCTTACATATCTGTTTGCAAGGACAACAAAGCCCTTGTCCAGCCATGCCTGTATTTCTTTTGACGATTCCCATCTGTCTGCCGCATAGGAAATGGAAGCGATTTTAGGATGAATATTTACCCAATTGTAATATTGCTCAGAAAGGCAATGCCCTATGAATTTTCCAAAGAAATTTTTGTAGTATTCTGGAAAGTCTAACAGTTTTACTGTGTAGCCCTCTTTTTTTAACCGTTTTGCCAACAAAGCCACTTGTGTAGCCTTGCCGCTTCCGTCCGTGCCGTCTATCACAATCAGTTTGCCTTTCCTTAGTTTCTTTGCCATGTAGAAAATATAGCAGAAAAAGGATCAAATTGAAAATTAGACTGATAGACTGGTTTTTGGTATTATAAATATATGAAAGAACCTAAAATTGAAAACCTAACTCCTGATTCAGAAAGAAAACAAAAAAGAGCTTTTGCTAATGAAATAGGCATGAAAGCACTTAATTTACAGCTTAAAGGCAATGCTGTTCCATGGGCTATGGTTATTGAATTTACAAAAAAAATTAGAGAAAAATATGGAATAGAAGAGTCTAATAAATTTCTTTTACTCCAAGATCTTATAGGAAGTGGAGCTCCGCCTGAACTGGAGCCTACATATCCCTTAGACACGAAAGATAAAGAAGTAGAAAAATTTATAGAAGAATTAACTAAAGAGATAAAAAAGCTTGAAGAATCTGAGAAACATCCTCAATAGTTTTATACTCCCTTTATTTTAATATAAACTTCTCAAAAACTTCTTTAAGAACTGGGTCTATCGGTTCAAGATTAGTAAGTTCTTCTTTACTCAACCATTTGTATTCCGTATGTTCGTCGCTAAGTTTTACTTCGCCATCAGCAAAGCCAATATATGTCAGACGGACAATATGCTTATTTTTTACCTTTGAAAAAATATCTTGGGCAGTTATAAGTTTCGGTTCGCCTGTAATTTCAAGCCCTGTTTCTTCCATTACTTCTCTTTTTAAATTTTCAAGAAGAGGAGTACCGGGGTTTATCCTCCCGCCACCTATTTCCCACTTTGCGCCTGCGTCAGGATATTTTACCGCCGAGCGCAAAAGCATCAAGTATTTTCCTTCCTTATTCTGTAAAATTATTTTCACTCCTACTTGTAATTCCATATTATTTTTTATACAAACTTCTTTGGTATCGGGAATTTTTTGGCGAGTTTTTTGATTTCTTTGTGTACGTCAGTTTTTATCTTTTTATTATCTTTATTTTTTAAGACTAGAAGCATCAACTCGGCAACGCGCTTGCATTCTTTTTCCTTGAATCCTCTGGTAGTGATAGCCGGCGTGCCAAAGCGTATGCCGGAAGGGTCGAGTGGCTTCCTCGTGTCGCCCGCAATGGAATTCATATTGAGCGTAATGCCCACTTCATCCAGCACTGTTTGTGCTTCTTTGCCCGTAACTCCCAGCGAACCAAACACATCAGCAAGGATTAAATGGTTGTCTGTGCCGCCGCCTATCATCCGAATCTTGTTTTTCTTGAAAACCATTTCCATGGCTTTGGCATTTTTCAAAATTTGCTTGGCATAGGCTTTGTATTTTGGCGTCATCGCTTCACCAAAGGCCACAGCCTTTGCGGCAATAGTATGCATGTGTGGACCCCCCTGGATTCCGGGGAAAATAGACTTATCGATTTTCTTGGCTATCTCTTCATTTTCGCGGGTGAGAATCATTCCCCCGCGCGGGCCGCGAAGCGTCTTGTGCGTAGTAGTGGTGATAATATCAAAGCCGTCATCAAAAGGATTTCTCAAAACTCCGGCTGCGATGAGTCCAGCTATGTGCGCCATGTCCGCCATAGTCACGGCGCCGACCTCGCGGGCGATGTCTACAAATTTTTTATAGTTCAATGTTCGGGAATAAGCGGAAAATCCAGCAAGAATTATTTTCGGCTTGTGCTCCAGCGCTTGTCGGCGCAAATCTATGTAATCAATCTCGCCCGTTTCCGGATTTTTCATTTTGTAGGTAACGAATTTATAAATCTTGGCGGGCAACGTCATCGGGTGGCCATGGGTAAGGTGTCCGCCATGGGACAAGTCCATGCCTAGAACTGTATCTCCCGGCTGGAGAAGTGCGGCATATACGGCCAAGTTTGCCGGAGCGCCAGAGTGCGGCTGCACATTGGCAAATTTACATTTAAAGAGCTTGCAAGCGCGCTCTATGGCCAGACGTTCTACAGCATCGGTATTTTCTTGTCCCCCATAATACCTGCGCCCAGGGTATCCTTCCGAGTACTTATTGGTAAAAATAGAGCCATTGGCTTCAAGCACGTCCGCTGAAACGTAGTTCTCAGAGGGTATGAGCTCGAGCCCTTCCCTCTGCCTTTTCTCCTCGTCTT
The DNA here is from genome assembly GCA_035994985.1 of Minisyncoccota bacterium. Classification (GTDB taxonomy): domain Bacteria; phylum Patescibacteriota; class Minisyncoccia; order Phycocordibacterales; family UBA9973; genus UBA9973. Next base: position 452 of record DASYKZ010000008.1, on the reverse strand, counting down.
TTATCATTTTCCCGACTAGTTTATCTCGCATATTTATACTATATCAGAAAACTCTTTCTTGGTACAACTTTTTATAAAGCAATCTGTCTGGGCATGCTTGCCCAGCGAACTGCTCGGGCCGTCGCCCTGCGCAAGACTTTCTAAAAAGTGCACCTGCAACAAGTTTTCTACTTACTAAAAGTAAAATTTTCCTTTACTCCGTCAGATTTCATCATTATAGTGCCGAGCAAGTCAGTTCTGAATATTTTTGCCCCAAATTGAGCCAGAGTATTTAATGTATCCGGATGCGGATGTCCATATTTATTATCCTTGCCATCCGAAATAACTGCATACTGCGGAGAGACTACTTGTACGAATTCTGAAGAAGATGAAGTACGCGAACCATGGTGCCCTACCTTTAAAATAGTGCTATGCAATTGCTTCTTTGAATTTTCAGCAAGAATTATTTTTTC
>DASYKZ010000007.1:0-140227 GCA_035994985.1 Minisyncoccota bacterium | reverse complement strand
AGCGCGAATTTACAGTGGAAGCAAACGTGGGCAAGCCGCAGGTAGCCTACCGGGAAACTATTACCGGCAACTCTTCTGCGGAAGGAAAATATATCAAGCAGTCTGGAGGACGCGGAAACTATGGACACGTAAAAATAAAGGTAAAGCCTATGCAAATGCTGACCAAAGAAGAAGTGGACGACCTGCCAAAATCTACAAAGCGCTCTCCTGGATTTGAATTTATAAACAGCATCAAAGGAGGAGTCATTCCGCAGGAATACATCGCTCCGTGTGAAAAGGGTTTCAAAGAAGGACTAGACCGCGGAATTTTGGCCGGATTTAAAATGGTAAATGTCTCTGTAGAGCTTTGGGACGGAAGTTACCACGATGTGGATTCCAACGAAATGGCTTTTAAAATCGCTTCATCTATGGCTATCCAGGACGCATGTAAAGCAGCGAGCCCTGTAATACTCGAGCCGATGATGAAAGTAGAAGTAGTCACTCCGGATAAATTCATGGGAGACGTGACAGGAAACCTTTCATCCAAGCGGGGACTCATTGAAGCTATGGAAGACCGGGGAATGAACAAAGTGATTAAAGCAATTGTTCCTCTTTCTGAAATGTTCGGCTACATGACGGGTCTCCGCTCTATGACCGAAGGCCGCGCGTCTTTCACTATGGAATTCTTTAGGTATGATATAGTTCCACAGAACGTAGCAGAAACAATAATAACTGCAAGAAAATAAAAAAGCCCGAAAGGGCTTTTTTTGTTATAATTTAAAGATGCTCAAAATACCTTTTTACGACCCTGAAAAATCTTACGAAGAAAATTTTAAACATGGCCCTTTTGGGGCTTTTTCAGATGGGGAAGTTTTTAGTGAACCAAAAGCCTTCTCCGCCAAAGGCTACGGCAGGCCGCAGTACGATTTTTTGGGCTTCAAAGTAAATTCTCCTTTTGGTATTCCTTCGGGGCCTTTAATTAACGGCAAATTTGTGAAGGCTGCCCTGGATAAGGGATTTGATATTGTAGAGTATAAAGATACCAGGACTCACAAGCATCCGTGCAATCCCATGCCAAACATTGTGCCGCTTGAAGTAAAAGGAGACATGACTTTGGATATGGCCGCAAAGGGAGTAAAAATTGCCAAAGGATATAATGCGCCGATTTCCATTACCAATTCTTTCGGCATCCCCTCCATGGACCCGAGCTTTTGGCAGAAAGATTTGCGCGAAGCAGCACTCTACGCAAAAGAAGGGCAAATCGTTATCGGCGGCTTGCAAGGCACATTGCCCGAAGGGGGCGGCTTTGAAGCATACTTACAAGATTTTATTTTAATCGCAAAATTGGTCAAAGAAACGGGAGTAAAAGTGATCGAGCTCAACTTGAGCTGTCCAAACGAAGGCATAGGAAATTTGCTTTGCTTTGACACCGAGCGTTCAGAGAGGGTCGTGGAAGCTGTAAAAAAAGAGATAGGAGATATTCCGCTCATTATAAAAATATCTTACTATCCGGACATGGAAGATTTAAAAAAATTTGTTGTAGCCGTCGCTCCCTTCGTGCAGGCGATATCCGCCATCAATACGATTCCCTCAAAAATTATTGACGACGAAGGCAACCCAGCACTCTCAGGAGGAAGACTTACGAGCGGGACATGCGGCGCGCCAATCAAATGGGCAGGGCTTGATATGGTAAAAAAATTAAAAAAAATCCGCGACGAGCTTGGATATACATATACTATTATCGGCGTCGGAGGGTGCACTACGCCGGATGACTTTTTTGAATATAGAGATGCTGGAGTGGATATTGTAATGTCAGCGACAGGAGCAATGTGGAACCCGTATCTTGCAAGAGAGATAAAAGAAAAGCTAGAATAAACACAATGAAAGACGTAGTCAAAATTTTAAAAAGCGTCGGAGGAATAATTGAGAACAATCATTTTGTGGGTACTTCTGGTAGACATTTATCGGCTTATGTAAACAAAGATGCACTTTTACCACACACAAAAAAAGTTTCTGAAGTCAGTAAACTTTTTGCTGAAAAATTTAAAAATAAAAAAATAGAAGTGGTTGTGTCACCAGCTGTTGCTGGTATTCCTTTTTCTACTTGGACAGCAAACCACTTGAGTAAAATGAATAAGAGGGAAGTGCTAAGTGTGTTTACTGAAAAAACGATTGACAATAATCAAATATTTAAGCGTGGTTATGATACGGTGGTAAAAAATAAACGTGTCCTTGTAATCGAAGATACAACTGCTACTGGTAGCTCAGTAAAAAAAGTTATAAGTAGCGTAAAAAAAGCTGGGGGAAAAGTAGTAGGGGTAGTAGTGATGATAAATCGAGATCCAAAATTGATTAATTCCAAAACTATCGGTGCGCCATTCTTTTCACTTTCGGTTTTAAAACTTCCTTCGTATGATACAAAGAATTGCCCGATGTGTAAAAAAGGGGTTCCGATGAATACGCAACTTGGCCACGGTAAGAAATTTTTACAAGAAAATTAGGATAAAAATAAGTAACTTTAACATGATAAAGTACTTTAGTTGAGTAAAGTAATGAATATAATTCATAAATACAACAAACGGGCCAAGGAAATAAATTCGCTTCTTTGCGTTGGATTGGATTCAGATTTTGCAAAAATTCCGGAGAAATTTAAGTCTTTGGAGAATCCGCAGTTTGAATTTAATAAATGGCTTATCGGAGAAACGCAGGAGTACACAGCTTCTTTTAAATTGAACATAGCTTTTTATGAAGCGCTGGGAGACAAAGGGATAAGAGAATTAAAAATGACAATGGAATACTTGCAGGAAAATTATCCTGACATATTTTTGATTTGCGACTGCAAACGTGCGGATATCGGTAATACAAACAAGGGATACGTGGAAGAATTTTTCGACTGGTTTGGCTTTGACGCTGTTACTATCCATCCATATTTGGGCGGAGAAGCTTTGCAGCCGTTTTTAGAAAGAGCTGATAAAGGCTGTATCATTCTCTGCCGGACGTCAAACCCCGGAGCAGGGGAATTGCAAGACTTGGAAATTGGCGGGAAAAAATTGTGGCAAATCGTTGCCGAGAAAGTAACGAACGAGTGGAATAAAAATAACAATTGCATGCTGGTCGTCGGGGCGACGTATCCTGAAGAGATGAAAAAAATCCGTTCACTCGTGGGTGGCATGACGTTTCTCGTTCCCGGCATCGGCCCGCAGGGCGGAGACTTGGAAGCTATTATGAAAGTAGGCTTGAACACGGAAGGCCTCGGGATGATTATCCATTCTGCCCGCGGAATAATTTTTGCCGAAAATCCAAAAGCAGAAGCAAAAAAGCTTTGCGAGGAGATTCGCAAGTATAAAAGTTAATTTTTTAACTTTTTCTTTTTTTGAGGATTCTTCGGTGTTTTCGCCACTTTTAAGGCAACGGTAGGTTTTTTGTGAGTTTTCTTTATTATCGCTTTTAGTGCCAAGGCTTTTCCCGCTTTCTGCGGGACCCAGCCAGAGGTGGCGGTTGATTTGACTACTTTGGATTTTTTTATTACCGACACTTTGGAATTTGATTTTTGTAATGACTTTATATAATTATCCAGTAATACCCACTGCTGGCCGAAATTTGAATCGGCACTTTCGAGCTGCATGGCGTTGTAATATGTATCCATCACGTCCGGCATATTGAATCCTTTTTGGTTCGCCTTAATTACGAGCGCATGCATATGTTCGTGGCAAATGGTTATATAATCCAAGTCTTCCGGATTGAGCGGGTCGGTTAGGATATCTAGGAAAGGCTGTCCCGTTTTCTCTTGGGGAGAGTATGTATAACCCGTAGGAATGTTTGGAGAAACAAAATCTCTGCCATTGAATACGAAAGAGGTAAAATCATAAGCAGGGTCTATGGGCACGACGTTTGCCATATACGGCTGCAATATTATCCTTTCTCCTTGGGGAAACTGTCGTATCTCATAAGATAAATCTTTATAATCCGTCTGCACAAACTCAAAATCTATATCTACTCCATGCCGATGAAAATAGTCTTTCGTTCGGGCATAGAGAGACTCCCAGTCTACAGCTATTCTGTTCAGGTAAACCTGCTCTTTCATCTCTTTATTTTATTGTTTTTATTGTTAATTTCCAAGGGGTGCCAAGTTATTGAATCATTACGGATAACTTGACTTTTTTTTATAATGATATATAATATAAAACGAACGCAGTATCTTAACTGCTATTTTGCTTTTAGACAAAAAAATATAAAAGGAGATTACCTCATGGTCGCAATAGCTGCTACAACTAAATTTACGTGTTCCTTATTCAAAGGCGTTCCACTTGGTGCCACTAGTGGTACTCAAACATTGTGGAGAGCCACAGAAACTTTTTCTGGATATCGAGACTCTGACCTCAGAAACTGGAAATTGGATACTCCCGGTAAGTTCACATCCAAATTGCTCGTGGATGTTCACGAGCAAGTGAAAAACGGCAATTATGCCCAAATCTTCGGCGATCTTGCCGACGACCTGAATAAATTGCGTTTGCAACAAAGTCAGATTGATTTATTCTGTCTTGACCATCGCGACAAGCTTCGAGACGATGGATATGGCACTCGTTTTCTCTTTACACGGAACGACGAACCAGTCAATGAAGACAAGTCAAACGTCTTCGTTGCCCGCGTGTTCGTCCTTGATGGTAGGCTCTCGGTCTGCGTGTACTGGTTTTCGGACGACGACGTTTGGGGTGCCAGGTATCGCTATCGTATCGTAACCCCGCAACTGGCGCCTTAGCTCTTTCGCTTTTATCACATCAGCCGCACTTTACGCGACGGAAATTCCGTACAAAAGTGCGGTTTTTCTTTTGTACACTAAACCTGGTTTGACAATGTTTTTTAATCTGTTAGTATGTAAATAACTGCACTTTTGCAGTTTTTCTATTGTTTTCTAAGTAAATTATAAGTTATTATCCCGCTTAGCGGGACAAGTTAGTAACCGAGCCCCAGTGACTGGCTATCGTACACTGAGTTTTGGCTATTAACCCAAATAAACATATGGCAGAAGAATTTAAAAGAGACAAGCCGCACGTAAACGTGGGCACAATCGGTCACGTTGACCATGGAAAGACGACTTTAACAGCGGCAATCTTGCAGGTGCTTGGTTTAGCTGGAAACAAGGTAAGAAAGAGAAACGTGGATGAAATCGATAACGCTCCTGAAGAAAAAGCCCGTGGAATTACGATTAACATTTCTCACAATGAGTACGAAACAGCTGCCCGCCACTATGCGCACATCGATGCTCCAGGACACGCTGATTACATCAAAAACATGATTACAGGTGCCGCTCAAATGGACGGCGCTATTCTCGTAGTTGCCGCTACTGACGGTGCGATGCCACAGACCCGCGAGCACGTTCTTCTTGCAAAGCAAGTCGGTGTTCCAAAAATCATCGTTTTCTTGAACAAGTGCGACATGGTTGACGACAAAGACATGATAGACCTCGTGGAAGAAGAAATCCGTGAACTCCTAACCAAGCAAGGTTTTGACGGCGCAGGCGCTCCAGTTATCCGTGGTTCTGCCCTTAAAGGCTTAGAGGCTACATCAATGGATGATGAATGGGCAAAGAAAATTATTGAGCTTACAGATGCGCTTGATACATATATTCCGGTTCCTGAAAGAGATGTTACAAAGCCTTTCCTCATGCCCGTAGAAGACATATTCTCTATCGAGGGCCGGGGTACAGTGGTTACCGGAAAGATTGAAAGAGGAATAGTAAAAGTAGGTGAAGAAATTGAAATTGTCGGAATTAAGGCTACTCAAAAGTCTGTGGTTACCGGTATTGAAATGTTCAACAAAAACCTTCAGGAAGGTATGGCCGGAGACAACGCCGGTATCCTTCTCCGAGGTCTTAAAAAAGAAGATATTACCCGCGGACAGGTCCTCTGTAAGCCGGGTACTACTACTCCGCATGACAACTTTACCGCTGAAATATACGTACTTAAAAAGGAGGAAGGTGGACGACACACTCCTTTCTTTAAAGGATACAAGCCGCAATTCTACATCCGAACTACAGACGTTACCGGAGATGTTACCTTAGCTGAAGGCACAGAAATGGTCATGCCTGGAGATACAGTAAAAATTACAGTTAAACTGGTTACTCCAGTCGCCCTCGAAGAATCCCAGAGGTTTGCTATCCGCGAAGGAGGCAAGACTGTGGGCGCCGGAGTCGTCACTAAGATAATTGCTTAATCGTTAATTAATTGTGAGTTAAAAAAGTTCTTTCATGGCAACAACAACAGAAAAAAAAGCTAAGAAGCCAAAGGCGGCTAAGCCTGCAGTACCAAAAGTACTAAAAGCACCAAAGCCGGCTAAAAAAACTCCTTCTAAAAAAGTGAAGCCTGTGAGCGTGGCCGGGGCAAAAGACCAAGTAATCCTTCGCATACGCGTACGAGCGTATGAAAGTAAAATTATCGATAGCTCCGTAAAGCAGATTATGGACACAGCGACGAGGTATGACGCTGTCATCGTCGGACCGGTGCCTTTACCTACAGAAATCAAAAAATATACGGTCAATCGTTCAGCTTTTATTTACAAAAATGCCCGAGAACAATTCGAAATCCGGGTTCATAAAAGGCTGATTGACATAGTAAACCCAAGCGCAAAAACGATTGAAGCCCTTACTAATTTATCGCTTCCTTCCGGAGTCGATATTGACGTGAAAATGTTGTAGAAAATAATGAGCGAAGCGATTATATTTTCAAAATCCCGCCAAAGGCGGGGCTGTAGATAAAAAATTATGAAATTCATTTTGGGAACAAAAGAAAACATGACAGAATATTTCTCCGAAGACGGAGTAGTTGTTCCTGTGACCATAGTCCGGGCCGGGCCGGTGACCGTAACACGAGTTTTTTCCGCGGACAAGGACGGCTATAATTCAGTGCAGGTTGGTTTTGGCACCCAGAAGAAAGAAAGAGTGAGCCGCTCCCGCGCAGGAGCTATGAAAGGCGCTTTCTATAAGCACTTGAAAGAATTCAGGCTAAAACCCGGCAATACTTCAGAAGTAAAAGAAGGTGACAGTATTGATGTTTCAACTTTCGAGCCCGGAGACAAAATCGTAGTTTCCAGCGTATCCAAAGGTAAAGGTTTTCAAGGCGTGGTAAAGCGCCATGGATTCCACGGCGGTCCGCGCACTCATGGCCAAAAGCACTCCGAGCGGGAAGCGGGAAGTATCGGCGGGGGACTGCGAACCCACGTGCCCAAAGGAATGAGGATGGCTGGAAGAATGGGTTCTGACCGCATAACACAGAAGAATTTGAAAGTTGTTTTTGTGGACAAGGAAAACAATATTATGCTCGTCAAAGGAGCAGTATCAGGACGTCGCGGAACTTTAGTTGAAATCATCAGCAAATAATATGAACGCAAAAATTTACAACCAAAAAGGAGAAACAACGGGAGATATCAGCTTACCAGCTAAAGTTTTTGCCGCTAAATGGCGCGCAGACATGGTGCACCAGGTTGTAGAAAGCATGCGTTCAAACAAACGCGCAGGAACTGCCGATACGAAAGGCCGCGGGGACGTCAGAGGCGGAGGCAAAAAGCCATGGAAACAAAAAGGAACAGGTCGCGCCCGGCATGGATCTTCCAGAAGCCCTATCTGGGTCGGCGGAGGAGTGACTCACGGACCGCTCGCGGAAAAGAACTACAAGAGAAAAGTTTCCAAGAAAATGCGCGCTCAAGCTCTCTTCTCCGTACTTTCTAAAAAGCTAAAAGATAATGAAATAATTTTTATTGATACGCTTGCGCCAAAAGACATGAAGACGAAAGCCGCGGTGGAAGTGATGAAGAATTTGGCAAAAGCCACGGGCTTCAAACAAATTTCAACTTCCAAAAAGCCTCGCGCCTTGACTGCGCTTTTTGGCCGAAGTGAAAAGACTGAAAAAAGCTTCCGGAATATCCCATCACTAGAAATAGTATTCCTAAAAAACTTAAACCCGCTTGACGTGTTAAACCGGAAATACCTTTTAATAGAAAACCCTGCCGAGGCGGTTAAATTTTTAGAATCCCGAGGTTAATTTGGTTAATCAAGTTAATTTATATACTAAAAAAGCAATGAAAAATTTACAAATGATTAAAAATCCGAGAGTCACTGAGAAAGCATCTTTTGCTGCTGAGCAAAATGTATATACTTTCAATGTCTCAGGGTCTGCAAACAAGACAGAAATCAAGAAAGCTATTTTTTCACTTTACAAAGTGCATCCTGTAAAAGTAAATGTGCTAGCGATACCGAGAAAAAATATTATTTCAAAAGGCAAGAAGGGAGTGCGCGGCGGAGGCAGAAAAGCCCTCGTGTACTTGAAGGCGGGCGATAAAATAGAACTAATATAACTACAGAATAATGAAAACATACAAACCTACAAGCAAATCAAGGAGGCAGATGACGAATATCAAGTACCGTGATATTCTGACTAAAACCACTCCTACCAAGTCGCTTACCCACGGATTCAAGCGCTCTGTCGGCCGAAACAGCCAGGGACGCATCACTATGCGGCACAAAGGAGGAGGACACAAGCGCCTATACCGGGAGATAGACTTTTTATACAATAAATTTGATATCCCGGCTAAAATAAAATCTATAGAATATGACCCAAACCGCTCAGCATTTATCGGCCTCGCTGTATACAGGGACGGAGAAAAGAGATATGTCATACTCCCAAAGTCAGTCAAGCCGGGGGATTCTTTTCTTGTTTCTGAAAAAGCTCCGCTTACAGCGGGCAACAGGCTTCCGCTTAAAAATATTCCAGTCGGAACATTTATATACAATATTGAATTGAAGCCAAACGGTGGCGCGAAAATCAGCCGCAGCGCCGGAAATTTTGCCCAAGTCGTCGCAAACGACAAAGGATATACGAATATAAAGATGCCTTCTTCCGAAGTCAGAAAGGTAAATGAAAAATGTTTTGCTTCTATCGGAACCGTCTCCAACGAAGAACACTTTCTAGAGAACTATGGTAAGGCCGGACGAAGCCGATGGAAAGGTATCCGTCCGACTGTCCGCGGCAGCGCCATGAACCCTGTGGACCATCCGTATGGAGGAGGAGAGGGCAGGCAAGGACGGGGAACCAAGCGTCCGAAAACTATGTGGGGTAAAGTGACCGGCGGACGAAAAACCCGCAGCCCGAAAAAATACTCAAACGTCTTTATCGTCTCCCGCCGACGCGTAGGTAAAAAGAAGTAGAGAAATATTTTGCTTAAGCTTTGGCGGACAAGCCCGCCGAAAAGTTGGCAAGAAAAAATAGAAATAAAACTTCCCAAAATACACCCCAAGCGGGTGTATTTTTTATCCCCATCTTGACATTGCATTATTTTAGATGTGTGATATAGTCGTAAGCGGACATTGTACAACCAATTTCCTATCTTTTCACAGGAGTAAATATGGCATATTTAAAGGGACGTAAACGTCCCAAACTGAACAAACGGCAAAAAGGCGATAACGGTAACAGTAGTAAAATTTATCCCTATGCATCAAAGGAAGAATATTACTACCGCAACGAAACCCCCAAACAATACTGCCGCGATAAATAATGTCGTAAGAAAGTCGTAATAAAAAAGTCCCCAGCCGTAACACGACTGGGGCACCTCTATTTTTACTGAATAATTCTTGATATACTGACTGCATGACATGGGCTCTGAAGAGGCAAATTTTATATGTTTTAATTTTAATTATATTTTTCGGCGGAGCCGGATTTTTGATAATTTACCCAAAATTGACCAAAGCCCCTACCTGCACCGACAGCAAGCAAAACGGCACAGAGACAGGAGTAGACTGCGGCGGCTCTTGTGCAAAGGCCTGCATAAACCAAGTAGACGCCCTTTCCGTGCTTTGGTCCCGTATTTTCAGGGTTGTCCCGGGTCGCTATAATGCGGTCGCTTATGTGGTCAACCACAACAAGAATACCGCCGTCCTAAAGATAAATTACAGATTCCGCTTTGCCGACCAAAACAATGTGTACATAGGCAAGCGCGAGGGCAGCACGTATGTTCCTCCTTCCGGTGCATTCGCCGTATTCGAACCGGCCATAGATATGGGACATTCCACTCCGGTATATGTCACCTTTGAATTTACAGAAGTTCCGGAGTGGGTCTTTGTCTCTGAAGAAAAAATCAATCAAGTGAAAATACTCGTTTCAAATCTTAACCTGACGGCCGCCGATACCAGCCCCAAACTCTCGGCAAGCATAAAAAATAGCTCTCTGTTTTCAGTTCCGGATATAAACGTAATCACTATTCTGTACGATGCTTCAAAAAACGCAGTTTCCGCGAGCCGTACATATGTAGACGCGCTAAACCCCGGAGAATCTAAAGATATAAATTTCACTTGGCCGGAACCCTTTGACCGCCCTATCGTTGCCGAAGAGATAATACCCGTCTACAACATTTTCTTAGCAAAGCTGAAATAAAAGAATGGCAGAACGAGTTATAAAAAGAATAGACTGGCTTTTAGTTCTTTTTATTCTGCCGATTGTGGTTGCGGGACTTGTCACCATGAAAAGCTTTGCGGCGCAGGAAGGCGGCAGCGTTTTTTTTGAAAAACAGATTATTTGGATAGCAGTTTCACTGGCTGTATTTTTCGCCTGTTCTTTTATAGATTTCAGATTTTTAAAAAGGACGGACGTATTAGTGGTTATTTTTCTCGGCGCTTCGGCGATTTTATTCGCGCTCTTTGTCTTGGGGCACGTTTCCCATGGCGCCAAGAGCTGGTTTAATTTTGGTCTTTTCGCTTTCCAGCCAGTCGATATGATGAAGCTGGTATTGGTGCTTATTTTAGCCAAATATTTTTCCCGCCGACATGTGGAAATCGGGGATATAAAGCATATTTTTATCTCCGGATTTTATGCTTTTATCCCTCTTGTTTTGGTCTTGCTCCAGCCGGACTTCGGTTCGGCTATGATTATCGGCTTTATCTGGCTCGGCATGGTGCTGGTTTCGGGGATTAAGAAGACGCATCTTCTTTTAGTTTTTGCCTCGGGCGCTCTGGTTTTTTTGTCGCTCTGGTTTTTGGTTTTTGCTCCGTATCAAAAGGCCCGCATTATGAACTTCGTAAATCCACTGGCGGACATCCATGGCACGGGCTACAATGCACTCCAGTCTACTATTGCCGTAGGCAGTGGGCAGATTTTTGGCAAAGGCCTTGGTTTTGGCACCCAGTCCAGGCTGAAGTTCCTGCCCCAAGCGCAGTCTGACTTTATCTTTGCGGCCTATGCAGAAGAATGGGGGCTCCTCGGCGGGCTTTTGATTTTGATGCTTTATAGCTTGGTAATCTGGAGAATACTTTATTCCGCGATGCTTGGCGCGTCTAACTTTGAAATACTTTTCGGTATGGGCATAGCTATTTTTTTTATAAGCCAGATAATTATAAACATAGGCATGAATCTGGGAATTATGCCCATTACCGGCATTCCGCTTCCTTTTATGAGTTATGGCGGCTCGCATTTGATGACTGAATTTGCGGGGCTCGGAATATTGATGAGTATGCGGAGATACGCCAGGATTGCCCACAAGGATAAAATGAAAAATGAATTTTTCGGCCTATAACCAAAAAATATGGAAATAATTGACGGAAGAAAATTACGAGAGGAAATTTTAAGCGAAATAAAGAGCGAGGTGTCTGCTTTGCCGTTTGTTCCTATTTTTTGCGATGTCTTAGTGGGCGACGACCCTGCCTCCCTCCAATATGTAAAGATGAAAGCAAAGACGGCAGAGTCTGTCGGCATCAAATTTCATAATGCGAATTTCTCTGCCTCCATTACCACAGATGAATTATGCGGGCAAATAAAGCTTTTAAATAAAATAAAAAATATGTGTGGAATTATAGTCCAGCTTCCGCTGCCAAGCCATCTTGACCGCCAAGCTGTCTTAGACGCTATTGACCCGCATCTTGATGTGGACTGTCTCGGCACTATTGCGAGTGAAAAATTTTATGACAACCAAAACTGCAGAAATTTTCTCTTGGGTTTTCCTACGGCCTTAGCCTGTATGGTAGTTTTAGATACGCTCGATTTGAATCTGACAGAAAAAAATATTGTCGTTCTGGGACAGGGGTTGCTCGTAGGCAAGCCGGTCGCCGCGCTCTTGAAATTTAGAGGACTAAAACCAGTTTTGATTACCCGGCAAACGCTCAAGAAAGAAGAGCTTATAAAAGATGCCGATATCATAATTTCAGGTATTGGCCACGGAAAATATATAACAGGGGATATGATAAAAAAAGGAGCGGTATTAATAGATGCGGGAACATCTGAAGATTTGAAGCGCCCCGCCGAAGGTTTACCCGCCTCTGGCGGTGCCAAAGGCGACCAGGGACGGGCAAGGATTATTGGCGACGTTGATTTGGAATCCGTGAAAGAAGTGGCGAGCTACGTTTCTCCGGTGCCCGGAGGCGTTGGACCGGTCACAGTCGCCATGCTTTTAAAAAACGTATTACAAGTGGCGAAAAACTTAAAATGATAATTTTTTTTAGTTACATATTTTACTTTATAGCTGCGAGTGCTTCACCACTCCAAAGACGTTGGTTGGCGAAAAAGAAGGATGTCCCAAGTAGTGAGCAAACACATTTTGCTTTCCATGTCATTCTTGTATCTATTGCTGGTACACTGTTTTTTCCTTTCTTTAGTCCTTTTTACTTTTCCGGTAGTAAATTTTATTTATTTTTTCTTGCTTTAGTTTGTGGGCTTTTTGGCGCAGGTTACTCTGTATTTAACTATATTGCTCAGAAGCATCTTGACGCAGGAGTTACCAGTGTAGTAAGTAATATTTACACTCCCATTACAATTGTTCTTTCGTCTTTTCTTATACATGAGGGTTTAAATTATCAGCAGATTTTAGGGACTATATTGCTTCTAGTGGCTCTTTTCGTGATTTCAAAAAAGCATAGAATTAGCCGGTTTCGTTTTGATAAGTACTTTCTTTTGATGCTTGCCAGCGGCGCGATGTTAGGCATAGTCTTGGTGGCCGAAAGAGCGCTTCAAAAAGCAACTGGCTTTTCTGCGGGCACAATGTTGTCCTGGTGGTCTCAATGCTTGTTCTTAGGACTTGCTACTTTTTTAGTAAAAAGTAGGCACAATTATACCAAGAAAGATGTTATCAGTACGGGCGCCTTGAGGTTTTTCCAAGGACTTTCGTACGTAATTTTAGTTTATATAGTAGGTAATTTAAGTTATGTGTCTTCTATAACCACATTCAAGGTAGTGATAATTTTCATTGCCGCAGCAATTTTCTTGAGAGAAAGGGAAGACTTAGGGCGGAAAATTATAGGCAGTATTATTGCGGCGATAGGACTACTCTTGATGAAGTAATTACATGAACAATGATATTTTTTACTTTTTTTATAGTTTGGCGCACCAGTCAGCATTGATGAATAATGTAATTGTTTTTTTTGCTGTTTATTTTCCATACATAGTAATTGCGCTTGCCGTCATTTTCCTTTTGTTCCATCACGATGTTTTGACCTCAAACAATCCGATTGTACGGCTGAAGAAAAAGTGGGAAGAAATTCTGGCAGCATTTTTTGCCGGCGGTCTGGCTTGGTTACTGGCGTTTATGTTTAAATTATTTTTTCATACGCCAAGGCCCTTTGACGTCCTGTCGGGAGTGACCGCGCTTTTTTCTCCGGCTGATTATTCTTTCCCTTCGGGGCATGCTACATTCTTTTTTGCCTTGGCCGGCGCTTTATTTTTTAGCCACAAGAAAGCAGGTTATGTATTCTTTGCGTTTGCTATACTTATCAGTATTGCCCGAGTGGCAGCCGGCGTGCATTTTCCAATAGATATTTTAGGCGGTTTTTTCCTCGGCTTTAGTATCAGCTTTATTATTAAATCTTTAAGTAAAAAACAATAAAATATGAGCATATTTCATACAATTATATTAGGCATAGTAGAAGGTATTACTGAATTTCTGCCTATTTCCTCGACCGCGCATCTAGAAATAGCCCAGCGCCTTTTAGGGATAATGACCTCTGATTTTATAAAAAGTTTTGAAATTGCCATCCAGCTCGGCGCCATCATGGCCGCAGTATTCTTTTATCAGAAGAGCTTGCTCTCTGCTTCTTTTATGTATATCAGAAACATCATTATTGCTTTTATTCCGACAGGGGTTATAGGCTTTATATTGTACAAACTCATTAAATCTTTTCTTTTGGGAAATATTTTTATCGCAGCTGCCATGCTCCTTCTAGGGGGGCTCATTATTATTTTTTATGAGTATAAAGCAAAAGGGCGGGCGGATATTTCTTTACATAAAACTATTGAATCTCTTTCAGTGAAAGAATTACTGACTATAGGTTCCGCGCAAGCTCTTGCTGTGGTGCCGGGGGTTTCCCGCTCTGGTGCGGTCATAATCTCCGGACGCCTGCTCGGACTTCCAAAAACTCTGATTACAGAATTTTCTTTTTTATTAGCCATACCCACCATGCTTGCTGCTACAGGTTACGACCTCCTCAAATCAGGCTTTTCTTTTTCTATGAGTGAATGGGTAAATATTTTTATCGGAGCGATTGTTTCTTTTTTCGTAGCCCTTATAGTCATTAAGTGGTTTCTCCAATATATACAAACCCACACTTTCTCTATATTTGGCTGGTATAGGGTTATTTTAGGTCTTGCTTTATTAGCTATATTCTTATAGAATGTTTCTATATTTATGTGGAAAACAGTACGTAAAATAATACTAGCTCTTGTCATATTAGCCCTCGGCGCGAGCGTCGCCTTTTTTGTTTTTAAGACAGAGCCTCGGCTAAACAAAAATTTTGAGACCCAAAAAGCATTTTTTAAGAAATTTCCATTTCGCCTGGGTCTTGACCTCTCTGGAGGCAGCCATTTGATATACAAGGCTGATGTATCAGCCGTACCAGCAAACCAAGTTGGAGACTCTATGGACGCTCTTCGCGATATTATAGAGCGCCGGGTAAATCTTTTTGGAGTTTCAGAGCCTGTAGTCCAGATACAGCATGGTAGCTTAGTTTCCGGCGCAGGCGAGCAACTCATCGTCGACCTTCCCGGTGTTACTGATATAAAAAAGGCTATCGAAATGATAGGGCAGACGCCGCTTTTAGAATTTAAAACAGAGCGGACAAAAGATGAGCCGATAACTCTCTCAACCGCAGATATCGGCAAAGATGGAAAGGTAAATTTAGGCAATATTAATATAGATCCATTTGTTCCTACCGAGCTTACCGGCAGGTATTTACAAAAAGCTACTTTAGAATTTGATGCGAATACGAGAGAACCAAAGGTAAGCCTGCAGTTCAATGAAGAGGGTACAAAACTTTTTGCCCAGATTACGAGAGACAATATAGGTAAAAGAGTGGCTATATATTTAGATGGTTCTGCTATTTCCACTCCCGTGGTTCAGGAAGAAATTCCAAGCGGCCAGGCTGTAATTTCCGGCACCTTCACCCCGGCAGAAGCAAAGCAGCTTGTCGGCCGCCTGAACTCCGGAGCATTGCCAGTGCCAATTACCCTCCTTTCCACTCAAACCATAGGTGCTACGCTGGGCGACAGCGCAGTGCACGCCGGGGTCAAAGCTACAATTATTGGTTTCTTATTAGTAGCGCTATTCCTCATCCTGTGGTATCGCTTGCCGGGATTGGTTGCCACTATATCTCTTACTATTTTTATATCTATCATACTGGCACTCTTTAAACTAATGCCTGTCACCCTGACGGCTGCCGGTATTGCCGGATTTATAATCTCTATAGGTATCGCGGTAGACGCCAATGTCCTTATTTTTGAACGGGTCAAAGAAGAATTGGCTGCCGGCCGCACGATAAACGATGCGGTAAAGTTTGGATTCTCCCGGGCATGGTTTTCTATCCGCGATTCCAACATTTCAAATTTTATTACTGCACTCATTCTTTTCTGGTTTGGAACATCCCTCATTAAAGGCTTTGCTCTAACACTCGGCATGGGAGTCATTGTGTCAATGTTTAGCGCGATTATCATTACCAGAATTTTTCTTTCTACACTCGGCTTTCTTGGAGAAGGGAAAGTTGCCCGCTTTTTATTCGGAAGCGGTCTTAGTAAATAAAATTAATTATGTTTATAGTAAAACACAAAAAAGTATTTATTGGCATCTCTATAGCGTTAGTTGCTTTGTCATTTCTTTCCTTATTTATATTTGGGTTGAAAGTAGGTATTGATTTCAAAGGCGGCGCGCTTTCTGAAGTCGTGTATACGGACGCCCGTCCTGAACAAGAGGTTTTAAGCGGGCCGCTTGAAGCTTTAAATTTTGGACCTGTGTCGCTTCAGCCGACAGGAGAGAAGGGTTATATAGTAAAAAGCCGGGATTTGACTGACGCTGAGCATACTCTGCTTCTCGCAACACTTTCCCAAAATAATTTGAATTTCTTGCAGGAAACAAGCTTTAATTCTATCGGCCCTTCTGTCGGACGTGAACTTACTAGGAAAGCTATATTGGCTGTCATCTTGATTTCAGCAGCCATAATTCTTTTCATCGCTTTTGCTTTTAGGAAAGTCTCCAAGCAAGTGTCGTCTTGGAAGTACGGAGTCATAGCTATCATCACCCTTCTGCACGACGTGATTATTCCTGTAGGAATTTTTACCATACTTGCGCATTTTTATGGAGCAGAATTGGACACTTTATTTGTGGTAGCGATTCTGACTATACTTGGCCTTTCTGTTTCAGATACAATAGTGATTTTTGACAGAATCCGGGAAAATCTTGCCGCTAATTCCAAGGTTGAGTTTGACGAAATAGTGGGTACATCCCTCCGGCAGTCATATGTACGATCTATCTGCACTTCTCTTACTGTGATTCTCGTACTTCTCGCTTTATTCTTTTTTGGCCCGGTAACTACAAAGTATTTTGCTCTTATGTTGACGACCGGTATGTTTTTCGGGACATACTCATCTATATTCCTTGCTTCACCACTCTTGGTGTGGGTAGAAGAATGGCAAGCTAAAAAGTAGATTTTTGAGATTTTATGATATATGCAAAGCATATAGCAACTTCACTCGGATACTAAACAAATATATTTGCTTCTACCTCTCGTTTGTTGCTATAATAGACATATGATGTATCTTATAATAATTTTAGGACTGGTGATTTTGTGGGTAATATTTATCTATAACGGTTTTATTACGCTTGTTAACCGTACCAAAGAGGCCTGGGCGGATATCGAGGTTCAATTGAAGCGCCGATACGATTTGATTCCAAACTTGGTAAATACAGTAAAGGGTTACGCTACCCATGAGTCAAGCGCCTTTGAAAATGTGACCAAAGCCCGGGCTGCAGCTATGAACGCCGGAGTCACGGGAAACCTCGCCGATAAAGCCGGCGCAGAAAATATGCTTACGGGAGCGCTCAAGAGCGTATTTGCCATAGCAGAAGCATATCCGGACTTGAAAGCCAATCAAAATTTCTTGGAACTGCAGCGGGAACTTTCCGATACAGAAAATAAAATCCAAGCAGCGCGCAGGTTTTACAATACCAATGTCCGCGACTTGAATATAAAGATGGAATCTTTTCCTTCAAATATTCTGGCGAAAATGTTTAATTTCTCTAAAATGGAATTCTTTGACTTGGGCGACAACGACGCAGCCCAGAATCCAGTCGAAGTAAAATTTTAAATTGAATCTATTCAATGAATTTATACACGCAGCAATCAAAAAACGTCACAAAGACTTGGATTTTAATGACCGTATTTTTCGCGGTTATAATTCTGTTCGGCTGGTTCTTTAGTTTTTACTACGGCAATCCGAATATTTTATATTTCTTCGTCATTTTCAGCATTCTGATGAATGTATTTTCTTATTGGTTTTCAGATAAAATTGTCTTAAAATTAGCGGGCGCCAAGCTTGCCCGGAGGGAAGAATATTTTGATTTGTATACCAGCGTGGAAAATCTTGCTATCACTGCAGGCCTGCCGATGCCCAAGGTGTATGTGGTAGAAGATGATGCTCCAAATGCATTTGCGACAGGCAGGGATAAAAACCATGCCGTAGTCTGCGCGACGACGGGCCTGCTCGCTATCTTAGATAAGGCAGAACTCGAAGGAGTACTCGCGCATGAACTTTCGCATATTGGTAATCGCGATATGCTGCTCTCTACCGTAGTAGTTGTCTTGGTGGGGTTTATCACCATACTTGCCGATGTTTTTACCCGCAGTTTATTTTTCGGCGGCAGGAGCCGGGATGACGACAGCAAAGCCGGAGGGGTGCTTTTGCTTGTCGGCATTATCCTTTCAATCCTGGCCCCAATATTTGCTTTGCTTATCCAACTGGCCATATCAAGGAAACGTGAATTTTTAGCGGATGCCTCCGGCGCATTGCTTACCCGCTATCCGGACGGCCTTGCGGGCGCGCTCCGCAAAATTTCGGAATACAGCAAGCCCATGGCCCGTCAATCGAGCGCTATTGCCCATCTCTACATTGCTGACCCGAAGGGAACACGGAGTTCTAAAATAGGCAAGAAAATCACCGGCCTTTTTGCCACTCATCCGCCAATCGATGAGCGTATCAAAGCTTTGATTGGGCAGTAAATTTGAGGTATACTTTCAATATGAAACCTGAAACATGGCAAATAAATACACCTAAAGAAAAAATCAAAGAACCCTCACAGGAAAGAAAAGATCTTATTGAAGATGTATTTAAAATATATTATACAAAGCTTATTGCATGGTGTCGGTATAAATTGATGAGTTATAATAACTCAGGAAAACATGGGAATATTTTCCATAATCTTCAAGCTGATGCTGAGGATATGGTTTCATTAGCCCAGTTAAAACTATTAACCGACAAGGATCCTATCGATTTAAAGCGGCCTCAACATGAAGTTCAGAAATTCTTAAACAATGTTTTAGAATGGACAATTTATGATTATGTGATAGAAAAAAATTCACAAAAAAGAAATCCAAAAGGAGGTTTAGTATCTTGGGAAGGAATTCTTGAAGACAAGAGAGAAAAGGATTTTTCATCTTATTTAGAACAATATTTTACAAAATCTTCAACTGAAAAAGTTAAAGAAGAGGAAATATATCATAAGATTGAACAAGCGATGAGTAAATTAGAGGATATTAACCCAAAAATGGCAGATATAATAAGAAAAAGATACCAACAGGGAAAAACTCAGAAAGAAGTATCTAAAGATTACGAAACTACTCCACAAAATATCTCACGAATAGAAAAAAGTGCTCTAAAAAAAATAAGGCTGATTATTTTAAATATGAAATAATCCTAGTAATTAAGAATATAATTTTTGACTCCTTATATTCTTTTTATCTTGATTTTGCTATACTCTAAGAATGGACATCAAAGACGTATCCAAGCTGGCGGAACTTGCCAGAATCGAACTTTCAGAAGAAGAAAAGGGAGAAATACTCAAAGATATGGAGAATATTTTGGGGTACATAAAACAGATTGAAGAAGTAAAAGTTGAAGACGAAATGCCTGAGTACAATACGTATAATGTCTGGCGGGAGGATGAAATAAGGAACGAGAACTCGCCGGAGGCGAGCAAGTTTTCTGCCGAGCTTATCATAGAGCAGTTCCCGGACTCGCAGGATGGGTTTCTAAAGGTTAAAAAGATTTTATAATACCTGTCCCGTATTAAATTTTTGATTACGGGATATAAAGATAATGATTATTAATTAAAATTTTAATACTGGGATGATAGATTTAAAAAATCTCACAATAAGAAAAGCGCGCGTGGCATTGGACGCAAAAAAGTTTTCCGCCGTGGACTTGGCCGAGGCGTATCTTGACGAAATTAAAAAGAAGAATAAAGAACTGAATGTATATCTGGAAGTATATGATGATGTGCTAGAACAGGCTAAAGTTGCGGACGAGCTCATTGCAAAAGGGGAGAGCTTTCCTTTACTCGGCATCCCACTCGCAATAAAAGATAATATTTTAATTCAAGGCAAAAAGGCCAGCTCAGCCTCGAAGATTTTGGAAAATTATGTAGCGTCTTACGACGCTACAGCTATCGCTAAGCTCAAAAAACAGGGAGCCGTCTTTCTGGGCAGGACCAATATGGATGAATTTGCCATGGGAGGCTCAACAGAAAATTCAGCTTTTGGGGTGACTAAAAATCCGAACGATGTCTCTAGAGTGGCCGGAGGTTCCTCCGGAGGTTCTGCGGCGGCCGTTGCTGCAAACCTGTGCCTCGGAGCGCTAGGTTCTGACACAGGGGGCTCAGTGAGATTGCCGGCAAGTTTTTGCGGGGTAGTGGGCATGAAGCCTACATACGGGCGCATTTCCCGCTATGGACTTATGTCCATGGGTTCTTCCCTTGATTGTATTGGACAGTTTGCTAAAAATTTGGAAGATACGCAAATTATTTTTGATGCTATTTCCGGATATGATATTTTAGACAGTACCAGCATTAATGATGATACATATCCAAAATTGCTCGACAAAAAAGAATTAACTATAGGCGTACCTTGGAATCTAGTAAACGGAGAGGGTATTAATCAAAAAACCAAAGAAAATTTCGCAGAGTGTATGAAAAAGCTGGAAACGCTGGGATTTACAATTAAAGATATTTCAATAAAAAATTTGGAAATTGCCCTTTCGACTTATTATATTATCATGCCTGCAGAAGCATCTACGAATCTTGCCCGCTTTGACGGGATACGCTATGGCCTGCATAAAGAAGGTAAAAATTTGATGGAGGATTACAAGCTTACAAAGGGTGCCGGTTTTGGAGTTGAAGTTCGCCGTAGGATTCTTCTTGGCGCATATGTTTTATCTGCCGGCTACTATGACGCGTATTATGGAAAAGCAGATATAGCCCGCAACGCGCTAAAAAGGGAGTTCAAAACAGCTTTTGAAAATGTAGACTTGATAGCAACTCCTACGTCTACTTCTGTAGCTTGGAAAATAGGCGAAAAGAGCGACCCTGTCTCGGCATATCTTGAAGATATCTTTACCGTTACGGCCAACATAGTAGGTGTTCCCGCTATATCTATACCTTCCGGATTCGTACAAATAGAAGGCGCAGTAGATAATGGACTTCCGCTCGGCATTCAGTTTATGGCGCCGCATGGCGGAGAAAGTTTGCTTTTTGAGGTTGGTAAAAAATTTGAAGGCGTTCAATAAAAATAAAGTTATGATACAATGTAGCTAATCTTTATGGAAACAGGAAATAATAGCTTTTTAGACGGTTCGTTCCTCAGCTCAAAATATTTTAACCCCGCATATTGGTTTCAGAAAGAGTCTGTATTTTTACAGGAATTTTTTTCCCGTATTTTTACCGCCGAGGTAAGAAATTTTTACTATTTCATTCTTTTTATCCTGACTACTTTTTTTATCTGCCTGATGGCTTATTGCGCAGTTCGAATGTTTGAAATTAGAAAAAAAGAACACAAACATTTGGAAGAGGAAATTGCCGAATATGCGCACCATAGAGCGGAGCGAGAGAGGGCCGCGCAGGCGAGCGGCGACGTGTCGGATAATCCGAGGTGGATGAAAACTTTGACGTATCTTCTTTCGA
The DNA here is from genome assembly GCA_035994985.1 of Minisyncoccota bacterium. Lineage (GTDB taxonomy): Bacteria > Patescibacteriota > Minisyncoccia > Phycocordibacterales > UBA9973 > UBA9973. The sequence goes on along the minus strand of DASYKZ010000007.1, from coordinate 118,783 downwards.
GCAGCTCAAGCGACTGGAAGCTCGCCATTATAGAAGCGGATGCTATGCTGGATGAACTGATGGACCAGCTCGGCTTTCGGGGCGAGACCTTGGGGGAAAAATTAAAATCTGCCGACCAAGAAAAATTCCGCAATCTGACCATTGCATGGGAAGTGCACGTAATCAGAAACAGGATAGCCCACGAAGGCTTGGCTTATGAAATTTCCCAGTACGAAGCAAAGAGAGTGATAGCTCTGTATGAGCAGATTTTTCGCGGCTATGGCTTTATTTAGGGTTATATTTAAAAAATGCTTGATTGTTGCGGGAGGCCGAATCGAACGGCCGTCTTAAGGTTATGAGCCTTACGAGATACCTCTTCTCCATCCCGCTATAATTACTAACATATTAAACGGGAATTTTATCACTTTTCTAGGCTCATAACCTTAGGTTATTTCGCGCTATTAGTCTTTTGGAGACAACCTATCTCCATCCCGCTATAATAAAACATATTACCTTTTTTTTGATAAAAAATCAAATCTGCTGTATATGCAAAGCATATATCAATAGCATTCGGACGTAAAACAAGTGAACTTGATTACGCTCCTCATTTATTGATATAATATATACTATGGATGCATTTTTACAAATGAAAATATTTTTCCTTATTTCTTCCCTTGGTTTTATCGTTATTTTTGTTTTGGTCGTGATAGCTTTGATTTATATTATCCGCGCGATGCATATTTTTGAAAGGATTATATCCAAGGCGGAAAAAGACATAGACAAAATAGGAGAAAGCGCGAAAGATATTTTTGAGGATATACGAGCCAGTATGGTATTTAGGTTTTTATTTAAAAAATTAGGAAAACGTCGCAAAGATTAAAAATTTACAAGACAACAAAGTAGTTAAATAAAATATGGGATTAGAATCTCTTTCTACACAACTTAAACCAAAACTTGAATCGGAGCACAACAGAAGCTCAATAGAAAAATTCAAGGCCAAGGCTCTAGACTATACTAGGCGAGCATTAGCGGCTGGCTTGGTACTACTAGGTCCTAGTATTGCCTTGGCTGAGAACACAAAGCCAACCTTTCAGGACACTAAACAAGATGTAAAGATTGAACCATCTAAGGGATATCCAAAAGGAGTTGAGGTAGATTTTATTTTATTAAGAGCTGGTTTATCCAGAGGCGCGAAGAATGAACAGGGCGAATTATATAACTTACCATGGTATGAAATTCCCTTGGTCACTATAGATTTTGCAACGACCAGCAATGAAAACCCTACTGTATCAATTCCTTTGCATATGGATTTGGCTAAGCAATTTAATACAGCAGATTTTTCAAATCAGGAAGAGCTAGAGTCATTAAAGTCAAACATTGATCAAGAGTTAAAGAAAGAGTTTGTACGCCAACTCTCCACTTTGTCATTTGATAATAAATCTACCGAAGATGTTTATCGGATGTTTAATGAGGCTGACTTATATAGTAAGATGCAAATAAAATCTGTAAATATTGTTGGAAGCGCTTCTCCGGAAGGTCCTTCAAATAGAGGATCATCAACTCTTCGCACAGTTGATAAGGAAAATGAAAGCTTAGCGAAACTGCGGGCTGAAAAAGGATATGAATTGTTTAAAGAAAATTTACAACAACATGGAGTAAATATTGTCGACCTAGATCAAAAGGTATCTATTACTGCCGCCGAAGCGCAGTTTACAGAGGAAGACAATGAGCGAATTGATAAAATTATTGAAATGTCGCAGAAGTTTGGCTTGAAAGGAGTGAATCGAGAAGAAAAACTATTTAGTACCATCAGGCTTTATAATGATGGGAAAATTGACCGTCTTAATCCAGGTAATAGTGAGTTGGTGAAATCACTTCAAGAATTGTTGGACTCTAAACGTCAGGTAACCATCCGTGTAACCTTTGAAGGTGCAAATCAAAAAGATTTTGTAGTTGCGTTTCCACTTCTCCCATTGTTATTATTGCTTGGAGCTTTTGCATATGGACCTAAATTAGAACATAAGTTACGCAAGCGCAGACTAGAGCGTGAGTCTAAACTTGACAAAGAAGAGGAAGAAATAACCAAGGAAAACCTTGAACAGTACAGAAGTGGTTCACTTGCTAATCGAATTTATGATTATGAAAGCGAAGAATTTTATGCTGAATTAAACCCAGATAGTACTATTACGATGCCCGATGGAAGAGTAATGAAAGTTTCAGAAGTTCCTGAAGGTGGACAAGAAGAAAAAATTGTCAATATGACTTTATGGCATCATCAAGGGGTTCAGTCGGCTATGGTCGAGAAGTTGCGTAAAGATATGGGTAAAGTTCAAGCTGATGATTTTTTAAACTCTGGAGCAAAAGCAAGTTGGTATGCTCATAATTTTTCTAAGGAAGACCAAAAGACATTAGAGGCCGCTTTTAAGTTTGCAAATCAATTTTCTAGTGAATCTTTACCTAAAAATCCTTACGAGAGACTATACAGATTTTTGACTTGGTATCGTGACCAGAAACATAAAATTGAGTTTAAAGATAAAAATGTAGACCCAGCATTTACTATAACCGATGAGTTTATAAAAGATGCGTTTAAGCCCAAACAGGAAATCGAGATAACTCTTACAAACGATATTACTAATGAAGTTTTGCGAAAAGTTAAAGTGTCGGTTCCAGTAGAGGTATCTATGGCCACGGCCAGATTTCATCAAAAGAAAGAAAAAGTGAAGAAAAAAATTTTATTATAAAAAATAATTTATGTAAGATTAATATAATTAATAGTTAATAAAAAAAATATGAAAAAAACTACAAAAAAGGGAATGTCCAAGGGAATATCAAAGAGAAGTAAAGTAGCGATGGTGGGCGCAGGTGTAGCGGCTTTGAGCGCTGTCGGCGCGGGAGCATATTATTTGCTCGGCCCGGATGGTAAGAAAAATCAAAAGAAAGTATCGGCATTGGCCGCTAAAATAAAAAAGGAGGCAATAACTGAATACAAGAAAGCTAAAAAAGCGAGCGTACCTGTGTATCATAAAGCTGTAGATGTGATAGCCAAAAATTATGTCAAGCAATACAAAGCCCACGAAAAAGATATCAACGCTATCGGAAAGATGCTAAAGAGCCAATTTAAGGGCGTAAAAAAAGCTGCGAAAGGCGCAGCTAAAAAGACGGTAAAGAAAACCACAAAAGCAACTAAGAAAAGAGCATAAATGTTTTGCTGTAAAATCTGCGGGCAGTATATTAGTATACTGCTGGAACCAGCCTGTTTATTTATAAGAATATGCGGGATATTTAACTGATTTTGGATGTGGATAAATTTATAAAAAAGAGTCAACTGTTTATTCAACGAGTTGACTCCGAACGCCTTTCGGCTAATTATCCACTTTTTACAATTCTGTCGGCCACCAGTTTACAAGTCCATCATCTTTAGTTTTCCCATCAAGGATAGCAAGCATTTCTGCTAACTTATACTTGACTTCTTTATCATCGCACTTCTTACAAAAAACCACAATCATTATCTCATCATTTTCCCGTTCAAGAGTGACATTCAGAGTGCCACAATGACATTTACCCCCTGCTTTTATCATTTCAGCTCTCCTTTAACTTATTATTTATAGAATCAAATTCCTAATTCTGAAGAACAAGTTCGTTTCTACTTTACTATAAACTTATAAAAGAAAAAAGATCCTTCTCAATGTGTATAACTTTTTTCAAGAATTGAGGAGATTTTTTTCATAACTTTATTTTAACACAAAACCGTTGCGGAGAGAGCGAGATTCGAACTCGCGGTCCTTTTAAGGGGACGACAGTTTAGTAAACTGTTGGTTTAAGCCACTCACCCATCTCTCCACTTGCCTCGCTCAAAATTAATACAAATCTACTTTTTTAGCAAGTCACGAATTTCCGTGAGCAGTTGTTCCTGCTTGGAGAGGTCTTCTTTCTTAGTGTGAGTTTTGCGAAAAGTATTTATAGTTTTTACGAGTAAGAAAACAAAAAAAGCGACAATAATAAAGTCGAGCATTACTCCCAAAAAGTTCCCTATATTTAGCGGCCCAAAGTGGAGTTTGGCAAAGTCATCACCACCCATGAGCGGACTCAAGGCAGCGAGCGCAATATCATTCACAAAAGAGGATACTATTTTCTGGAAAGCTCCGCCGATTATTATACCGACAGCCAAGTCAATCATGTTCCCGCGTATGGCAAATTGTTTAAACTCCTCGATAAAGTTTTTCATAAAGCAATTTTACCGCATTTAGGCGTTTTAGTCACTCCTTTAGTTGCTTGTGGAAAAACAGGCAAAATATGCTAGAGTAATAAAGTAAAAGTTGGAGCCGTGTCAGAGTGGTCTAACGTACCTCTTTGCTAAAGAGGCAGGGGCTTCAAAACCCCTCGACGGTTCGAATCCGTCCGGCTCCGCTAGAATTTTATCTATGGATACAAAAAAATTCCAACAAATCATCTGGGCGCATTATAAAAACAATAAACGGGATTTTCCATGGCGGAAGACCCGCGACCCGTATAAAATTCTTGTTTCCGAGATTATGCTCCAGCAGACCCAGGCGCTTCGGGTAGTGCCGAAATACATATCGTTCCTAAAAAAATTTCCTACAGTCAAAGCTTTGGCAAAAGCAAAATTAAAAGATGTTCTAGGTGAATGGCAGGGACTCGGCTACAATCGCCGGGCACTCTACCTCAAGCGATGCGCGGAGAAAATTGAAAAAGATTTCAGGGGTAAATTTCCGAAGGATTTAAAAATACTCCAAACTCTGCCGGGTATCGGACCCGCGACCGCGGGCGACATCATGGCTTTTGCATGGAATCAGCCGGCAATAATAATCGAAACAAATATCCGCTCAGTTTTTATTCGTTTCTTTTTTAAAGACAAAAAGCGCAAGAAAAAAATTTCTGATAAAGAAATTACTCCGCTCATAGAAAAAACACTCGACAAACAAAATCCGCGGGAGTGGTATTTTGCCTTGTTTGACTATGGCGCTTACCTTAAAAAAACTTCAAACCCGAGCCGGAAGAGCATTCACCATGCCAAGCAGTCAAAATTCACCGGCTCATACCGGCAGAAGAGGGCGCATATTCTCCGTATTATTCTGGAAAAATCGCACAAAGCAAAGACCGAAAAACAAATTAAAGATATTACGCAGTATGAGCCGGAACTGCTTTTTAAAATTCTTTCTGACTTGCAAAAAGAGGGGTTTATCAAGAAAACGAAAAGCAGCTCATACCGAGTCGCGTAATAAAAACAATTTTGATTCGTCATTATTATCAATAATTCTAAAAAATCATGCAAAAGAAAAATAACAAAAAGAAAACTAATATCCGCGAGGTAGCGGAACGCAAGCAAAAGCGCCCGGCGCAGCACCAGCGCAATAAAAGTGGAAAAACTAAGCTAATGGTTCCAGAGCCGGAAGACCATATGTCCAGGTATGTCGGCAGCGGAAAGCTTCTGGATAAAGTAGCGGTCATCACGGGCGGAGACAGCGGTATCGGCCGGGCAACTGCTATAGGAATGGCGAAAGAAGGCGCGGATATTGCGATTATTTATTTAAAAGAAACAAAGGACGCGACTCTGACAAAACTGTATATTGAATCCGCCGGCAGAAAGACGCTCCTCCTAAAAGGCGATATCGGCGATGAAAATTTTTGCATCGCTGCCATACATAAAATTATTAAAACTTTTGGGCGTATTGACATATTAGTTAATAACGCCGCGGAGCAGCATCCGCAGGAGTCTATAGAAGATATATCAGAAAAACAGCTTATGCGGACGTTTAGGACAAATATTTTTTCTATGTTTTTTATTACGAAAGCGGCCATGCGTTATTTGAAAAAAGACGCGTCTATAATAAACACAGCTTCGGTAACTGCCTATCACGGCAGCCCGAAGCTGCTTGACTATTCAGCTACTAAGGGAGCCATAGTAGCTTTTACCCGCTCTCTCTCCGCTTCGCTTGCGCCCAGAAAGATACGGGTAAACGCGGTCGCCCCGGGGCCAGTGTGGACGCCACTTATTCCTTCCACCTTCAAACCTTCAAAGGTAAAAAAATTCGGCAGCGATGTGCCTATGAAGCGCGCAGGACAGCCGGATGAAATAGCCCCGGCTTTTATCTTTTTGGCATCTTCGGAATCTTCATATATTACCGGACAGACGATTCACCCGAATGGGGGAGAGATAATCAATGGTTAAATGGGCTAAGATATTGATAGGAGTATAATAGAAAGATGGCAGTTAATAAAGAAAATAAAGAATCAAAAGAGCCCTTGGCGTCCCAAATAAGGCCTAAAAATCTGGATGAATTTGTAGGCCAAGAGCCTTTAGTGGGGGAAAAAGGGCCTCTTCGTGTAGCCATAAAAGAAAAGCATTTATTTTCTTTTATTCTCTGGGGGCCACCGGGTGTGGGCAAGACAACTCTGGCCCGCATCTACGCCAAAGCTCTCAATGCCGACTATCATGAGCTTTCCGCAGTATCTGCCGGCAAAGATGATATTAGAAAAATAATAGAAGAAAAAAATAATCTTTTTGGTCCGAGAATATTGTTCTTGGACGAGATTCATCGTTTCAATAAAGCCCAGCAAGATTTTCTCTTGCCGGCGGTAGAAAAAGGATTGCTTACCTTGATTGGCGCTACGACGGAAAATCCTTCCTTTGAAGTCATACCGGCGCTTTTATCAAGGTGCCGGGTTTTCGTAATGGAAGAACTTTCGGACGATGATATGGAGAAAATCATCAAACGGACAGAATATAAGATATCAGCTGATGCCCGCGACTGGGTCGTCAGCATGGCCGGCGGCGATGCCCGCCAGGCTATCGCCATAATCGAAAATACCGGCAAGCTTTATGGTACCGTTACAAAAGAAAATTTAACCCAAACGCTGCAGGCGAAATTCCTGCGCTATGACAAAAAAGGGGATGAACATTACAATACTATCTCCGCATTTATCAAAAGCATGCGCGCCAGCCAACCGGATGCAGCTCTGTATTATCTGGCGCGGATGATACAGGCAGGGGAAGACCCAAAATTTATCGCCAGGAGGATGGTCATCTTTGCCTCAGAAGATATTGGCATGGAAGATCCAAATGCACTCTCGCTTGCCAACGCGGTTTTTCGGGCAGTAGAAACTATCGGCTATCCGGAAGCGGGAATAAATCTTTCGCATGGAGTAGTTTATCTGTCAAAAGCTCCGAAATCCAAAGCTTCGTATTATGCGTATCTGTCCGCGATGGAAGATGCCCAAAAATACGGCAATCTGCCCGTACCTATGTCTATAAGGAATGCGCCGACAAAGCTGATGAAAGATTTGGGATACCATAAAGGGTATGAAAAATATACGAAAGAAGATTTGCTTCCGGAGAAGATAAAAGGAAAAAAGTATTGGCAGAAAGATAATACAGATGAAATATAATAAAAAAAGCACATATTGGAAAGTGTCTCCAAAAGAAGCGGTGGCGATGCAAAAGGAATTGAGGAAGAAAATTAAGCTGGTGCCGCTCAAGAAAAAGATACGACACGTTGGCGGATGCGATGTCAGCATGAATTTATTTGCCACAGACGGCTTTGTCACGCTTTCTTTCCCCACCCTCGATCTGATAGACCACAGCGTAGTCAAAGAAAAAATAAATTTTCCATATATTTCCGGGCTGTTGTCTTTCCGGGAGATACCGATGCTTCTCGGAGCCTGGGAAAAGCTAAAGAAAAAGCCCGACGTGATTATAGTAGACGGGGCAGGAATTGCCCATCCGCGCCGGCTTGGCATCGCTACTCATTTAGGCATATTGCTGAATGTGCCCACTATCGGCTGCGCCAAAAGCCGGCTCACGGGAACATATAAAGAGCCGAAACAGGAACCCGGCTCTTTCTCCTATTTGTATGATACATACAATAAAACTGAAATTATCGGTGCGGTGCTCCGGACCAAGCTCCGCGTAAAACCGCTTTTTATTTCTCCGGGGCATCTGATTACTTTAAAAGAATCCATAGAAATTATCCAAAAATGCGTTGTAAAGCACCGCTTGCCAGAGGCTACAAGGCTGGCTCACAATACGGTCAACGAATACAGAGTGAAAGACATGGGTAAAAAATCAACCTAGCTTTCCTCCGCGTTTATTGATATAGTATTTTTATGGAAAGCGCACCAAATATAAATGAAAGAAAATCTTTTATTTCTACCATGGAGGGTCCAGATGGCTCATCTAAATCCTTATCTATCAGCATAGAGGCAGACGGAAAGCCAAAATTCGTTGTATTTGAAGACATAGATAAAACCCTGCTTCATCTGGAACCGACTTACAATGAAATACGCAAAGCAATGTGGCCGGAAGCTGTAGCGAAAGACGGCCTTGAAGGATTCACTAAAGTGCATTTGGACGGTTTCCAACTTGGTACTATGTGGCGGGAATTATATAGAATATATGCTATTTATGATTTGGGTAAAGAAGAATGGAAAGACGAAAATATTTATGCGAAAGAATTTTTAGCTCCCGGAAAAGATGGAGAGAATATAGATGAGCCCGGAGACAAGTATTACAAATTTGCCAACGAATTGCTGGAAAAATTTGATACCATTGCAGCGCAAACTGTAGAAACACAAGCTAAAGAAAACCCGGAGCTTTTTGAAAAGGCCAAAATACAAGCTATGTACAGGCTGAATACTCAATATGTGCGTTTAGGCATACCTGTCCTAGGCATGTCTGCTAATCCAAGAAAATTCATTGAGGCAATTTGTAAATATACAGGACTGAGCGAACAATTTCTAGACTGTGCTACAGATACAGATGTGCCGGGTACCAAAGAACATAAAATGAAGTGGCTGGTGGAACGTTTAGAAAAACAAGGGTTGTCTGTGCCTTACGGCAGATTTCTTGTGATTGGAGATTCTCCTATGGGAGACGTTGGCAGTGCCAGCAGGTTTCAAGCGCTTGTCGCGGACGAGCACCCAGAAGTTTCAGCTTCAGGCATAGTGATAATCAAGGGAGATGAGGAGTTAGAAATAGCCGCTAAAAAACTAGAGAGTGTGAAAGATATTAATATTCATACCTTTGACTACACAAAATCCGCAGAAGATATGATGCAACCACATCATAAAGTAGAAAAAAAATAAAAAAATTAAAATATAGAACCCAGAGCTTTTTTTAATAAATCATTCTCGCTTTTTTTACGGGAGGCGATGCGTACAAATTCTCCCTGCAGCCCCGTCTTGTCTTTGCAAGACCTGATATAAATGCCATAGCGAACCAGAAGCGCTACTACAAGGTCGTCAGCCTTAGAGCCGTCTGTCAGTTCGGCTAAAAAGAAATTGCCCTTGCTGGGATATACCTTTAAGTCTTTGATTTTTGAAAGCCCTTCAAAGCAAATATCTCTTTCAACCATAGCTCGGAGCCGAGCTTTTTCATACTTTTGCTGAAACTTTTTATTTTCAAGCAGGCCGAGAAAATATTCTCCAAAGCCTGAAACATTCCATAAATACCCCCGCCGGAAAAGCGCCGAAACCCGGTTTTCCGACATGACGGCGTATCCTAGCCTCAGTCCAGCAATGCCAAAGTCTTTTGACAAGCTCTTTATGATTATTACATTTGGAAATTTTTTAAAAAGTTCTATTGAACCGTATGTTACTTCTTTGTTTTTATCTGCAAAATGGACAAAACTTTCGTCTAAAATAACCGTCGGAACGGATGCGAGTCCGGAGAGTAGCTTTTTCAGTGAATCTTTGGCTAGATATCCGCCATCGGGATTGTTTGGGTTTATGATGACCACGGCATCAGGCTTTTCTTTTTTCACATCCGCCAAAAAATCAGGGACATTGAGCTGGAAGTTGAAGTCTTTTTTTAATTTATGATACGCCACCTGCACTCCTTTTGAAGCAAAATCAATATATGAAGAAAAAGTTGGAACAGGTATCAATATTTTTCGTTTCACGAAATTTTGCAGCACAGCCTGAATTATTTCCGTCGCTCCGTTTCCTATAAAAAGTTGCTCCGGCGGAATTTTCAAAACGGGTGACAGACGCTCACTTAAAGTCTGGCCCTGGGACGGATAGCGCTCAATTGCCCTGCGTAAATTTTCTGTGTTTTTAAAATCCTTTCTAAAAAACTGGAAAAATAAATCTGTGGCATGGGGGTTATTGATATAGCAAAAATCATGCTTTACCTCGCATCCCTCCAATCTCGCAAGCATGGCCGGGCTTGGCGAATGGGAACCCGATTTTTCTTTGATTACCCGTAGTTTTTGGCGGATGTGCTGCTCCTTTTTGTTCAGATGAATAGCCATGCTTGATATGCTATCATAAAATTTATCACACTGTCTATGAGAGCTTTGACTCCGGCATTACCAAGTCCCACAGCTTGCCAGCCACGTTTACCGGCGGCCCGAATAGGGGATAGTGGTGCAGGTCTATAAAGGGCAGGCTGTTGCACTCTATGATTCCAGAACGCTTTTGTTCTTTCCATGATTTTGTGATGTCTTCCATTATAAAATCCACGCCGACGAGCGAATCATTTAAAAATTTTCCTACATGCTCCAGCATCTCTCTGTTGTCGGGGTGGGTTATGTCGGTAACCTCGGTCGTCGTCCCTCCGCAGCCGCGGCTGGTTTTTTGCGAGAAGGTTATTATTCTTCCTTTCTCGGGTATATCTTCAAATGTTATATTCTGCCGCTTTAATTCCTCTTCCGCTTCTTTATCTATGGTTATGGCGTGGTATATTGGGCCAGACCGTTCGGTTTTTTTGTTTTCTTCTTCAAGAATTTCCCGCAATGTATGTATGCCGTCACCGGTGACTTGCGGCGGGTCGCGTTTTATTACGGCGGCTAATTTACCGCCTACGAGCGTACCCCTAAAAAGCGAACCGCTAAGTTCTTCTTCTATGATAACCAAAGGCGAGAGTTTTTTTGCTTTTTTAAAAGCCGCAAGTAATTCCTTTTCATTATTTATATGTATGGTGGTATGCCTGCTGCGGGAACCCAGGTTCGGCTTGGCGATGACGGGCTTATTGATGCTATTAAAAATTTCTAGTGCGCGCTTTTTGCTAAAGGCTATTCCTCCCTTTGCTACCGGCAGCCCTTCTTTTAAGAATTTATTTTTCATGATACCTTTGTTGTCCATCCAGCGCAAAGATTTGGATACCGGTCCTCCTCCGCGGGGCAAGCCATCAAAAAATATTTTCCTTCCTTTGTATTCGGCGACAAACGTATCATGAATAGGGCCCATGTGAAATTCCTTCATTTGTATTCCGCGCCTCAGAGCTTCTTCCCACAAGCATTTTGTACGGTACGTGTCTTTAGGTTCGGGCGTATGTGAAAAGCGCCCAAGTTTTAAAAAAACCATGAGGTTAAAAAAAGGCAAGGAAAACCAATCGGCAATCTTGTCCGCAGTGTTGCCGAAAATATATTCCATTACATCAAAAAACGGCTCATCTATCCAGCCCATTACCACGGAGGTGTAAGCGATAAAATGGTTCTCCTGCGCCGGTTCGCAATCTTTGCAATTTCTCATTCTACTATTGTAGCAGTTTTGTTTATTATATTGAAGTGGTATTATAAGTCCATGGAAAGATTACCAAAAGTCCCTATTGCAAATATTGAAGGCAGTATTGATTATAAAAACGTAGAAGACCTAACTTTAACTAAGGCTATCGCAGAAGGAAACAACCCAGCTTTTGAAGAAATTTACGAAAGATACCATAGAAGAACTTATCTATGGTGTCTAAAAATACTAAGTGGTAATGTTGGTGTTGCCGAAGACACTGTACAAGAAGTATTTCTGCATTTAAGGAGAACTGCAGGTACGTTTAGAGGTGATTCGTCTTTTGCAACATGGTTTTATAAACTTACTTTAAGAAAATGCATTGACTATATGAGGAAATATAAAGATGAATTTAAAAGTGTAGATTTTGAGAACGAAGAAGTTAAAGATTTTTTTCTGAATCAGAGATCAAGGAGTCTTAATCCAGAAGAAGAATTAATGGGAAAAAGTTTAGAAACAGAAAGATTAAAAAAACTTGAATTAATTTTAAGTTGTTTGACCTCTCAAGAAAAAAATATTTTTATTCTAAAAGTATTTCAGAAAAAAAACTTTAGAGAAATAGAAGAACAAACAAATATTCCTTTAAGAAATGCTTCTAGAATTTATTATGGCTCATTAAAAAAAATCGCCGGTAGGCTCAATGTTCCCGAAAGTGAATTTTTAGAGTTTTTAACCCAGGGAAATAAAAAAATAACCAGGACACCCGGTAAAAAAACCAAAGTAAGCAAAGATTCTAGCTCTGAAGTTTATTCGAAAAATGGCGATAAAAAAAATATACTAGGTGTAAGTTTGGAAGAATTTAGGAAACTAAGAAATAAATTATCTTTACAACAAAACATTGCTTTAGCGCTTATTTACGAACGTGGATTAGATAATAATCCAAAAAAAGTTGCAGAAATATTAAAATGTGATCCGAAAGAAGCAGGTGCAATAGTTGAGTTGGCCAAAGAAAATTTAAAAAGGCTTCAGAACAATCAGCCTTTACAAACCTTTATTAGTTTAATAGATTAAGAAAAAATTCTAATGCGCTATGGTAAAAGCGATGATTTTGCCCGCGCCGGATTGTTTGAGGATTTTTCTGGCTTCAGCCAGTGTCGCGCCAGTAGTAAGGATATCATCTATCAGGATTATATTTTTATTTTTTATTAAATTTTCAGTTCCGTCTTTTATGGTAAAAGAACTGATGATGTTTTTCAGGCGTTCCGACCTGTTTTTTATTCTGGCCTGATGCCCGGTTTCTTTCGGTTTTACCAGTATGCCGGTTTGGAGTTTGAAGTTTTGGTCATTATCCAGCTTTATTAATTCTCTGCAAATTAATTCTGCTTGGTTATACCCCCGCTCTCTGTATCTCTTCGCTGATAGCGGAATCGGGATTAAAATGGCATCGCGGAAATTCTCCATTACAGACAGGTCCGACAGCTCTTCTAAAATTTTACCATACAACATTTCGGCAAAAGTACTACTAAGCTTCTTCTTGTTTTTATATTTGAAGAGCGACAGTGACTTTTTTATAGGAGGATACTTGTAGTCAAACAAGGGGAAAATCCATGTCTGTCCTTCTCGTTCTGCCAGCGGGCAGCCGCTCAGGCATTCTAGGCAAAAATATGAACCTCTCCCTCCGCAGGATACGCAATATACAGGAAAAATTATATCCAATATAGTGTTTAAAAATGGCATAGTATGCTACAATAGTACCACAGATGGACAATCCCTTTAAAGATATTTTCGGCAGCATAGGCAAGCTTATTGGCGGCACAAAAGACAGCGCTGTTGGTATTGACATAGGCTCTTCCGCTATTAAAATAGTGGAAATTAAAAGGAAGGGAAGCAAGGCCGTCCTGGAAACGTATGGCGCCATAGCCCTTGGTCCTTACGGCGGAGAGGACGCCGGACGCGTGACCAATCTTCCTGTTGAAAAAGTTTCCGAAGCCTTAAAAGAAGTTTTAAAGCAGTCTGGCGTTACTACGGCATCAGGAGCCTTTTCTATTCCGGTGCAGTCAAGTTTGATTTTTGCCATTGATTTACCGCCATCTATCAAGGATAGCGAGATGTCCACTATAGTTTCTACGGAAGCCCGAAAATATATTCCCGTCCCGATTACCGAAGTATCAGTGGACTATTTTATGTTACCAAAAAAGGAGCCGTCTTTTGTAGAAATGAACAATAGTTCTGAGCTTCCATCCACCCCAAATGAAAAAATAAATGTGCTCGTAGTTGCCACGCAAAATGACGCAGTTGCCAAATCCCGTTCAATCGTTTCGGGGTCTGGACTCACATCTTCTTTTTTTGAAATTGAAATATTTTCTTCAATCAGAGCGAATTTTGAGCATGAGCTTTCTCCAGTATTGTTGATAGATTTCGGTGCATCGCGCACAAAGCTTTCCATTGTTGAATTTGGCATGGTGAAAAGCTACCATAGTATAAACAGGGGAGGGGCTGACATTTCAGATTCGATTTCCAAGTCTTTGAGCATTCCTTTTTACGAAGCGGAGAAAATGAAAAAAGAATTCGGGCTTTTCGGCAATCCTACTGAGAAAAATTTGGCCGATATTATCAAAATCCATGTAGACTATATTTTTTCTGAGACGAATAATGTCTTGTTGGGTTATGAAAAAGAGTACGGCAGCATTATTAGCAAGGTGATATTTACCGGCGGCGGCTGCATGCTGAAGGGGCTCAAGGAAGTGGCTGCTAATAATTTCCGGGCCGAAATAGAAATCGGGCATCCGTTTTCCAAAATCAATGCGCCGGAGTTTTTAGAAAAAGTTCTGGAAACCACAGGCCCTGAGTTTGCGGTAGCTCTCGGCCTCGCTTTGCGCAAACTGCAGTAAGTTATGCACAATTTACTTCATTTAAACTTGTTTTTGTAATATAATATAAAGAGTTTATATACATACCATGGAGCCAAATTTTCAAACATCTTTCATACCTAAAAAGCCAATGGTCAAAGAATACGCTTCTTCTCCGAAACCTATTAGCCTTTTGACCATTATTTCCATCTTTGCCTTAGTGACAGTGGTTTTGGCATCGGGAGCCCTGTATTTCTACAAGGGAATTATGGTTAAAAACATTGCGACAATGAAAAGCAATCTGTCTCTGGCCGAAAATCGTTTTGAGCCTTCAAAAATAAAAGAGCTTCAAATTTTAGATAAGCGCATAAATGCGGCCAATCAGATTTTATCCAAGCATATTGCTATAACCCCTATTTTCGAAGCGCTTCAGGCAACTACCATGAAAAGCGTCCGATTTACCAAATTTACCTATACTGTAGGAGAAGAAAAGAATCCTCAAATAAACGTTAAAATGACCGGGATTACCTCAAGCTATACTTTTCTCGCCCTTCAGTCTGACCTTTTCGGAAAAAATAAGAATTTCATCGACCCTGTTTTTTCGAATCTTACGCTCAATGAAGCCGGCAATGTCGTATTTGATTTGGATTTTTCAGTCGACCCTTCTTTTGTGGACTACAAAACCGTTGTTCTTACTAATAATGACACTACTAACCAGCCTTTAAATACGCCCCCTAACTAAATTTATGAGATTTATCATGCCAGTCATTTTAATAGGAATCGCAGTCGTCGGATTTTTTATGTTTACCAAACCGCTCTACCAGGACATTTCTCTTTTGCGGACGGACGCAGACTCTTACAATCAAGCCCTCGACAATTCCAAGGCGCTCGAAAATGAGCGCGACAAGCTGACTTCTAAATACAACACTATCAGCAAGGATGATTTGGACAGGCTGCAAAAACTTCTTCCGGACAATATCGACAATATCCGCTTGATTCTGGAAATAGAAAAGATCGCTTCTCCATATGGCATGGTGTTGAAAGATATAAAATACAATGCTGACACCGTTGCGAGCGGGAACGGCGGCCCGGTGCAGGGCGGAGCACAGCAAGCTACGCCCGCGAATTACAGGGTTTTAGACATGGAATTTTCCGTAACAGGCACCTATAATAACTTCCTCAATTTTGCCAAAGACTTAGAAAATAATCTCCGAATAGTGGATGTATCTTCAGTCGTATTTTCTTCTGAAGTAGACCCAAAGACTAATCCATCGGGAGCGTATAAATATAATTTTAAGATTAAAACTTATTGGTTAAAAAACTAAAATGCTAAAACCTAAAAACATTATTATATTTATAGCAGTCGGAGCAATCCTTATTTTGGTTTATATTTTCTTTATAAAGCCGTCTCCTTCGCCGACGGGGCTTGTTTCATCATCTTCGAGTGTCGTGACGCCTTCGACATCTCCTGAGAGCGCTTCCTCCACGGATACTCTCGGCACTCAAGAATTCCTAAACGTCTTATTAAGCGTAAAAAGTATTACATTAGACGAAAGCATATTTTCCAATATAGCGTTTAGCAGCCTGCGGGATTCCAGTATCACGCTCACACCCGACGGCACAGAAGGCAGAATGAACCCCTTTGCTCCAATCGGAACTGACGCCGGCGCACTAATAAATAACAATACGACAAATACTGCGGCCACCACCACAACTACGACGACTGTCACGCCTAAGCCGCCAACCACGGTAACTGCGCCTGCTGCGGCAAATTAATTTAATATGAGTTCCGTTAGAAGCCGCGGTCGCAGTTACCTACATCAATAATGTTAATAAAAAATATAAAATTTAATAATTTAATTAAGCACCGTCATAGTCTATTGACCGCGACCTGCTTCTAACGGAATGAGTTTTTTAGAAGCATTAGTAAAAAAGGGCGTCATAAATGGGAGCCAAATAAATGATATTAAAGTTCGCGCTAAAGAAAAGTACGATGGAGATATTACTTCAGCTCTGATTGAGTCCGGCATTTCAGAACAAAAAATCCTCGAGGAAAGAGGAGAGTATTTGGGTATGCCGGTTCAAAAGGTAAACATACAGCAGTTGTCCTTTGAACTTTTTAAATATATTTCAGAAGATTCAGCCCTGCATTATCAATTTGTGCCTATCGGTCTTGAAGATGGTGTACTCCATGTGGGTGTTACCGATGGAGAAGATGTGCAGGCGATGGATGCGCTCCAGTTTATTTCCTCGAAAATAGGCATTCCTTTTAAAGTTTTTCTTATTTCACGGAGCGATTATGAAGCTATAATGGAAAGCTATAAAGGCCTGACGAATCAAGTAGCCGAAGCGCTCGACACCTTGGACCAGGAAGAGCTAGGCGGCAGCGGTGTGAGCGAAGAAAACCTGAGCAAAGAAATAAAAAAAATACAATCAGGTGAAGAGGCAAAAATAGTGGAAGATGCTCCGGTCATAAAAATTGTCGCTGTCATCTTGCGGAACGCCATAGAAGGCAATGCCTCTGACATACACATAGAACATACGGGAGAAAAAGTGAAAGTCCGCTTCCGGGTGGATGGCGCGCTCCATACATCTATATTATTGCCGACAAATGTCTATAACGGAGTAGTGGCCCGCGTAAAAATTCTGGCGAAACTCCGGCTGGACGAAAAAAGGAAACCCCAAGATGGGTCTTTTAGCGCAGTTATCGATACGCACAAAATTGATTTCCGCGTTTCTACGATGCCGGCGTATTACGGGGAAAAAGTAGTTATTAGAATTTTGGATCCGGGAAAGGGAGTCAAATCTCTCGACCAATTAAATTTATCTGAAGCAAATTTGAAGATGATCAGAACAGCTCTTCGGAAACCATACGGCATGATTCTCATTACGGGTCCGACGGGTTCCGGAAAATCCACCACTCTGTACTCCATGATGAATGAACTGGATAAGGAAGAAAACAACGTGATTTCCCTGGAAGACCCGGTGGAATATCACATGCCCGATGTCAGCCAGTCTCAAGTGATGCCTGAGATAGGCTATACGTTTGCTGTCGGCCTCCGCTCTATTGTCCGCCAGGACCCTGATATAATCATGGTCGGAGAAATTCGCGATAAAGAAACAGCCCAGCTGGCCATTCAGGCAGCGCTTACCGGACACCTTGTTCTCTCTACCTTGCACACCAATAGCGCCATAGGAGCCATACCCCGCCTTATCGATATGGGCATTGACCCGTATCTGATTGCTCCGACTTTGATACTATCCATCGCCCAGAGGCTCGCTTTGAAGACGTGCGAAAGTTCGCGCAAGCTGGTACCGATGGACCCAAGCATCAAGCTCCAAATCGATGAACTTACCAAAGATTTGCCGGACGAATTTAAAAAAGAAATTAAAGATATTGAAGCAAAAAATGAAATGTACGATACCGTGCCATCGGCAGACTGCCCTTCTGGCACCCGCGGGCGTATTGCAGTCTTTGAGATGTTTGATGTAGACAAAGAAATGCAGAGCGTAATACTGAAAAGCCCCACCAACGCGGATATTTATAAAGTCGCCCGCAAGAAAGGCATGATGCTTATGAGGGAAGACGCCATGCTGAAATCCCTGCAGGGCCTCATTCCGTTTACCGAAGTATATAATTTTAGCAATGAGAGCTAAAAGTTATACACAGAGTGTTCTATTAAAAGCCGTTTTATAGTATAATAACCTTATAATATATGGAAGGAGATAAGAAGAAAATTTTAATAGTTGACGACGACAACTTTCTTTTAGACATGTATGCTCTCAAATTCAGCCAGAGCAATTTTGAGGTTTACACAGCTCCAGGTTCGCTTGAGGCTATAGAAAAGCTCAAAGGCGGACTAGTTCCGGACCTTATCCTCATGGATATAATTATGCCGGAGATGGATGGTTTTGAGATGCTGGAGAAAATAAATAAAGAAAATCTTTCCAAGAATTCCATAAAAATAGTTTTATCCAATAAAAGTGAGCAACAGGACGTGGACAGGGGCAACGCGCTTGGAGTTTCAGGATATATTGTAAAGGCAAACTCTACTCCGAGGGAAGTCATCGAGCAAGTCAACGATATTTTATTAAAAAAAGCTCCTGCACATCAAGGAGATGGATCCCGTTAGAAGCCGCGATCGCAATTTAAAAATAAAGAAAAATATGAAATTAAATATATTAAAAATTAATAACACAAAACGTCAGAGAAGCGAGTTGATCGCGACCTGCTTCTAACGGGATGGATTACAAAAAACTATTTGAAGAACTTGTTTTGACCGTCATCCGTGAAAACGGTTCTGATTTGCATCTGGGTACGGGACGCGTGCCTATTATTCGCGTTTCCGGCGAACTAATCTCTTTGGTAAAGCATCCGGTTTTGAGCAATGACGACATGATGGGAATTTTAAATGAGGTTTTGGATAAGGCAAAAGTTGAAAAATTTTTGAATGACCAAGAAATAGATTTTTCTTATGATTTTCGGGGCGAAGCGCGCCTGCGCGGGAATGGATTTTTCCAAAAAGGCTTGGTAAATGTTGTTTTCCGGCTGGTGCCGAAAGTAAAATCTTTGAAAGATTTGCACCTGCCTCCTATCCTTGCCGAGCTGACCCGTAAAAAACAAGGATTCTTTTTAGTTGTCGGTCCGGTCGGACAGGGCAAGTCGACCACTCTGTCAGCGATGGTCAACCTCATAAACAACGAACAAGCGCGGCATATCGTCACTATTGAAGACCCTATAGAGTATGTATATGTTCAAAATAAATCTATCGTGAACCAGCGGGAGGTCGGTATAGACACTAAAGACCCCGCCATGGCGCTCAAGTCTGTATTTCGTGAAGACGTGAATGTCATATTAATAGGAGAAATGCGCACGCCGGAAACCATAGCCACAGCGGTAACTGCCGCTGAGACAGGGCATCTCGTATTTTCGACGCTCCATACAAACAATGCTTCCCAGACGATAGACAGAATCATCGATTCTTTTCCCGGAACCCAGCAAGACCAGATTCGCGCCCAGCTTTCTTCTTCTTTGCTAGGCATCTTCTCCCAGAGGCTGATTCCCAGGGTGACCGGAGGGCTTGTTCCTGCGTACGAGCTTTTATTGAATAATAATGCAGTATCGAATTTAATCCGCGAAAAACGCACCCACGAGATTGATGTAGTCATAGAGACAGGCATGGAATCCGGCATGGTGGACCTGAACCACTCGCTTTTGGAGCTTGTCCGCGCGGGAGAAATTTCCATAGAAAACGCGCGGCAATATTCCCTCAATCCAAAAGGGCTGGAGCGCATGATGTAAGTGAAATTTAATGAACGTAGTGAATATAATTTTCCCTACCCCGCACATAATTAATTATGAACACAAAGAAAATAAAAAGTTATAAGAATAATAGGTACATAGTAAATTATGTGCGGGGTGACGATTTTTATAGTCGTTTCACTTCCTAAAAATTAGCCATGCTATTTAAATATAAAGCAGTAGATGAAAGCGGGGCAAACAAAGAAGGCGAAATAGATGCTCCGAATCGGGATATGGCGATAAGCGGCCTCCAGCATAGGGGCTTTGTGGTCATTTCCATAAAAGACGAGGGAGAAAAAAAATCTTTCCTGTCCTTTTCCTTGTTTGAGAGAGTATCCAATAAGGATGTCGTCATCCTCTCAAGGCAAATTTCAACCTTATTTGAAGCACAAGTGTCGGCGCTAAAAGCTTTTACTATGCTGGCGGCTAACAGCGAAAATAAACTTTTAGCGCGCAAGCTCACTCAAGTCGGCGATGATTTGCAAGCCGGAGTTTCCATTTCCGGTGCGCTGTCGCGGCATCCGGATGTATTTTCAGATTTTTATATAAATATGGTAAAAGTAGGGGAAGAGACGGGAAAGCTAAACCAGGTATTTTCACACTTGGCCGAATATTTAGACCGCCAATACTCGCTTACGTCTAAAACCAGAAATGCGCTCATTTACCCGATATTTGTCGTCATTACATTTTTTGTGGTCATGATCCTTATGTTTGTGGTAGTCATACCTAAGCTTTCGGCAATTATATTGGACTCAGGCCAAGCGGTGCCTATCTATACAAAAATAATTATCGGCATCTCAGACGTATTTGTTAATTACGGCTTTCTAATTTTGATTTTCTTGGTGTTTTTCGGCGTTTGGATTTGGCGGCTGTCAGTAAGCGAAAAAGGAAAAATTTATCTTGATAATGCCCGCTTGTCCATACCCGCTGTAGGAAATCTGTATAAAAAATTATACCTTTCCCGAATTGCCGACAATATGGATACGATGCTGTCTTCCGGCGTCCCGATTCTCCGGGTCATAGAGATTACTTCAAAAGTCGTCGGCAGCAGGGTATATAGGGCGCTTTTGGAAGAGGTGGCCGATAATGTCAAAGGCGGACTGTCTATCTCATCCGCTTTTGAAAAGCATCACGTGGAAATACCGGGAATCATGGTGCAGATGATAAAAGTCGGAGAGGAAACCGGCTCTTTGGGCTCTATTTTAAAAACCTTGGCTGAATTTTACAAGCGCGAAGTGGACGGCGCAGTGGATACTCTGGTTGGCCTCATTGAGCCTATTATGATTGTGGTGCTGGGTCTCGGGGTGGGGATACTCCTTGTGTCTGTCTTGGTTCCTATCTACAATCTTGCCGGAGGCATCAGCTAAAGATAAGTTAAAGGTGTGGATAACCCATTTGCATGCCTACGTATGCCCATATGGTATAATAGGGGTATTAAAAATAAGTCGAATTATAAATCATTATTAGTAATATTTTTATTATGAAAAAATTGAATTTTAAAAGAGGTTTTACACTGATTGAACTTTTGGTGGTGGTAGCTATTATCGGTATTTTGGCTTCAGTCGTGCTTGCGTCTCTAAACACAGCAAGAAACAAGGGAGCCAACGCTGCAGTGAAAGCCAACTTGGCTGGTGCTCGTGCCGGAGCAGAACTTTTCTATGATACTGCTAGCACGTATACTGGTGTTTGTGCTTCTGGTGGTACTGGAACAATCTATAACGCAGTTCTTGCAGCTGCAAAGGCAACCGGTCTGTCCGCAGTTACTGTAGTCGGTACAGGTACTGCGGCTACTGCTACATGTAACACAAACGGAACTGCATGGGCTGCCGAAGCTCCACTTAAAGTTTCAGAAAGTGGTAATGTAATGTGGTGCGTGGATTCAACTGGTAAATCTACCGGTGAAGCTGCTACTATTGGTGCAGCGAACGCTTGCTTGTAGCTAAAGGATTTCTTGTATTTTCTGAAAACCACCCCGACTCTAATCGGGGGTGGTTTTTTGTTTGTGTATATATGATATAATATTTGCATATAATGATAGTCATTATTACAATCATTTTCTTCGCTCTTGGCCTGATTATCGGGAGTTTTTTGAATGTTGTAATCTACCGAATCAATACGAAGAAGTCTCTTGGAGGGCGAAGCGCCTGCATGTCTTGCCGGAATCAACTTCAGTTCTTTGAGCTCGTGCCGGTGTTTAGTTTTCTCGGATTGAAAGGAAGATGCAGAAATTGCAAGACTAAAATTTCGCTCCAGTACCCCATAGTAGAGTTTTTGACCGGTGTCATATTTGCCTCGCTTTTTCTTAAATTTTCCGCCCAAGGCGGATCCGCCTCTGGCGGACAGGAGATTTTAGCTATATTTCAACCTGAATTTATTATCACCTATCTTTATTATGCGGCAATGTTTTCGCTTCTCTTAGTCGTCGTAGTGTATGATTTCAAGCATAAAATCATTCCCGATACCCTGTCTTTTACCTTCGGACTTTTGGCCTTGCTTGGGTTATTTTTATTCCCCGCTTTCCATATACCGCTTCTTTCCGGATTTTTATCGGGTTTGTTTATAGCACTCCCGTTTTATCTGCTTTGGCTCGTGTCACGCGGTGCTTGGATGGGCCTTGGCGATGCAAAGCTTGCTGTCGGCCTCGGATGGTTTCTCGGGTTTTCGGTCGCGCTTTCTGCTTTAGTGCTCGCATTTTGGATTGGGACTATAATAGGGCTGGGACTCATTTTCTTCAAAAAAGGTTATGGCATGAAAAGTGAAATTCCATTTGCGCCGTACTTAGTTCTGGGGACATTTATCGCATTTATTTTTCAATTAAACATTTTTCACATTTATTTTTAAATGAAAAAATTAATCAAAAAAAATAGGATTCGAGCTCTGCAGGCAGGGATGACCTACATAGAAATTATAGTTGTGCTGGCTATTTTTTCTCTATTGTCTGGCGTAGTTATTTATAACTACGGGGGATTTCAGGCAAAAGTAGATATAAAAAACTTGGCCAGCGACATAGCTTTGAAGGTTGTAGAGGCGCAAAAATCATCCTTGTCCGGCTTGTTGCCCGAAGCAAGCGTCTCATCCACGTGGAAACCTTCCTATGGAGTTTATTTTAATCTTGTAACAAAAGGAGGCCCCAACCATTTTACTTATTTTGTTGATATAGATCAGGATGGGGAATTGTACGACCAAAATTGCAGCCTTCACGCAGAATGCCTGGATAGGATTACTATTACAAGAGACAATATCATTTCCAGCCTGGAAGCTTTTTACTCAGATACGGAAAAAAGCACTTCGCTTGAAGATTTGACTATAACTTTTTCCAGACCCAGTTCCGGCGCGGTTATAAAATCAAACACTCCTTTTGACCCGGATATTTCTTATGTTCAGATTAATATGGTTTCGCCAAACGGCACAGCGGGCGTGGTAAAATTATATCCCTCGGGCCGGATTCAAGTATATTAATCCCAATAGTAAAGCAAAGCTTACTACGGGACAAGACTATGAAAAAGAAATATTTAAAAACCAATAAAGGATATACGATAATAGAAACAATGATAGCTATTTCCCTGTTTTTGGTCGTTGTCATGGTGGGAATGGGAGCTCTCTTGAGCGCCAATCTTGTTCATCAGAAATCAGAAAGCATGCGGGACGCCGTGGACAGCTTGAGCTTTATTTTGGAAGATGTATCTCGAAATTTAAGGACGGGATACCATTATCATTGTGTTGACGACGGCAATTTTAAGGCAAGCGCCCTGATAATTTCAAGGAGCTGCGAAAGCGGGGGAGGAGGTATCGCTTTTGAATATCAAGACGGAAGCCCGGGCGACGATAATGACCAGTGGGCGTATAAAATCGAATCACCCGACGGCATAGAACCGTTTAATATTTATAAATCCATAGATAGCGGACAAACGTGGGTCCAATTAAATCCCCCCGAAGTGACCATAGATCCAAGCTCTCTTTTCGAAGTCATCGGTGCTGAACCGCCCGATGAGGACGGCGGCGGCAACCACGAGCAGCCTTTTGTCACTATCAGGTTAATCGGCAAAATCACCTTTAAAAACGTCGAGACCCCTTTCTCGCTCCAGACCTCGGTATCACAAAGAATAATAGATATTTAAAGCGACATGCATAAATTTTTTACAAAAAAGAATAATAAAGCCTGCCCGCAATGCGTAAAGCATAGCTTTTGCAGGCGGGGGTTTACTCTTGTCGAGACACTGGTGGGTCTTTCCATATTTACTTTTTCAATGCTCGCGCTCATGTCTGTCCTCGGTTCCGGGGTTGCCGATATAAATTATGCCAAGCAGAAAACGGTAGCCGGATATTTGGCGCAGGAAGGCATCGAACATGTGAGAAACATGCGGGATAATTCTGTGCTGTATAATGCCGTCGATTCGGAGCAGGGATGGAATGAGTTTAAAGCTGAAATTCAACAAAAAAGCTTTGTCCAAAGTTATCCCGTTCCTGCCGAGGATAATTTTGAGAATTTTACAAGGGTTTTAAGTGCGGATACTTCATCATTTGGAAACGATGAAGTTGAAGTCTTTTCGACTGTTTCCTGGACGCAGGGTTCGGGAAATTACAACGTAGTTTTCGCTGAAAATTTATTTAATTGGGCAGAGTAAAAAATGATAAAAAAAATAAAAAAACTTAATATTTTTAAAAAGGAGCTTCCGGGATTTCCCGGTAGTGAAACTTGGCGATGCACAAAGTGCGTTTTTTATAAAAAAACATCGCCAAGTTCTACTACTGGGTTTGCGATACTTTTTGCGGTCACTCTTTCAGCCATTCTTTTGTCCATAGCCCTCGGCGTCGCCAATATAGCCCTTAAAGAAGTAAAGTTCGGCACCTCGGCCCGCTCTACCAACGAGGCTTTTTTTGCGGGTGATACAGGCATAGAATGCGCGCTTATCAACGACAGGTCCGAAAGTGATATTTTTAATTCTACGAGCGGCGCTACTGATGTCAATTGCCTAGGCGGTAAAATTATATTAAACGGCTCGTATCCGTACTGGGAGTTTACTCTTTCCGACCTGGGCAGCGCGAACCAATCTTGCTCAAAAGTAAGTGTTTCAAAACTTGACGACAATACCACCGACCCTCCGCTTACAATTACCACGATTATTGCCAAGGGATATGATGTCGGCGATAGTAATTGTGATTCGACAAATCCAAACAGGGTTGAACGCGAGATTAAGACCACGTATTAGCCTCTCTGTATGGGTAGACTGGAAGATAAAAAAAGAATAAAAAATCTGAGATCAGAAATTGCGCGGCTGCGCGATTTATACCACACAGAAAATGCCCCGAATGTGACGGATGATGTTTATGATTCTTTAAATCGGGAGCTAAAAGGACTTTTACAAAAGTATCCGGAGCTCAATGATGCAAATGCGCCGGAAAATAGGGTAGCGGGCAAGCCCCTTGATAAGTTTGTAAAGGTGCAGCATAAAACCAGAATGCTTTCCCTGAACGATGTTTTTTCTTATGAAGAACTGCAGGACTGGGAAAAAAGAATTAAAAAACTTCTGGCTGGGAACCAAAAAATCAGTTATTTTTGTGAAATTAAATTTGACGGGCTGGCCGCCTCACTTATATATGAAAACGGCGTATTAATCAGAGGGGCGACGAGGGGCGACGGTTTTATCGGTGAAGATATAACCCAGAATTTAAAAACAATAAAGTCTATCCCGCTTACCCTGAAAAATCCGCCTTCAAAGCTTATCGAAGTCCGTGGCGAAGCGCTTCTTTCCAAGAAAACTTTTGCGAAGATAAACTCTTTGAACGAAAAGCAAGGTAAACCGCTTTTTGCAAATACGAGGAACGTGGTGGCCGGCAGCCTTCGCCAGCTTGATCCGAAGCTAGTCGCAGAGAGAAAGCTCGATTTTTTTGCCTATGACGCTCTTGGTATTCTGCCTCATATACACAACCATTCTAGCAAGCACAAAATACTTGGTGACCTGGGCTTCAAAGTTGAGAAATTGGAAGCCAAATGCGAAACGTTGGAGCAAGTAATAAAATTTATCGAAAAATTCGAAAAAGTCCGCCCCAATTTTCCATACGGCACTGACGGCGTTGTAGTATCCGTTGACGACCTCAAACAGCAGGAAGTTTTGGGCGTAGTCGGCAAGGCGCCGAGGTATATGGTGGCCTTCAAATATCCGGCGCAAAGGGTGACGACAGTCGTGCGGGATATCAAGGTAAACGTCGGGCGTACCGGAGTGCTTACTCCGCTCGCTATGTTCGAGTCCGTGCTTGTGGCGGGCTCTCTCGTCTCCAAGGCTACGCTTCACAACATGGACCAAATTGAGCGCTTAGATTTGCGGATAGGAGATACAGTGGTCATAGAAAAGGCGGGGGACGTCATTCCGAAAGTTGTAGAAGTGTTGGTAAAGATGCGGACCGGAAAAGAAAAGAAATTCAAAATGCCGAAATCTTGTCCAGCTTGTAACGCTAAAGTAGAAAAAAAAGCTGCGGCCGAGGCTTTTTCCGTAGCCTATTACTGCCCAAATCCAAAATGTCCGGCGAAGAATGAAAGATATCTGGAGCATTTTGTGTCGGTGTTTGAAATATACGAACTCGGTCCCAAAATTTTACGGCGTTTCAAAGACGAAGGCTTGATAACCGACGCTGCGGATATTTTTACGCTGACGAAAGAAGATATTGCCCCACTCGAGCGCTTTGGCGAAAAATCAGCCGAGAACATAATAAAGGAAATCGAAAGCAAAAAGAAAATCCCGCTCTCAAGGTTTCTCTGGGCGCTAGGTATTCTCCATGTGGGGGAGGAGACAGCGCGGGACCTGGCTCTGCATTTCGGAACTTTGGAAAAATTAATATCTTCTGCACAATCTGATTTGGGTGAAATAGATAGTATAGAAAATATTGGCCCAGCTGTTTCTAAAAGTTTGCATGATTTTTTTAGCGATAAAAATAATCAAAATAATTTAAGCTTTATAAAAAAGCTGGAGCAAAACGGAGTGGTCATCGAAAAAGCCCAAAAGAAGAAAATAGGCAAATTTACCAGACTCACTTTTGTGCTGACCGGCACGCTTTCCGAAATGTCGCGGGAAATCGCCAAAGAGAGAATACTTGCCCTCGGCGGCAAAATGTCCGGCTCAGTCTCCAAAAATACGTCATACGTCGTCGCCGGTGTTGAGCCGGGTAGTAAGCTTAAAACCGCCCAAAAATTGGGCATAAAGGTGCTTGGTGAAAAAGATTTCCTAAATATGCTAGGATAGGAAAATACACGGAGGCGTCGGATAGCGGTTTATTCCACCACCTTGGAAAGGTGGCATACCGAAAGGTATCGAGAGTTCGAATCTCTCCGCCTCCGCTATCAACAGCTAGCACGAGTGTCGTAAGAAGGTTGCGGAAGAAGCGGTTTTTTTGTTATAATCAAAAAAATAATCATTTTTAGTATGTCAAAAATAGAGGAATATCAACCCCCACGTAAAAATAAAGAGTTGGAATCTAAAATTACTCCCGCAGAAGAAGAAGAACTTGGACGTATTTTCCAATTAGTGGGAACAGACCCCTCTCAAGTAACCGAACAAGATGTTATGTTTATCAAGGATCAGGCACGGATTCGATGGGAAGGGTTTCTTGCCGGTAACGAAGAAGTATGGGGGCCGACAGATTTTTATAATATCTACAATAGCATCCCCGAGACTACGAAAAAAACTCAAGATCTTAAAGAAATTTTTGGTCAATACCAATTCAAGTTTACTTCTGAAGAAGTAATTAATAGAATGGCGCGCACTCATGAATCGAGAGTCATTCAAGGCTATCTGCGCACTTTAGAATCGTGTGCAGATATTATATATGAGCCACAAAGAGTGCAGGCGAATGTTGGGTTATTATCCAAAATTGACTTCTCTCACTTAGAGAATCCTACTCCGTTGCTTTCAGATATTGTGGCGTTTATATTGACGCAAGAAGGTGGTAAAGAGTTTTGTTTGCCACATATTGAAACATTTTTTGAAAAATTGTTAGCAAAGGATGGTTCCGGTGATATCTTAAAGCAGGCATTGATAGATGCAGTGAACAAAGATACTCAGGTAATGGAAGCATATACAGAGGCTCTTGATAAGTACATGGACCAGCGGTTCGGTAAGTCAACCGAAGGTGTTAGTTACTTCACTTTTTTCATGTTATGTGCTGAATTGATAAGTGATAAAGAGCTTATCAATTCAGGACGAGCCGGCCACGTAACCACAATGTTTTACGAAAGCTTAATAGCTATGCGAGAGCTTGAATCACAGCAGCCCGGAGTTCTTGCCACTTTAAAGAAAGATTTTAATCTTGATCATTTTGGGAGATACCCCATTGAAATGCTAATTAAGCAAGCAAATGAAGGAATGCAAGAAGGAATGGGATTGGCGGTATATTCAAAAGCTGATCATAATGGAACATTTTATAGTAATGTTAAATGGCTGTTCAAACAATTTCCGACTGACTCTAAAGGTACTTGTGTGTTTGAAACCAATGATCCTATTGGCGATTTGCCCGCACTGTCGTTAAAATTACGACATCTTATTAAGAACGGGACGCATATTCCTTATGTCATTCTTAGCGGGCATGGTACTCCTCAGAGTATTCAATACGGGAGGCATGATCAAGAAGGTGGTGATTTAATTGTTGATGAGAAATTGAAAGAGCAAAGCAGACTGATCATGCCTCTACTTAAAGATACTACTCTGATATTACAGAGCTGTTCTACCGGACAAGAAATTGCCCGGGAATTAAGCGAATTGTATGAGGCTACAGCCATCGGACCGAGTATGGATGGAGATATTGTTGAATTTGAAAGTAACCCAAAAGGGAGTGATGAATTGTTCACTGTTAAATATTTAGGTGACGGCATGAAAACGATGGTGTATAAAAATGGGGAACTCTTAAAAGAATATCAGTAACTGTTCTGTGTCACTTTTTAATGCGCACGAGGTGCGTCGTTGTGGTAAACTTAAAAAAGTCTCAAAAGCCTTACAGGTCTTGTTACTGAAAGGTTCTAACACGAGACTCTCCGCAATGAACCGCGAGGATTTCTAAACGACATCTGAGTGGCTCATCATTGCGCGAGAAGCGGGAGATGAGAAAGCCGGAGCGCGACGGTGCGAGGCGGGGTTGCAAGTTTCTCCATCAGGAGAAAACTTTTGTGACCGAATCTCTCCGCCTCCGCTAGGAAATTTTATATATGAATACACTTTTTATAATTCAACTGATTACTTCGTTTTTTGTAGGCGGGGTTTATATTATTATTTTGTTGACGCTTGCCGAACGGGCGCCAAAACGTGTTGCAGGCATTATACTTATGTTTCCTTCGACGATTGCGCTCAGTTTTTTCTTTTTGGCCTGGGTTCTTTCGCCGGAAGCTATTATACACGCCGCGCCGGTAGCCATACTCTCGACGGCGATAAATTTCATATTCTTCCTTGGTTATCCTTATGCGGGGAATTTTTTCACCCAAAAAACAGAAAGCAAACTTCTGCAGATACTATTAAGTTTAGCAAGCTGTCTTATTCCTTGGTTCATAGTTGTTTCAATAATTGCAAAGCATAAGCCAACAAACCTAATTTTTACTTTATTCATTTTAGGAATTACCATTTTGATTAGCCATTTTATTTTAAATAAAAATCAAGTTGATAAAGCGATAGCAATTTCATATACAACGACACAAAAAATAGGACGAGCAATATTTGCCGGTTTGGTGATTGCGACAGTAGTTTTTTTGGGTAAAACTTTGGGGACTTTCTGGGGAGGCATATTTTCTGCATTTCCAGCAGCAGCTTCTTCCTCTTTCATTCTTATTCACTGGTATTATGGTCCATCAAATCTTTTCCCCACTATCCAAAGATTACCTATTGGTACTTTAGTAATCCCGGTATTTGCGCTTTCAGCTATGTTTTTTTTCCCGCTGGTCGGGTTTATTATAGGTACTTTTATTTCACTAATAATAAGCTTTGTTGCGTCATTTCTATTATTTAAAATTAGATAGTTACGCTAGAAATGCTCCAACTTTGTACCACACTCTCCGCAACGAAATTTGCTATACTTAAATATATGAATTTTAATTGGTTACTAATTGGGTTCCTTGGACTGAACTTGATTCTATCGACTGCCGGGGACACGGCAGCAAAAGTATGGGCAATCACCCCCGGATACAAGTGGTTATGTATTACAGTTGCGTTAAGCGGCCTTGCAAGTGTCACGTGGATGCTTGTTGTGCGTCAAAGTGGATTGGCTGTAGGAGGTGCGATTATGCTCTTATTTACTCTTAGTTCCACATTCCTTATAGGATTCCTTTTTTTTAAAGAACCCATTACTTCCGGGCAATGGATAGGTATTGCCCTAGGTTTTATTGCCATACTGTTTTTGGCAAGTATTATTAAAATCGGTTAAATACCTTTATTTATCAACGATTCGGTTTCTACAGCGTATCAAGTTGTTTGCAAAAGAATTTGTTATAATGACTACCATGAGCCAACTACAATCGCAGATACTGGGTATAACCCTCGCCATAACTACAGCCATAGGTTGCATATTTTATGGGAAATTAGTAAAAAACTTTTCTTTGGGAATAATCGCCTTACTTGCCATAGTTTTTTATATACCTTTGTTAATAGGAGTTATTTTTTATAGCAAAGAAACTTTTACGACAGATATCCTTAAATTAGTCCATAATAAAACTTTCCTTTTGTATGCCCTTGTATATGTGCTGACATGGGCAACTGTTCCTCTGTGGTTCGTAATTACGAAACATCAGGGTGTGCTTGTAGGTTCAATTTATGAAGTAAAATATATAATTATCCTTAGTTTATTTTACATATTCTGGGGAGACAGAAATATAACTGTCTATACTGTCTTGGGAGTCATATGCGCTCTCCTAAGCATATATTTTATATCCAAATAGAAATTTTACCTCAGTGCCCGCAAAGGTATTTTTATTTGCTATAATATTAAGATGATTGAAAATATAGACTCAAAACTTATAAATTTTTTCGGCCGAGTTTCCGAACCTTTTGCCAGGGCAGGCTTGTTTGTGGTTTTCTTTTGGTTCGGAGCTTTGAAGGTGGTCGGGCTTTCGCCTGCAAGCGGGCTCGTGCAGGCTTTATTTGAACGAACTGTGCCTTTCATGCACTTTTCCACTTTTTTTATTCTCTTCGGCTTATTTGAATGCCTCATCGGAATTCTTTTCCTTATCCGCGGCCTTGAGCGGGTGGTTATCCCGCTTCTTTTTATCCATATGGTCACCACCTTTATGCCGCTGTTTATCCTGCCTTCGGAGACGTGGAGCGGATTTCTGGTGCCGACATTGGAAGGGCAGTACATCATAAAAAACTTGGTCATCATCGCTGTGGCCATCGGCATCGCCGCGAATTTGCATCCAATGTCCAAGAAATATGGCTAGGCTGGCAAAAATTCGAGAAACTATTCAAAAATTTTTCCTTGTAAACAAAAAAGAAGGAGAAACTCCGCTCGAAGCACTGGAAAATTTTAGAGCCAAGAACAAAGAATATAAAGACATAAAGATGACCTATGCCGGACGGCTCGACCCGATGGCTTCGGGACTCTTGTTAATACTCGCAAGTGAGGAGACAAAGAGCAAGCAAAAATATTTAAATCTGGACAAAGAGTACGAATTTGAAATTCTGTTTGGCTTTGCCACAGACACATATGATATTTTAGGAAAAGTGGTTTCAAGTGAAAATCATAGTTTTGAAAAAAAAGAACTGGAAGCGTTAATCAAAAAAAACCTAAAATATTTTACGGGGAAATTTGCACAGAAATATCCGATGTACTCGTCAAAGACGGTAAAGGGGAAACAATTATTCGAATACGCGCGGGCAGGAAAGAGCGTAAAAATACCTACGAGAGAAATAAACGTAAAATCTTTGAATTTAGTAAAATTTAGGAAAATAGACAATAAAAAAATTTTATCTAATATAGAGAAGAGAATCAAAAAAGTAAAAGGAAATTTCAGGCAAAAAGAAATTCTAGCTCTATGGGACAAGTATCTATGTACTAGTACCTGGGAATATACTGTGGCAAGTTTTAAGATAAAATGCAGCAGCGGTACATATGTAAGGGGCATAGCCGACAGTTTAGGGAAAAAGATAAAGATGCCGGCGCTCGCTTTCTCTATAAAAAGGACAAAAATTGGCAAGTGGAGCAATAGTGGAGTAAAATATCTAAATGACAGATGACACATTCAAAAAAGACTATAAAGAGCTTAATCCGGCCCAAAAGGAGGCTGTGGACGCTACCGAGGGGCCAGTAATGGTGGTAGCGGGACCGGGGACGGGAAAGACGCAAATATTGGCTCTCCGGATTGCAAAGATATTAAAAGGGGAATCTCAAACCGATCCCGATAGTATTCTGGCTCTTACCTACACAAATGCCGGAGTTATTTCAATGCGGAAAAGATTAATAAAAATAATTGGCGAAAGAGCCTACAAGGTAAATATTTTTACGTTTCATGGCTTTTGTGAACATGTCATTAAAGAATTTTCTTTCTACTTTGAAGAACTGGAAGGCGCCAGAGTCATTGGAGACTTAGAGAGGGTTGAGATTATTGAAAGTATAATCAAAGAGAATAAATTTAAGGACCTGATTTCTTTTCATGATGAATTTTCTTTTTTGAGTAGCATATCAGGGGCGATATTGGCCATAAAAAAAGAAGGGTTGTCTCCCGAAGAATTTCTAAAAAAATTGCCCGTCTGGGAAAAGGAACTTATGGGTAATGACAGCCTCTATTATAAAAAAGATTATGGAACATTTAAAAAAGGGGATATAAAACCGGCTGAATTAGAAAAAATAAATAAAAAAATCAGCAAGTCAAAAGAGCTTGCCCGGATATTTTCTTTGTATCAAGAAAATTTAAAGAAGCTTGGATTATATGATTTTTCCGATATGATACTCTATGTTTTAGAAGAATTAGTAAAAAATAAAGATTTGAAAGCGGATGTGCAGGAAAAATACCAATATATTTTAGTTGACGAACATCAAGATACAAACCAGGGACAAAATACTATTATTGAACTTTTAACCGATGCAAAACATCTGGAAGGCAAACCTAACATTTTTACGGTAGGAGATGAAAAGCAGTCTATCTACAGATTCCAGGGTGCAAGTGCAGAAACATTTTCAAGATTTCAGAATTTATATAAAGATATCCACTCTATTACGCTCTCAAAAAATTACCGCTCCACGCAGGATATTTTAGACGGCGCTCACAGTCTTATAGTAAAATCAAAAGATCTGGAGGGAAGTGCGCATTTGCAGGCAGATAGCAAAGAAAATGAAAAAATAAATGTACGAGAGTTTTCAAACTATAAATTTGAGCTTCTGTATATAGCCGAAGATATTCAGGAAAAAATTAAAAATGGAGTATTGCCGGGCGAGATTGCTGTGCTTTACAGAGCAAATAAAAATGTATCCGACGTAAAAACAATTTTTGACTTTTATCGTATTCCCTATAGTATTTTTTCAAAAGATAAAATACTAGATGATCCAAATATCATAAATCTTATACATATCTTGAAGGTGATTTTCAATCCAAACGATGACCACAATTTAGGAAAAGCCCTTTTTGCCAAATTTTTGTATTTTGATGCATATGACATTGTGAAAATACACGATAAGTACAGATCACTGCGCAAAGAAGAGAGAAAGCACATTTTTTCTATTATCGAAGACTCAAAAACTCTTAAAGAAATCGAAGTGAAAAATTTACAGGATTTCTCAAATTTTTCAAAACTTATAAAAGATTTAAAAACTGAGTCCAGCAATCAAACCTTTCCTGATTTTTTTAAAATATTCTTAAACAAAATCGGCTATATAAAATATATGCTTTCGTCCGCAGATAGCAGGCTTCAGCTTGTAAAGCTGGACAAGCTTATGGATGAAATAAAAAGGCAGGTTCAATCCAAGAAAGAATACAATCTTGCTGATTTTATTTTTTTTGTTGACTCATTTGCAAAGTACAACTTAGATATAAAAAGCACAGACCCGGAAATCATAGAAGGCGTTTCTCTTATGACGGCGCATGGTTCAAAGGGCAGAGAATTTGAGCATGTATATATAATAAATTCAACTCGAAAATCTTGGGAAAAGCGGCGTGGCAAGGGAAATCATATTACATTGCCCATATACCAGCATGATGGAGACTTGGAAGACGAGAGACGGCTTTTTTACGTTGCTATGACTCGAGCCAAAAAGACTCTTTCAATTTCTTTTTCCCGGACAGACAACGATGGAAGAGAGCATGAAGAATCACAGTTTGTTAAGGAGATTGATACTGAATTTAAAGATGAACAGAATATGAAAGAATTTGAAGAAAAGAATGTTGATAAACTTTCCTCATTTATGAACTCAGAAAAGAAGTCAGCGTCTGTTTTCGAGCCAGAATATTTACGGCAACTCTTTTGGAAACGCGGCTTAAATGTATCTGCATTAAAGAATTACTTAAACTGTCCTAAGGAGTATTTATATAAAAATCTTATTCAGATTCCGGACACTTATTCCCTAAGCCAAAAATTTGGAAACATAGTAGACTTTGCTTTAAATAATTTTTTTGAAAAATCTAAAAAAGGTTCAAAAATTCTTTCACAAGAACTGCTTTTGGAAGAATTTGAAAAGGGCTTGCGAAAATTTAATCTGCCGGACAAAGAAGAAGAAAAATTCAGAGAGCGAGGTGAAAAAGCCTTTAGAGATTATTACAATGAATATTCCGGTATATGGACTGCTAAAGTATCTACCCAATTTCATATTGAAAGAGAATTTGAGCTTGACACAAAAAAACTTTTGAAAATAAGCGGCACTTTGGATAAAATAGAATATATTGAAGATTTGTTTTCCCCCAATATAAATGTTGTTGACCATAAGACCGGAAAGCCTTTCTCTGAAAAGACAAAAGACCAAAAGGCTGACTACGAAAGGCAGCTTATATTTTATAATCTCCTTTTAATGAATTATCCTAAAAAAGATTTCAAGATACATAAAAGCATTCTTGATTTTGTAGAAAAAAATAAAAAAGGAGAATTTGAGCAATATTCACTGGATGTCACAAAAGAGCACTTGGATAAATTGCGACAAGAAATAAACACCTGCGCCGAGGAAGTTTTATCTATGGAGTTTCTAGAAAAGGGCTGTGGCAAAAAAACATGCGAGTGGTGCCAGCTTGAAAAGCTTTTATGAATATTGCACAAAATATATGATATGCTATAATAGACCTATGTCAGGAAAGCGAAAAATCAACAGTTCACCCGTACCTTCATCCACAAATTGGGTGGTTGGTTTTTGCGCTTAAAATTCTCTCTAAAATATTTAATAGCAAAAAGGAGCCACTCAATCGGAGTGGCTTTTTGTTCTTTAACATTTGTACATTAAAAACTAAATAAGAGAGGAGATAAAAGTTATGAGTTGGGAAGATCAATATTTAGGTGACTATGATGAAACAGGAAAACCTATCGGGGTCGGAGGGGTGAATTATAATTACAATCTTTCTTACGGAGTTCGTTTTCGCAGCGCTTTAATGGATATATTTTTTCTGGTCGGAATTTTACCGGATATAATAATATTTCTATTTCGACACATTTTCAGCAGGTCTTTCAAAAGTACGGAAAAATAATTCTAACTTGCAAGTTGTAAAATTGCTATTAATTTAAACCACTTAGCGTCAACATACGCTGAGTGGTTTTTTATTTAAAACAAAACTCTAGGTCCATTGTCGAGCCAGCCTAAGTAGAGGCCGATAGAAACGAAAGCGATAATCAAAATAATTAAAATCCAGTAGGTTTTCTTCACTATTCAATTATATCACAATATTCTTTTTGTCTTGTAATTTTGTCTTTTTATAGCTAAGATAACTCTTATGAATAGGGAAGACTACCAAATAATTTTATTCTATAAATACATGCATTTGAGCGACCCAGAAGCCGTGAAATTCTGGCAGATGGAACTCTGCAGCAGGCTGGGTCTTGCCGGCAGGTGCATCATAGCGAATGAAGGTATAAACGCCACTTTTGAGGGAGCCAAAGCTAACATCAGAAAATATATAAAAGAGCTTGAAAAAAATTCCAAGTTTAAAGATATTCATTTTAAATTGAGTGATGGCACGGGCGATGCGTTTCCAAAACTTTCCATAAAAGTCCGCAATGAAATTGTATCTCTAAACCTAGGCACTTGCGACATAGACCCGAACGAAATCACAGGGATACACTTAAAGCCGGAGGAGCTTCATAAATGGATAAAAGATAAAAAAGAATTCTACATTGTAGATATGCGCAATGCCTACGAGCACAAGGTAGGGCATTTTGAGAATTCCATATTGCCGCCGATAGAAAATTTCCGCGACTTGCCAAAAGTCGTGGAGCAGATAGCTCACTTGAAAAACAAAACCGTGCTCACAGTGTGCACGGGTGGAGTCCGCTGCGAAAAAGCTTCCGGATTTTTAATCACCCAGGGGTTCGAGCATGTGTACCAGCTCGACGGGGGCATAGTCAGCTACATGGAGAAATATCCAAATGAAGATTTTCAAGGCAAGCTGTATGTTTTTGACGGACGGGTCTCTATGGGATTTTATACGGACGATGCCAAGCATAAAATTGTGGGCATTTGCGATGCCTGCAAAGAGTCTTCAGAAAATTATGTAAATTGTGCGAATCCTGTATGCCACAGGCACTTCATTGCCTGTGAAAGCTGCATTGATCTTGCGGCAGGAAATATGGTTTGCCCTCTAGGCTGCGTGCTTTCCAGGCATGGGCGGAAGATTAGCCCAATTGAAGCAAATTTAGTACAATAATTTATATGATGAATAAAATATTTTTAGGACTATTGCTTTTCGTTCCTATTACTATAATTTTGCATTTTTTGCACGTTTCTCCTTTGGTCGTCTTTTTCTTTTCCGCTTTGGCAATCATTCCGCTTGCTAAATATATCGGCGAGGCGACAGAAGAGTTGTCAGTATATACCGGCTCTGCTTTGGGGGGATTATTAAACGCCACTTTTGGCAATGCTGCAGAACTTTTGATTTGTATATTTGCGATTAGGCTGGGATTGGTAGAAGTTGTTAAGGCATCCATAACTGGCTCTATAATAGGCAATCTACTTTTAGTAGCTGGGATGGCAATGTTTGCAGGCGGGTTGCGCCATAAAAAACAAATATTTAATAAGACCGGGGCTTTAGCGGTAGGCTCTACTTTAGTAGTTGCCGTAATTGCCTTGATTATGCCCGCTATCTTTTTGCAAACTGTCCCTGATATCGGAGGAAGAATTGTTGATGAACTTAGCGTTTTTGTTTCTGTCTTTATGCTGATTGTATATGTGGCTGGATTATTTTTTATACTTTATACGCACAAACATCTATATACGGAAGAGGTAGGTCTTCATGAGCCGAAATGGACAAAGGCTAAAAGCATCATTGTTTTACTGGTGGCAACTGCCGCGGTGGCTTGGATGAGTGAAATATTAGTAGGAGCAATCGAGCCTGTAGTTGAGACTCTTGGCTGGACGCAGCTTTTCATCGGTGTTATTTTCATCGCAATTATCGGCAATGCCGCCGAACATAGTTCTGCCATTCTTATGGCGTTTAAAAACAGGATGGATTTGGCTCTCCAAATTTCTATCGGTTCGGCTACCCAAATCGCCATGTTCGTGGCGCCGCTCTTAGTGCTAATAAGCTTGTTTTTCCCGACGCACATGAGCTTGGTCTTTAATACGTTTGAGCTTCTTGCTATTGTCCTTTCTATTCTGATTGCGAATATTGTCGTGCAGGACGGGGAGAGCAATTGGCTGGAAGGGCTGCAGCTTTTGATGGCTTACGCCATCATGGCTGTGGCTTTCTTTTTCCATCCCTAATAACTAATTATTGATTAGTTCGGGATTTTTGCTACAATTGCTTATTATAAGTTTAATCTTTTATTTTATGCCAATTATAGAGATACATGGTAAACAAGTGCATATTCCAGAAGGCAGCCATTCTGCAAAAGAGGCTGCGCATTTTTTAGGCAAGTATAAAGATAATGCTGAGGATATCTTTGAAGCCGCTCACCATGCCCATGGTGGATTAAACGGCGTAACTCATTTCACTCTTCCTCCAAAGCCCGGATATCACGGTGCTCATGAATTTGTTCTTCGTCATGACTCAGACGGTACGTATCATTTGAGAAAAAAAGATACTGGTTTCCTTGCATCGTAATGAGTGAAGAAAAAAAAATTGGAACAATACATCCGCTGACTCTTTTAGCCGAGCAAGCATACCATGCTTTTTCTGAGATGGGGTTTGAGATTGCGACAGGTCCGGAGCTCGAAAGCGAGTGGTACAACTTTGATGTATTAAATGTGGCCAAAGACCATCCGGCAAGGGACATGCAAGATACTTTTTGGATAAAATCCGAAAAGCCTGCCCGAACGGCTGTTCAGTCGGGCAGGGAGAAGGTGTTGCGGACCCACACGACGAGCGTTACTGCGCGGGCTGTTGAGCAGGCAGGCAAAGAGGGCAGACTGCCCGCTGCTTTTATTTCTATCGGAAAAGTATTTAGAAACGAAGCTACGGATGCGACCCATGAAATGCAATTTTATCAGATAGACGGGGCGATGGTGGGCGAAGATATTTCCTTGGCTGATTTAAAAGGAGTGCTTACCGATTTTTATAAGAAGATGCTTGGCACGGATGTGGAAGTAGAATTCCGTCCGAGCTTCTTTCCTTTTACCGAACCGTCTTTGGAAGTGTTTGCCAAGTTCAAAGGCAAGTGGCTCGAGATGATGGGCGCGGGAATGCTCCATCCAAATGTTCTGCGTAATATAGGGCTTGACCCCGCAAAGGTGCAAGGCTTTGCTTTTGGCGGCGGCCTCGACCGCATCGCTATGATTAAATGGGGGATACCGGACGTACGGCTTTTTTATCAGGGAGATTTACGCCTCAATCAGTTCTGATGGAATGAATCCCGTTAGAAGCCGCGATCGCAATTTAAAAATAAATAAAAAATGAAATCAAATATATTAAAAATTAATAATCTAAAATTTAAGGAAAGCGAGTTGATCGCGATCTGCTTCTAACGGGATGAAAATCTCTTACAATTGGCTCAAATGGTATATACCCGAAGCGCCGGAGGCCGAAAAGCTTGCCGATATTTTGACGTACCACCTGGCTGAAGTTGAAACTGTGGAAAAACTAGCTGACGATTTTATTTTTGATATAAAAATTTTGCCAAATCGCGCCCATGATTTGCTTTCACATCAAGGGATAGCCCGGGAGATTGCTTCACTTTTAAATATTGCATATGTAGACCCTATACCAAAATACAAAGTTCCAAAATCTGCCCCCACAAATTTAAAGATAAATATTTTGACCGATAAAGATAGGCGCCATATGGGCAGAATTGTCCGCAACGTCACCGTCGGTCCTTCTCCGGAATGGGTAGTAAAGCATCTGGCTTCTATAGGGCAGCGAAGCATAAACAATATAGTCGACGCCACAAACATTACCATGTTTGACTGCGGACAGCCGACTCATGCGTTTGATTTAAATAAAGTAGAAGGTTTGGAATTAAATATACGGAACGCTAAGGCTGGAGAAAAAATAACCCTGCTAACGGGAGAAGAAAAAGAGTTAAAAGACGGCATGCTGGCGATTTGCGACGGAGCAGGGAATATACTTGATACAGGCATCAAGGGCGGCAAACACGCCGAAATCACAAGCACTACCACTGACCTTATATTAGAGGCCGATAATTTCGAGCCTGTATTTGCGAGAAAAACCGGGCAGGCGCTTAATATTTTTACCGATGCCCGAAAGCGCTTTGAAAATAATTTATCTCCCGAGCTCGCCCCGTATGCCATGCTCGAGCTCTCAGCTCTCATTGCGGAAATGTGTCCAGAGGCGACCTTTGAAGAGATCGTGGATATCTATCCGCAAAAACAAGTGGAAAGGAAGCTTTCTTTTTCAGCTGAAAAAATTTCTAAAATTTTAGGGCTTGATATTTCTGTGGTTGAAGTAGGAAATATTCTGGAGAGATATAATATCGAGTACAAGAACGATGGAGATATATTTGAAATCATCGTGCCGTCAATGCGTCTTGACCTGGAAATAGAGGAAGACATGGCGGAAGAAATAGGCAGAATTCTCGGCTATGACAGAGTAAAAGGGGTAATCCCCAAAATTAATTTCAAGCCAAAAGTAAATGAAACATATCAAAAAATAACCTTTGCTCGGAATAAATTGCTGGCAAGTGAGTACAGCGAAGTGATGACTTACACCTTTTGCAACAAGGGCGAGCTGGAAGTGATGCAAAGCGCTTCGGATAAAAAGTTTTTACGGACAAACCTAAGCGATGGACTGAAGGAAAGTTTTAAATTAAACAAGATTAATTCTCCCATTCTTGGAATTGATGAAGTTAAAATTTTTGAAATAGGAACGGTCTGGTGTCCGCAGGAAGAAATGCACGTCGCATATGCAGATAAAAAGGAAGTAAAAGAAATGACGCTGGATGAATTTTGTAAATCAGCCGAGCCTGATACTTTTACTCAGTCGCTCGGACATGAGCTTCGCTCAACCACTCCTTCGGAAAAGCATGCAGGCTCGGCTTTTCAAATGTGGTCCCTGTTCCCATTTATCGCGCGCGATATTGCTGTCTGGGTGTCGAAAGGGACTGAAAGCGATGAAATCGCAAAAATCATAAAAGAAAACATGGGAGATTTGGCAGTAAAAGGGCCGGATTTGTTTGACTCGTTTACAAAGGAAGATAAAACATCGTACGCTTTTAAGCTGGTTTTTCAGTCTTACGACAGGACTCTCACAGATGCGGAAATAAATGAAATGATGAATAAAATCACAGATAAAATAAAAGAGAATAGCGACTGGCAGGTAAGGTAGACAAAATTGCAATTTCCCCCAACTTGCTTTCAAATTTATTAAATATATGCTATAAAAATATATAGTTAGTTATTTCCTGAGTTTTTCTTTGTAAAAACTCTTTGTTCTCGGCATACTTGGTATCCAATACTAAGTTTTACCCCTATATTCGAATATAGGAATAAGAAGAAAGAAGCGAAAAATGAATAAAAATATGTTCGGCGAAAGCGAACCATCTGGACCGCGTCGGCGGTCTACAACATATGAATCTTCAAAAGAACGTAATGCGCGCCGGCAACGTTCAAGAGATAGAAATAGAACCATCTCATCAACTAGACTCTCAAAACTATCCAAACCTCCTCCGTAAACATCAAGCCACTAACGTGGCAAAAATAAATAAAGGGCTGTTCGCGACATACTGCGACGGCCTTTTTCTACTTAAAGTCATATAAAATAAGCTCAATTTTGAGTGGCAAATACTATAAATTTATGCTAAAATACCCTTAATGTCCAAAGAAAAAGCAGCGAAAAATGACACTAAAAAACTTGCCGGTGCGCATCATTATGATGCCTCGGATATATCCGTTTTAGAGGGTCTAGAGCCCGTACGCCGCCGTCCTGGCATGTATATCGGCACCACTGGCCCAGAAGGGCTTCACCACTTGGTCTGGGAGATTTTCGACAACTCGAGGGACGAAGCCATGGGCGGCTTTTGCGATGATATTGAGATAGTCCTTTTGCCAAACAACCGCATTCGGGTAGCCGACAATGGCCGGGGTATTCCGGTAGACATGCACAAGAAAACAAAAGTTTCAGCCTTGGAGACAGTGATGACGACCTTGCACGCCGGAGGGAAATTTGGCGGGGAAGGGTATAAAGTTTCCGGAGGCTTGCACGGAGTGGGCGCATCTGTGGTAAATGCCCTTTCCATATATTGCAAAGCCGAAGTGCATAAAGATGGAAATAAATATATCCAGGAATACTCCCAAGGCAAGAAAAAATCCGCCGTCAAAAAAGTGGGCGCTTCAAAAATGCACGGCACCATCATTACTTTCGAGCCGGACCAAGAAATTTTTGGCCCGATTTTATTTGACTTACATACAGTCGTCAGCCATATCCGCCAGCAGGCGTATTTGGTAAAGAAATTAAGAATTTCAATTTTAGATGCAAGAGAGCAGACAGGCAAAATAGACGACTCAAACATTTTTTATTTTAGGGAGCTTGGGCTCGAGATTCCGTCCACATCTTTTTATTTTGAAGGCGGGCTCGTGTCTCTCGTAAAATATTACAACAAGCTGCAGAAGCCCATACACAAGAATATTTTTTATGTTGAAAAAGAACTGGATGGCGTCGGCGTAGAAATTGCCCTTCAATATGTGGACGATATCGTAGACCGCATCATTCCTTTCGCGAACAATATTTACACGCGGGAGGGAGGCACGCACGTCACAGGTTTTAAGACTGCGCTCACGAGGACTTTAAATACATACTGCAAGAAAAATGAAATGATGAAAGAGTCCGAAGGCGGATTTACCGGAGACGACGTGCTCGAGGGTTTGACGGCCGTTATTTCTGTAAAGCTCCAAGAGATTCAATTTGAAGGACAAACCAAAGGCAAGCTCGGCAGTATGGAAGCCCAGGGAGCGACAGCGACAGTCTTTGGCGAGGCTTTTGCAGCGTATCTCGAAGAGAATCCGGATGATGCTAAAGTCATGATAAACAAGTCAATTTTGGCCCTGAAAGCCCGCAAAGCAGCCAAGGCAGCAAAAGACTCTGTGCTTCGAAAAGGGGCGCTGGAAGGCATGACCTTGCCGGGGAAATTAGCAGATTGCCAGAGCAAGAACGCCGAAGATTCGGAAATATTCATAGTAGAGGGAGACTCTGCGGGGGGCAGCGCCAAACAGGGGCGCGACCGCCGCACACAGGCTATATTGCCGCTCCGCGGTAAAATTTTAAATGTGGAACGCGCCCGCATAGACAAAATGCTGGCTTCCAAAGAAGTGAAGTCTCTCATCATCGCCATGGGTACTTCTATCGGCGATACGTTTGACTTGTCTAAAATGCGCTATCATAAAATAATCATCGCGACAGATGCCGATGTGGACGGTTCTCACATCCGCACACTTCTCCTCACTCTTTTCTACAGATATTTCAGGCAAGTCATCGATGCCGGATATATTTATATAGCCCAGCCGCCTTTATATAAAATAAAGCAGGGCAAGAAAATTTCTTATGCGTACACTGACGACGAGAAATTAAAAATAGTCGGTAAAAATGCCGAAGTGGTAGAAATAGAAGAGGCAGAAGCCGAAGGTCCCGAGCAAAGCGAGGGAGAAGAGGAAACAAAAGCTAAATCTACAAAAATTCACATCCAGCGCTTTAAAGGTCTCGGAGAAATGAACCCGGAAGAGCTCTGGGAGACGACGATGGACCCGGCAAACCGCGTACTAAAGAGGGTCAACATTGACGACGCGGAAGAAGCGAATAAAATATTCGACATTCTTATGGGCTCCGAAGTTCCGCCCCGCAAATCTTTCATCCAATCAAACGCCAAGCTCGCGGAGATTGATATATAAATGAAACCGAAGCTTTTTATCGTTACCGGCAATGCAATGAAGTTTGAACAATTGGCTCTGGGGCTAAAAGACTTTTTTGATTGTGAACAAAAAGTTTTCGACGAGCCGGAGATTCAGGGCAGTGCCGAAGAAATACTGGTATACAAGCTCAAGAAAGCTTTTGAAAAATTCAAAAACCCGGTTTTGGTGGATGATGTTTCACTTCACTTTGAAAAACTCCATGATTTGCCCGGTCCGTATATAAAAGATTTTTTAACCATTCTCCCTTCATATGAAATGGGGAATAAACTGGTGGGCAGCCGGGTCAAGCTGGCTTGCTTTCTCGGCTTATATGACGGCATTAAAGAGCCGATAATCGCCAAAGGGCTGGTAACAGGCGTGGTGGTAAAACCCAAAGAAATAAAAGATAAGCCTTTTAATTTTGATATTTTTGTCCAGCTCGACGGCACAGACAAGCCGATGATAGAATTTTCGCCTGAAGAGAAAAATAAAATTTCCCACCGCGGCCTTGCGATGAAAAACTTACTTATGATACTTGAAAAGGAAAATAAATAATTAGTTTTCTTAACCTATCATATATGATAGGTTAAGAAAAAGGAACTTTGCTAAAAATTAAGCATATTCTCTAATAGAAGAATATATGACTAATTGCAGAAATAATTGCAGCCAGCCAGCCAAAAGGAATTGAACCACTGGCTCCTATAAGAAAACCTGCATCATAAAACCAACCGGTGTTGTCTATTGCATACATTCCAATATCGCTTATAAACCATCTTGCTATTAGAGACCATGGAACTAGCAAGCCATGCCAAACTCCCAAAACTAATCCCGCTGGTTCATATGATGAATAATCTGATTGAACTACAAAGGCACTTGAAATACTTGGTAAAAAAACAATTATCAATAAAAGGAGAATAATAACTTTAAATTTATATTTAATCATTATTATTTCTTATCTTTAATTTCCTCTAATAATTTTTTAAGGAGTTCTTCTTTCGGCATCTGTCCAAGATTGCCGGAGTCCCGAGACTCAAGCGTGATTTTATCAGCTTCTATCTCTTTGTCGCCGATGACTACCCAATAGGGGAGCTTATTATTTTTAGCGTCCCGGACTTTTGTGCCGAGGTTTTCATCGGCATCGTCCAGCTCCGCCCGGATATTATGTTCTTTCAGCATTTCAAAAACTTCTTTTGCGTATTCGTTGTGGCCTGTACGCACAGGGATTATTTTTACCTGCACAGAAGAAAGCCAGAGAGGGAAGGCGCCTGCAAAATGTTCTATCAAAAATCCAATAAATCTTTCATGAGTTCCAAGTGGGGCCCTATGAATGACATACGGTATTTTTTTTGTCCCATCCTTGTCTGTATATTCAAGCTTAAATCTTTTTCCCATGTATAAATCAAGCTGGTTGGTAGAGGCTGTAAACGAGCGTCCAATAGAGGAGTATATTTGAAAGTCCATTTTTGGCCCATAAAAGGCCGCGCCTTCATGGACGATTTTAAATGGCACGCCAGAAAGCTCCATGGCTTTTATTGTCATTTCTTCGGCTAGTTTCCAATCTGATTCTTCTCCATGGTATTTGTCTAGATTTTTTGGGTCTCTTAACGATAGCTCCATTTCATACTTTTCAATGCCTAAAATTTTATAGTAATATTCGTGAAGTTTTATAACATCTACAAACTCTTTTATTGCTTGTTCAGGAGTTACATATATATGCGCATCGTTCATCTGCATCCCTCGCACCCTCATGAGTCCAAATAAACTGCCAGAATCCTCATATCTATGGCACCACCCATACTCAGCTAAACGCAAAGGGAGTTCTTTGTAAGTCCTAGGCAGCGCCGAAAAAACTTTATGATGAAAAGGACAATTCATGGGCTTTATATAATAGTTTTCATCTTCAATGGAAATCGGGGCGTACATGCTGTCTTTATAGAGAGGCAGGTGTCCGGAAGTATAAA
Organism: Minisyncoccota bacterium; assembly: GCA_035994985.1. Taxonomy (GTDB): domain Bacteria; phylum Patescibacteriota; class Minisyncoccia; order Phycocordibacterales; family UBA9973; genus UBA9973. Next base: position 73,805 of record DASYKZ010000007.1, on the reverse strand, counting down.
ACAAGTTCTCTTTGGTAATTATTGGAGTGGTCACTCTTTGGTAATCCCACTTTCTTTCAGTTTCTTTTGCCCAATTTTCCAATTCTTCTTTGATTATATTTCCTTTCGGCAGCCAGATAGGCAGTCCTTTTCCAATTTCTTCATCAAAAGTAAAAAGCTCTAATTTTTTACCGAGTTCACGATGGTCTCTTTTTTCCGCTTCAATGCGCTCTGTTATATACGCGTCCAGTTCTTCTTTGGTTTCAAACGCAAGTCCATATATGCGTGTAAGCATTTTATTTTTTTCATCCCCGCGCCAATATGCTCCGGCCACACGGTCGAGCTTGAATGCTTCCGGACTTATCTCTTCAGCAGGGTGTTCTAAGTGTCCGCCACGGCACAAATCTGTAAACCCTCCACAGGTATATGTAGTTATTTTTTCGCCGCGTTCGGCTATTTCATTTATCAGCTCTGCTTTGTATTCGTTCTTGAAAAAATCCAAGGCTTCTTCTTTGTTCATCTCTTTATGCGTAAATTCTTTCCATTTGGGCAAAATCTTGCGCATCTTTTCTTCAATTTTTTTTAGGTCAGTATTCGATATTTTTTCATCTCCGAAATCAATATCATAATAGAAACCGTTTTCTATAGCCGGCCCCAAGGTCAATTTTACCTTATCAAATTTGTATATTTCTCCGACTGCAGCGGCGAGCAGATGTGCGAACGTGTGCCTCATATTGTTCAGTTTTTCAGCTTTATCCATAAGGTTTATACTATCAATTTTTTTACCTCTTAGCCAGTACGCATGTTTGCAATTCAGCCTTAATATGCTAGTATAAGCACATTATGGTAGTACGAATGAGGCATACAAAATCGCATACGAAAAATCGCCGCTCTCACCACGCGCTTGCGAGCACAAGTTTTACCAAGTGTACAAACTGCCAGGCTTTAAAGAGGCGGCACACGGTGTGTTCGGTATGCGGTTTTTACCGGGGAAAGAAAGTTTTGGATGTGGTAGCCAAGCTTGAAAAGAAGCAAAAGAAAGCTAAAGCGAAGACTGCAACAGCAGCAAATAACTAAGCGATTAGGCGCTGGGCCCTAGGCTCTAGCAATATGCTAAAACCTAGAACCTAAAGCCTAACACCTAAAATAATGGCAAATAGGCACCTCTCAAGATCAATAGTACTCCAAACTCTTTTTGAGTGGGATTTTCTTTCTGATGAAAAAAAGAACGAAAGCACTATACTTGAATATATAAAAGAAGCGGCAAAGAGGAATTTAAAGGAATTCGCTCCGGGGCTGGAAGATGACAACTTTGTCTTTTCTCTTATAAGTGAAATATTGAAAAACCGCTTTGTTATTGATGAGATTATAGAAAAAGCTGCGCCGGACTGGCCTATCGACAAGATATCTATCGTTGATAGGAATATCCTCCGGCTCGGGCTGTACGAGCTTCTGTTTGGCGACAGGGCTCAGGTGCCTCCAAAGGTGGCTATCAACGAAGCGATAGAACTGGCGAAAACTTTCGGCGGAGAAAATTCCAGCAAGTTTGTAAACGGGGTACTCGGTGCGGTATACAAGGAGATAGGCGAGCCGGGCAAAGAGCAAAAAAGTAAGGTGAATAAAAAATCTGAAGAGCCCGTAGATATAACCAAGCTTGAAGTGGAAAAACTGGGCGGCGCTTTGGTGTATGCAAAACAAGGCGAAGATATTTTGTTTGCTTTTGTTCACGATGTTTTCGGCTACTGGACTCTTTCCAAGGGAAAAATTGACACGAGTGAAACTTTGGAAGAAGGCACAAAGCGGGCCATCAAAAAAGAAATAGGCTTGGATATCGAACTATTAGAAAAATTGGGAGAAAATGAATATGTGGCCACCCACCCGACCACGGGAAAGACTTTGAAGAAGGTGGTGTATTTTCTGGGTAAAAGCAAATACAAAGAGCTAGAACTGGAGAAATCCGGCGGTCTAGACGGCGCGAGATGGTTTCCCCTCTCAAACATAGCCGAACTTCGCATTTACAGCGACATGCTCCCGATTATCGAAAAAGCGATACAGATTATTAGTTCGGAAGAGAAATAATAAGCAAGAAGAATAAAATATATGATTAACTTTTCAGGTTTTGAAGAAAAAACAAAAATATTTTTTAAGGATAAAAATTTGCTCAAGCAGGCGTTTATCCACCGTTCGTATATAAATGAAAACGGAAGCACGGGGCTTTCGCACAACGAGCGTTTGGAATTTTTGGGCGATGCCGTGCTTGAACTCATCGTTACGGATTTTCTATATAAAAAATATCCGGGCTATACCGAAGGGGAATTGACGGCAGTCCGCTCCGCCCTCGTGAACGCCATCATCATTTCCGATGTTGCCCTCAAGGCCGGGATGAATGACTATCTGCTTTTGTCCCGGGGCGAAGCCAAAGACCACGGCAAGGCGAGGCAGTATATCTTGGCCAACACATATGAAGCATATATCGGCGCGATGTATTTGGACCAAGGATATGCCGTGGTAGACAAATTTTTGCATGAAAATCTTCTGCCTAAAACTGACGAAATAGTAAAAAAGAAATTGTGGCGGGACGCAAAAAGCTTGGTGCAGGAAAAAGCGCAGGAATTTCTCCAGACTACGCCCCAATACAAGGTCTTGAGCGAATCCGGCCCCGACCACGACAAGCATTTTACCGTAGGAATTTTCTTTGCCTCGAGTTTGATTGCGGAGGGCAAAGGCAAGTCCAAACAGGAAGCGGAAGTAAGCGCGGCGACTGCCGCTTTAAAAGCAAAAAATTGGCTCGATTAAAATGGAAAACAAAATCTGTCAAAATTGTAAAAAAGATTTCACGATTGAGCCAGATGATTTTGGATTTTATGAAATGATAAAAGTGCCACCACCCACTTGGTGTCCAGAGTGCAGGCTTATGCGAAGGCTCAATTGGCTTTCTTACAGAATATTATATAAACGCAAGTGTGATTTTACCGGCGAAAATATAATAACTTTTTACCACCCCGATGTCCCTGGTAAAGTTTATCGACAAGATATTTGGTGGAGCGATAAATGGGACCCAAAAAGTTATGGAAGACAATATGATTTCACTCGAACATTTTTTGAGCAATACAAAGAACTTTTAATAGATGTACCCCGTGCGGCACTTCACACCAACTATGCGACTCTTACTAATAGCGAATATTGCAACGCAGTAAGTTATTTAAAAAATGGATACCTCTGTTTTAGACATATTACCGGTGAAGATAATGCCTATACTAACTTTGCATTACGAACTACCAACTGTCTTGATTTAGCATTTTCCGCAGATTGTGACTCGTGTTATGAAGTAGTAGATGCACGAAATTGCTTTCAGTGTTTTTATTCTCAGGATTTAGAAAATTGCCACAATGTCTACTTTTCAAAAGATTTAGTGAATTGCAATGATTGTTTTGGCTGTACTTCACTCCGCAGTAAAAGTTACTGTATTTTTAACCAACAATATTCTCGGGAAGAATATTTAAGTAAGATTAAAGAATTTGAATTAGGTACGCCGGATAATGTAGAAAAATTTAGAAAACAAGCTTATGAACTTTCACTAAAGTATCCTCGTCGCGCAGCTCAAACGCGCAACAATAATAATGTTTCCGGCGATTATGTGTACAATTGCCGCAATGCAAATGATGTTTATTATGTTTCTGATTCTGAAAATATAAAACACTCACAGCTATTTATTCAGGGCGGAGTAAAAAATAGCTATGACTATACATATTTTGGCCAGAATTCGGAATTGATGTATGAAGTAACTTGGACTGGCAATAACTCTAATCATGTTAAGTTTTCTATATGGGGATATGGTAATCACGAAACAGAATATACGTTTGCTTGTAGTAGCTGTGAATATGTTTTTGGATGTGTAGGTTTAAATAAAGCTTCATATTGTATTTTCAATAAGCAATACACTAAAGAAGAATATTTCCCAATGATAGAAAAAATAAAGAAACAGATGAATGAAATGCCGTTCATAGACAAACTTGGCAGAAAGCATGGCTACGGCGGGCAAGTACCAGTCGATCTCTGTTCATGGGCCTACAACGAATCTGCTTTGTTTGAATTTTTCCCGATAAAAAAAGAGGAAGCCTTAGCTAAAGGTTTTACTTGGCGCGACCCAGACCCGCGAGAATATCTGGATGCAACAATAAAATTACCAGATCACATAAAAGATACAGAAGATAATATTCTTAAGGAGGTTTTAAAATGCGAAACCTGCGGTAAAAATTATCAAATTATCCAAAAAGAGTTAGTTTTTTTGAAAAGATTTAATTTACCTATACCAAGAAAGTGCCCACTATCCCGTGACCGTGCCCATATTGCTCAAATGAATCCAATGAAAACTTACAATAGGAATTGTGATAAATGCAAAATGTCCATCCAAACTTCTTATGCACCAGAAAGACCGGAAATAGTATTTTGTGAAAAATGTTACCAGCAAGAAGTCTACTAAGTATGGTAATATAAGGACTATGCGGCTCAAAACACTTGAAATAAACGGCTTTAAATCTTTCGCTCATAAGAGCGTTTTAGAGTTTGGGAGCGCTATCACTTGCATCGTCGGCCCCAATGGCTCCGGCAAGTCCAACGTAGTGGAAGCTTTCCGGTATGTCTTGGGCGAGCAGTCCATGAAATCCATGCGCGGACGCTCCGGCACAGACCTCATTTTCAAGGGGTCAAAAAATTTATCCAAAGGCAGCCGCGCCACGGCGACAGTATACTTCGATAATTCTGACAAAGTTTTTAAATTTACCAATGATACAGGAGAAAATGTCGACCTGAACTACGATACCATCAGTATTTCGAGACAGGTATTTCCGGACGGCCTGAATAAATATATTTTAAACAATACAGACGTCCGCCTGAAAGACATCCACAATCTTTTGTCTTCGGTCAACGTCGGCTCCTCTGGGCATCATATCATTTCCCAAGGCGAAGCGGACAGGATTTTAAATGCAAACGCCCGGGAGAGGCGGGAAATGGTGGAGGACGCGCTCGGGCTCAAGGTCTATCAATACAAAATAAAAGAATCTGAAAGAAAGCTGGAGCGGACCGGGGAGAACATGAAAGAAGTGGGCATGCTTCGCCGTGAAAATGCGCCGCACTTGAATTTTTTAAGGAAGCAGGTGGAAAAATTTGAAAAGGCCCAAGTCATGCAGGAAGAGCTTGGCGCTTTATATAGGGACTATCTAAAAAAAGAAAGCATCTATCTGGACGAAGAGAAAAAGAATTTGTCCGCAGAAAAAGCCAAAATAGAATCTGAACTAAAAAATATAAATCTTAAAATATCTGACACTGCGGATTTAGGCGGAGAGAGTAAAAAGATTGGCGAACTGCGTGCGATAGAGCAAAAGCTGAATGAAATCCGGAGAATAAAAGGCGAGCTCGACCGGAAGCTGGGACGCATTGAAGGAATACTGGAATCCAGAATCAGCAAAGAAAAGCTCTCCGGCCGCTGCCCCATGTGCGGCAGTATCATAGAAGAACAAGGAGCGGAGCAAATGGAGAAAATACATAATGAGGAAAAGGAACTCGCGGAATTGAAAGATTCACAGGAGCAGACTGTGGCGGAAATAAAAAATCTGGAAACGGAAGAAAAAGAAAAAAACGAACTCGCCGAAAAATTCAAAACAGAAATAAACGAAGAGATGGAAGCGCTGCGAGACAAAGAGCGAGAGAAATTTACCCACAAAATTAAGCAGCAGGAGCTTACTTCGCATTTAGAGCTTTTATCCGTGAAGCAGGAAAACTTGAATCGGGAGGTAGAAGCATTTGAAAATGAGATACAGGAAGGTACAGCACTTATCGGGCGGGGTATATTGGACTATAAAAATGTTCTTATCGAGGGCGTACCTGACAGGACTGTGCAGGAAGAAACAAGGCGAAAAATAGAAAGGATTAAAATAAAGCTCGAAGATGCTGGTCTCTCCGGCGGTGCGGAAATCATGAAAGAATTTGAAGAAGTGTTCCAGAGGGATGCGTTTCTGGCGAAAGAGCTGGAAGACCTGACCAAGAGCATAGAGTCCCTAGAGAAGCTCATAGAAGACCTGAAGGAAAAAATCGATATAGAATTCAAGGAAGGCGTTAAAAAAATAAACGTGGAATTCGAGGAGTTCTTTCGGCTTATGTTCGGCGGCGGACACGCGGCCTTGTCTATCGTGGTGGAAAATAAAAGGAAAAAGAGGGATGAAGATCTGGAGCTAGAGTCCGGAATAGATGAAGAAATAGTCTTTGAAAAAGGGATAGAGATAAATGTGTCGCTGCCTCACAAGAAGGTCAAAGAGCTGCAGGCGCTCTCCGGAGGAGAGAGGTCGCTCACTTCTATAGCGATACTTTTTGCCATGTCGCAGGTCAACCCGCCCCCATTCTTGGTATTGGACGAGACTGATGCCGCTCTTGATGAATCAAATTCCCGAAAGTACGGTGATATGCTGGAAAAACTTTCCAAGCATTCCCAGCTCGTCGTCGTCACCCACAATAGGGAAACGATGTCCCGCGCCGGAGTACTCTACGGGATTACTGTCGGCTCCGACGGCGCCTCCAAGCTCCTCTCGGTAAAATTCGAAGAAGCTACGCAGATTGCCAAATAAAACAATTTTTCTCTAATTCGCTTTAACTTCCTGAAATTTCACTTTTTCTTCTTTACCGCGAACAATTTGGTCCGGCTGGAAAGCGCTGTTTAGTTTTACGGTGTCTTTCCTCACGGTCATAGTTCCATCTATGCCTAGTTTTACGTTAAGCAGCATGCCCTGCATGGTGCTCGCGCTAAACGACTGGTCAAAGATAAAATTTCCAAGCGAGTAGGCTATGAAGCTCATGCACGAACTTTGAGTGCAGTCTTTCCTAGCGTATACTTCCATATCTTGGACCACATGCGGGTGCGCGCCAATGATGAGCTTGGCCCCGTCGTCCACCGCTCTGTGTGCCAGCTCTGCTTGCCGTACGTTATGTTTTGCCTGGTATTCTTCACCGAAATGGAAGGAGACTACGAGGTAATCGACTTGTTTTGCGGCGCTGCTTATTATTTCATCAAAGCGCGGGTTTTTGGCGGAGAGTATTCCGGCAAGGCCGGCTTCTGCCTGCATATAATCCGGCCCTTGGTCCGAAAATCCGAGAAAGCCTATTTTCATCCCATATTTTTCTATGATAGTCGGCGCTTCAGCTTCGGCCGCGTTGTTTCCGCCGCCAGTATAAAGTATTTCGTTTTCTTTCAAATTGGCTAAAGTGTCGGCATAAGCGGGGCGTCCCCAGTCTGCCACGTGGTTGTTTGCGACGGATAAAATATTTATTCCTGCGCCGGCAAGGGCGGGAATTACCGCCGGGTCCATCCTAAAAGCATACAAATTTTTCTGATCCTCTCCTTGGTCTGAGGCAGGACCTTCCAGATTGGCAAAATTTATATCGGATTTTTTAAGCGAATTTTCTTTGGCGAGCTTTTCAAAAAGGGCAGAGTAATCATTGCCGAAATTTCTTATGACCGACGATTTTACCCCGCGGTCGAGCATTATATCGCCTCCAAATGTGAGCGTCACGAAATTCGGGTCTTTGATGTCCGGTGCGCCGATTTTCTCGGCGACCCAGTTTGTATTGGCATCCGCTTCTCCTCCGTAATAAATATTTTTCTTCAAATATTTCAAAATAGTTTCCACGTCTCTGTGTCGGTCAGAGCTCCCGAGGAGGGTGATAGCTATAGGGCGCAGGCCACTCTCTCCGAGAGGCAAATCAAACATAGAGACTACGGTCTGCTGAGCCGCGTCGGTATATCCGCTTTTGCCCCCGATATATCCGTCGTCTCCGAGAAACTGGGAAATATTCGACCAGCTATGTTTTTTGTTGCTAAAGCTCCGCTTGGTAGTGATTGCGAGCAGTTCTGGCTTTTGCCCTCGCAGGTATCCGACGAGCCGAAACATATCAGACGCAGTAGACTGGTTGCCGGCAGACAATCCGCTCGGGTCTTCAAAATTTGTAGAAGCCATTTTTAAATTTTGGGCTTGCTGGTTCATTTTGGAAATAAAGCTGTCTCTTCCAAAATGCTCCGCCAACGCTTCCGCCGCGTCGTTGCTGGATTCTAGAAGAAGTGGATACAGCAAGTCTGAAGTTTTTATTTTCTCTCCGGCCCGCAGCCCTCCGTTTCTGCCTGAAGCGGAGACAGCCCCGCTACTTACTTCTGCTGTGTCGTTTATGTCGGTTACTTCATTTGCCACAAAGGCGGTCATAAGCTTCGACATTGAAGCTATGGGCCGCTTTGCATCTTGATTTTTGGCCATGATTACTTCGCCGGTATTCAAGTCGCCGACTATGTATGCCTCTGCGGATATTTTCGGCTCGGTGCCGGAATCTTTGGTGGTGTAAAAATATTTCGGCTTGGCCACGGTGTCGTCGGCAAACGGCTGTATGACCAGAGCCTGGCTACTCCATAGCTCCAGATGGTTATTTTTTAAAAATGCTAAAGCGCTTGAAGCCAAAAAAACTCCGGCCAATACCGAAAGCATAACCCATAGCGTCAATTTCATCTTTGTCTTCAAAAAATGGCTCATACTAAAACATACTCTATTGTTTTTCTCTCGAGGTCGACTCCGCGCACTTTCATTTTAACACGGTCGCCGAGCCGGTACCTCTTCTTCTTTTTTTGTCCGGTTATTTCCATCTTTTTTTCATTGAAAACATAAAAATCATCTTTCATGTCGCGCATGCGCACCAGTCCCTCGCATTTTGTTTCGATTTCTTCCACATACAGGCCCCACTCGGTGATGCCGCTGATGACACCAAAGAATTTTTCTCCGATGCGCTTGCTCATATATTCTACCTGCTTGTATTTTATAGAAGACCTCTCCGCGTCTGTAGCCCGCTTTTCCTGCTCGGAGGCGATTCTCGCAATCTTTTCATATTCCTCCTGTAAATGCGGTTTTTTGATTTTTGTGTGTGACAGAAAATCTTGAAGCAACCTGTGGACTATGATGTCCGGATAGCGTCTAATCGGCGAAGTGAAATGGGTATAGTAGGGGAAGGCGAGTCCGTAGTGGCCAATATTCTTTGTGGAATAAATTGCCTTGGCCATGGATTTTATGACGGCTCGCTGCACCGCGTCGCCCCCCGGCTTGCCCTCCAAGCTTCCGAGCAGCTTGTTTAGTTCATGGCTCGGAATGATGCCATCTACGAGCGAAACCTTATAGCCCAAGTTTCGCAGGAAAAACGCCAAGTCGGCCATTTTTTCCTTGCTTGGCAGGTCGTGGATGCGGTATATGGAGACGTTTTTATTTTTTGAACCTTTTACATCGCTTCCGATTAGCTTTGCCACTTTTTTATTAGCCAAGAGCATAAACTCTTCAATCAGCCTGTTTGAGTTGCCCCGTTCCTTTTTTATTATATCTATGGGCACGCCGTACATATTGAGGACGAACTTTACTTCTTCCTGGTCGAGCGATATGGCGCCCTCCCTGAATCTTTCCTTGGTTAATTTTTTGGCTAATTCATTTAATACAGAAAGTTCATTGTGTAAAAGAGCCTTTGGATTTTTTATTGACTCTTCGGCTTCTTCATAGGTAAACCGCTTTTGCGAATGTATCACCGTGCGTCCAAACCATTCGCTTTTTACTTTGGCATTTTTGTCCAGCGTGAAAACAGCGCTCATGGTTAGCCGGTCTTTGTTTGGCACCAAGCTGCATAAATCATTTGAAAGAATTTCCGGCAGCATGGGTATGGTCCTATCTACCAAGTACACCGAGGTGCCGCGGGCGCTCGCTTCATGGTCTAGCTCGCTTCCTGGCCGCACATAGTACGACACGTCGGCGATATGGATGCCTACCTCGTACTCAGTTTCTTTGGCATTCTTTATTTCCTTAAACGATATGGCATCGTCAAAATCCTTGGCGTCCGAAGGGTCTATGGTAAAGGTAAGTACTTTTCTGAAATCGCGCCGCTCCGCGTAATCTTTTTCCTGGATGCCGGACGCTTTTATTTCCTGCGCCTCAATTTCCACGGCTTTTGGAAGCTCCGAGTCAAAGCCTTTTTCTATGGCTATGGCGTGCATTTCTGTGTCATTGTCTCCGGGATTTCCTAAAATTTTAACCACGCGGCCGATGGGCGCTTTGCGGGCATCTTTCCACGACGCTATTTCCACAAAAACTTTTTGTCCTGCTTTTGCGTTGTTTAAATTTTCCTTCGGCACCAGAATATCGGTGTACATTTTATTGTCGTCCGGTCGGAGGAAGAGCATATTGTTTTCCATTTCCAATACGCCGGCAAAGCTCATCTTTGCGCGAGAGACTATATTTGATATTTCAGCTCTCTGCCGTTGCCCTGCCTTTTTGGGGTGGAGCAATATTTCTACCATGTCTCCATGAAGGGCAGTATTGAGGTGCTTGAAGTCTATTTCGGGGTCCTCGCCCTTGTTTTTATCTTCTCCCACCGCTACGTACCCTGTGCCTTTGGAGGAAATCGATATCCTACCCTGTAATTTATTTGTATTTTTCATCCCATTAGAAACTTTCATATTTTTGTTCATATTGGTTAATGCCCGTCTATTTCTAACGGGACATGCCTTTTAAATATAACACAAAATTCAGCCACAAACTCCTTTTTGACAGCAAGGTTTTTGTGTGTTAAACTAAATATAGATTTTGAACAAAAAGGGCGTTTAGTCCTTCTTCTGGTCCACCAGAAGAGAAAAAAACAAAAGAGGAGAAAAAATTGTGAGCATTGATTACCTTACTCACGAGATAAATCAACTCTCTACTCCTGGTGGAGAAGAAAAAACCCAACAAGAAGAACCAGTTGCTGAAACCCTGGAAACAGTTCCAGAAAACAGCGAACCACCGGATGATGAAAAACCAATTCATAATCCTAAAAAGGGGTAATTTATGAAGAATGATTAAAGAGTGACAGATGACAGTGGAGATAGGCATATAAATTTTTGGTTCGGCGTTCTATCTGCCATCGTGGCCGCACTTGCTATTGGAATAATTGTACCCGAAGCATATTCCTTGTTAAAAACAGGGAGCATATCTTCTGAATTTGCTCATCTTCTAGGGATGAGATAATAATGAGAAAGCTTCCAAAATATACAGCGTTGTTTGTAGATCCCGGAGATCTCTACGAACAGCGCTGTTTCACTTCATATTGCCTTTTTGGTAATTTATGTTAAGCTACAGAAATGTTAAAAATACGACTTCAGAGGATAGGCAGGAAGAATGACCCCGCATTTCGGGTGGTTTTGACTGACTCAAAGAACAGCACAAAAAGCGGCAAGTTTTTAGAAATACTCGGCAACTACAATCCAAAGCTTGGAGTCAAGACTTTGAAGGGAGACAGGATAAAGCACTGGATTAAAAACGGGGCACAGTGCTCGGACACGATGCACAACTTTTTAGTGCATGATAAAATTGTGGAGGGCAAGAAGAAAAATGTGCTGCCGAAGAAAAAGCCCACAGTGAAGCGAAAAGAGTTGAAAGCGAAAAAATAATTTAGTACAATTACAGATAAGCAGTTATCCGTCGCAAGCTGCATGATTAATTAAAAGAATAATATTTTAACAATATGGAAGAAGCAGACAAGATATTTCTAGAATACGTAGTGAAAGCTCTCGTAGACAATCCGAATGACGTAAAAATTGACAGGACAGTAGACGAAATGGGCGTACTAATCAGCCTTACTGTAAACCCTCTCGACATGGGCAAGATTATCGGACGAATGGGAAATACGGCAAAAGCTATCCGCACACTTCTTAGAATAATCGGTATGAAAAATAATGCCCGGGTAAACCTAAAGATAAACGAGCCCGAAGGAGGCCAGGGAGCACAGGGCAGCAGCCGACCGGCAGAAGATAATTACGTTCCTCCAGCTCCGGGGCATGGAGCTACTCCAAGTTCATTTAAGACAGTTGATGAAGCGATGGATGACTTGAAGGGAATATAGATAATCTCTAAATTTTAGTAAAAACACCCTGCTCTAGGGTGTTTTTACTTTTATGGTATAATACCTAATAAAGAGGTAAAATTATGAAAAAAGTTCTTTTTATTATTGGTTTTGCAATCGTTTCAGTTGGCTTGGCACTTGCTGACTACTACTTGACGCAAAAGTTTTCTGGTTCATCAGTGGCAATCTATAATGTTACATTAGCAATAGAATTAATAGACTGGTCTGTAAAAAGCGGGCTTCTGCTCTTGATTTTTATTCGGTTTATTAAGTTTATAAAGACTCAAGAACCGGAACACAGTAAAATTTCAGCTATCGTAGTTGTCGTCCTCGGTACTTTTGTTGTTCCTTTTTTGACAACTTTTGCGCACGTCCTGTTTTCACATAGAGGACCTATCCGCGAAGCTTTAGGGAATATGCTGTGGAACAGGACGATGACAAGATGGGCAATGTTGGCTCATCTTATAGTCTCGGCGACCTTGGCTATAATTGGTTTCGTTTACGTTTTCTTTTTAAACATATACACGAAAAGAAAACTCAAAATCAAAATAGAGTCTGATAAAGGCACAAACGAGGACGATTAGTCCTCGGAAAAAGCACCGGCAATCGTCGGTGCTTTTCTAGTTTTTAAATATATAAATCTGTGCTATAAATAGCCTATGCGTTTTCACATTATTACAATTTTCCCCGAGATGTTTGATTCTTATCTTAAGGAGTCCATCTTAGGGCGGGCGATAAAGGATAAAAAAATCTCAATCAAATTTTACAACCCGATAGATTTCTCTAAGCCCAAAGAGCATATAGACGGCCGTCCGTATGGCGGAGGGCCGGGAATGGTGCTGCGCCCGGAATTTTTCCTGAAGGCCTATGAAAAAATACAGACGAGGATTAAAATAAAAGATAAAAAAAAGACAAAAATAATTTTATTTTCCACAGCCGGCAAAAAGTTTACCACAAGCTACGCAAAAATGGCTGCTAAGAAATACACCGATATTATTTTAATTTCCGGCCGTTATGAAGGCATAGACGCGCGGGTTCAAAAGATACTCAAGGCCGAAGAAATATCCATAGGGGACTATGTGCTTACCGGCGGTGAGCTCCCGGCGATGGTTTTAATAGATTCTATTTCCCGTCAGGTAAAGGGGGTTTTGGGTACATATGAATCGCTGGAAGAAGGAAGGGTATCGAGCGCGCAAGCATACACCCGCCCGGAGGTTTTAAAATATAAAGGTAAAAACTATAAAGTTCCCAAGGTTTTGCTTTCAGGGAATCACGCTGAAATAAATAAATGGAAGCAAAAGAAGCGCTAAGTATTAAGTTGACTTGTTTCAAAGGAAAAGGATACAATTTAGGCGCAGTTATTAACAATTTAAAAAACAGTTAGATGGAGTATATAATTTTTATTATTGCTATTGCCCTTGTTTTTGATTTTACTAATGGCGCTCACGATGCGGCAAATTCCATTGCTACAATTGTAAGTACAAAAGTTTTGACTCCGAGGCAAGCTGTCATTTGGGCAGCTTTTTTTAATTTTGTGGCGTTTTTTATTTTTGGCACCGCGGTAGCCAAGACCATCGGCAAAGGATTGATAGATATTTCAATCGTTACCCCCACTGTTATTTTAGCTGGCCTTTTAGGCGCTATTATTTGGAATTTGATAACTTGGTATTTTGGGCTGCCATCAAGTTCCTCGCATGCGCTCATTGGCGGCTATGCCGGAGCTGCCATATCCAGAGGAGGGTTTGGAGTAATTATCGCCAGCGGATGGGCAAAAACCATCGCTTTTATATTCATAGCCCCGGTTATCGGTTTTATTTTGGGCGGACTTTTCTTTTTGATTTCAAAGAAAATATTAAATAAAATAAAAGCCCATCCTGCAAAAGTTGATAAATGGTCACGGAGAGTCCAGCTTGTTTCCGCCGCACTATACAGTCTCGGCCATGGAGGCAATGATGCTCAAAAAACTATGGGTATTATCACAGGCCTTCTTGTGTCGGCTGGGATTCTTTCGACTTTCAATATTCCACTTTGGGTTGTTTTGTCGGCCCATGCAGCGATTGCGCTTGGAACTTTCGTGGGTGGATGGAGAATAGTGGAGACAATGGGTAAAAAAATAGTACGGGAAATCAGACCCATAGACGGGTCTTGCGCTGAGACAGCAGGATCAATAAGCTTATTTGGCAGCACTGCGCTTGGTATTCCCGTCAGCACGACTCATGTGATTACCGGCAGTATCATAGGAGTTTCAAGTGCCCAAGACATACAAAGCGTGCACTGGAAAATGACTTCTAAAATAGTTTTTGGATGGCTGCTTACTATTCCCGCCGCCGCTATTATTTCCTATGTGACATATATATCCATGGGACATATGGGCCTTTTCTAAAGAGTTCATAAAAAGATAATAGATGAATGGAAGAACAAAACTAAGAAATAAAAAAGGCGCCTAGGTTATAAACCCCGGCGCCCGATGTAGATTCCTCATCCGAGGTAATCTGTTTAGGATGAAGTTCGGCCATCCTGGCCTAGTTGGTTTTAGCTAATGCGCACTGGGGTCCAACTTCCACTGACGCGCTGGTGTTTAGCTGGTCAAATTCAACGATACCCACATTATAACTTTTTTCATACAATGTTTGTTCTCCTTTCACTTAAATAAAAACATGTTTGCGCTTATAAAGCAAGTATACACAAACTAAATTTGACAAAAAAATTTAGATGAGTATACTTGTAAGTGATTCACTGATTGAGTAATTGATGCAATCTCCTTATTAATAACCTTAATTTACAAGCTCTAAACGGCTTTTTTGTTTATTATGCAAACTCAATCAAACAAATCCTCATTGCCTAAAAAGTATTTTTCTCGATATAAGAAGCCGCTGGCACCTTTCCCAAACCTGATTGAAGCTCAGCTCAAGAGTTTTAAGTGGCTCGTAGAGACCGGTATTGGCGAAGTTTTTAAAGAATTTTCTCCTATAAACGATTACTCCGGCAAAAAGTTCCAGCTGGATTTTTCTTCTTTTTCACTCGAAGAATGTAAATACGATGAAAATCATGCCAAGATAAATAAACTTTCCTACAACGGCACATTGAAGGCCCGCGTAAAATTGACCAATAAAATTTTAGGCACTGTAAAAGAGCAGGAGATATTCATGTCTGACCTTCCGCTTATGACTTCTCATGGCACGTTTATCATAAACGGCGTAGAGCGCGTCATCGTGCCGCAGCTTGCCCGCAGCTTTGGTGTATTCTTCACCGGTTCTGAATCCAAGGGAAGTAAATATTTTGGCGCGAAAATCATTCCGGCCCGAGGAGTCTGGATTGAGATAGAGTCCGAATCTGACGGAGCGATTTATGTACGAATAGACAAGAAAAGAAAATTCCCAGTCACGAGCTTGTTGCGCGTGCTTGGTTTTGAAACAAACGAAGCAATCCTAAAAGCATTTGGTACGGACGAGCATACAGAAGCAGTGTTGAAAGCTTGTTTTGCAAAAGATACAGCAAAAACACTTAGTGAAGCATATATAGAAATATATAAACGCCTCCGGGATGGCGACATGGCTACAGCCGACAACGCCAAGGAATTTATCAATTCTTTATTTACCAAAGAGCGCTATGACCTTTCTCCGGTCGGCCGCTTTCGGTTCAACCAGCGTTTCGATAAAGGAATGGATGAAAAAGAAATGGCTAGGAGAACTATTGACAAAGAAGACTTGGTGACTGTAGTCAATAATATTATTTTATTAAACAATACACCGGGAGCCCATAGCGATGATATCGACCACTTGGGCCAGAGGCGGGTACGTTTTGTCGGAGAAATTCTCCAGCAAAAAGTCCGCACCGGACTGATGCAAATCAAGAGAAATATTCAAGACCGTATGTCTATCATCGATGTGGATACCGCGATGCCGATAGCTATCATAAACCAGCGTCCGCTGCAGGCCCGCATCAAGGAGTTTTTTACTACCAACCAGCTTTCGCAATTTATGGCGCAGGAAAACGTGCTCAACGAAATGGAGCACTTGCGTACATTGTCAGCTCTTGGGCCGGGCGGACTCACGCGTGAGCGCGCAGGACTCGAAGTCCGCGACGTGCATCCGAGCCACTACGGCAGAGTCTGTCCGATACATACCCCTGAAGGTCCGAACATCGGTCTGATTCTTCACCTTTCTACATACGCAAAAATAAATGAATTTGGAATCATTGAAACTCCGTACATCAAAGTAAAAAAAGGCATGATAACCGGCGAGATTCAGTACCTGAACGCTCTTGAAGAAGAAAAATACAACATCGCCCATGCCGGAATACCCTATGATGAGAAGGGAAAAATAACTGAAGAAAAAGTAGAGGCAAGGCTAAAGACAGAGCCTGGCACTGTCTCCCGCATGGAGATTGACTTCATCGACGTCGCCGCCAACCAGGCGTTTTCTATCGCCACCTCTCTTATTCCATTCCTGGAACACAATGATGCCAACAGAGCGCTCATGGGCTCAAACATGCAGAAGCAGGCTGTGCCCTGCGTCCTTCCCGAAGCTCCGCTTGTGGCTACAGGCGTGGAAGAATTGGCATCCAGAGACTCCGGCAGGCTAGTCATTGCCACAGAAGACGGAGCCGTCTCATATGTAGACGCGAGAAAAATAATCGTCGCAGGCAAGGGAGATAAGTCTGATAAAAAGAAAACGTATGACTTAGTGAACTTCATGAGGAATAACAATTTCTCCGTATTCCATCAGCGTCCGGCAGTAAATGTCGGCGATAAAGTCAAAAAAGGCGATGTCCTCGCGGATACCAGCAGCACTGTGGACGGACAGATTTCAATCGGACAAAATATTTTTGTGGCCTTTCTGTCCTGGTCCGGTTCAAACTACGAAGACGCGATTATTATTTCCGAACGCTTGGTAAAAAAGAGCAAATTTACCAGTATTTACCTTGAAGAATTTACCTGTGTAGTTCGCGATACCAAGCTAGGACCCGAGATTACCACGAGAGATATCCCAAACATTGGTGAACTAAAACTAAAAGATTTGGACGAAGACGGAGTAGTCCGTATCGGCGCTGAAGTCAGGGAAAATGATATTTTAGTCGGCAAAATTACCCCAAAGGGGGAGACTGAGCTTACACCGGAAGAGAGATTGCTCCGCAGTATCTTTGCCGAAAAAGCCCGTGATGTAAAAGACACGTCGCTTCGCATGGAACACGGCAAGCGCGGACGCATAATCGGCGTGAAAATTTTCTCCCGCGACCTTGGGCATTCTCTTGAGGCAGGCATCATCAAAAAAATTGTTATCGAAGTCGCTCAAATCAGAAATATTTCAATCGGAGACAAGCTTTCAGGGCGGCATGGAAACAAGGGAGTTATATCAACAATTTTACCCGAAGAAGATATGCCATACACAGCGGACGGCACTCCGATAGACATCATACTCTCTCCACTCGGCGTTCCATCTCGTATGAACCTAGGACAAATTTTAGAAATGCATCTTGGTATGGCAGCACATGCGCTCGGCTACCAAGCGATAACTCCGCCGTTTTTAGGAGCGCAACAGGAAGAAATAAAAGAAGAATTGAAAAAAGCCGGCTTGCCGGAAAATGGCAAACTGAAACTTTTTGACGGACGCACCGGAGAAGCTTTCAAGCAGGATGTGGCTGTGGGCTATATGTATATGCTCAAGCTGCACCACATGGTGGAAGACAAGATTCACATGCGTTCAATCGGGCCTTACTCGCTGATTACCCAACAGCCGCTTGGCGGAAAGGCCCAAGGCGGAGGACAAAGATTCGGAGAAATGGAAGTCTGGGCGCTCGAGGGATACGGCGCGGCGTATACGCTCCGCGAAATGCTTACGATTAAATCCGATGACATTGCCGGCCGTTCTGCGACATTTGATTCCATTATAAAAAATGAAACCATCAGACCGCCGAATTCTCCGGCCTCATTCAATGTCCTCCTCAACTACCTGCGGGGACTCGCGCTTGACGTGAACTTAATGAAGAACAAGGACAAATCAAATAAAGAATAAATAATATGAAAACATTAAACACAACTGAATTTGATCAAATAGCATTAAGGCTCGCATCTCCGGAGCAGATACAGGAATGGTCTTATGGGGAAGTCACCAAGCCGGAGACGATAAACTACCGGACGGGCCGCAGCGAGCGCGGTGGCCTTTTCGACGAGAAAATATTCGGGCCGGAAAAAGACTACGAATGTTACTGCGGAAAGTACCGCCGGATCCGCTACAAGGATATTATCTGTGAGAAGTGCGGAGTGGAAGTCACCCGGTCTATAGTGCGCCGGGAGCGCATGGGGCACATTGAGCTTGCGACGCCAGTATCTCATATCTGGTTTTTACGGGGAGTGCCTTCCCGCATGAGCATCCTCCTCAATATTTCTGTGTCCGACCTTGAAAAAGTGATATATTTCGCGGGCTACATTATCATCAAAGTCCACGAGGAGGAAAAGAAAGAAATCATCACTAACCTAGAGAAAGAATATAAATCTAAATTAAAAAATTCCGGTGATGACGAAACAAAAGAAAAATTAAAGAATTTATTTTCTGTCACCAAAAAAGAAATAACTGAAATTTACGAAGGCAAGGTGCTTAATGAAATTTCTTTCCATCACTACTCGCTCAAGTACGGGACTTGTTTTGAGGCGTCTATCGGGGCAGAAGCTATCTACTCTATTTTCAAAAATCTCGATTTAAATAAATTAAAAATTCACACCGAAGCCATGGTCGGCAAGGCTTCTGTGGCCGAAAAAGAGAAGCTGCAAAAAAGGCTTTCTTTGATTCGGGCTATGACTTATGCCGATATCCGGCCTGAGTGGATGTTCCTCACAGTTATTCCGGTCATTCCGCCGGTGCTCCGCCCGATGGTGGCGCTTGACGGAGGCAGGCATGCGACATCAGACCTAAACGATTTGTACCGCCGGGTTATCAACCGAAACAACCGCTTGAAGAAGCTAAAAGAAATAAACGCGCCGGACGTTATTCTCCGAAACGAAAAAAGAATTATTCAGGAAGCCGTAGATGCGCTTATAGACAACTCTATCGCCAAGCAAAACGACTCTACGGCCATGAGCCAGTCTCAGAGGCGTCCGCTCAAATCTCTTTCAGACAACCTGAAGTCCAAACAGGGCCTTTTCCGGCAAAATTTGCTCGGTAAGCGCGTAGATTACTCCGGCCGTTCCGTCATCGTCGTCGGTCCTGAGCTCAAGCTTAATCAATGCGGACTTCCAAAGCACATGGCGCTCGAGCTGTTCCGGCCGTTTGTAATTTCAAAGATTTTAGAAGCTGAACTCGCGTTTAATATCCGCGGAGCAAACAAGCTCATAGAAGAGCGGGAGGGAATCATCTGGGCAATACTGGAAGACATCATTGAAGGCAAGTACGTTCTCTTGAACCGCGCGCCGACATTGCACCGCTTGGGTATTCAGGCCTTTAATCCGATTCTTATCGAAGGAAATGCTATCCAAGTGCACCCGCTAGTCTGCGAGGCTTTCAACGCTGACTTCGACGGAGACCAGATGGCAGTATACGTTCCTTTACTTGATGAAGCTCAGGCGGAAGCCAAAGAGCTGATGGCGGCAAATAAAAACCTGCTCAAGCCACAAAATGGCGACCCAATCGTGCACCCTAGCAAGGATATAGTCCTTGGAAGCTACTGGATGACCAAAGATGTCGCAGGCGAAGAAGGCGAAGGAAAATATTTTCCAAATCCAAACACTGCTATTTTGGCTTACGAATACGGGGCTGTTTCTCTCCGCGCTAAAATAAAGGTACTGGCTACTGACAGGGAAAAGTATAAGAAATTTGACGGAGGAATGTTTGAAACTTCTGTCGGCAAGCTCCTCTTTAATAGTATTTTGCCAAACGACTTTTCCTATGTGAATGAAGAAATGACCCAGGGCAGGCTGTCTCTCTTGCTGGACGAGCTTATCATGCAATATGGAGTAGACAATACTCCTCCAATTTTGGACAAGATTAAAGCTTTTGGCTTCAAGTATTCGACAGTTTCCGGCACTACCTGGGGAATCGACAATGTCAGCGTACCTACTCAAAAACCAAAAATTATAGAAAACAGCAGGGCTCTGGAAGAAGAAATCATATCCCAGTGGAGCGATGGTCTCTTATCCGGAGAAGAAAAATACCAAAAAGTTATTGAAATATGGGCAAGCGCTAAAAAAGAGCTGGAGAAAATTTTACCAAGCACTCTTGATGTAAACAGCTCTACATACGACCTATTTACTTCTAAGGCGAGAGGTACGATGACTTCTCTGGTCCAAATGATTGGAATGAAAGGACTAATCCAAAATAACCAAGGTAAGACTTTGGAATTCCCGATTATTTCCTGCTATCAGGAAGGGCTTTCTCCGCTCGAATATTTCATCACGACCCACGGTGCCAGAAAAGGAGCTTCAGATACCGCTCTTAATACCGCAAAGGCTGGATACCTGACAAGGAGGCTTGTGGACGTCGCCCAAGATGTGGTCATTACCGAAGAAGATTGCGGAACCAAAGAAGGAAAGATAGTCAGCGCGGAAAATATTTCCGGCATTGAAATACCGCTTTCAAAAAATATCCGCGGACGTGTTTTAGCCGGCGATTTGAAAGATAAAGATGGCGGAACAGTTTACAAGAAAGGATTCCTGGTCACCAAAGAAGAAGCGTACGCCATACAGGCGCAAGGTTTTGAAGAAGTCTTTGTCCGCTCTCCGCTTACATGCCGTACTGTCCATGGCCTTTGTGTCATGTGTTACGGACTTGATTTAGGCCGGAACCATTTGGTAGAACTCGGCGAAGCTGTGGGAATTATCGCGGCGCAGGCCATCGGCGAGCCGGGTACCCAGCTCACGCTTCGTACTTTCCACGCCGGAGGAGTCGCCGGTACAGACATCACCACTGGTCTGCCTCGTATTGAAGAAATCTTTGAAAGGAGAATTCCAAAGAATCCGGCAGTAATCTCGGAGACTGACGGAGAAGTTATTTCCATCACAGCCCGCGAAGGAGAAGAGAAGCTGGTAAAAGTCTTGTCAGACAGCAAGGAAGACGGCAAGAAAAACGAAATGGAATACATAGTAGCCTTCCGCAGAATGCCGATAGTGAAGACGGGAGACAAGGTCAAGATGGGCGACCTGTTGACTGACGGCTCAGCCGATATTGCCCAAATCTTTAAATTTGGAAACAAGGAACTCGTGGAAAAATACATAATTCGTGAAATCAACAAAGTGTATGAGCTTCAGAACGCTTCTATTTCAAGAAAGCACACCGAAATAATCGTCCGCCAGATGTTCTCACGCCGAAAGATAAAAGACGCCGGAGAGACTAATTTCTCCGCGGGAGATATCGTGGAGCATACTACGTTCATGGAAGAAAACGCCCGGATGGCAGAGACAAGCGGAACTGAGGCCAAGGCGGAAATCGTGGTTCTCGGTATTACCGAAGTCTCGCTTCGCACCAAGAGCTGGCTCTCTGCCGCTTCATTCCAAAATACAAACCGGGTCTTGATTGAAAACGCGATTAAAGGCGGAGTAGACAACCTGCGCGGACTCAAGGAAAATGTCATCATCGGACGGTTAATTCCGGCTGGAACTGGGTTTAAGAAAAAATAAAAAAGCTTATGAACTCTCCCGTGGATAAAATTAAGGAGAGACTTTCAATCGAAGAAGTAGTCTCTTCTTACATAAAGCTGGAAAAATCAGGCATAAACTGGAAAGCCAAGTGTCCTTTTCACAACGAAAAAACTCCTTCGTTTTTCGTTTCATCGGGACGGGGGAGCTATTATTGCTTTGGCTGCAATGCTTCTGGAGACATATTCACTTTCGTCGAAGAATTTGAAGGGCTTGATTTCAAAGGCGCGCTCAAGCTTTTGGCAGACAAGGCGGGAGTTGCGCTCGAAAAGTTTGACCCTGCGAATAAAGAAAATCAAAGTGAAAAAGAAAGATTATACGAAGCAATGGAAGAAGCGGCTAAATTCTTTGAAAATAACTTAAAAGCCAGCGCAGAAGTTTTAGGGTATTTAAAAACCCGCGGGCTCGAAGAGAAAAGTATTAAAGATTTTAGGGTCGGATACATAAAGCCGGACTGGCGGGAACTATATTCTCACTTACAAAAGAAAGGTTTTACCGATGCTGAGATGGAGCGTGCGGGACTTGTAAAAAAAACTGACAAAGGCTTTTATGACAGATTCCGCGGGCGCGTGATGTTTCCCATAGGAGATTCGAGCGGACGCATTATAGCTTTTTCCGGAAGATTATTCCAAGATGATGAAAAATCCGCCAAATATTTAAACAGTCCGGACACTCCGATTTTCAGCAAATACTTAGTATTTTTCGGACTTGATAAGGCCAAAGAATCAATCCGTAAAAATAATTTTTCCATTTTAGTCGAAGGCCAGATGGATTTGATTTTATCGCATCAGGCGGGTTTTCGAAATACCGTCGCCACCTCAGGCACTGCGCTGTCTGATGCGACTGTGAGCAGGGAAAATGTAGTTTCAAATTTGGGGCTTGTGCGCCGGCTTTCGGACAATATAGTCCTCGCTTTCGATAGCGACAAGGCTGGCTTTGGGGCCACGCTCCGCGCAGGCAAAATAGCCCTATCTCTCGGCATGGATGTAAAAGTGGCAAAGATGGAGGCGGAGCTCGACCCCGCAGACCTTATTTCCAAAAGCGGAGCAGACGCCTGGAAAGAAGCCATTAGAGGCTCTACGCATCTCATAGAATTCTTGCTTGTTAAGGTGCTGGCGGATGCTAAAGGGGACAGCCGAAAAGCGGGGAGAGAGATAAAAGATACAATATTGCCATTTGTTAGCTCTATAGACAGCTCTATCGAGCAAATGCATTTTATAAAAAAAATATCAGATATGTCTTCAATTTCCGAGCAAGCCCTGAAAGATGATTTAAAGAAAATACCAGCCCAAGCAAGCGGCATATTAGAGGTAGGAGGAGAGAAGGCTTTAAAAGGCGAGGTAAGAAAATTTAGAAAAGATTATATTGAGAGAAAACTGCTCGGCATCATCATCTGGCAGAAAACGCTTTCTGATTCGTCTATCAATATAGAAGAAATAACAAAGAATGTGGCAGATATTTTAAAGATTACCCCTCAGGCTTTAATAGAAAAGAGCGCTCCCGACAAAGAAGACCTTATTTTTGAAGCTGAAGTTTTTTATGGGGGCGAAATGAATTTAAAAAAAGACGTGGACGAACTCATTTTAAATCTAGAAGAAGAATATTTAAATGAAGAAAGGATTAAAAAAATGCAGGAATTACATATATACGAAGAAAAAAAAGATATATCTAAGGGTAGAGAAATTTTAAAAGAAATAAACGAAATTAACAATAAAATACAGAATATTAAAAATAGTCGCATAAAAAAATAAAGAAGAAATAAAATAAAAATCTATGAAAACAAAAAAGAAAAAAATAATAAAGAAAAAGGTAAAAGTTCAAAAGAAAACAGCGAAAGCAAAAAAACCTGTTAAAAAAAATAAACCAAAGAAAGTAAAAAAAGCGATTAAGAAGGTTTCCAAGAAAAAAGTCGCTAAAAAAACCGCAAAAAAAGGCGCTCGGGCAGAAACCAAAGAACAAAAGCTGCGCCGTCTTTCAGATGAGTTAGTAGCGAAAGGGCGCAAACGCGGATTTATAACCTATGATGAGATACTAAAGGTTTTTCCCGACATTGAAAACAATATTTTCTTTTTAGACGAACTATACGAGAAGTTTGCGCTTGCTTCTATTGATGTCCTCGAAGGCGGAAATTTGCTCGATCTTGATGTCGACCTCACAGACAAAGACTTGAATAAAGGCAGTATGCACGATTCTATCCAGATGTATTTGAAAGAAATCGGGCAGTACCCGCTCATTCGCGCTGCCGAAGAAAAAGACCTTGCCAAGCGCATAGAACACGGAGACATGGAAGCTAAAAATTTGCTCGCGAGGGCAAACCTGCGCCTTGTCGTCTCCATCGCCAAGAAATATGTAGGCAGAAGCGCAAACTTGAACCTGCTTGATTTGATACAGGAAGGAAACCTGGGGCTGTTTAAGGCTGTAGAGAAATTTGACTGGACCAAGGGATATAAATTCTCTACGTATGCCACATGGTGGATTCGCCAGTCCATTACCCGTGCGCTGGCTGACCAATCCCGCACTATTCGCATACCGGTGCACATGGTAGAAACAATTTCAAAATACAAGCAAGTCATGAGGAGGCTTTCCCAGGATTTAGGGCGTGAACCGCTCGCTGAAGAGATAGCCACCGAAATGGATATACCGGTAGAAAAAATTCATATTATTGAAAAAATCAGCCAAGACACGATTTCGCTCGAACAGCCGATAGGGGACGATGACGATAAATCGACGCTGGAAAATTTTATTCCGGACGATAAAATTTTACGGCCCGACCAGGAGTCTTCGAGGAGAATCCTTTCGGACCAAATCCGCGAAGTCTTGGACGAGCTAAATCCTAAAGAACGCAAAATACTTGAAATGCGTTATGGACTCTTGGACGGCATCCAGCATACGCTGGAGAGGGTAGGGGAAGAATTTGGCGTGACCCGCGAACGTATCCGCCAAATCGAAGCCAAGGTCCACGAAAAACTCCGCCAGCATGAAAAGATCTCACGTTTGAAAAACTATTTTGACTAAATAAAAAACCCGCAATGCGGGTTTTTTATTTACATTATTTCTATTTCAACGCAGCGTCGATTTTTGCTTTGACTGTCGCAAACGGCTCTGCTCCGTCTATAGTATCTGTGATTTGGCCGTCTTTCAGGATGAACCCTTTTGGCGTGCCTGATACTCCGGCAGCACTTCCTTCGCTTGTCTGGTCTGTCACCGCCTGTACATATTTGCCTCCGTCAAGACAGCTGTCAAAGTCATTAGTATTCAAGCCAAGGTTTTTTGCAAAAGATTTCAAATACTGGTCGGCAAAGTTTCCCTCGTTTTCCCCATTTTGGTGGGTAAACAAGTAGTCGTGATATTCCCAGAATTTGCCTTGGTCGGCGGCGCATCTGGCTGCCTCAGCTGCTCGGTTTGATTCTGGCCCCAAGAAAGCAAAATCCCGGTATACCAACTGTACATCGCCATTTTGGACATATGTATTCCTGATATTTGTTTCTGACTCTGTGAAAAACTTTTCACAGAAAGGGCATTGAAAATCTTCATACATGACCACAGCGACTTTTGCCTGTGGATTTCCGAAAATTCTGTCAGACGGCCCGACAGGGGCCAAGGTTACGGCAGTGCCGCCATTTCCTGCAGGAATATTTTGGGCCATCGGAGGTTTGCTGCCTCGCAGCATTATAGCTCCGGCTATGAGAACGCCGGCTATGATTATCGCGCTTACTATTGGTTTTTGGTCTTTATTCATAATGTTATTTTTTGGTAATTGTTAGTAAACAGTTATTAATATGCTATTGTACCATATTTACAATGTATGTTACAATTAACCCATTATTAAAAAGGTCACTTTATTAATTTAATTATAAAAATATATGTGTAATGGAAAATGCGGAGGAGGTATGTGTTTGCCGGCAAAGCTCGGTAAAATCTTATTGCTTATCGGAGGGTTAAACTGGGGATTGGTAGGTATCGGCATGCTTATGGGCAGCAATTTAAATGTCGTTAATTTGATTCTTGGAGGAATGCCAACTCTTGAGGCAATCGTCTACATCCTTGTCGGAGTAGGGGCGGTAATGAAAATTATCGGCTGTAAGTGCAAAAAGTGCATGGCAGGCTGTACTTGCGGAACGGAGGCAAAAACAGACGATACAATGATGTAATTTGGAGATTTTCGGTCTTAAAATCCCCTATAAACAAGTAAAATAAAACTTGTTTATAGGGGATTTTTTTGCTATACTAGCTATACATGGTTTCGGTTACTAATATAATATTTGAAGTATTGATATTTTTGTCTGTGTACGCGCAGTTGTTTTTTTTCATTACCTTTTTGGAGAATAGAAAAAAGATAATTATTCGCAGTGGTAAAATTAAACTTGACCATTACCCATCGGTGACGATTACGGTTCCTTGCTGGAATGAAGAAAAGACTGTCTACAAGACCGTGTGCTCACTCTTAGATTTAAACTATCCCAAAGATAAGCTAAAAATCTTTCTTATTGATGATGGCTCTACGGATGGTACCCTAGATATTCTTCGCAAGTTTGACAATAGTTCTTTGTATCCAAATGTCAGAGTTTTCCATAAAAAAAATGGCGGGAAATATACTGTACTCAATTTCGGATTAGAACACATGGACACAGAATTTTTTGGCGCATTAGATGCGGATTCATATGCCGACCCAGAGTCGCTCGTCCGCATCATGAGTTCTTTCGACAAGAATCCGGATGTCATGGCCGTGGTTCCTTCGGTGACTGTGCATAATGCAAAGAATATAATACAAAATGCCCAGAAAGCGGAATACGATATGGGGGTCTATTTCAAAAAAATGCTTGATTTCATAGGAGCTATCAATGTCACTCCGGGTCCGCTTACCATTTTCCGAAAGAAAGTTTTTGACGACTTAGGCCCGTATCGCCATGGACACAATACTGAAGACATGGAGATAGCCTACAGGATGCAGAAAAACCATTACAAAATAAGGCATTGCAATGATGCATATGTTTTTACAAATACCCCCAAAACTGTCCGGACATTATATAAACAAAGACTGCGCTGGATTTACGGCTTTATAAACAATACGATAGATTACCGCGGTGTTTTGTTCAGGAAAAAATACGGTAATTTCTCCATATTTACTTTGCCGCTAGGAGCTCTTTCTATATTTTCCGTGAGCTACCTTTTCGGCAGGATAGTCTATAGTACAGGAGATTTTTTATATTCAAAGTTTATAGTTTGGAGAACCGTGGGGTTCCAGCTTCCGCACAAGCTCAACTTTGACCCGTTTTTTATAAATACAAAAGCCACTATGTTTATGATGGTGCTGATATATGCCCTTGTTATTTTTGCGATGGTTTTCGGCAAAAAAATGGCCGAGAGAAAATGGTCTTTTTCTTTATCAATGCTGTATTTTTTCCCCGTGTTCAGCGTTATTGCCCCATTTTGGCTTTTAAAGGCAGTCTATACTACTATTGTAAAAAGGAGCCCCCCGGCGTGGAGATAAAATAAATATGACTCAAATTGACTGGAAAAAATATTTAATCGTTTTCTTGATTACTATCGCGCTTTTCCTGACCGCGAGCTATATAAGCAATTATCTCGGCAATAAAAAAATAGACCAGATAAAAACAATCCAAGACAAGCTCGCCATAGATATACTTTCTTCCGAAACCCAGTTTTCATTGCTCTCCGAACTTTCCTGCAAGAACATTTCCGACTCTGTATTTTCTAATGAGCTGGATGAACTCGGTGGCAAGCTGGAATGGGGGCAGGAAAACCTCGGCAATGCGGACGAGCTCGCATATTTAAAAAAGTATTACTCGCTCTTGGAAATCAAAGACTATCTTTTGTCTAAAAAAATCTCCCAGCAATGCAAGGTAAAATCCGCTTTTATTCTGTATTTCTATACCACTGCGGAGAATTGCAGCGTTTGCGAGAGGGAATCCCTCGTACTTTCCACCCTGCGCGACAGATACCCCGAGCTTCGGGTGTATTCTTTTGATTACAGCACCGACTTATCGGCGGTAAAAGCTATGCTTCAAATCTATAAAATAAAAGACACGGAGCTTCCGGCTGTGGTCCTCGAAGACGAGGTATTGACCGGATTCCACAGCGTAGAAGAGCTGGAAGAAAAAGTCCAAACTTCTTTCAAACTGCAAGAAATAAAGCCTGAAACCACAATTACTCCTAAAAAGAGTTCTTAAAAATAAATTCCTACAATCTAATTTTCAAATAAAAACTCCGATTATCCCCAGATTGACTCCACTAAATCTGTCGAAATATCGGGTCTTTGGCTTCTTAGGTACGAAACAATAACTTCAGAAATTTTAGTGCGGTAACCTTTTTGGTACCATGTTTTTGTACTGTTACCCTTGTTTTCGGGCTTACTGAAATCAAACTCTTCTCGCCAATTTTTAAATAATTCATCCGCAGCTTCAGAACGCAGAGCGTCTCTTATTGCTGTAAATATTTTTTTCGCCTCATTTAGAACTGGCTTATTTTTTATATCCGATAAATAACTTATAAAATCAGCTTCATCAATTTTTCTAAAAGCACCTTTATTTTTAAAAGTTTGTGCATAATCTGGATCTAAAGATTGCAAACATTGTGAGAGCGCATAAGCAATATTATTATGTACTACATTTTCCCAAAGTGTACCAATATCTATTTCACTGATTACCTTTATTTTTTTATCAAAGTTCTTCCCGTCTACATATTTTTTATGATCGGATGTAGCTGCCGAAATTGATTTTTTGTGATGCATACGATTCATTAAAGTCTTTAAGTGTTCAATTTGTGCATCAGAAAATTTAGAATTAAAAAATTTTTCCCATTCTACATTTGATTCTTCTAAAACTGCAGCGAGAGTGAAAATAGTTATTCCAGCAAATATTTGAGGTATTCTTGAGTTGCCTTCTATATAAGCCTTAAATACTTCTTCACTAGGATATTGATTATTGGCTTCAACCTTATTTGGATTTATTTTAGGGGTTAATGGTTCTGGGGTTTCCATTTTTTTAGTTTTATTCTGGAGCCGGAAGAGGGATTCGAACCCACGACCTTCACTTTACAAAAGTGTTGCTCTACCAACTGAGCTATTCCGGCTTAACTTAAATTATACTAACACACTTACAAACTTTTTTCCTCCTCTTTTATCTTGTGCTTTATTTCCTTTACTCTGTGAGTGTAATTTGAAATCATTTTGAGCAACTTGGAAATCTCGGCTCTGTCAGGATTGATATGGCTCTTTTTGATTGTATTGCTTATATTATTTTTTATCCTTCTATATGTTTCTTTTAGGATATTTGTCGACTGGACATAAAACCGGAGAAGCGCCACCAGGGTCATATGCTCGTATTTTTTTATGTTTTCAACAGTTAGATGCTGAGCTTCTTTGAGATAGGGGATTTCAAACGTACCCTCTGTCTGCGCTTCAATCCGGCCGGCTTTTATGAGAGACAGTTTTCTCCCAATCATTAGGACGATGCCTATGAGTGATACAAAAAATAAAGTTAGAATAAAATAAATCATATCTTATATAGAAGAGCGCTTTACTTCTTTTATTTTTGCCCCAGATTTTTCCAGAAGTTTGCCCACGGTAATTTCACCGTCTTTTATAAATGGCTGCTGTAGCAAAGTCTTTTCCTTAAAGTATGTGCTTATTTTTCCTTCCAGCATTTTTTTCTTTATGTCTTCAGGCTTGTCTATGTCCGCTACTTCTTTTTCAAAAATTTCCGTCATTGTTTTTTTGATGTCGTCCCCAATTTCGGCTTCACTCATATATTCCGGCTTCATGGCTGTGATATGCATGGCGATGTCTCTCGCGAGCTCGCTCGTGCCGCCCTCCAAGCTGACGATGACGCCAGACTTGTTATTGTGCACGTACGTGCCCAAAACTGCCCCGGATACTTCATATATCTCGCCGAGCTGGATATTCTCTCCGGTTTTCTGGACTATAGGGTCTATCAGGTCTTTTGCCTGTTCTTTCATCTTTTCCGTGCCGGAAGCTAAAGCCATAGCAGTCAATTTTTGGAGTAAGTTCACAAAGTCTTCATTCCTGGATACAAAGTCTGTCTCCGAGTGGAGAGAAACCATTACGGCTTTCGTATCATTGGCCAAGATAGCTACAGCCCCGTCTTTGACTTCCCGGTCGCCTTTTTTGAGGGCGATGTCAGAACTGGTCTTTTTCAAGATAGCCAAGGCTTTGTCCATATCGCCTTCAGCTTCCTCAAGGGCACGCTTGCACTGCATTACAGATATGCCCGTGCTGTCTCGTAATTGTTTTATAAGTTCGGTTGTTATTTGCATATATGTAATATCTCCTCCAGCCAAAGCTAGAGAAGAGTTAAATGATTAATATTTATTGAACCTCCGGTACGGCTGGAGCTTCAGTTTTTGCCGGGGCAGGGGCTCTTAGCGTGCCTTTTTTATAAGCTTCCGCTATAGCCGAAGCAAAAAATTTAATTGAGGGGATGACTCCGTCGTTGGCTACGATAGGGTAGTCGATGTTCCTGATGTCTGAGTCGGAGTTTACAAGGGAAATGACTGCTACCCCGGACTTTATTCCTTCCGTCGCCGCGATGTGCTCGCTCTTCGCATCCACGATAAACAGCGCGTCTGGAATTTTTTTGAGCCCGATAAGCCCGGAATAATATCTGGAAAGCTTTTCCATCTTTTTTGCCATCATCACGCGTTCTTTTTTAGTATACTTTTCAAGCTCGCCCATGACGGAATCTTTCTGGTATGTTTCTAGCTCTGTGATTCTCTTTTTTATTTCTACAAAATTTGAAATTGTCCCTCCAATCCATCGTTCTACCACATACGGCATACCGACTGATTCTGCGGCGGCTTTGATGGCGGTTTTTGCCTCCGGCTTTGTGCCGACGAAAAGAATTATCTTGCCCTCCGCGCCCAAATCCTCTGCAAATTTCGCCGCTTTGTCGAGCAATGCACTCGTTTTTTCAAGGTCGATAATATCGCCTTTGTTCTTGGTGGTATATATATATGAAGAGACCGAAGGGTGCCTTCGGGTCTTCGAGTATCCATAATGAGCCCCGGCTTTGAACATTTGTTCCACTATGGCTTCATCGGCTCCTTTCACAATATCTCCTTTTTGCATCTGGCTATTCTAGCAGAAACTCCTCCTTTTTGCAAATTACACAGATTTACTTGACTTTTTATTGATAAGAAGTATAATTATTAAAATTATTATTTAACCAATAAAATTATGGACGAAGGAGCAATACCACAAAAAGTTAAAACATCCATAGAGATGGGATTAGAAGCAATGAAACTAGAAGGATTACCTCAACCAGAGCTACAAAATAAGCTAGCATTGGTGCTTGAAGAAATCAAAGCAAGCGATGAACCAAATTGGTGGGAAAAGGAATACGAGGGATATAATATGGGTGAAAATAGAAAACAGAAAAATGCAGAAGCTGAAGCATTTCTAAGGGGTTTACAAGATGAAGATAAAACTAAAATTCTCGCACATGCGAGCGAAAATATGAGATACAAAGCACACCTAGATTGGCTGGTGACTTCTGGGATGGCACAGAAGTATGGTACTATTGGAATAGAGAATGTAGTTGGATATGTCTCATCACAACGTGGTCTGCGAGAATGGTTGGAAGCAAAAAAAGACAAGTTGGCTGGATTAATTGAAACCAAATAAAATACATTTTTGTCTAGCAGGAGCTAATCTTTGTATCTTTGACCAAAAGCTTTTTTTCGGGTAAGATAGGCTGATGAGACAATCTAAGCTTTTCACTAAAACCCGCAAAGAAGCTCCGACTGACGAAGTGTCAAAAAACGCCCAGCTTCTTATCCGCGGCGGCTTTGTCCACAAGGAAATGGCGGGGGTATACTCATATTTGCCTTTAGGGTTGCGCGTACTAAATAAAATTGAAAATATCATCCGGGAAGAAATGAATGCTATCGGCGGACAGGAAATACAAATGGCGACTTTGCATCCGAGCGAGAATTGGAAAAAGACAGGCGGCTGGGACAATGTAGACGTACTTTTTAAACTGCAAAGCCGTACAGAAAAGGAATATGCCCTCGGACAATCCGAAGAAGAAATTGTCACTCCGATTGTGCAAGAGTACGCAAATTCGTACAAAGATTTGCCTGTCGCTGTGTATCAAATCGGGCAAAAATATCGCGATGAACTTCGAGCAAAGAGCGGAATCATGCGCGGACGGGAATTTGGCATGAAAGACATGTACAGTTTCCACACTACCCAGGAAGACTTTGATACTTTTTACGAAACTGCCAAGAAAGCGTATCTGAAAATTTTTAAACGAGCCGGACTTGATGCAAAAGTCACTGAAGCTTCCGGCGGCAGTTTTTCCGAGAAACTATCTTATGAGTTTATGGTGCTGACCAGTGCCGGGGAAGACGATATTTTGTACTGTGAAGAATGCACGCATTGCGCCAATGTAGAAGTTTCAAAAGTGCCTGAGGGTAATGATTGCCCTAAATGCGGCAAAGGAAAATTGAAAAAAGGACGGGCCTCCGAAGTGGGCAATGTATTTGATTTGGGCCAAAAATATCCAAAAAGTTTTGAGTATACGTATGCTGACCAAAACGGCGAACAGCAAACTCCGATTGTCGGATGTTATGGCATAGGCACGACGAGGCTTATGGGCACTGTGGTAGAAACTCTCGCCAACGACCAAGGCATCATCTGGCCGGAATCCATTGCTCCGTATGCCGTACACTTGCTTTCGCTCGGCGAAGATGAGGCAGTATTAAAAGAAGCGGATAAAATTTATGAAACTTTGGCAAAAAACAATATAGAAGTTTTATTTGATGACCGGGTAGGAATGTCTGCCGGAGAAAAATTTGCTGATGCTGACCTGCTTGGCATGCCTCTGCGCGCTGTTGTCTCCCAAAGAAGTATCAAGGAAAACGGTATAGAATTAAAAAAGAGGACAGAGGAGAAAGGTAAAATTGTTTCTATCGATGAATTATTAGAATTACTAAAGCCTATTTAAAAATGTTCGACAAAATTTACAAATTAATTTCAAATGACATCGGCATAGACTTGGGTACTTCAAACACCTTGGTATATTTGAAAGGGCATGGCATCGTCATCAACGAGCCTTCGGTGGTGGCGGTAAACATCAAGACAAACCAAATCCTCGCCGTCGGCATAAAAGCCAAAGAAATGCTCGGGCGGACTCCGGGGCATATAAAAGCCATCCGCCCCCTGGTGGACGGCGTTATTTCAGATTTCGAAGTCACTGAAGAGATGCTTTCATATCTTATAAATAAAGCGAATAAAATCTCCAAGAAATTAGCCAGGCCGAGAGTGGTCATCGGCATACCGTCCGGTACGACAAATGTGGAATCGCGCGCTGTGTACGACGCAGCGCATTCCGCTGGCGCACGGGAAGTTTTCTTAGTGGAAGAGCCCATGGCCGCGGCTATCGGCACCAGGCTTCCCATCAAGGACCCTGTCGGTTCTATGGTCATAGATATCGGCGGCGGCACTACGGACATTGCCGTCATCTCGCTCGGCGGAATCGTTAAATCAAAAAACTTAAAAATTGCCGGAGACAGGCTAAACAATGACATCATCACCTACATGCGCGACGAATTTAAAATATTAATCGGAGAGCGGACTGCGGAGATGGTCAAAATCGCCATCGGCTCTGTCGCTCCCGGCGTGTATATGGAGTCCCAGGTCCATGGCCGCGATCTTTTGACGGGGCTGCCCAGGGCCGTGGTAGTGACCGATGCGGATATCCGCGAAGCGCTTTCATTGTCTGTGAGAGAGCTGATAGAGGGCGTGAAAGATATGCTCGAAAGTACGCCTCCTGAAATCTTGTCCGACATAATGCATACAGGCATTACGCTCTCCGGCGGCGGCGCCTTGATACCCGGACTCGACCAATATCTGCAGAAAATTCTGAAGATTCCGGTCTACGTCGTTGAAGACCCGCTTTCAGCAGTGGCGCGGGGGACCGGAGTAATATTGGACAACCTGGATTTTTATAAAGAAGTTTTGATTGGTAATCAAAATGAATTACCTCCTCGATAAAAAAAATAAAAGGAACAAGAATTTAAAAATCATCGGTGCCGTCCTGGTTTTTATCATATTATTTTATTTCCGCGCTGGAGTTTTTAGCGGGCTCGGCTATGTCAGTACGGCAGTTTTCCGTCCTGTACTTAGTTCCGGAAATGGTGCCGGCAGAAAACTCACAAGTTTCGCCAGTTACTTTTCTTTTAAAAGCTCTCTTTCTAAGGAAAATGCTGACTTGAAATCTGAGAGGGATGCCGACAGCGCCGACAGGGCAAATTATGCTTCTGTCGTAGCAGAGAATGCGGGCCTGAAGGAAATTTTAGGCCGCAAGAATGAGCAGGTAAAAATGACATTGGGCGCGATATTGGCAAAGCCAAACCAAAGCCCTTACGATACTTTATTGATTGACATCGGAGTAGACAAAGGGATAAAAATGGGCGACAGAGTGTTTGCTTTTGGCAATCTACCCATTGGCCGGATAGCCGAAGCATACCCAAAATCTTCAAAAGTAATTTTATTTTCCAATAGTGGGGAAGCTACAGAGGTAGTGCTTTCTCCGCAAGCGGGACAGGCCGGCAATATTTTTACAGAAGTTGCAGGCAGGGGCGGGGGAAATTTTGAAATGATAGTGCCGAGAGATTTGGTGTTGTGGAAAGGGGACCAGGCAGTGCTGCCCGGCATTACTCCGTATGTCATAGGAGTAGTGGAAACGGTAATTTCTGACCCTCGCGACTCTTCGCAGAAAGCCCTGCTTGTTTCTCCGGTAAATATCCAGCAACTTAAATTTGTGGAAGTGGCAAACTAAAACTATCCTCTAAACATATAGCTCATAACTATTATATATTATAAAATATAAGCCAAAGAAAAGATGTTTACAGAGAGAGTAGATATTTTTCAATAAATTAATAATTTATTGAAACGTTAACGAACATTTTCTTGAAATCAAATCTGACATAAATACCCTTATTTATAAAGATATTATAAAGTTTTCCACAGCATCAATTTATAACTACTCTTGACTTCTATATTGAGCTATAATAGAATATATTCATTAGTAATTATAAAAATAAAACTATGGAAAAACAAAATTTTAAAAATTTATATGATTTTATTAACAGGGCTGTAAAGAGTCGCAAATACCCTGAAAATACAGGGTCTGCTCTTAAGACAGCCCTGAAGTTATTTGAGGAAGAATTAAATGAGGAAGAAGTTAAGTCTATAAATGAAGTTAAGAAAAATATTGGACAAATTTCAAACAGCATTTTTGCAAAAGGGAAATTTAGTGCCGGTTCTTTGGCTACTTATAAATCTCGAGTAATAAAAGTTATCAATGAATACGAGAAGTATGGGTCAGATGCAGCAAAAATGGCAAACTGGTCTCCAAAAATTGTTACACGTACAAAAAAGATGGTAAAAACGTTTAATAACAATCAAGGAAAGACTAATGTAGTAAATGAGGAAGATATAAATGTAAATAATTCTTACCATACATTTGAATTTAGGAGGGTGAAATTACTTATCCCTAAAACTCCAGAAACTACGGAAGCAATAATGGATGGTGAACTCAAAGACATTAAAACTGAATTAAAGGAGTTTTCAGAAAAATACTGCAAAGAAGAAGTTTTAGTAGAAGAAATTAATGAGACGAAAGAATAATTTATGTTTATACCAAAAACAGACAGAATTGAAAAGTTAGCAAAATTATTTCCCAAAGTTATATCAGATTTGGAGAAAATTTTTGATGGTCCTACAAACATTTATATTGATTGGTCTAATGTCATACATTGGCAAGACAAACTAAAGTGGAACATAGATTTAAAAAGAATGAAACAGTTATTTGATTCTTTTGATACAATAAATTCTGTTAAAATTTACACTGGAACCTTAGAAGGTAATCAACAATCTGAAGATTGTATTCCAGAGTTGGAAGCTATGGGTTATAGTGTTACTACTAAACCAGTAAAATTAATGAGGATACCTATTGATATGTCCAGTATTCCTAAAAATTCTCCAAGTATATTGAAAAATTTTATAAAGAAAAGTCTTTTATCAAAGCTAGCTATAGAAACTATAGAATATCTAAATGGAAAACTAGAGATCTTTAATAAGCAAGGAATTTTTGAGATAGAAGAACAAAAGTGTAATTTTGATGTTGAAATGGGTAGAGATATGCTCAGAGATTTTGACAATGATGGAATCAATAACTACATATTATGGAGTGTAGATAGTGATTTCGCGGGTCCCGTAAATCAGATAAGAAGTGATGGGAAAAATGCAGTAATTTTTGCAACTTCCGGTAAAGTCTCTACTGAATTAGATGAAACGGGAACCTTTGTGTTTGATATTAAAAAGATTAAGGAGTTTATTTGCTGGCCAAGAGACTTATCTCAAAGTATAAAGGATAAAATAAAGGCCCTATAATATAAAAAGCCAAAGGGACTCCTTGCGGAGCCCCTAAGCAGTAAAGTTTGTGATCTTTCGATCACTTTAAATATAGCAAATTTTGATATAAAAGTCAAAGTTATCCACATTTATAAAATGGACTTCAAAATTGAAAAAAAATTACAAAATAGCTTAGGTAGGGCAGGAGTACTTGAAACTCCTTACGGAGTTATATATACTCCCGCTTTCGTGCCTGTCGGCACGAAAGCAACTGTAAAGGCTTTAACACCCGAACAGGTAAGTGAGCTTGGCGCGGAAGTAATATTAGCAAATACATACCATTTATATTTACAGCCTGGCGATGAAACAATTCGCGATGCTGGGGGCCTGCATAAATTCATGGTCCCATGATTACAGACTCGGGCGGCTTTCAGGTGTTTTCCCTGGGTGCTGCCTATGGTAAGGAAATTTCAAAGGTTACGAAAATTACTGATCCATCACTTTTAATACCCGATCGTTTTGACGATTCTAATGCGCCGCGTCTGGCAAAAATAGGCCAAGACGGAGTTTCTTTCAAATCACATTTGGACGGTTCTGTGCATTATATTACTCCTGAAAAATCCATCCAAATCCAGCACAACTTGGGCGCGGATATTATCTTTGCTTTTGACGAATGTACGAGCCCGACGGAAGATTTGAAATACCAAGAAGAAGCTCTTGAACGCACACACCGCTGGGCAGAGAGAAGTTTAGAAGAACATCAGAAATTAGAAAATCTAAAGGAAATTCCTTCTCACGACTCGCATTCTGTCTTGAAAACGGCTGACCGAGCTTTGGATGCGAAAGTCAAAGAAGGAACTTCTTTAGATTTTCCTCAAGCGCTTTTTGGCATCGTGCAGGGCGGCCGGGAAGAAAGACTACGAAAGAAGTCTGCAAAATTTATGGCCGAGTTGGAACTTGCCCGAACCGATGGTAGTCGGGGCGGGTTCGATGGTTTTGGAATTGGCGGAAGCTTTGCGAAGGAGGACATGTCTACGGCGGTAAAATGGGTAAATGAAATCCTGCCGGAGGAAAAGCCTCGGCACTTGCTCGGCATAGGGGAGCCGGAAGATTTGTTTATGGGCATAGAAAACGGAGTAGACCTGTTTGACTGTGTGGCTCCGACTCGGAATGCGAGGAATGGCTCACTGTATACGAAAGGCGGAAAAATAAATATAACCAATACAAAATACAGAAATGATTTCGGCCCAATTGATGAGGGGTGTGAGTGTTATGTTTGTAAAAATCCTGCCCCGTCCGGAGCCGAAGGCTCTCGTTCGGGGTATACTCGTGCCTACGTCGCACATTTATTCCACGGCAAAGAAATGCTCGCTGGTACGCTCGCTACAATACATAATTTATATTTCATCGTTAACTTAGTTAAAAAAATCCGGCAATCAATTCTGGACGATAAATTTTTTGAATACAAAGAAGAGTTTTTAAAAGAATATCTGGGCTAAATACTTTACATTTTGGGCGTGATTGATATACTTGTCTTCATTACAATGCAAAGGAAATGAAAGCGAAAAAAATAAAAAAATCAAAAAAAGCGGGCAAGAACTGGAGGAAATTTTGGAAACTCGGAGCTGAGGAATTCAACACTCAGTTTTTCGACGTGAGCAAAGCCGGCGAGCTCTTGGCCAAGGAAGGGCACCATATTTACAACCTAAAAAACCTCGCTAAAAAATACGGTACGCCCCTGCAGGTAGTTTTCCCGTTTATTATAGAAGACCGGCTGAAAGACCTGATAGGCTATTTCCAAGCCTATATAAAAATTTACGGCTACAAAGGCAAGTTTTTCTATCATTATCCGATGAAAGTAAACCAGAACAGAGAGTTTATCCTTTCCCTCATTTCCGAAGGAGCAAATTTGGAGGCCACGTCTGCCAATGAGCTTTGGCTCGTCAAAAAACTTTGGGAAGGCGAAAAGTTCAACAGCAAGATCCGCGTGCTTTGCAACGGGCCGAAGACAGAGCAGTATTTAGACTTGATAGAGGAATTGCGGGGCAAGGGTATGAATATAGTGCCTATTTTGGAGTCGCTCGATGAAGTAGACCGGCTTTCCAAATACAAGGGCGACATTGGCGTGCGGATAGACCTGAACGTCAAAGCGGATTCGCATTGGGATAAAAAGTTTGACCGTTTTGGCCTTTCGGAAAAAGACGCCCTTGATTTGAGCAAGATGAAAAATCTCAAAATCATGCATTACCACATGGGCTCTCAGATAAAGACCCAGAAAAGTATTTTTGACGGCGTAAAGCATGCCTTTGCTATCTACAAAGAACTGCAGCAGACACATCCAAGCTTGGACACCTTGGACATCGGCGGAGGGTTCGGCATTCCATATGAAAAGAAAAAGTTTTATACCGCCAAGGGCGTTTCCAGCAAGCTCATCAAAATGCTGAAGAACTTGTCGGACAAGGCGGGAATCAGGCATCCAAACTTGGTGGTAGAGTGGGGACAGTATATTGTCGCTCCGGCGCAAGTGACTCTGTACACAGTCCTGTCTGAAAAATCTATCCCGAAAGCAAATGCTAAATCCTGGTATATTGTTGATGGCAGCTTTATGAACGATATAAAAGACACGTGGGCTATCAAACAAAAATTTCACACCATACCGGCAAACAACATGATGAGTCCTTTAAAGACTACATGGCTTGCTGGTAGCACTTGTGATTCGGACGACAAATATACTGCCGGTGGCAATTATATTTTGATGCCAAAACTTCATGAAGATAAGGAGCAGCTTGTAGCTATATTGGACACCGGAGCATATCAAGACGGACTTGCCTCGCACCACTGCCTGCTTTCAGCTCCGATGAAAATCGTTGCCCAAGACGGAACGATAAAAATCGTCCGCAAGCGGGAAACTGCAGATGCCATAGGCAAGCTTTTTGGCTGGACCAATGGCGAGCGACCATAAGTAATTAAAAACAGAAAATATAAAGTAAAATGAAAAATAAAAAAAATCTTGCTTCTAGTTTTACCGTAGTAATTGTTTTTCTTCTAGTTGTATTTTCATTGACTTGGCGTGGTTCTCAAATACATCGACCGGCAAATATAAATATAGTGCAGGTAGGCAATACACAAATCATGGTTGACCTTGCCATTACCCCAGAGCAGCAAGAGCAGGGCTTGTCTGGGAGAATTTCCCTAAAAGAAGACGAAGGCATGCTATTTATTTTCGAAAAGCCCGCCACCTATGTTTTTTGGATGAAGGATATGAATTTTCCGATAGATATGATTTGGCTCGGCGAAGATTTGCGCGTGGTGTATATAAAAAGAGATGCCCGTCCGGAATTATATCCGGAAGCATATAGCCCCGAGAGAGATGCCAAATATGTCCTTGAAGTCGTGTCCGGCTTTAGCGACAAAAATAATATAAAAGAGGGGGATAGGGTAGAGTTTACATATTAAAAATTTGTAGTATAATCAGGATTAGTCTTATGCTGGATGGCTACTCTGATTTATTTCAGAGAGGAAAGTCCGAACACAGCGAAGTTCCAGAAGGGACTGGGAATGGTAGCGGGTAATACCCGTGTATAGCAATATATAGGTGCGAACAGAGACGCCAAGGCCGAAAGGCTAGGGTTCCTTCGGGAATAATCTAGTGGTAACACTAGGGTGAAACGGCTAAATCCTTACCTCTGTGCAAGATCGCGCCCCGCACATAACTCTACATCTCTAGTTTAATAAGGTATATAAAGTTGTGTAAAGTTATGTGCGGGGAGAATCGCTTGAGCCCTCAAGTAATTTAGGGCCTAGACAAATTGCCATTATCCCGCAAGGGAAGACAAAATTCGGCTTATAGGCACAAGACCAAACATGAAAAATCCTCTCTTACGAGAGGATTTTTCTACTAAATCGTCTTTTTACTTGCTTTTTTATCCGAAGTATGATACACTATTATTGTGAGTGTACGAAGTGATTCTTGCATTTACCGTAAACAACATATGTGCCGCAAAAGCCCGCCGCAAGGCGGGTTTTTGTTTTTAATTATTTTACACAGTCTTCTCTTTTGTGTTATAAACAGGACATGATACAATCAATTTAATTAATAATAAATAATAAAACACTATGCCTGAGACTAAAATTGACATACAGCCAGCCGAGGGAAAATTAGGAGTACTGCTTGTGGGGCTTGGCGCAGTGTCGACCACGTTTATCGCAGGAGTAGAAGCTGTAAAAAAGGGCCTGGCTGAACCAATTGGTTCGCTTACCCAGATGGGCACCATCCGCATCGGAAAGCGGACAGACAATAAAACGCCTTTTATTAAAGATTTTGTGCCCTTGGCGGGATTGGATAGTCTGGTTTTCGGGGCTTGGGATGTGTATGGAGACAATGCCTACGATGCAGCCTTGAAAGCCGGCGTACTGGAAAAAGATTTATTAAATGGAGTAAAGGAAGAACTCACAGTTATCAAACCGATGTCTGCCGTGTTCCAGCCGGAATACGCAAAACGGCTGAAAAATTATGATAATGTAAAGGCAGGGGGGACAAAGATGGACCTTGCTGAAAAATTAATTGCCGATATACAGAAATTTAAGGCTGACAATGGCTGCGACAGATTAGTAATGGTCTGGGCCGCGTCCACAGAAATTTTCCTGCTTGAGTCCAAAGAACATGAAACGATTGAAAGTTTTGAGAAAGCTATGCGCAATGACAGCCCGCAAATTGCTCCATCTATGGTCTATGCGTATGCGGCGATTAAGAGCGGGGTGCCGTTTGCTATGGGTGCTCCAAATCTAGCCATAGACACACCAGCTCTGACTGACCTTGCGAATCAGTTGGGTGTGCCGATTTGCGGTAAAGATTTTAAGACAGGACAAACGTTAATGAAGACCATATTAGCTCCCGGCTTAAAATCACGCTCGATTGGAATCAATGGCTGGTTCTCCACAAATATTTTAGGCAACCGCGACGGTGAGGTCTTGGACGACCCGGATAACTTTAAAACTAAAGAAGAGTCTAAGCTCGGAGTTTTGGAAACGATTTTAGAGCCGAAATTAAACCCAAAATTATACGGCAACACATACCATAAAATTCGCATTGAATATTATCCTCCAAGGGGCGACGATAAGGAAGGCTGGGACAATATAGATATATTCGGCTGGCTGGGCTATAAGATGCAGATCAAGATTGATTTTCTTTGCAAGGATTCGATTTTGGCCGCGCCATTAGTACTCGACTTGGCGCTATTCTTAGACCTTGCCCAGCGCTCAAAAATGAAAGGTGTGCAGGAGTGGCTGTCTTTTTATTTCAAAGCGCCACAGACTGCTCCGGGGCTGAAAGAAGAGCACGATATATTTATCCAGCAAATGAAATTAAAAAATACCCTTCGTCATATTCAGGGCGAAGAGTCTATCACGCATCTGGGTTTAGATTACTACGATTAAAGCTTTTTAAAAGTGGACCGTACAGGACTCGAACCTGCCACCCCCTCATTGCAAATGAGGTGCTCTACCAGATGAGCTAACGGCCCAAACATATCAACTTCAATATTCTATATTATTTTATCAATAATGCAAATTGCCCCTAACTTCTTAGTTGTTTTTTCGCTCATTTCTGCTACTATGGTAAATATTCCGGGGTAGCTCAGTGGTAGAGCGGTCGCCTGTTAAGCGATTGGTCGTAGGTTCGATCCCTACCCCCGGAGCCAGTTAGGGTGATCAGCTAATTCTAGTACAAGATTATATGGAGAAGCTATTGTAAAATCTAGCTTTTTTCCATTTATGGTAGGGTTCTGAAGCAAAGAATTTAAAAATGCTCTTTTTCCGGCCGTGTCAGAACTTTTTTCAAATATTTCTTTTGCTCTACGTGCTACAGAAATAACCATAGCAACAGTTGTTTGGTAATCGTAATCTGCTTTCGTATGTTCTGAAAGCTCAATTTCCAAAGTTTCCATTTCATCTTGATACTCCTATACTGGGAACTCCTGTTGAAAGGTTAAGCGTGTTTTTATTAAATATTTTGACCATATCAAAGATAACGTTCGTTTCCTACTTGTCAGTATCATCACGTGATTCCGTTTTCTCTCGGAAGTGATTTATCAATCTAGCTTTTTCAGGGAATTACTCCTGATTGAATCTGTCTCTGTATGTGTCCGTCAAAACGGACTTTCTAGCACATACATGTACTCCTTTTTCCCTTTGTGGCTTGTCGATTGACTACATCCACTATGAGACACTGACCTACAAGGATGTCTGCTAATAAATCTCTTTACAATCAGACTCCCTTGGCTAAGATAATAGACGCTTAGCTATTCGTCAGCCAACACTTGTTTATATCGCATCCAGAGGAGGCCCAGTGTTGGTAACGTAGCCTAGCCCTCCAGTATAACCCTCATTCCTAACAATGAGGCAAGATAACAAAAAACCTTTTCAGTAGAGCACAGTGTAGTTGTGCGCTCTTGAAAAGGTTCTAGAACGCGCTATTACATTACTCTCTACTGGTTAATATTTCTATCAACTATATACATTTTATCATAGTCCCAATTTCATTTTGCAAATATCGTGGTTAGTCTTGTAAAACTAGAAATTTTATGGTAGAAATTAAGGAATAGGAACAAAAAGATTCCAACTAAAAATCTTGTTACAAGAAAAAATTATTCAGATTATAGAAAATAATTATAACTATGACAGCTGAAAATTTCATAACCATAGAAACCCATTTTGGAGTACCAGATCATTATATCCGTGCCAATACACGGAATAAATGTTCAGAAGACTTGGTAGCTATGCTCCAAGAAATGTCAAAAGTTTTATATCCAAACGAAGAGTTTGAAATTTTCTTACTTCCTTCTGAGCCAGGATCGTATAAAGATATAATAAAATTTATTAAGAAAAATAAAATAGGGGTATCGCTAGGAACTGCTGCTACTGTCGCTGGTTTAGTCTTTGTTGTTTTGAATTATAAGGATTCCCACGAAGAGCATTTACACGAGAAGAATATGTGGGTTGTAGACGATACAGCAAAATGCCTAGAATTAAAGCAAAATATGGAAGCACTCAAGGGAGATTATGATATAGAAAATATTCCTGATGAAAAATTAGCTGAGGTATGTGGAAACTTAAATTTAAAAAAGAAAAAAAACAATATTTACGACACCCTGCAAAGAGATAATATGATTAAAGATAATGAAACTCTCTTAAAAGATTCGAAAGGGGAAATTATTTCTTCAAAAAAGATAGTAAAAGAGGATTTTCCTAAATATATAGAACCGATATTAGACAAAAAATATTCTTACGAAAATGCCAATGGCATTATAGAATTAATATCTCCAGTAGTTAAACAGAAAAGAGAAGGCAGAGGCATATCTTGGAGGGGGACATATTTTGGAGAAAATATAGTTTCAGAAAGTGTAACAATTTTAACCAATGGTGAAGACATTGATTTTTATATGCAAGACCCTGATTTTAAGGATCAGACTTATAAAAGAGAACGAACATTTGCTAGTGGCGATAACATGAAAGTAATTTTTGATATTACTGGTGATTTAAAAGGTGGAATACTGTTAAATCGGAGTATTTACATTAGGGAAGTAGAAAGTTATAACGAAGATATTGTTTTTCACAAAGAAAGAGTAAAAAAACAGCAAGAAATTATTCCAGATGACCAATCGGGGCTTTTTGATAATTTGTCATAATTATCTTTAATTGAAAGCATTTCCAGTTATGAGAAAACCAAAGGAAAAAATAAAACTAGAAATTAAAGCGGCTTATATGGGTCAGTATGGAACTAACGATGAAGAAGATACTAATGGAGAATTCGAAGTGATAGAAGAAGTTGAAGAAAAATATGCTAGATCAATAGGGAGATTAGTTATTTCTTTTTCAGCATTAGAAGACAGAGTTGATGTGGATTTAGCTACTGCTATTAGTGATAGAGCATATGAACCTGGTTATAGAATAATAAAATATTTAGAATTTAGACAGAAGATTGATTTATTAAGGGATGATTATTTTGCTTTTATAAAATATTGTTTAACAGGAAAAAAGCAATCTAAGTTACTTAGTGAAATAAAGCTAATTTATTTAAAACTTGTTGAATTATCAGAGTTTAGAAATATTATTGCTCATGCCAACTGGCAGAGTTTAGATGAAGCTGGTTTTGTGAGATACAAAAGTGTAGAAAACAGAGAAGGGTTAGGGATGAATTTTAGAAAGATAAAAATTACTCCTAGTATAATACTGAAATTTATAAGACAAAATTACGCAATAGCTAGTCAATTATCATCATTTAGAGATAAAGTTTGGGAAGCCGACAATAAAGAAGAAGCTCGTAGATATAAAAAAGCTAACCCTCGTAAGATAAAAAAGAGAATATAATCTTTAGAAGATTTTAATAGTAGCAAAACTGGCTAATTTTGCTAGAGTGTTGGCATTTTAATTAAGTCTAGTAGAAATTATTTATGGTGAATGGAAAATCGGGGTACATTTTACCAGAACCCGTAATATCAAAGCCTTTGCCTTTTTTATATGTAAGGTCGAAAGTTTTTTTCAATGAAATTGGATAATAGATTCTATCTCCGTTATACATAGACATGACTGTAATATTAGACCTTGTAGCCCCGTAAAGAGATTGATCCGCTTCATTTTCAGATTTTTCATATTTAGGTTTAAAAGATATAGTTGCCTCTATCTCAAAAGTATCTGCTGAGGTTTTATTTTTAATACTTATATTTGCGTCTTTGAA
The DNA here is from genome assembly GCA_035994985.1 of Minisyncoccota bacterium. GTDB lineage: Bacteria > Patescibacteriota > Minisyncoccia > Phycocordibacterales > UBA9973 > UBA9973. Next base: position 29,126 of record DASYKZ010000007.1, on the reverse strand, counting down.
AATTAAATTAACTACCTTAGACTCCCATTTATTATTTTCCCCACCACTATAAAAGATAAGAGAAAGAGCGTTGGTTGGTTGAGCAAGCTCTTCTAATGCAACCTTCTCTAGTTTCCTTTGGAGAGACTCATCTAATTTCAAAGCTTTTGTTGCTTCTTCTCTAGCTTTTTCTAATCCGATTCCTAAATCCAAAACTTCATCCAAAGATTCTTCAATAAGTTCTGGTAAAATTATATGAATATTTTTTCCTAGTTTTGCCTTGAACTCATTCTTGACTCTATCATTAAAGATTTTATCTCCAGTTACAAAAATATAATCAAAGTCTTTATTTTTTTCTGCATCTTCAAGAATAGACAACCAAATTAAAGTATCCTTAAAACCTTTATCCCCAATCTCAAAAGGAGGTATATAATCAAGTGCTCGTTCTGAGAGTTCTAATATTTTTGCTTCGGAAGGTAGAGGTATAATCTCTATATTATTTTCTTTTAATTTTAAATCATATTGTTCTTCAATTTTATTTTTTAATTCTCCTTCATTAAGTTCAGAAATAAAATCTTCTGGAACGATACCTTTAATTGCTTCAGCGGATTTTTTAACATCGTGATATCTAGCGATTACTCGTCTTTGAAGTTCTTTAATACCTTCTTCTTTTATTATTTCAGTAAAACAACTAGAAACTCTTTCATTTATATTATTTTTGGATATAAATTTTTTAAGATTAATAACATTATTAGAAAAAATTTCTAAAATAGGCTTTCCTTTGCCGGCTATATGGGAGTTATTATCAAATATAACCTTTAGCTTTTTCATATTTTTAATATTAACATATATTGTGATTGTTATTTAGAGCTATGTGAAAACTATTGATATCAATTTATTTATATAGAAAGTGTTATAATAAACTAAATGCAACACTTAAAAAATAAGAAAATTATCTCAGTATTTTTTCTCGTACTTCTTTTAATAGGTATATCTCTTTTTTTATTCTTAAATAAAAGAGACAGAGAGTATAAAGACTTATACTCGAAAGAAATCTCGACCTATGACGGCAAGATAAATCTTAAAGTGAAACAAGCCGTTGACCATTCGGCAGATGTTTCTTATCAAAAAGCAGCGGAAGAGCTTAAGAAATTTGTTCCCAAAGATGATACCGCAATTGACGTAATCCTCGCCACATACTATGACCTGACCCTCTATTATGGCAGTACTTCCGAATACTCAATATTCGATAGGTCAGGCAAGCACGAATTTACAGAATTTTTTGCTCCGTATTTTGTTGTTCCACCACCATCTGACGATTGGAATAGTCCGCATTATGAAGCTTTTCGCCTGGCATTTTTTGATAAAAATTCCCCTGCATGGATATTTCAGTTTCCGTGGCCAACCGGAGCAGGTATTGGGGGAGAAGCGCTAGGTCGCAAGCTCTTAGATGAAAACACAATGCTTGTCTATGGCAGACGAGGATGGCAATCATATCTAGGTGCTGCGGGAAACGGATGCAAAGGCGAGGGTGATAATATCGATCAATTTACTTTCAAGAGGATAGAGGGAGAATGGAAAATTTACAGCATAGAAGAGCGCATAGATAGCTGGACCACAGCGGAAGATAGTAGCACGTCCGATTGCGTAGAAATTAATCAAGATAAAATCAAGAAATATAGATAAGTGGTAACCTTTATCAGTTCTTTAGAAAATCTTTAACTCAATATAGTATATTCTTTTATTATAATTTTTATTATTTTTAAATACATGCCAACTTCATATATAAAGTTTGTACGTTGTTTGAAGGTTACTAAAAGATTACTAGCTATATTGTTATTTCTTTCATTCGTCTTATCTCCAGTGATGCCTGTCGTACGAGTGTTTGCTCAAGAGAATGCTGTCCCACAAACAGAATTTCCGGCGCAGGAAGAGCCAGTTTCTGGAGATAATGCGAATTCACCAGTTGAGGAGGATTCTACTTTACCTTCACCACAGGAAGAAACTACAGCACCTGCGTTAGAGCAAGAGCAAGCAACTGAAGCACCAGCTGAAGCTGTTGCGCCTGCTGAAGAGGTACCGCTTTTAAAAACAAAATTTAAAAAGGATAATTCTTTGTCCGTAGAAGAGCAACTTGCTAAAGTCAGGCAACATTTAATTGATAATAAACTCCCTGAAACCGCTATTGAACGTCTAGATGCTTTTGAAAAACAGCAAACGGAAAATCCTAAGGACGGCATAATAAAGAAAATATTTGATTTCATTACAGGTAACACAAAAGAAGCTAGAGAAGCAGATGAAGCAAAGAAGCTTATGGAGCGTGAGCCCTTTAAAGTGGAGAATTTTGACGGTAAGATAAATACCGCTCCAGCAGACGATTATGAGAAAAAATTTGAACAGGCCAAAGAACATGGTAACTTTCTTCAGAAAGTTAAAAATTTCCTACTTGATGGAACTTTCTATAACTCTGACTTTGATAAAACTAAAGAAAAAGGCGGCATAATCTCTTGGCTATTTGGAGGAGAAAAAATATATGCAGATGCCAGCAACGACCCGGATGACTATATTGCGGAAGGAAATGAGATAAAATTTTCACAGGCCATTCAAGACAAAGCGGACGAATTATCCAATGATCCTTTGAAAATATTGAATTTTTTACGAAACGAAATTGAATACATACCATATTACGGATCAAAGAAAGGATCAGATGGAACTCTCGTTGAACTTGCCGGAAATGACATGGATAAATCGTCCCTGCTTGTTGCCATGCTTAGGTATAGTGATATTCCTGCCCGCTATCGCCACGCTGATGTGAAAGTTGAAATATCCACAGTCACAGGACTGCTTGGAGTAGATTCACCTATAAGAGCTGCTGAAATTCTCTCTTTAGAGGATATACCTTATATCATGTATACCCAAAATGACGAACCTGTATTTTTTGTGCTGGAACATACATATGTTGAAGCATATATGCCTTACGGCTATAGCCGTGGCGCAGATTTAAATGATGGTGGCGAGTCTCAATGGGTAGCCATGGACCCTACTTTCAATTCTTATTTATATTCTCAGGTTGTAGATGCAGTTGATGAAATGAATAGTGACGGTTTTGACATAGAAGATTTTTTTGATGACTATTTGAATGGAGATTATGCAACACAGGAACCTCTTGAGGTCTTTCAAGGTAAAGTTGAGGACTGGCTTATAGCTAATCCTCCTGCCGACAATGATAGCTATACATATCAAGAAGTCTTGATGCGTAAGTTTGGTGCAAATATGGAGCTTGAAACTGTCCCAGGGTCGTTGCCGTATGAAATTTCGACTGATCTTAACACCTATGACTATATCCCAACTTCTCTGCGTCATACAATAGACTTTACGGTAACTGATACAACAAGTACAGAAGTTCTTACCTATACTGCTTTTATTTCAGACTTGGCTAATCGCGAAATTCTAGTTACATATGAAGCGGCAACCCCGGAAGACCAGACTATAATTGACGGATTTGATACTATTTACGATGTCGTCCCTCTTACTCTAGCAGATGTGAAGCCTAAAATAAGAGTTGGGGGCGATATTGTTGCGACCGGAACAGCAAGCGATATTCTTGGGAAAGTGCATAAATACAAAATGGAATTTAACGTGCCGATTCGAGACATAGGTGATTCAGTGGATTCTGAACTTGCAGAAACTCTAGAAAAAAGCATTGTAACTGGAACTACGGACGGAGTTGCTTTGAATACTGACCGTATTGTCCCAAGCATACTACGTCCAGATGAAGATACGGATAGCGGTACATTTATGCAAAGCCAAAAGCTATATCGCACAGGAGTAGATTATTTAGGCCGCTTACAGAAAAATCATCGTGAACTTGCCGGTATCACAGGAGGAGATTTTACTAATCGTGCCACAAGCGCAGCGATTTCTAATGGCGTAGAAGTAACATACAGCAGTGGACAGCCATATTCGTTTGAATGGAAAGGACTGCGAATTGACTCTTCTTCGCTGGTTCGATATTTTAGTAGGTTCGGGGATGATATATATTCTAATAGAAAAGAATTTATGGCTTTGTTCGGGCTTCAAGGATCTCAAGATGAATCAGATATCTTTGAGGATAATTTTGACATAGAATCAGTAGCAACGGTAAAAGGATTAAAATTAGTCGCAGACGGAGAATTTCCAGGGATAACTCTCGAGAAAATAACAGAAGCAAACGAGGGAGACATTGATTCTCTATCTATCTCTCCTGGAATGAAAACCGTTTTTCATGATGCCATTGGCGATGGAAAAATAATTTATACACCCTCGGACTCAATTACTTACGGAGACTGGGAAGGCCTCTTTTATATTGCCTTAGACTATGATGTCGGCGATGGAACTTACGCGATTGGAGAAGGGCTTAACGGTGGATATACTGTAGAACAATTCCCAACAGGCTGGTCCAATTTCTGGCGAGCTCATACATTACCCGGACTTACCGCTACGATTAATTCACCTACGAATAATGCTACTGTAAAACGAGGTGAAGATATTCACTGGAGTGCGAGTTATGATTCGATTTTTCACGATTGGGATGAAGAAGGAGATATTAATACGACAACCTTTCCCATACAGACCATAACTTTGCATTCGGGCTACGGTACTAGTTCCTCAGTTGATGTAAATATTGTAAAAGGTTCCAACCCTACTTCCGTAGTATGTACAACAACTCTTGAGGGAAGAAGCTTACCCGCTACTTCTGGTACAATAGCAGAAGAAATGCACTTGCCACTCTTTATAGATAAAAATTCTGGAACTTATCAAACACGACATGGTGGCCAAATTCAATACAATAAACAGGACGATATACATAGTCATCCGACAACATCTCAATTTTTGATTGATTTAGGAAATCAATCAAGTAATATAAATAATCCATGGATAGACCCAAAGACTGGCAAATACTGGAATATGTCTATTCGTTATGGTGCATTTGCGCAACCTGCAAATTCTAATGACCATGAAAAATTCTATGTGAATATGAGATGGAAGTATACAGATTTTGATATGCCAGAAAGGTTAACGGAGCAGAAATGGTATTTTGGTAAAAAAGTTTGGATTAAAAATTCCGTAACAGGAAAAGCAGTTTTATCTGGAATATTAGATTATGGTCCTCATATTACAACAAATAAAGTTGCGGGAGCTTCTCCAGAAGCAATGAAGGCAATAGGTGCGAAGACCAATGATTCTTTGGAATATTGCTGGGCTTCGGACCAAGATATTCCTTACGGTAAAACCTTAACATATTAAAACTATGATATTTAAGAAAAAAAACTTAATAACAGGAAGAAATATTATTAGCATTTTAGTACTTCTCATAGTGATAGCTTTTGTAGTAATATTCTCTAGTTTCAGCAAAGAAAAGAAAGAAAAGCCGTCGTTTCTTTCTGAAATTTTCCCAAATTCTACTATTCAAGAAAAAGACGACAATCATTATCTTATAAATGCTACCGAATACTATGCAACAGAAATTAGAATTGGTGCCAATATCTTATATTTGGTTGTAGAAAACTACAAAAACGAAGCGGAAATATATCGGTTTTACTCATTAAGTCCAAAAATTAAACTGCTTAAAGAAGTTGGTGTATCTATATCCCCTGAAGATGGTATTCAAGTAAAATATAACTTTTCTAAAAAAGACATTACTAATGATGGACTTGAAGAGTTGTTTGTAAAATTGCAAACTACGGGAAGTAATAACTCCTCCTTCGAAATACTTCGAATGGAAGGAAATAGTTTAGAAAATATAAAGCTAGAAGGTTATCCAGATAATTCGGTCGAATTCGATACTATTGAGTACAAAGCTAGTCGAATTTATCTAACAAATCACGGATCCGATTCAAATACGAAAACTCAATATAAGCTTGAAGGAAATACTCTTGTTCCTATAAAAAGCGTTCGTTTTGGATGGAATAGTGATACTGAAAATGAGAACGATTGCCAAGTTGCAGAAATTAATCCGACAGGAGGCATAGTCAAGATTCTTGAAAACAAGAAAAATTGCAGCATTTGGACTGATAGTTTTAATGAATATTTTAAAAGTTAAAAATTAATAATAATTATGCATAAAAATATGAAAACAAATATATTCTCAAAAATACTATCAGTATTTTTATTAGCCAGCATTCTATTTCCTTCTGTTATTCCTTATTCTGCTAAAGCTCAAATGATACCCTCGCAGTTCGTACCGCTTGAATCTTTAATTCAAATCCCCAAGGTGGATACCGGATCAAGTATCATACCCGATATTTCCAGAGTAGATTGGGAGCAAAAAGTAAACATACACGGCAAAGCTCTCGCGCTTAATTCTGATGAAGCCCTGAGTACGCTTGCCATATCTTCGGATATAAAAGAATTAATAAAAGCATATCGTAGTGATAAAGCTTCCATTGATCGGACTATATTCATGTGGCCATCTACCAAAATAGAAAGGAAGGCGGAAATGAATGAGGGCTTAAGATTTTCCATAGCTAAAAAGCTTGTTGATATAAGGCAACTCCCGAAAGACTATCTTGATTTAGACGCACAGGGCCGTATTGAACCGGCAAATGAAATTTTAAATGTTAATAGCATGCAGACATTGGATGCTTCAAAGGCTATCGCTTTTGAAGAGCAGCCGGAAGAACTAAAAGTGAAGGTGCTAGATATGGAGACCGTAGATCCTGCAGAAAAAGTTGAAGAAACTATTTTCCAAAAAGTGAAAAATGCAATCAAAAATACTTTTAGTGAAATTGTCAGTTGGGTATCTCCTTCAAGCGCTTTCGCGGATGCGGCATCAGTAAGCGAGGACGCGATTAATTATCTTCTGGGTGAGCAAAATGCTGACGGATCATGGGGCAGTGGTTCCACCCAGTTTGTCACTACTTCTGCGGTGCTGGATGCTCTGCAGTCGCAAAATGTAACAGGTACAGAAGTTGACAATGGTATTGCATGGATATCTTCTTATGTTACAGAAAACAATGATTATCTTGCTAAACAGATTAAAATTTTGGAAGTAGCGGCAGAAGATACTGGATCAACAGTTGAAGCACTCGTGAGAGGACTTGATGAAGATACAGGAGGTTTTATTTTCAATTCAAGCTATAAAGCCGATCCGATAACTACTACTCAAGCTATCCAAGCTCTTTCTACTGCAGAGTATGAAGACCCAGGTCCATCAATAAACAAAACCCAGTCTTTAGCGCTTCACTATTTAATTAATACAAAGCGATTTGATGATGGTTGGAGTATCTCAAACTTTGGAACAAGCCCTTTTGCAACCACAGCTGAAGTAGTTGAAGCATTACTTTTATGGAGGCATCGTACAATGGGACCGATTGCAATTGACGATACACTCAATCCAGCAGTCGCTGCCCTCACTACTGCCCAGCTTTCAGACGGTACGTGGGAAAACAATACACTTAATACGGCATTGGCATATCACGCCATAAAAGCTTCAGGAGAAGTGCCAACATACCAGCTTGATACAGTAGAGTACTTTGAAGACGAGCAGGCAGGTAACGGCAGTTTTGACAGCGACCTATACACCACAGCGAAAGTCGTTAAAGCACTTTCGGTTTCTACTGATTCAGGTCAGCTCGCAATTACTGACCTTGTGCCGCTCACAACGCTTACGACCGGCGGTACGACAAATATAAGAATTGTTTTGGTAAATAATGGCAATACTGCAATTGATAGTGGGAAATTACATATCATTACTGACGATTATGGTTATGCGACTGTGGACCTTGCGGCCAACAGCATCGTTGTTAACGCCAATTCGACTCTCAATGTTACGCTTGGCATATCAGGATCAAGAAGTTTTCTGGGAGCAGTATCATTTAAAGTATTTGCCGAAGGAGAGAATGAAGTTATTCATCCTGACTCACGGTATGCGGAAATTCTGACTTTTGCTGCGGACCCCGCAAGCAGACCGGCGCTCCCAATGTATTATGTTGCATACAAGAGCGTTTCCTCCGGTGGAACTCCGGCAATAACATGGCGCTGGCCAGCCAAGAGCGACCCAAACCTAAACAAGTATGTCATCATGCTCCGGGTTTTAGGAACGAGCACGTGGTCTGCGGCAAATGTGTCGTATCCGGGAACCAATGTTACCGTTGGAAGTTTAGTAGAAGGTACTACCTATGAAGCAACGTTAGGCACCTCGTCTTCCGGCGGCAGCATTTATTTCTTCTCTACTCCCGCGCAGGTGAAAGTAAGTTCTAATGCGAACAATTATATTGCCGGTACTACGTCCGGCACTGTAAAAGCGGTTGATGGAGCAGTTAAGGGTGTTGATGTTCTCGGAGTGACAACAGGCACTAATACTGTTTCAGATGCGGACGATGGCACATACACGCAAAGTAATGTGCCATGGGGATCTTCATATGCTCGCGTATCAAATTTCCGCTATGAGACATACACTAACAAATACATCAACTACAATACCGCAGTTACCGGAGTAAATATCTATACGAACCTTAAACCTGATACCGCGAATCCGACTGTTACCTCTGTTTCTATAGTTGGAGAATCAGACAAGGTAATGGAGAATAAAGAAAGAGAACTGATTCAGTATACGGTTGGAGATGATATCGGAACCTCTCCCGGCATAGTCCAAAGCACCTCATTCTATTATTACGAACCGGCTGATTCAACATGGTATCTGATAGGCACCGAGGAAGGCCTTCTCTCCGGTACCCGTACCTATGCGTGGGATATTCCGGGAACCCTTCTCGGTACGGGGTATAAAATTAAAGTAATAGCACGAGACTTTGCCGGTAAAGATTCAACCGCAACTGAGTGGGGCGGAACATTTGAGCTTACCGCAGGCAATGCATCGCCAACCTTCACATTTACGGCTCCTACTGCGGCAGTTTCCGCCAACGCCGATGCAAGTTACACAATCAAGTGGATAGACGAGGATCCGGAAGAAAACGCCTCTATAGCCCTCTATTATGACCCTGATACTAATCCATCAAATAGCAACCATACTTCAATTACCACTGTAAATGAAGATGACCCGACTGATGAATATGTATGGGATACATCAGGAATATCCTTAAGTTCAAAATATATTCGGGCGGATATAACTGACAGTGTTAACGGCACAGTGACTGTGTACTCGGTTACACCTGTTGTGATAAGTCACTAAATAGCAATGGATACTTTAAGAAAATCACTGAAGTTTGAAAAGGAGAGCCGAGAAAGAGCACTCAGAATGACGAAGAAAATAATCTGGCTTATTTTACGTCCAATTATCATAGCTCTGATTGTTTGCTTGTTTTGGCGGATAGTTGTGTTTGGACGTATTCACTTTGATAATGGAGTAAAAGATATAGCTATGACAGCCGGGATTTTATTTGTGGTTTCATTATATGTACTCTTAACCGCTGTGGTAATAAACGCTGTTTTGGGTGAACATAAGTCAAACCAAATGCCGAATAAGAGTGATGATACACTCACTTTCATAAAAAGACGTGATGAAGAACTAGGGCCGATTATTCATGTACTTATGGCTGTGGTTACGTTAGCTGTACTCGCAACTTTCATGTTTTTGCCATATCCGACCGCGGGAAGCGGCCTGGTGTTCGTAGGAAGTACCGCATTTTTGCTTAGCCTAATATTCTTTGTTTTAAAGGATATTTGGTATATTGCGTGTCAAAAGCAAAAAGGCGGTATCGAAAATAGTTAGGTAAAAAGATTTAAAATGCCACTAAATTGCAACTCGCTTTTAACGACACTCCATTGCACTTTAGTTCTGAATTTGTATACTATATGGAGCTGGTAAAAATCTTTATTTTAAGATAAAATTAAAATTATGAAAATAATCAACATTGTTTTTAGAGTCATTTTTTGCCTTATTTTGGCTACGCCTATTTTGGGAGTCTTGGGTATTTTACCTGCACCCACGCCGGACCTATACAATACTCCGGAAGCATTTGCTTTTATTAATATGCTGTTTATTACTAAGTACATACTATATATCGAAGCCCTGGTATTTTTAGCAGCTATCGTGCTTACAGCCATGAATCGTATGGCAATCGCAGCTATTCTGATATTACCGATAACGGTTAATATTGTGGCTTTTCATTTATTTTTAGATGGTGGATTGTTCACAGGCGGTGCTGTCCCTGCTGATGCTCTGCTTTTACTCAATATATATTTCCTTTGGCAAAATCGGGGGCAATATAAAAATCTTTGGGTTAAAAGTTCTTTGCTTTAGTCCGGAGACAGCGGTTTCAATTAGAATCTGCTATAATTTTAAGCATGAATCTTTTTAAAATAATCGGAGCAATTGGACTGCTTTTGATTGCATGGGGAATTGTTACAAAAGACCGAAAGCATCAAAATATTTTATATATTATTGGAGGAGTTAGCTTAGAAATATACAGTATTCATCTACAAGATACTATTTTTATAATTTTACAAGCCATTTTTACTATTTCCGCCATATACGACCTTGTCAGATTATCTAAAAAATAAAATATTTTACTTTTCCGAAAAATCTGATGGGGATTTTTCCTGGCGTGCCAGATAAATAAACGGTAAAGCGGCCAGCTGGAAAAAAGCGGCGATCATATACGACGTTCCATAATTCCAGACATCAGCCGCCTTGCCTAAAACTGGCTGGACTATTATCCCTCCGGCTGAACCCATAAATGAATCAAAGGATAGGACAGTGGCTCTCTGTCCGGAAGGAATGAGCTCATTTAGATATGTCTGCCGTATAGGCATTATGGCCGCGGAAACGAGTCCCCAAGAGAATATGAGAACAATAACGGCATAAAAATTGCCGGTTAGTGAAACTAAAATGAGGATAAGCCCTGCTCCAAGTATTCCAAAAATCATCGCCGTAGTCCGCCTGATAAATAATTTTCTAAAATATGGCGCTCCCAAGCCTCCGGCAATCTGGGCGCCCGCCATGATGGCAGCCACCAGCCCGGCGATACCATAGGCTTTTTCATTTCCATATAGCTTCAGTAAAAACGGCTGCAAAGCATAGAAAATATAAAAGCTTACGCCCGCCGTAAACGGCGCCGCGAGCATGACCCATCTAATTGCCGGTTTTCTAAGGCCATTATTGATGGAACTGGTAAAAATTTTCTTCATTTCTTTAAATGCCCTTTCAGGTTTCTTTGGAATAAAACCGAGGTCTTTCATGAGGAAAAAAGCTATCCAAAAATTTATCAATAAAACAGCTGACCGTAAAATATAAGGAATTCCCAAGCTGGTAAATTGGGCTATTATCCCTCCCAAGAGAGAGCCCGCAAGCATAGCTGCTCCGCTGAAGATTTGTCCTTTCGCAAAAATTCCCTCCAGTTTGCCTTCAAAATTTTCCGCTTGCAAAGCATCTACCAGCCATGCCTCCACCGCCCCGGAAAAAAAAGTAAACCCAAGGCCGAGAAGAAGGGAAGAGGCCGCCCAACCCCAAAATGGCCCATGAATTTTCCACATAAAAACATACAGTAGAGTTGAAAAAATCAGGGTAACAGTTCCGAGAAGGTAAGACATCCGCCTGCCCCATGTATCCGCCACAATACCTGTGGGTACCTCAAAAATTACCTGCCCTAAAGTAAAAAAAGCGTTGGCCAGAAAAGCCTGGAAATTGCTCAGCCCCGCATCCAGTAAAAAAATGGTGTTGATACCCCAGATAAAAGAAGCAGCCAAAGTATTTCCGGTTATCAGGTAAAAATATATGCCTTGTATGCTTTTTGGCTTTTTAAGCATGCCTTATTATACTATATTTTTAGTTGACAAAATAGTTAAAATAGAATATACTTAGCTTACCTAACTATTAGGCGAATTAAGTATATACGTAACATATGAAAGAAATAGACCCTAAACCCAATCTCGGAGAGCTTCTCCTTATTTTCAGGAGAAACATATTAGAGAGTATCCAAAAAGAAGGCTTTAAAGATGACCTTACTTTTTCCCAAGTAGAAGTTTTGCGTTTTGTGGGCCAATCCGGCAAGAAGACCATGAAGAATATAGCGGATTATTTGAAAGTTGCTCCGCCGTCTGCTACCGAAATAATTTCTGAAATGGAAAAGAAAAATCTGGTTAGGCGTACAAGCAATAAAAATGACCGGCGAATTGTATTTATTACTTTGTCCCCGAGGGCCAAAAAACTTTTCTCCTCCTTATCAAAGCGAAAAGACGCCATTTTCAAAAAAATGACTTCCAAGTTGCTGCCAAGGGACCGCAAAACCCTGGAGCGTATTATTAGAATTATTGTTACCCAGTAAAATTAGAAAAATTATGAAAGAACATATTATATCATTACCACATCATCCGAAGAGAGTAATCATACTTTCTCTTATCATTGCATTAGTGCTTGGAGCTTTTGGTTATTGGTATATAGCCAAAAGCCGCAGTTTTAGTACTGAGAAGAATACATTTACAGACTCAAACATAAGTATAGACTCTTCTCCAAGAAATCTTACATTGGGATTTCTTGCTTCCGGTAGAATCAAGTCAGTTTCGGTAAAAGCGGGGGATACAGTTAAAAAAGACCAAGTTCTCGCTACACTAGACGCTGGAAATGTGCTTGGAGCATTGGAGCAAGCACAGGCTGCTTATAAAGGAGCTCAGGCGAATTACGAAAAAGTAATCAATGGCGCTACAGGTCCGACTATTGATGTGGCCAAAGTCGCAGCTAATAACGCAAAAATAAATTTGGAACATGTAACTGGCCAGCAAAATACTTTAGTCGCAAACGCGGAGCGTAAACTTTATTCCGATAATCTTATCGCCGAGCCGGATTCAAAAGAACAAGGTGGAGAAAATCCGGTCATATCTGGCGACTATAATTCTACTCTGCAGGGAGATTATTCCTTAGCTTTTAAAAATATCAATTTTTCGGAATTAAAATATGGGGGCCTTGAAAAGGGCACCACAGAGTTTAGCACGCTTCCAAAGCCGCTTGGAACGCGCGGGCTATTGGTTGCTTTTCCAAATGGTTCGAGCGGACATTCAATCAGTGACAGTTGGACAATACATATACCAAATAAAAGCGGGACTAATTATACTACAAACCTAAATGCATATGATTCTGCCATCCAAAACAAAAACCAAGCTATCGCAAGCGCGCAGGCTGCGCTCGACCAAGCTAATGCGTCTCTGGCTTCTATAGTCACTGCCGCTCGTCCGGAAGACGTGGCTACCGCCCAGGCCCAAGTGCAAAATGCGGGCGGAGCGTTGCAAATAGCCGAGGCTGCTTATAAAAATACCGTTATTGTCGCCCCGGCTGATGGAACAGTGGTAAGAGTGTCTATTACTCCGGGACAGATAGCTGTGCCAAATGCGGCCGCCATAGAATTTACAAGTAATGATTCTTTAAATTAAAATGTATGGAAAAAGATACTGAACAAAAAATAAATAAAATACCTATGTTTAAAAAGCCTTGGGTTCAGAGCATTACCGCCTTTGTAGTTATTTTTGGCCTTCTTGGAATATTTTTATTCTGGCAGGTGGAAAGAAATACGGTTTCTATTGAAAACTCCAACCTGGAAGCGCCAATTATAAACCTGACACCTGCTTCGCCGGGTACCCTGAATGCTTTGTATGTAAAAGAAGGGGATAGGGTAGAAGCTAATGCCCAGATAGCGCTCGTGGGTTCACAAATCATTTCCACGCAAAATGCCGGCATTGTGGCTTCTGCTCCTCGCTTACTTGGAGCATATTTTTTACCGGGCCAAACTGTAGTTTCCGTTGTAAACGATAAAGAAATGAAAGTAGTAGGACAGATAGAAGAAACAAAAGGACTGAGCAGCCTGGAAATAGGACAAAGGGCGGCTTTTTCCGTCGATGCTTTTCCGGGAAAAAGATATGAAGGAACGCTTTCTGAAATCAGTCCTGTTTCAAATGATAACGGTATTATCTTTTCCATCTCCGACCAGCGTCCGACAAAAAAATTCAACGTTAAAATTTATTTTAACGTTGCAGATTATCCGGAATTAAAGAGCGGAATGTCAGCTAAGCTCACAGTCTATACTAAATAAAAATATGGCAGGCCCTGAAGACAAAAATAAAGGCAGCAACCTGCGCTGGTGGATATTGCTCACCGTTATTATCGGAACTTTTTTGGGGCGGCTCGACCAAACTATCGTAAACCTTGCTTTGCCTAAAATCATAAATGATTTTAGCATATCAGTCAGCGCTGCCGGCTGGATAGCCACTGCTTATATTTTAGCCAATGCGGTTTTTGTTCCTATCTGGGGGAAATTGGGCGACACTATCGGCAGGAAAAAAGTATATATCATTGGATTCGCTATTTTTATTTTGGGCTCTGTATTGGCGGGGCTTTCTTGGAATCTTTCTTCAATGATTATATTCCGGGTCATTCAAGCTGTCGCCGGCTCGGCTGATTATCCTACGGCGATGGCCATATTGGCAGTGACTTTCAGAGAAGGTAAAGAGCGAGCGCAAGCGCTCGGCATTTGGTCTTCTTCTTTCGCCGCCGCCGCCGTATTTGGCCCGCTTTTGGGCGGACCCTTGATTGACAATTTTGGCTGGCGCTCAGTCTTTCTTATAAATTTACCGATAGGAATTTTGGGTATTGTCATGGCTGTGCGGTTTATAAACGAATCCCGCAATGAGGCCGTAAAAGACAAACCCGTTTACTTTGACTGGTGGGGCTCGATTGTTTTGGGCGGCATGCTCTCCGCCCTGACTCTGGTTCTCGACAAGGGGAGTGAATGGGGATTTCTTTCTGCTACCAGCTTGGCGTGTTATTTCCTTGTTATTTTTTTACTGGGCCTTTTCATAAAAATAGAAAAAAACGCCAAAGACCCGATTGTCGATTTGCGATTTTTCAAAATTCCGGCTTTTGTAAACACACTTATAAATAATTTTATTGTTTTCATGGGCATGATAGGAGGTATTTTCCTTATTCCTATTTTTGCCCAGACATTCCTCGGCTACAACGCGACGAAATCCGGCTATTTATTTATTCCTATGGCTGCAGCACTGATGCTGGCTGCCCCGATAGGAGGCGCGCTGACTGGACGGGTACAATCGCGCTATGTGATTTTTGCGAGTACCTTGGTAGCGGCCGTCGGTATTTATTTCTTTTCCTTCCTTGATCCAAAGTCGAGCGCTTGGGCTATCATGATTCCGCTTTCAATTATGGCTTTTGGTTTAGGTTTTGGTATGGCACAAAGGACAAATGTGATTGCTTCAGTGGTAAATCCTGATGAAATCGGTATAGCTTCATCTATTCTTGCTCTTGCCCGCAATATTGCCGGCGCTTTCGGTATTGCCATATTCGGAGCTATTTTGACCAGCAGGGTGTATAAAAATGTTTTATCTATCAATGGTTTCAGCGCCGTGCACAGTACTAATCCGGCTGACCTCAGTAAATATGTCGGCTTAGTAGAATTAAAAGCCCAAATAAATGCGTATGATTACGTTTTTCTAATCGCCTCTATTATAGTTTTTATCGGCGCTTTTGCCGTATTGTTTATGAAAGTGAAGAACGAACGTACGGATATTACAGTTCATGTCGAATAATAAAAATAACAAAAAGAATACAGTCAATAGAGAATTTCTGAATTTTCTGATAAAATAGGACAATGATAGCGCTTAAAAATAATAAAAGGCTCGTCGTCATCGCTGCGGTTACCTTGGTTGGCGCTCTGGGCTACGGCATCGTCATACCTATCTTATATCCATACTCTGTAGAGTATGGACTCACTGACTTTCAAAACGGTATTCTTTTTGCTATTTTCTCTATTTTCCAATTTATATCCACTCCTATTATCGGCATTCTGTCTGATAAATACGGCAGGAGGCCGCTTTTGATATTTTCTTTGCTGGGAACCGCGGGCTCTTTCTTTCTAATGGCATTCGCTCCGAGCGCTATATTTTTATTTATCGCTCGCGCCCTCGACGGCGCGACGGCGGGAAACATACCGGTTGCCCAAGCAGTTATTTCCGATTCTATAGAAGGCAAAGACCGGACCCACGCATTTGGAATTATCGGCGCTTGCTTTGGAATAGGATTTATAGCGGGTCCTGCCATTTCGGCGCTTACCGTCGGCATTTCTATAAAGCTTCCTTTTATTATCGCCGGCGTGATTTCCCTGATTGCGGTTATTTTGGCGGTTATACTTTTAGATGAAACCAACCAGCACATCGGCATAACAAAACCAGGAAAAACTAGAAAGATATTTGATTTCAAAAAGCTCGGCCAGGAAATTCTAAGCCCAAATACGGGGCTGATGCTTGTCATTTCTCTTTTATGGGCTTTCGCCTTTGGGATGTTTATCTACGCATTCCAGCCGTTTTCTTTAAAGATGCTCCATCTAAATGAGCGCACCGTTTCTCTCATCTTTGTACTGTTTGGGCTTGTGGGATTGGTAAGCCAGGTATTTTTTGTGTCGCGCATATCCAAGATATTGGGTGTACGAAAGGCATTTACTCTGGCTTTGTCGACTCTGGGTGTTTCTTTTATTTTATTTTTCTTCACAAAAAATATTTACAGTTTAATATTGGCGACTATAGTAATGAGTTTGGCAAATTCTACCGTACAAACTCTGACCCAGACCATGCTTTCTAATACAACTTCTCCGGAGAGGCAGGGAGAAATCATGGGTATTAATTCCTCATATATGAGCATAGGGCAGATATTGGGCCCTATAGCCGGAGGTTCACTCGCTTTGCTCGCTATCAATTATCCTTTCCTAGCCGGCGGCCTTGTAATTTTTACCGCTGTAATTATCTCCAAAAAAATAATTTTCAAGAGCGTATATTAAATAATTCTCTAAGCAAATCCGGGGAAGAAGTCTGTCTTTATATTTTTTCTTGGTACACCTATAGATTTCAGGGTTTTTTCAAAAGCATCTACCATGCTATGGGGGCCGGATATATAAAATATTTTATCCATATACTCCGGTACTTCCTTTTGTAGAACTTCCGCATTGATAAACCCATTGTACGTGCGGCTGTCAGCAATTGTTTCATCGGGCAGTTCGTCTGTTATGACATACAAAGTTTTTATTCCAAGTTCTTTTTCCGCCCGGTCAAAAATTTCCTTGTAAGCGATATCGGAAACTCTTTTATTTGAGTATAATAATGTAATTTTCCTTTTTTCTTTTTTGTCCAAGAGATATTGAACCATGCTGCGGAAAGGAGTAATGCCTATGCCTCCTGCGATGAATACCAATTCTGTATCTATATTTTTTGGCAGGACGAAATCTCCGGACTTCTGTGAAGCAATTATTTCTTCTCCTACCCCTAATGCTAATAATGCTTTCTTGAAACTGCTCGGCCGGTCGTAAAACTTTACTCCGAGACGTATATCCGGCTCTGTCGGCGATGAAGCTAAAGTAAAATACCGCCGTACTCCGCGGACGTCGGAGTGCGTATGGCTCAAAGTCCATTCCATGTATTGTCCGGGTTTAAAATTAAATTTTTTATCTTTTTGGAATATAAAATCATATGTATCTGCGCCGGCTTTTATCCGTTCTTTTAGTTTCAAAAACAGCTTTTCTTTGGGTCCCGCCAGATAAGCAAAGATATTTCCTATTACCAAGGCCAGTTCCGGAGTGGAATAATATGGGCCAATGTGCAGTAAAGGAGAAAACAAAAATCCTACTAATATTCCAAAGGCAATGCGCGGCCATTTAGTGGTCGGTCCGGTCAGCGGTTCGGTGAGCATTATAAAAGCAAAGAAAAAGAAAGCAGAGTTTGTGAGTGTCAGTATTAACGTGTGGAAAATACCGGAAAAAGTTGAGCCGTCCAAGAAAGCAAAAAATGATATGCTGGCTAGCGCGGAAATCATAAAACTGAGCACCAAGTCCAGCCGGCATATTTTTCTGGCCATAAGAGCTCCTCCTAAAAGCACGAAAGGCAGCATTGCTGGTGTTCCTATCCACCAGTTTGCCGATAGATTGAGGATGAAAGCGAGGAGCACCATAGCGACAGCGGCCGGATTGAAAATATGCTTGCGGCCGATTGCTAAAATGTATTTTGAGCCCATGGCAAATATGCTTGCCCAAAACACTAAAAATAAAAACTGGGAATAATCGCCTCCCTTAAGCGGGGGAGTGATGAGGAAAAACATGATTAAGGCCGTGATGTAGACAGATTCTACATTTGTCGACGCTTTATAAATATAGGAAAAAGTAAAATTTACTGCGTATGAAATCAGCAATATGGCAAGAAGAGATAGTATAAGGCTAAGCGGTGTAAAAGGCAGGAGGCCCAAAAGAGAAAGAATCATCGCGCACACAAAAAAAGAAGAAAGGACATAGAAGACGAGTCTGTACATAGTCGTCTTATTTAGGAAATCGTCCACAAATTTAAGCATATATATATTTTACTATATATCTATACTTTCGTCTCCGTAGACAAGCTTCGCTCTTTTCCATATAATATACAAATGACCTACAATTTTCATCCGCTGTTTGTGCATTTCCCGATTGCCCTTATTTTTATTTACTCGATTATAAAAATAATACCGCTTAATAAATTGCTTCCAAAAGTTTCGTGGAAGCAGATTGAACGTTTTTTGCTTGTCGTAGGCTTTCTCGGAGCCTTGGCGGCCATGTATACCGGCGGTATCGCTGAACATATAGTAAAGCCGAATCACGAGCTTGTGAAAATGCATTCAACTTTTGCATTTGCTTCAGTAATCATTTACGGCTTTTTATTGTTGTTAGAAATTATTGCTATGGCAAAGACAAAGTACGCCAGCATGTCAAACGGTATATTTTCCAAAATTTTAGCCCTTCTCGGCCTCCTCAGTATTTCCATTACCGGTATGCTCGGCGGAGTTATAGTTTCCGGCGTATCCGCCGACCCGCTTGCTTCCATGGTTCTAAAGATACTCGGTATTAGTTTATAAAGTAAATTACTAGTGTAATTAAAAATATGGAAGAAGATCCAATTGAACAACAAAAAAATAAACTTAGAAATGAAATGAGAACTAAATTTAGTTCTTTATTTGATGATAAGGATAAACTGAGGGAACAGATTGAACGTTTTGAGTCACAGGCAGATGTTTATGAAAAGCATGGACTTCTTCCCAATAAAGAAGAAGTAATTCAAGGATTAAAGCAAAGTTTAGAGATACAAAAGAAAGAAGTATTTATTCCTCATT
The DNA here is from genome assembly GCA_035994985.1 of Minisyncoccota bacterium. GTDB lineage: Bacteria > Patescibacteriota > Minisyncoccia > Phycocordibacterales > UBA9973 > UBA9973. Next base: position 10,027 of record DASYKZ010000007.1, on the reverse strand, counting down.
TAATAAAAATAATGGAACCGTTTGTTTTATTACCTCTTACTAAGCGTGCACTTTTTGCAAAAGCAGAAAGAGAAAATACTTTTAAGGATAAAAATAATTTACAACTCAGCGAAATACTATATATACGAAAACCTGATTTGAATAAAGATGCCAAAGATATATACATTCATCTTCCTTCCGCGTGGGATTTTATGACCAAAGAAAAAAAAGATGAGTTTGTTCCAGAAATAAAAAAAGGATTTGCTGAGCTAGCCAATATGTTAAAAAGTTATCCAAATATAGAAGAAGTAAGGGGAAGCTCTTGGTTAATTGCAACAAAATTTATGAAACGTTTGGAAGAGTTAGGCTTTACATATGATGGTCTAATATCAGAGAAAGAATACAAAGAATCTTTTATTGGGGAAGAAAGACCAATTGCGAAAGCTTTTATAGGGCGTGGAGATTTTTTAGCTAGATATGGAACTTCTGAGCCTACGTTAAAAAAAGAAGCATAGACGAAAACCGTTAGTTTAGTATAATAGTTAGTATGAATTCAAAATCTCTTATCTGGGTTTTCATGTTTATAGGCTCTACCATCGGGGGATTTATCCCCACCCTCTGGGGTGCGGGTTTTTTATCCATATCTTCAGTATTTTTAACGGCCGTCGGCGGGATACTGGGTATTTGGCTTGGTTTCAAATTAAGCAGCTAAATTTTTGTAAATTTTTATGATACAATATTAAGCATATGGACAAATTAAAACTCGGGCTTTTTTCAATAGTTATTTTAGGCGCAATCGGAGGGCTTGCGTACTGGGCCGTCATTACCATGCAGTCCGGCAGTGAATACGTGAATAACCAAAAAATAAGAAAACTTGAAACTGAAAATGAGGATTTGAAACAACAAGTAGAGAAACTAAATAGCGAACTTGCTGCTTCGGACACTCTGCCAAAGCCGGCGGATGTTGTCAAAGAAGAGACACCAAAACCAACTACTCCGGTAAAAAAGCCAGCTACTACTACATATAAAAATCAAACTCTTATAAATGAATTGCAAAAATTAGCGAATGCGGGCATCGTCCTCAAGCTCAAGTCTGCCGGTCCGAGCGTGGGCACAGTGCAGAAATTCATAAATGTGTATAAAAAAACTTCAAACAAAATTGACAATGATTATGGTGCCAGCACCAAGACGGCCGTAGCAGCTTTCCAAAAGGCTGAAGGAATCACTTCAAGCGGGGAAGCGGGTAAAACGACTTTTACCAAAATGATAGCTTGGCTTAAAAAACAAGGATAATATCTTATGATAAAGAAAATAATATTTTTAGTGATAGTATTTATAGGTTTAGGTTTAATTTTAAAAATGCAAATGAATCATCAAAAAGAAAATGAAACAAATATTGTAAGCCCGATAAGCGTTATTCCTATTTCTCACGCAAGTCTAATTTTGGCTTGGGACGGCTTTAATATATATGTCGACCCGGTGGATGAAAAAAAAGCAAACATATTTAAAGCTAAGCCTGCTGCAAATATAGTCTTGATTACCGATATCCATGGGGACCATTTTGATATAGAAACGCTGAAGAAAATTACAACAGAATCAACCGTTATCATAGCTCCACAGGCTGTGGCAGATATGATGCCGGAAGAACTTAAATCAAAGGTGCATATTATAAGTAATGGAGAGAAGTCTGATTATCTAGGTTTTAGTGTAGAAGCTATCCCTATGTACAATTTACCAGGACCGAGTGAAAGCTATCACACAAAGGGAAGAGGAAATGGGTACATAATTGAAATGCCTGTTTATTCTGGTTTAGAAAAAACTTCAAACACAAAACGAATTTATATATCGGGAGATACAGCTGGAATTCCTGAGATGAGAGCTTTAAAAAATATTGACATAGCTTTTGTGGCCATGAATCTGCCTTATACCATGGGCGTGGAAGAGGCAGCCGATGCAGTTTTGGCATTTAAGCCAAAAGAAATCTATCCGTATCATTACAGGACCCCGGAAGGCTTTAGCGACGTTGTTAAATTTAAAGAAATTATAAATACTCAAAATCCTGACATAGAAGTTATCCAGTTGGATTGGTATCCAAAAACCCAATAGTTTGCTATACTCTCTAATATATTATTAAGAAATAAATTAAACTTTATATATGGCAAAAAGAAGTACGACACTCAGTCCTAAAAAGAAGTCCCGACGTTCACACAAGACCAAGAAGCGATTGGAAGTAAAAAAGACAATGCTGGCTGGCAAATCAAAAGGTAAAAAGCGAAGAGCTTAAATCAATTTATGGAAAAAGAAAATTTAAAATATTTTGGAAAGATAGGAATAGCAGTCGGAATACTGATTTTCTCTGTTGTTTTTTACCTTGCGGCGGGAAATTTTTCTAATCAGGGCGCTTATGTGGAAGTAAAAGGCTTGTCAGAGAAAATAGTCAAAGCTGATGTAGCTATTTGGTCGCTAAATTTTGATGTGAAGTCAAACGATATTGATTCGCTCTATGCAAGCATTGATAAAAATACGAAGGCAGTCAAAGCTTTCTTAGTGGCAAAAGGATTTGAAGAATCAGAAATAAACGTTGCTCCAGTAAATATTTTCCAGGATACTTATACCGGCTCGCTCTTTAGATACAATTCCACTACCCAAATGTCGGTTTATACTAAAAAAGTTGACCTGGTAAAATCCGCCTCTACTGATACTTTATCTCTGGTCAAAGAAGGAGTTACTCTCAATCAAAACTCTATAAGTTTCGAATTTTCCGATATCAACAGCGTCAAGCCGGAAATGCTTGCTGAAGCTATCAAAAACGCCAAAGTATCCGCAGGGCAGTTTGCGACAGAGTCGGGTTCCAGGCTAGGCTCTATATCAAGAGGCAATCAGGGCGTATTTGATATTTCTGAGAAAGACCCCGGCTCTCCCGAATTTAAAAAAATCCGAGTCGTTACCAGCCTGAGGTTTCTCTTAAAGTAATTTACTTTTCTTCATTGACGACTTGTATGGAATATTTTCTGAATATTCCATATAGTAAGCCAATCAAGACTATACTTAAGACTGCGTAGTACACAATGTCCAAATACGTGTTTATTTTTTGGTATGAATTTCCCAGGTAAAAACCAATCAGAAACAGCGTAAAAGTTTTTGGGATGACTCCAATGATTTGAATCAAGAGAAATTTAAAAAAATCAACTTCAGCAATGCCGGCCCCCACTTGCGCCACGGCGCCCATTCCGTGGGTCAGCTTTGCGATAAGCAGGGTCTTGATGCTATGTTTATTGAAATGGTTTTTTAATATTTTTCCGCTCTTTTCGCCGTAACCCAGAAAATTTCCTATTTTTTTAACCCACAGGAGCTTACTGCCGTATCTGCCTACTCCATAATACAGGGAATCGCCCACCAAATCTCCCAAGATAAGAACGGGGAGAATAATATAAATATTTAAAAACCCCAGGTATGTCAGAAAACCGGACAATATTATAATAATCGGCCCCTCGAAAATGGCAATGGGAAAAATTGCCATGTATTTATATTTTTCCAATATGACAAAAATATCTGCCAAGGGTATAAACATTCTAATGAGTATATGGTAAAATATAAGTATATGCAAATAAATCTACAAGGTAAAAATATGAAGCTGACAGATGCCATAAAAAAATATGTATCAAAACGAGCTGCCAATCTACAAAAACTACTCTCTGCTATTGAGAAAAAAGGAGGAGAAATCTCAGCCGACTTTGAGATAGGCAAGAGCACAAACCATCACAAGGGCGGGTATGTTTTTCATGCTCATGGGCTCATAAAAACCAATGGCCAGGAATTTTATTCGAGCGCCGATGAAGAAGATGTATATACTGCTATTGATGTGGTAGAGGAAAGTCTTTTCAGGGAAATAAGCAAAGACAAAGACCGTACACAGACACTCTTTAAAAGGGGGGCCGTAAGCGTGAAAAAAATGCTCAAAGGCCTTTCCAAACGAAATCCTTTTACGTCTAAATACTAATCCCTATAATCCGACTCTTTTCCATTTTCCGGAATTATTTTTTCTATCATAAATTTGCCATTTTCCAGCTTGGCTTTTGTTATAATGATTCTCTTGCCTCCGCCAGTTGGCGGATTGAAAAAGAATGTCCGGGGCCATGTGGCGTACGCCCGGAATTTATTATAATTCTTTGTAGGGTCGTCACTCAAATCTATTAGCCCGTCTTCTTTTTTAATTTTTGTAGAGTATGTAGCTTCAGCTTCATTCTGGATAGTTTCCTTAATTTCTCCACTTAAGAGTTTTGAGAGAGTTTTTACCAGAAGCTCGCCACCCTGCTGTATTAATCTTTTCCGCAATTCAGGCGCTTTTTCATCAGGGGAAATTTGTGTTTTTTCTACGGCGATGACAGGGCCGGTATCCATTTTATATTCCATCTTTTGGATAGTTACGCCAGTCTCAGTGTCACCATTTAAGATAGCCGATTCTACTGGTGACGCTCCGCGATATTTTGGCAGCAGGGAGTAGTGAATATTTATAGAGCCAAGCTTTGGCATATGTAATATTTTTTCCGGAATTATTTTTCCGTAGGCAGCAACGATAAATAGGTCATAATTGTCTTCAAAATCCTTTTGCCCTAGTTTTTCCGGCTGAATAAATGGAATGTTGTTTTCCATAGCCCAAACTTTGGCAGGCGGGGGAGTTACGAGCATTTTGCGTCCTTGCGCCCGGTCAGGAGAGGTCACAATTAGCGAAGGCATATACTGAGCCTCCTTCAAAATTTCCAAGGTTTCCGATGCCACATCCGGCGTGCCCCAAAACACAAAATTTAACTTATTTTCCATAGTATTGTATAATTAACGAAACAAGGTAATTATATTATGATAGAACAACTAAAGCAAAAAAAGATTTCAGAATCAACAAATAAGAGCGAGGGGGGGTATAAAATCGAAAGATAAATTTCTAGAAAATCCACCTAATCAACCTAAAAGAGAAATTGCAGAAATGCTTAGGTCTCAAGATATCTTAGTTCCAGAAATTTATAATAGTTTAAATGAAGCCCTAGAAGCTATAAAGAAAGGAAAGAAAGTAATAATAAGAAGTGAGCATCCAGACGAGTATGCTGGTGCAGCTGGTCTCTTGTCTAGTTACAATATTGACGCAACTCGCATAGAAGTAGCCAAAGGGTTAGGAGATACTGATATTACTGAAGCAGATTGGGAAAATCTTAAAGAGGCTCATAATAGTGAACCAGAAAAAGCAATAGAAAATAAAATTTTCGCTACAGCAGATAAAACAGAGCAGAGTACATTCGAGCGTAATTTAGCAAGATTATCATCACGAAAAGTGAATCATTACTGCGACCTTTTAGGAATTAAGCCAAAAGAATTTTTTGATAAAGTTAGCTATTCTTATTGGGAAAAAATTGAGGGACTAAATAGAAGTGCTATAGCTGATTCAGCAATTCCGGAGCGATATCATATTTTTTCTAGTAAAGGTTACAAATATCATAACTATGCAATTATTGATAAAGGTAAACTCGTTTTAAATGCACCGATGGAAATTACAGATGAATTAAAATATGGGATAAATGAAGTCATAGAATTTTACGAAAAAATAAGAAATATGGAAGGCTTTGACCCAAAACATTGCCCGATAATTGAATTTCAGACTCACGAAGATAAGAATTATTTCCTCCAATATCATAGGACACGAGAAATGGAACCTAGCACTTGGGAATTAAAACGAAATTTAGAAGAGGGGGAAATTGAAGCCACTTATGCAAGAGGAGTTACCCCACCTGAAGGTATTACTTTAGAAGTGGCTATGTATTATCCACCTAAATATAAAGCACAAGAAAAAGAAGATGCCTCTTTTGATTTTCATTACGATTTTGATTTTTCAGAAATAATGAGCCGAAGGAGAATAGTAAATTTTAGCCATAGAAACCAGCGCGATTTGGCTTTGCACACAATAGATTTACATTTACCAAAATCAAAGCTTTTTAATTCTAAATTATCTATTTCTATTGATGGAAAGGATTTACCCAAAGGACTACCTAGTCAATTATATAAAGAAACAAAAAAGACTAAGAAACCAGCACGAGTTAAAATAAGAGTTGTTTCTGATGGACGGAAAGCCTACGTTAAGTTTTTAGAGTAAATTTTACTTTGGCAATTCCTCTTTTATATCTTTCGCGCGGTCGATGAAAAGGACGCCGTTTAGGTGGTCTGTCTCATGCTGGAAAATTTGAGCCAGCAAGCCAGAAGCCCCGCGGGTAAACTTCTTGCCATTTTCATCATAAGCCGTCACCGTAGCCTTCTTGGACCTGAAAACTCTTCCATACAGCCAGCGGACAGAAAGGCAACCTTCGGGCAGCCATTCCTTGTCGCGGGAGAGCTTGGAAATTTTTGGGTTTATAAAAACTAAATCTTTCTCGGCAGGTTTTCCAAGACCAGGGTCGCTGTCTGTGCGTGCTTCGTGAGCGCTTTCTCTCAACTCGTCCCGCTGATTCTCTTTGGAGAGACCCCGCCTTTGGAAACCTGCCTCAAAGATTTTCCCAGAAACGACGAAAATCTGAAGGCTATATCCGATTTGCGGAGCGGCGATGGCTACGCCGTCGCTTTGGCTGGCAAGAGAGGCAGACATCTCTTTTAAGATTTTTTTAATTTTCAGTGTTTTGATGCCTGGCAAAGGTATTTCTTTTGCAACTTGGCGTAGAGTTTTCTCTTTTTGCTGTAAAATTTTTTTTGGCATTATCTATTTCATGTCTTTTAGATATTCCAGAAGTTTGGTTAATTTCACGGTATCCTGAGACCTGTTTCCCATATTTCTGACAATTACAGAATTGTCGAGCGCCTCTTTTACTCCAAAGATAAGCGCGTAGGGGATATTCAGCTTTTCCGCGATAGCTAGCTGAGAACCCAAAGAGTCTTTTGATAGCGCCTGCGCTATAGGGATGTGAGCCTTTCGAAGTATTTCAATTATATTCAAGCTTTTTAGCTTTGCTTCAGAGCCAAGCTGGATAAAGTATATTTTTGGTTTTTTTAGGATGCGAGGCGTAAGTTTCTTGTACCATAGAGACGCCACTATTCTGTCTACGCCGATTGAAAAACCTACCGCAGGAACATCCCGCTTGCCCCCGATTTGCCTTGCCAGATAGTCATAGCGTCCGCCGCCGCCGAGCGCCAGTGGCGCGCTGCCTTCTTCCACATTTGTCTCTATGACTTCAAACACAGTGCGGGTGTAATAAGAAAGCCCGCGGACCAAATTTTTATTAATATTGTATTGTATATTCATTTCTTCCAGATATTCTAGTACTTCCTTGAAGTGTTTTTTGCAGGGAGGACAGAGGAAAGATATAGAGTCCGGAGCCCGCTCGTTGATTTCTTTTGTCTTTTCTTCTTTGGAATCCAGGATGCGAAGAGGATTTATTTTCAGGCGCTCTCTGTCGATAGCGGGCAGGCTGCCGAGGTTCTTCTTGTAAAAGCTGGCGAGCTCTTTTACATATGAATTTCGGCACTCTTTGTCGCCTATTGAATTTATATCAATAGACAGGTTAGATGCCCCGGCTTCTTCCAGTATGCTCATACAGGTCTTTATGACTATGGCATCCATGATGCTTTTCTCGCTGCCGAGGGCATCCACGTCAAATTGCCAAAATTGCCTATAGCGCCCGCGTTGGGGCTTGTCATGCCGGAATACCGGCCCGTAGTGGTAGAGCATGACCGGCTGAGGCATGCTGTGCATGCCATGCTCAATATAGGAGCGCATGACAGGGGCCGTATGCTCAGGGAGCAGGGCCAGGTGGTCTCCGCCTTTTGCCTTCAGTGTATACATCTCTTTATCAATTATGTCTGTGCCTTCGCCGATGCTCGAAGTAAAAATTTCCTCCTGCTCAATCAAGTGGGTGGATATAGGCTTGAACCCATAATACACCGCCACTTCCTGGGCCTTTTCAAAAAATCCCTGAAAGGAATAATATTCCTCATTCATGAGGTCGCGCATTCCTTTTGGCGATGCCACTTCCTTATTTTTATTCTTAGCGACTTTTGCCTTTGGTTGTGGTTTTTTCATAGTAATTTATTCTGCTTGGCTATATTTACCTGGTAATATATTTATATTTTTTAAGGGCAATAACCGCACGAAAGCTCTGCCTGTCATAAGGTTTCTTTTTACCGGACCCCAAAACCTGGAATCCGAGCTGGCGTTTCTGTTGTCGCCCATGACAAAATACTCATCGTCTTTTAATACAAAATGCATGTCGCTCGTAAAGTCTTGTTTAATATATGGTTCATCAAGCTTGAAGCCGGCCGCGTGGTCCTTATTGGTAATAGTTATAGCGTTTCCTTTTATGTCCACAGTTTCACCAGGAAGGCCTATAATCCTCTTTATAAAAAATTTTGTCGTATCGTTCGGATATCGGAAGATGACCACATCATCCCGGTCTGGATTTCCCAATTCGTAAGAAATTTTATCCACTATCAAATAATCTCCATTTTGAAAAGTAGGAAACATAGAAGAGCCGGATACCACGAATGGCTCTATGACAAACACGCGTATTGGGATGACTATGAGGAGGGCTATCGCGACAAACCGCACCAACTCCCAGAAGGACTGCGCGGTGGTCTTATTCCGAGGTATTTCATTTTCCATGGCTATAATATATCACACAACAAGATTGACAAAGTATCAAAAAACGTTTCATAATATAACAGGCTCGGGAATTAAAATTATATGTTATTATATAAAAATGAAAATTGTCGCGGGGCTGGGAAATCCGGGAGAGGAATATGAAAACACAAGGCATAATGCCGGATGGATAATGCTTGATTTTATTTTAGGTAAAAAGATTGAATGGAAGCAAAGCTCTGGAACTAAAGCTCTTAGTTATAAAGATACTGTCGGCAATAAGCCGGTTGAATATTTGAAACCCACTAATTTCATGAATAATTCCGGAGTTGCTATTCTATATGCCAAAGACAAGCACAAAGTGCCATTGAAAGATATGATTGTTGTTTATGACGATATTGATTTACCTCTTGGCAAGATAAAAATATCGTTTGACAAGAGCTCCGGCGGGCACAACGGACTGGAGTCGATTATAAAGAAATTAAAATCAAGAGAGTTTGTGCGCATACGAATCGGCTTAGCACCCAGTGCCCCATCAGGAAAATTGCGTAAGCCAAGTGGAGAGAAAGCTGTATTAAATTTCCTGCTCGGTAAATTTAAAAAATCAGAGTTAGACATGCTTAAAAAACTTTCAAAAAAAGTAAGCAAAGCGATAGAAATGATTTTTATCGAAGGCCGAGAAAAAGCAATGAGTATTTATAATTGATTTTTACTGTTTCTTTCTATAAAATCCTTAACGGTTGTTATAAAATCTCTTTCTTTACTTGTTGGCTCTCTTTTTTCTTTTTTAATCAAATTTTGAAGTTCGATAGAGTACATAGTGGCTTTGGGTATATTCTCTAATACTATTAAACTTTGCCAACCTTTAAAGCATAAATCCTCACTAGTTTCGTTGCTTTTATAACCCAATTTTTTCATTAATTCCATTTCTTCTTGATTTATCTCCATATTTTCATTGTTTACGGATAAACGAATGAGTTCCAGTATAGTAATCAAAGCATCCCTTTTGTTATCTTTTACGAAAAAATCTAAAGCTTTATCATAAAGTCTTTTACGTTCTTCCTCTCTTTTTTCTTCTAAAAATTTTTTAAGACTCTTAGGGCCTTTAAATTCTCTTTTTTCCATCATAAAATTTGTTTAATTTTTTAAATCTCCTTCACTGCTTCTATTATAATGCTTTTTTCTCCGTTTCTATTGGAGACTTTGCCAGAAAGAGCGATGCATTTTTCGGGAACCAGGATATTTATCGATTCTTTGAATATAGAAGAGAAAGCTACAGCTTCTATGGAATCAGTTAGGTCTGTGATTTTTATAAAGGCCATTCTTTCATTATTTTTTGTTACCACCTGCCTCACAGATTCCAATATTCCTGCGATAGTTATCTGCATGCCGTTGCTCATCTCATCTTTTATTTTTTTAATATTCATTGGTCTCTTTTCC
>DASYKZ010000006.1:0-6559 GCA_035994985.1 Minisyncoccota bacterium | reverse complement strand
AAGAAGATAGATAATAAATATATGCCACCATTAAATAAATTTACAACCAAAGCAAAAGACGCCATAAAAAAAGCTCACGAGCTGGCTATTGAACGCGGGGTAAACCACGTTTCAAGCCTGCACTTGCTTGCAGCCTTGCTCCTTGCTGAGGAGAGCATGGTAAATTCCATTTTGGATAAGCTGGAAATAGACACAATGCTTCTGACAGACTCAGTTCTGGAATTGATTGAATTGCCTGAAACCCAAAGCACTATTTCACCCGCGTACCAGATTTACCTCAACCCGGATTTGGCGCAAGTTATTGAGCAATCTGCAAAACTCGCTGAATTTATGAAAGATGATTTTGTCTCTACCGAGCACTTATTTCTGGCTATTTTGGAAGTTACCTCTGAAGCGCGGGAAACTCTGGCCAGGTTCAGAATCCATAAAGATTCTGTTTTAAAAGTTTTAGAAGAGCTCCGCCGGCAAAATATTACCGACGTGAGCGAGCCAAAGAAATTTAAATTACTCGTAAAATATACCAGAAACTTAACTAAGCTTGCTAAGGAAGACAAGCTCGACCCTGTCATCGGGCGAGACAATGAGATACTGCGCATTATGCAGATACTTTCCCGTAGGACAAAAAATAATCCCATATTGATTGGAGAAGCCGGCACCGGAAAGACAGCGGTGGTGGAAGGCTTGGCGGAGCGAATTGTAAAAGGCAATGTTCCGGAATCATTGAAAGAAAAAGAGCTTGTGTCCCTCGACTTAGGCTTGCTCGTCGCGGGTACAAAGTACCGCGGAGAATTTGAAGAGCGGCTGAAAGGAATCATGAAAGAGATAGAGCGTTCTGATGGAAAAGTCATCCTATTTATCGACGAAATCCATACTATAGTCGGCGCCGGCGGCGCCGAAGGTACGATGGACGCTTCAAATATGCTCAAGCCCGTTCTTTCCCGCGGAGAATTGCGCGCCATCGGCGCGACAACTCTGCGCGAATACCAAAAACATATTGAAAAAGACCCGGCGCTGGCCCGGCGTTTTCAGCCCGTCTATATAGATGAGCCAAGCGTGGAAGATGCCATAACAATACTTCGGGGACTTAAAGAAAGGTATGAACTTTTCCATGGCGTCCGCATTACAGACGATGCGATTATTTCTGCTGTCAATCTTTCAGCAAGGTATATTACAAACAGATTTTTACCGGACAAGGCTGTGGACCTGATAGACGAAGCCTCAAGCTCGCTCAAGATAATGCTAGAAAACAAACCGCCTATATTGGAAGATGCGCACCGAAAAATACGCCGCTTAGAAATCGAAAAAGAAGCCCTGAAAAAAGAGGTCTCTATTTCGACGGCAGGCAAGGGCAAGGAAAGCAAAGAAAAAGCTAAAGAAATAAAAAACAGGGTGAAAGAAGTAGACAAAGAAATCGCCAACCTATACGAAAAAACAAAAGAGATTGAGTTAAAGTGGAACAACGAAAAAACAATCGTCTCGGAAATTCGCGAAATTAAAAAAGAAATGGAAACCATCCGCCTGGAAGCCGAAGACGCGGAAATGAAGTCCGACCTTTCCCGCGTCGCCGAAATACGCTATGGTAAAATACCTGAGCTCAAGAAAGACTTGGAAATAAAGCTTACAAGGCTGAAGAAACTGCAGAAATCCCGCCGGATATTAAAGGAAGAAATTACCGCAGAAGACATTGCCGAGGTTGTGGCTCGCTGGACGGGCATACCGCTTACCAAGATGCTCGAAGAAGAGCGCGCCAAACTGGAGAAGATGGAAGCAGAATTAAAGAAGCGGGTAATCGGCCAGGATGAAGCCATTACGCGTGTCGCAGACGTGATTCGTAGGAGCCGCGCAGGCATCGGCGACCCAAACAGGCCGATTGGCTCGTTTATATTCTTGGGCCCGACCGGAGTGGGAAAAACAGAGCTCACCAAGACCCTGGGGCAATTTATGTTCAACGATGATAAAGCCATCATCCGGGTGGACATGTCTGAATATATGGAGCGGCATTCAATATCCAAGCTCATCGGTTCTCCTCCGGGGTATGTCGGCTACGATGAAGCCGGCCAGCTGACCGAAGCTGTACGGCACAGGCCGTATGCGGTGGTACTTTTTGACGAGATTGAAAAGGCTCATCCTGAAGTGTTCAATATGCTGCTTCAAGTCATAGACGAAGGAAGGCTGACAGACGGAAAAGGCAGAGTAGTGAATTTCAAAAATACGATTATTATCTTGACGTCCAATATTGGTTCACAGTTTGTGGAGAAAATGGAATCCATAGGCTTTTCCAATAACTCCGACAAGCAAAATTACAGCAATATGAAAGACAAGATTATGCAATCACTGAAAGACAATTTCCGACCCGAATTCCTAAACAGGCTAGATGAAATTATCGTCTTTGACATATTGTCCGAGGAGGCAATCCAAGAGATAGTGAAATTACGAGTAAAGGTGGTGCAGGACCGCCTGTTTGCCAAGGGCATCGGTTTTGAGATAAAAGATGATGCGCTGTCTTACCTTGCAAAGGAGGGATATGATCCGCACTATGGAGCCCGTCCGCTCAACCGTTTGATTCAAAATAAAATCTTGAATTCCGTGGCGTCATATATCATCGGCAACCGCCTCAAGAAAGGGGACAAGGTCATCGTTTCCCTGAAGAACAATGAGCTCATAATAGAGAGTAAAAAAGGCGGTTCTGGTAAAATAAAAAGCTCCATTCAAGTTCGCCCGCGGTCAGAAGTTTAAAATAAAAAAATCTCCTTTAAAGGAGATTTTTTTATTGTGCGTCGGGAAGGATTCGAACCTTCGTAGCCCGGAGGCGACAGATTTACAGTCTGTTGTATTTGACCACTCTACCACCGACGCTTGTATTTAGACTTTTATAAAATATAACTACATACAATATTTTGCCTTCACTCGGACAAAATGAAAGTAAACTTTCGTTTTGCTCCTCGTTAGTCAAAATAGCATAAAAAATTACTTTTTGCATCTTTTCTATATACATTATAGAATGACTACTTATGACTAAAAGATTAGAATGTATTGTTTCCGGCAGAGTTCAAGGCGTTTTATTCCGCGATTTTACCCAAAGGACAGCAAAGAAATTAAAGCTCGCCGGTACAGTGGAAAATCTTCCCGATGGAACTGTAAAAGCAATCGCTGAAGGTGATGAAATAAAATTGGCTGAATTTTTATCAAAGCTGAAAAAAGGCCCGCTGCTTTCTAATGTTAAAGATGTTAAAGTAGAATGGTTTGATGCTACAAATATATTTTTAGATTTTAAAATTGTGTATCACGGATTTTTAGACCACCTATAAAATAATGAGCGAAAAAGAAAAGAATAAAACGAATAAGGATAATATACCCAAAAATATACCCAGATGCATAGGCATTATTATGGACGGTAATAGGAGATGGGCAAGAGAAGAAGGTATAACTTTGGCTGAAGGTCATAAAAAAGGCTACCAGAAAATGAAAGAAGTGATACGATGGGGCAAGGAAGCCGGAATTGAATATGTTATTTTTTACGCTTTCTCTACAGAGAATTGGAATCGAGGAAAAGAAGAAGTAAGCTATCTGATGGAGCTATTTAAATATGCTTTTTCGACTGGATATGAGTCGCTTTTACGAAACAAAGTCAGGATAAAAATTATTGGCGATATTTCCGCTTTTTCGCCGGATATCCAAGAGCTAATGAAAAAAGCAGAGGCTGATACAGCACATTTTGAAAGGACAATAGTCCTGGCGATGTCATACGGTGGAAGAGCGGAAATTCTGAACGCTGTAAAAAAATTATCAAAAGATAAAACCAAAGAAGAAATCAAAGATATGAAGGAGGCAGATTTTTCAGATTATCTCTATACGAAAGACATTCCAGATCCGGATATTATCATCCGCACCAGCGGCGAGATGCGCCTGTCTGGATTTTTGCCGTGGCAAGGCGTTTATAGCGAACTTTTCTTTTTGAAAACGAGCTGGCCGCCTCTAAGCAAAGAAGAATTTCTCGGTGTTCTGGAGGAATACAGCTCCCGGGAGCGTCGGCATGGGAAATAGAAATTACTTAGTTTAATGATAAGATAAGTAAGTGGAAAAGGTAATTTTGACAAATGAAAAAGGGGAGCGGCTGGGGCTGGAGGAAAAGCTCTGGGCCCACCAGCTCGGTAAGCTGCACTTGGCTTTTTCAATTTTTATTTTTAATAGAGAAGGCAAGCTGATGCTTCAAAAAAGGGCCAATGAAAAATACCATGGGGGCGGCCTATGGACAAATACCTGTTGCGGTCACCCGCGCGAGACGGAAATGTCTGAAGCTGCCGCGAAGCGGAGGCTTCGGGAGGAAATGGGATTTCATTGCGAGATGAAAAATGTCGGGCACATTATTTACTACACACCAGTTGGAGATTTGTTTGAACATGAATATCTTCATATATTTATCGGCGAATATAATGAAGAACCCCGTATTAATCCAGAAGAAGCAAGCGACTGGAAATGGACTGACTTTGATTTTTTAGTGGAAGATATTGCTAAAAATCCAAATCTTTATACGCCTTGGCTGAAAATTGTTCTGGACACATTTGACCACGCCTTATTGCGTTCCAAGATTTCTGTCCCAGCAAATTCTGGTTTTTTAAAATAAAAATATATAAACAGAAAAAGCCACACAAGATGTCTTGTTAGACTTTTCCTGTATGGCCTTGATAGATAAAACTTAATATCAATCCTCGACATCGAAATTTTCTTCGTCAATAACGATGCTTTCTTCGGCTGGAATTTCTTCGCCGACTACAACCAGTTTTGGGCAATGCTCATTATAGAAATTTATCGCTCCATTCTTAATACTAGGAGCAACACTGTATCTTATTACATATCCAAAAGTTAGAATTGCGCACAGCGCTGCAAGGCCGATAATCAGAAATTTCAAACCAACCAAGATACCAGAGACTACCGTATCCACATTATCAGGTATCCAAAATATAAGTTGGTATAGTCCATACAAAGCCCCTATTGCTAGTGTGGCTTCCCAGGGAGCAATTGGTATTTTCCACTTTCCCTTCTTCCCTGATTTGTATGGGTAAAACATCTTGTTATTTGGAAGTTCCGATTCGAAATCAGGCCTGAATCCAATAAATAAACCCACGGCCCCTATTAGTACCAAAATAAGCAGTAAGATACCATAGAATCCTGATTTAATGAATACCCATGGGAAAGTCCAGTAGTAAGCACAGGCCTTCTCAGGTGGATTAATATCTACTGCTTTCATCCAACGATAATGCCAGCTTTTGGCGTTTATGCGTGATAACCAATTTTTTAGATTGCTTATAGCTTTCACGTTATTCTCCTTATTCTCGAAATTTTTTCAAAAAGCCTAAAATTCCAGGCTGTAACTATATTCCTAAAAAGAGAATAACACTAAATATGAAAAATGTCAATTTTAATAAAATCTTTACTAACTATGGGAAATGAAAGATTGTTCAATGATGTCTTTATTTCTCACCAAAAAGGTTGCCGTATCTTTCCAAGCTTCCAGCATAGCATATCCTGACGCCGACATGGGGAATAAGTCCGAAAAACTTGTTGTTTTTAAGAAAGTATGTTATTATTAGAAAGTGTCAAAAAGGGCAAACAGGCCTTTTTTTGTTTGAAAAGAGTTTTAGGAACTTTTAATAAAAATCAATTATGGAAATACGAAATATTGCAATAATAGCCCACGTCGACCACGGCAAGACTACTCTTACTGATGCTTTAATGAAGCAAAATGGGGCGCTTTCAGGCGAAGGAGTATCGATGGATTCAAATGACCTTGAAAAAGAGCGCGGTATTACGATTTACTCAAAAAACACCTCGATATACTATAAAGATACGAAGATAAACATAGTAGACACTCCCGGCCACGCCGACTTCGGCTCCGAAGTAGAGCGGGTCTTGCGGGCTATTGATTCTGTGCTTTTACTAGTCGATGCCGTGGAAGGGCCGATGCCCCAGACCAGATTTGTTTTGAAAAAGTCTCTTGAGCTTGGACTCAAGCCCATAGTCGTCATAAATAAAATCGACAAGCCGGCAGCCGATGCCCACCGGGTGCATGATGAAATTTTAGAATTATTTTTTGAATTAGGTGCTTCTGAAGAACAGGCAGATTTTGAAACTATTTACGCGATTGGCCGCGAAGGCAAGGCGTTTAAGAATTTGGGCGATGAATCCGGGGATTTGTCTCCGCTTCTGGATTTAATTTTGGAAAAAGTTCCGCCTGTTTCTTATGCTGAAGGAGAAAAAATGTCTGCGCAGGTTTTTAATCTCGGCTATGACAATTTCCTAGGCCGTATGGCTGTCTGCAGGATATATTTCGGCAAGATTGTATCCGGCAGTACTGTCTTTGTCAAAGGCGACATTGCAGGGCAAGAGGGCACCCGCAAAGGAAAGATTACAAAACTTTTTTCTTTTGAAGGCATCGCCCGCAAAGACGTAGAGTTTGCCACTTCCGGCGACATAGTCATGATTTCCGGAATTCCGGATATTTATATTGGAGAAACTTTATGTGAAGATGAGTCCGTAGAGCCATTGCCGCATATCGCTA
>DASYKZ010000005.1:0-46010 GCA_035994985.1 Minisyncoccota bacterium | reverse complement strand
CACGAATATCACTAGAAATATAACTGTTTTCATTTGCCACCTCCCCTGTTGCTGCCCAAAAAGCCAAACAGAGCATCTGCGATTACCATCACTGTGGGATCAACTCCAGCGGCGTTTGCCTTATCAGCTATTGCTTTGCCTGCCATATTGGCGCTCGCGCTCTGTTCTCGCGATTTGCGCAGTATCTCTGGAAGGTTGATATTCTCTAGATCCAGTTCGTTCCAGAAACCCCATTCTGTGGTGGCTTCGTCCTTGAGAAGCTCTTCGTTCACTTCTTTTTCTATCTTTTTCATGAAGATTTTATTCAATTTTCCGGAATCTCCTTCTGCAAGGTTTGCATCCTGGAAAAGCTCGTTGTACGTATGCTGACCCAAGGTCTCCTTGAGTACGGCTATGTGACGACTAAGAATAACACTCTCACGATCCTTGTAGGTAATTTTTGTTACCGCCTTGATGGCAGCTTCCTTGAGTAACTTTTTCTGTGTTTTGTCGAAATCTTCAAGTCGATTTGGCATACCTGGGAAGCCTACTTGTTGGCGTTTGATGAGGAAGTCCACCTCGATAGGAATTCCATCTTTTGTGGTGAATTCCACTTTTTTTGGATCTTGTGCCTCATTACGGAGAGAAACTTCTTTTTCCAAAATTCTATCAAGTCCTGGAGTTAGAGTTTCAGTTCCCGGTAAGACACAGTCCGGTTTTCCCGTCCATATGTTGTTGTAGACGAGAGCGGTAGCTGGTGGCACTTCTACCTTGTACCCCACTAATAGGAGCATTAGGATAGCTATGACAATCAGCATGAACGCTACGAAAAGTAAAATCCATAAAAACATATTTTTCTCTTTCTCGCGCCACTTTATTAGAGGACGCTATTTTTAGTTTAGCGCCCGCAAAGGGCGGGTTGATTTATTAAGTTCTCAAAGAGCAGAACTTACCTATTAGGTATATTGTATCATATAAAGGTCTAAAAGTCAAGGCAGAGAGGTGGTTTTTATCTTTATAAAATAAGGGTTATATGGGTAATTTTGCTAAAAATGTGAGTTCAGGCTACAATAAAAAATATGATATTTACCGCTCTGGTTACTATAATCGGCCTTTCGCTCTTTGAAACGGTCTCCAGCGTCGATAACGCCATTATCAACGCCGAGGTGCTCACCACCATGAGTAAGCGCGCTCAGCGGTGGTTTCTGACCTGGGGGATGCTTATAGCGGTGTTTCTAGTCCGCGGGCTCCTTCCTTTTGCAATCATCTGGGCATTCAATACGTCACTCAGCCCTTTGCAGGTTTTATCCGCTGCCTGGTCGTCAGACCCTTTGGTTTTAGAATCCATCGAAAAGTCCGCTCCGATATTGCTGGTGGCCGGCGGAGTGTTTCTGTTGTTTTTATTCCTGCACTGGCTTTTTCTGGAAGACAAGCACTTTGGCTTGCCCAAGTCCGAAAAATTCTTCATGAAGCAGGGAGTTTGGTTTTATGCTATCGTCTCTATTCTGCTAACTATCATTACTTGGTTTGCAATTCAAGAGAGCAGCCTTATGGGCATCGGCGCCGTCGTCGGCTCGACGCTATTTTTTATCACTCACGGCTTCAAGCAAAATGCAGAAGAGCAGGAGAAAAAAATGCTTGGCAGCAGCAGTCATAGAGGTGCGCAATCAGACCTAAGCAAGCTTTTCTTTCTGGAAATCATCGACACTACTTTTTCTATCGACGGAGTGCTCGGAGCGTTTGCCTTCACTCTTTCCGTGCCGCTCATTTTAATCGGCAACGGCCTAGGCGCGCTCTTGGTGCGACAGCTGACTATCGGCAATATTGAGCGAATCAAGAAATATGTGTATCTAAAAAACGGCGCTATGTATTCTATTCTGGTGCTGGGCATGATTATGATACTGCACAGCTTTGGCTTTCATGTGCCGGAATACGCTTCTCCACTGGCGACGTTTGTAATCATCGGATTCTTTTTCTGGAAATCTACCCGGTAGTAGATTTAGGCGAAGCCCTTTAGGGCGTGCTATGTATATTATATAAATTCACTACGGGGTCTAAAATAGAATTAAAAAATCCCCATTATGGGGATTTTTTAATTAAGAGTATTTAAGAGGGGAATTGTGATAGTCATCACTCGCTCCCGTAAATTTTCTAACGACTAGAATTATGAGTAGTATTACTATTCCAAACAATACCCATTGGATGAGGCCGGTCGGCACGAGGCTGTTTGCGCCGAATATTGCGTTAGAAGCCAGGGAACTCGCGCTGTCGTCTTCTCTGTTTGCGCCATTGTTTTCAGTTCTTACATATGTTCCGTTAGCACTGTTGTTGCTTGTTCCTGAATTAGTATTGTTGTATGTATTTCCTTTGGAAGCCACAAATCCGCTTATTTTGAATGTGAGAGCTTCTGAGTATGCGTCTCTCTTTGGATTGTATACGTTTACAAAATTTGCTGCAGCAGAAGTCATGTCGCTCGGGCTTATGCGCATCATTAGGTGGTCAGAATCTATGAAGGTCGTAGGCTTGTTTACGCCATTCCATCTGGCGACAGAGCTTGAAGTGAACCCATGTCCAGTTAGGGTAATAGTGGTTATAGAATCAGTGGCATTTGCAGATTTTGGACTCATTGAAGTGAGGATGGGTATAGGGTTCGGAGAGGTATACATGAAATGGTCGTATCCATCGTCATAGCCTTCGTCGTATGACTGAGCGCTTGCCTTGGCAGGCATAGCTGCTCCCGTAAACACTAGGATAGCTATTAAAAATAGACTAAAAACTACGCTGTTCTTTATTTTTGTTTTATTAATAGATTTACTCATAGGAATAGTATAGCATATACATGCCTAAATATCAAGTATTTCTTAGAAATAAGGAGAAAAGCTTGTTATTTAATCATTTTTTACCTATAATCTATCTTGTTGTTTGTAAATTGCCCGGATGGCGGAATTGGTATACGCGCACGACTTAAAATCGTGTCTCGCAAGGGATGTGGGTTCGACTCCCACTCCGGGCACCGGGCAGTTTGAGAATTTATGCGCCCATAACTCAGCTGGTAGAGTAGCTCCCTCTTAAGGAGAATGTCCCAGGTTCGATCCCTGGTGGGCGCACAAAGCATGGGATGCTTTGTGCGAGCCGCAGGCCTGACGAGGCCGAGGCGGGGTCGCGAGATTTTTCAGCAGAAAAATACTTGTGACCACAAAGTTCTTGTGCGAAGCAGAACAATGTTTTGTCTGCTGACAAAACCGTGAGCTGGGGCCGGAGAATTTTTAAGCGACGGCGAAAAAAATATTCCTAGCCACAAGTGCGAGTTTGTATTTGCCGGGATGGCGGAATTGGTATACGCGCTAGTCTTAGGAACTAGTGGGGCAACCCTTGGGAGTTCGAGTCTCCCTCCCGGCACAGTAAATTTTTTTTGAGGCCTGGGGCGGAATTGAACCGCCGTATATTCCTTTTGCAGAGGAATGCCTTACCACTTGGCTACCAGGCCGATATATATCTAACAAAATAACTGTTTGTTTACTTAAAACCTTTGCGCAGAGGAATGTCAGTTCGCTACGCTCATGCCACTTGGCTACCAGGCCATTATTTAATATCCTGAATTTTCGCATAAAAAGTGAATAAATGCTAGTCAATCGCCCCCTCAGCGTTGATGACAATATCAGCAGATTTTACTCCGTCGGTTATATGTATGGTCCCTGCGGTCGTATTTCCTGTAAGCCGGCTGAAAACAAAAGCAGGGAAGACAGTTCCAGTATTCTCAGACACACTTGTGTTTGCGGGGATAAGCTCACTGTTCGTGCTGGTACAGGAGTTTCCTTTAAAAATGACGTAGTTATGCTGGGCGCTGTCATAGCATACGCCATGCGCTCTATCAAATATATTGGCCATTGCGCTGCTGCGTGCCCGCTCGAGAATAGAGACTATTTTTGCCTCTTCTCCTTCAAAGGAATTTTTGGTAAAAGAGCTAAAATCTATTGTCATCCCAAAACTTAAGATAAAAATAAAAATGGCCAGAACCACAATTATTTCGATGAGGGTAAACCCGCCTCGACTCGCAATCGTTCGCCGACGCGAGGCGGGACCTTTATTTCGGTTGTAAATGTTGGGTGATGCCATAAATTGGAGTGATAATGGAGACCGCTATGAAGCCTATGAGCAGCCCCATCGTAATCATGAGCACGGGCTCGACCATGCTGGAGAGATTCCTGGTAAAATCATCCATCTCTCTTTCGTACATTTCGGAAAGATACAAAAGGGAATTTGATAAATTTCCGCTCTCTTCGCCGACAGAAACTATTTGGCTGACGATGTCCGGAAAAAGACGGGGGTATTTATAAAGGTGCGCAGATATCTTTGAACCCCTGTTTACGACGAGAGTAAGCTCTTCAAATTCTTTTTTGTAAACCAAGTTTGAAGTGGTCTTGGCTCCGATAGGAAATGCTTCGCTCATGCTGATGCCGCCCCGCAAGAGGAGCCCTATGGTGCGCGTAAAATTTGCCATGTTGTAGTCTTGAATTATCTTTCCGGCGACGGGCATGCGAAGGAGAAAGGCCTGAAAAAAAAGCCTGAAATTCTGGTTTTTGTTAAGAACAATAAAAAAAGTTATAGTTAGAAGAGCAATAAACACTAAAGCTAAAAAGCCATAGTGGCTTATAAAATTACTGATACCTATAACGACTCTGGTGGAAAAAGGCAGTTCATAATGAAGAGTCATAAAAATAGGCAGAATTTTAGGAAAAAGGAACACCATAAGAAAAATTAATATGCCTATAGTCGCCATGGTCACTATGACAGGATAGACAGATGCGCCAATTATTTTTTTACGCAGAGCCTGCCTTTTATTCAGTTCATCCGCTATATATTCTAGGTTGTCTGACAAAATTCCGCTTTGCTCTCCAAATCCTATGATATTTATCGCAAACTCCCCGAAAGTATTTTTAAACCTGCCAAGGCTGATTGACAGAGTTTGCCCGTTACCCACGTTGGCAATCACGGCATCCAAGATAAGGGCAAAGTTGGTATCCCTAGTCTGCTGGCGTATCATTACGAGCGACTCCTGGAGGGGTACGCCAGCTCGCATGAGAAAAGAAAGCCTTTTTACGAAAAAGGCCTGCTCTTTAATTGAAAGACGACCAGAGTATATTTTCTTTGCTGAATGTAACATGGATTTTATTTTTTTGTCTATTTTCATTTGGTTCATTTGGTTTTTATGTTTTCCCTTTACGTAAAATTATTCATGGATAACTCGTAAAACTTCTTCTACGGTAGTCAGTCCGTTTTTTACCTTCTGAAATCCATCTTCAAACATCGTGGTCATGCCGTTTTTTACCGCTATCTTTTTAATTTCGCTGGCTGGAGCTCTTCTCAATATGGCTTCACGTATTTCGTTATCTGCTACTAACACTTCATTTATACAAATCCTGCCTTTGTAGCCGCTTCCTCCACATTGTTCACAGCCTGCTCCTTTGTGGACAAAATTGTCATTCACTAGAAGCCTTGCATAAGGGGTTTGCGACAAGGATTCTTTCATGGCAACAGTCAATGTTATTTTCTCTTTGCATTTCTTGCAGATTTTTCGGACCAGTCTCTGCCCTATGGCTATAGACACAGTGGAAGCTACGAGGTATTCTTCAATTCCCATATCCAAGAGACGTGGCAGAGTAGTCGCCGCATCATTTGTATGAAGCGTGGAGAGGAGCAGGTGTCCGGTAAGCGACGTATTCACGGCTATACCGGCTGTCTCAGCGTCTCTTATTTCGCCGACCATTATAATATTTGGGTCTTGCCGCAGAATAGAGCGCAAGCCATTTGAGAAACTTAATCCAAAGCGGCTGTTGACTTGAATTTGCTCAATATCGTCCACCGCATATTCTATAGGGTCTTCGATAGTTATTATGGAAATAGCCGGAGAATTTAGCATTTTTATGAGTGTGTACATAGTGGTAGTCTTACCGGAGCCTGTCGGTCCGGTGGCAAGAATCATTCCACTTGTCTTTTTCATAGCTTCCTCTATCTTCCTCCGGTCGCTTTCACTAAAACCTAAATCTTCCAAGGTGGCTCTCTCATTTTTGCCGGAAAGCAAACGCAGCACTGCGTTTTCACCATGATAGGTCGGCATGATAGAAATCCTAAAATCTATAACTTCTCTAAATTGCTCTCCATTTTTATCGCCTAAAACATGGCGAAATCTGCCATCTTGGGTGGCTTGGTGCTCGTCGGTCCGGAGCTTGGATAATATTTTTATGCGGGAAATTATCTCACTGCTTATTTCTTTTGGAAAAGTATATACATCCCTGAGAACTCCGTCGACCCGGAAACGGATCCGTACGGAGTTTATCTTTGGGTCGATATGGATATCTGAGGCGCGGTTGGCGTGCGCTTCTTCTATAAGCCGGTTAAAAAGATTTATGATAGAAATATCATTCCTCCGCGCGAGCTCTTTCTCGACACTATTTATTTCTTTATCAAGAATTAAATCTTTCATAGAAAATAATTATAGTGTAACTAATATAAATAAAAATTTTCTATAATAATTCTAAAAAAGAATTAAATAATTTTGAGCGTCAGCGTAAAAGCAAGGATATACCAGAATATCTGGTATACTATAATAACCATGAAAACATATGCGCATGGTAAAAACTCAGTAATAGCCGCGCTTCTCGGAAATGCGTTTGTAACTGTCATCAAAACAGCGGCGTTTTTTATAACCGGCTCGGTAAGTATGTTTGCGGAGAGCGTACATAGTCTCGCAGATACCCTCAACCAATCTCTCTTATTAGTAGGCATCCAGCGTTCAAAAAAACCGGCCGATGGGATTCATGGGTATGGATACGGCATAGAGAGATTCTTTTGGTCTCTAATATCCGCCTGTGGCGTGCTTTTTATCGGTTCAGGAATCACTTTGTATCATTCCATATACTCTCTCATTTATATGGCTGGCGGAGTGCCTGTTTTTAGCAAAATAAGCATTCCTGTACTGATTCTCGCTTTCATAATAGAAGGAGTCACATTTTGGCTTGCCGTTAAAGAATTAAAGGAAAATAAAAAAATATCAGTGCAAATGTTTAAAGAAGCCGACCCTATACTTCTGGCCATTATATACGAAGATGGTATAGCGGTACTAAGCGTAATTTTTGCGCTCATTGCCCAGTGGCTCACGTATGCCACCGGAAATATTATATATGACGCGGTCGGTGGAATAGCCATTGGCCTAATGCTGGGATTTTTGGCAATTTTACTGATTATAAAAAATCATCAATACATTATCGGCAAACCGCTCGGTGAAGAAGTAATAGAGGAAATCATAGAAGAACTGGAAAAAGATCCTTGTATAGAGCACGTGGTCGAATTCAAGTCTGTCGCGGTGGATATAAATAAATATAGAATTTTTGCCACAGTGGAGTGGAACGGGTCGCCTTTGTATGAAGAAATATATGAAGCTGGCGACCTCAAGCAAGAATTTAATAGTATAAAAAACAGTTTTGCGGAATTCACAAAACTGATGTTCAAAACAACTGACCGCATACCCAGGCTCGTCGGCAACCGTATTGATGTGATAGAAAAAGATATCGTAGAAAAATTCCCGCAAATAGCTTATGTAGACATAGAAATTAATTAATTGTTGCTGATATTAGCAAATAGATAGTATACTTGTTGTATGAAGAAGTATCAGAAGGCTATAGACGATTGGGTACAAGGATATGAAGTGCCTTATTGGCCGCCACTCTCCATATTTGCCCGTGTTGCCGAAGAGGTCGGGGAAGTGGGCAGGATACTGAACCATATGTATGGCTCCAAGCCCAAAAAATTAAGTGAAGAAAAACAAGAACTCGGCGAAGAAATAGCTGACGTGATGTTCGCTTTGATATGCCTTGCAAACAGCCACGACATAGATTTGGACGTGGAAATAGAAAAAGTAATACAGAAATCAAAAACACGGGATAAAGACAGATTTAATAAAAAACAGCTTTTTTGATATGCGCTTTATAGAACCTATTCGCAATTTTTACGGCCGTTTTGAAAGGCCCATTTCATCTTTATCTCTTATTCTCGGATTCATTTTTTATATTCTTACCCTGAAGCGGGTAGATGAATTTTGGGAAAATTTTTGGGTGATAGGGCACTTGGTGATTGTGGGATTTTTTATTGCCCTTATCCATCTTCAGGAGAGCAAAGAGGGCGACGAAAAAAACCCTGAAAAGGCCCATTTTTGGTATGTGAACCTACTGCAACTTTTCTTTGGCGGCATACTTTCCACATATCTTGTTTTTTATTTTAGGAGCACGGATATTTTTGTAACATGGCCGTTTCTCGCGATTCTGGCCTTGGCGTTTATCGCTAACGAATCTTTGAAAAAGCATTATATCCGGTTTAGTTTTCAAATAAGCTTGTTCTTTCTTTCTATTTATTCGTTTGCAATTTTCTTTATGCCAGTCGTTCTCCATAGAATCGGCTACTCAATATTCTTATTTTCCGGATTTTTGAGCCTGGCGTTTATTTTTGTTTTTGTGGAAACACTTTTTTATTTCATGAAGGATGCGTCTAAAAAAGACAGGTATGAGAACAAGAAAATGATTGCAGTTTTCATCTTAGGAATTTTTGCTTTGGTAAATATTTTATATTTTACAAACCTCATTCCGCCGATTCCGCTTTCCCTCAAAGAGGGAGGAATATATCACTCAATAGAGAAGAATGGTACAAATTATTATATAACTTTTGAAAACTACGGCTGGAGGGGATATTTCCACTTGTATCCAAATTTCAGAGAGACCGCTGGAAAGCCTGTCTATGCTTTTAGCGCCATTTTTTCACCCAAAGACTTGAACCTTGTCATAGTCCATGAATGGCAGCATTATGATAAGGCGAAAAGAGCATGGGAAACTGCCGGCACTGTACGCCTACCTGTAACAGGTGGGCGGGATGGAGGATTTCGTACGTATTCTCTCCGCTCAGACTTGGCCGCCGGAAAATGGCGGGTAAACATAGAAACAGAGGATGGGCATATCATAGGCCGTTTGCGGTTTACTATTGTGCCGTCGGAGACAGAGCCGTGGCTCGATAATATGGTAAAATAGATAATATGAAAATTAACCGGAAAGAAATAGAAAAATTAAAAGGCACTGGGTTTCAGAAAAAAGTCTGGAATGGTTTACTTAAAATTCCAAAAGGGAAGGTAATAACTTATAAAGAACTCGCAAAAAGCATCGGCAAGCCAAAGGCCGTGCGGGCGGTAGCAAATGCCGTCGGCGCAAATCCATGTGCGCCGATGATTCCGTGCCACAGAGTCGTCCGCAGCGACGGCACACTTGGCGGATACTCGGGAAAAGGAGGTGTCAAAACAAAGAAGGCATTACTTCTTAAGGAAGGAGTAAGGGTTTGATATCTTGCCCAGCATAGAGAATAGTTTTTAGATTTGGGCATTTGCTCATGTCGAGTTCATCAAAGTGTTTTTGCTTATCGTCAATGAATACCACTTCTTCATCTTTATGCCGGCCACATATTTTTTCTATTGCTTCTTTTTTATATTCCTTTCCGACTACAATAATTTCAGAAAAAAGCGGAGAAATTTTGGCTCTCTCGATTTTATCTCGCTGAAATTCTTCATCACCATAAGTGACGATGTAACAATTTTCTTTTCCAAGTTTTTTTATTGTTTTAATTAAACCTTCATTTATAAAATTCTTAGTTTCATTCATTATATTTTCATATACCTCTTCTTCAGCAGAAAAATATTTAAGCATTTTTTTTAAAGAAAAAAGATTGAATTCTTCTTTTTGGAAATAGTCTTTTACTAACTCATGTGAGATACCTGCCTTATTTAAGATAATAAAAATATATTTCTTAAATTTTTTAGAAGTAAGAAATAACGTATCGTCAAAATCAAAAATATATTTCATTATTCTTCTATTATTTTTTCTATACAATCAGCGAATTTTTTTGAGTCATGCCTGATAAAGCTGCGAGTGCTTGCGAGAATATCTCCCTTACCAAGCTTAGGTAATAGATGGGATAAAAGGGGAGCTCGTATAATTCTACTGTCTTTTAAGTCATCTTCTACTAGCACTCCGTCTCCCTCTTGCAGCTTATATATTTCTACTTGTTCTTTGGACGGTATTTCATTATTTACCAAAATTATATCTACTGGTTTGCCAATGTATTTTTCTATATCTTTCAGATAATCACTCGTTTTCCAGCCTATGGTATGCCCATGTTTGTTTGTCAGGTTTACCGGCAAAATTATTTTTGCCCTGCTTTTGAGGATAGCTTCTTTGAAACCACTGACGATAAGATTGGGGACGATAGAGCAATAATGATTTCCGGGCCCGAGAATTATATAGTTTGCTTCCAGTAAAACTGTTTCTGCGTGTTTGTTCAGCTCTACGCTATTTTTATAAAAAATCTTATTGATACCCACACCCTGAAGCTCTGAATGGTTGATTTTGTTTTCTCCTTCAATCAATGTTGTGTCAGAAAGTAGCATGGAAAGTTTGGCTACATTTCTGGTTACCGGTATTACCACTCCTTTTACTTTCAAAATTTCTGAAGCCACCTCGACTCCACTTACAAAGTCGCCGGAAACTTTTTCTAAGGCTGCTAAAAAAATATTTCCAAAACTATGTCCTTTCAAACTTCCTTCAGAAAATCTATAGTTCATCAAATCTCGCACAGTGTCGCTATGTTCACTTAAAGCGACTAAGCATTGCCTCACATCGCCGGGGGGTAAAATACCAAGCTCATCCATCAGCACTCCCGTAGAGCCTCCGTCGTCGGCCATAGAAACGAGCGCCGTCAAATGGACATCTGTTATATTTTTTAAGCCAGAAAGTATGGTATAGCTTCCAGTTCCGCCTCCGACTGTAACGATATTTTTCATGAATTAATATTAGCCTAAGTTTTAAAGTTTTGCTAATATTCAGAGTATGTGTGGTATTGTGGGATACATTGGAAAGAGAAAAGCTTATCCGATTCTAATCAAGGGGTTGGAGCGTCTGGAATACCGCGGCTATGACTCTGCCGGAGTTGCGCTATTGGAAAATAACATTTTTTCTGTTTATAAGAAAAAAGGGAAAGTCGCCGAGTTGTCTAAATTTGTGAAAAAGACCGATAACCTTTCAGGTGGAGTAGGTATAGCGCATACCCGCTGGGCGACCCATGGCGAACCGTCAGATATTAATGCTCATCCGCAGGTGTCGGCAAGCGGGGACATCGTACTTGTCCATAACGGTATTATTGAAAATTATCTTTCTATTAAAAAAATATTAATTGAAAAAGGATACAAATTCAAGAGCGACACAGACACCGAAGTTTTAGTCAATTTGATTGAAGACATAAAAAAGAATGCAAAAGTCAACATTGATGAAGCTGTACGTCTTGCCCTGCACGAAGTCGTAGGCGCGTATGCAATTTTAGTTTTATCAAACGATGAGCCGAATACGATGATAGTAGCCAAGGTGGGCAGCCCTGTCGTCATAGGCATAGGTGAAAAAGAGTTTTTCATAGCTTCGGATGCTACGCCGATTGTGGAATACACCAAAAAAGTTGTTTATTTAGAAGACAGAGAAATAGCTATTATCCGAAACGGAAAACTTGTTTTAAAGACCATTCAAAATGAAATAAAAAATCCTTACGTCCAAAAACTGGAGATGAAAATAGAGGAACTGGAAAAAGGCGGGTTTCCGCATTTCATGCTCAAGGAAATTTTTGAGCAGCCTCGCTCTATAAAGGACAGTATGCGTGGCAGAATCAATGCCAAAAATGGTACCGTAAAGCTCGGAGGCATCGAAAAGCATGAAGACAGGCTACTAAACGCCAAGCGAATAATTATACTCGCCTGCGGTACATCGTGGCATGCGGGACTTACGGCTAAATATTTTTTTGAAGAATTGGCGAATGTACCCGTATCTGTGGAATACGCTTCGGAATTCCGCTACCGCAATCCGGTAATTTATGCGGATGATGTAGTCATAGCTATTTCCCAGTCTGGTGAAACAGCAGATACTCTGGCTGCGGCGAGCCTGGCAAAGAATAAAGGGACTACAATTTTTGGCATTTGCAACGTCGTCGGCTCGTCTATTCCGCGGCTTACGGATGCGGGAATATACACGCATGCCGGTCCTGAAATAGGAGTGGCTTCCACAAAAGCTTTCACGGCCCAAATTACCGCACTGATGCTCTTATGTCTGTGGCTTGCTTCAGAAAAAAAATTATTGAAAAAGAAAGAAATGGAAGAGATTTTGAGCGAACTTGAGAATATTCCGAAAAAAGTGGAAAAAGCTTTACTGGTGAATGATGGTATAAAAAAAATAGCAAAGAAATTTCAAAATGCCAAGAATTTTATTTTCTTGGGGAGGGGATATGGTTTCCCGCTCGCCCTTGAAGGCGCGCTCAAGCTAAAAGAGATTTCTTATATTCACTCCGAGGGGCTGGCTATGGGAGAGATGAAGCATGGGCCGATAGCGCTTGTCGACGCAGATATGCCGGTGGTTTTTATTGCCACAAAGGGACCTATGTATGAAAAAGTAGTCAGCAATATAATGGAAGTAAAAGCCAGAAAAGGTAAAATAATTGCCATCATTACCAAAGGGGATACTGGTATTAAAAAAATCGCTGATTACGTAATAGAAATTCCCAAAACCTCTGACCTGATGATGCCGTTTTTAGCTTCTGTTCCGCTTCAGCTGTTAGCATACCATATTGCATTACTGCGGGGTTGCGACATAGACAAGCCGCGTAATTTGGCAAAATCTGTGACTGTAGAGTAAAAATTATCTAACCTTGCTTTTTTAAAAAAAGTTGGTATATTTTTTCTGGAGGTCGTTATGCCAAAACTCATACCTGAAGAAGCCCAAAAGTTGCATAATGCAGTACTTTTCAATAATGGGAAAGCATTTAAACTTTACCATCCACGCTATGACCTTACTGGGACAGGATTTGATCTTGACGAAGCTGCTCGATCGCTTCTAGAGCAAATTCTTAAAAAAGAGGAGGGTAAAAAATAGAAAAGAGGGTTATTAAAAAGTAGGCATGCCAGATCGTTCCGGCATGCCATTTTTGTTAATTTGTCTTTAAAACACATATATACTAATATATCTATATGATTTCACGGATATATGTAATGCCGAAAGGGAATGATGTACGGGGCAGTTTGCATGTGAAATCGTTTAACGTACTTGGAATTTCCGGCAAGGTCACAAGTGTGCAGATTGTTGAATCTTATCTAATCAAACACAAGCTTGCGAAGGGGCAAATCGCAAAAGTAGCTCAAGCCCTTACAAACCCGATTATTGAAGAATTTTTTATATACCAAACCCCGCGTACGGGGTCTGGTCTTGCGTATGCGGTAGAGATAGGGTTTCTTCCGGGCGTTACCGACAATGTGGGACACACCACCCGCGAGACCATTATTGACCTGCTTCGTTTAAAAAATACTGATGAATTGGAAGTATATACCTCTAAAATTTTTATAATCTATAGTCCTTTGGGAAAAATAAATCTGGAGGATGCAAAAAAAATTGCTTTGTCTTTGCATAATCCTTTAATAGAAAGGTCTAATATCGTAAAGAGTGTTAAAGATTTAAGCGATAAAGCCCCGCAAGTAGTTTTAGAAAAGCGCGCTCCGGTAATAAAAGTTCCCCTTGATGTAGGTGATGAAGAGCTTGTACAGATTGGAAAGCAGGGAATCATGGATAAGAATGGCAGTCGCCGAGGCCCGCTTGCGCTTGATTTAGCTTCCATGCAGACGATTAGGGATTATTTCAAGAAGCTCAAAAGAGAGCCGACAGATATCGAGCTTGAGTCGCTGGCCCAGACATGGTCCGAACACTGCAAACACACAATTTTTGCCAACCAAATCGACGACATTCCAAAAGGTTTGTATAAAACATATATCCAAGGCGCCACCAATCTTATACGAAAACAGAAGGGCGACAAAGATTTCTGTGTGTCGGTTTTTAGTGATAATTCCGGCGGAATAATCTTTGATAAAGATTATTTAATCACTCACAAAGTAGAGACTCACAACAGTCCTTCGGCGCTCGACCCTTTTGGCGGGGCTATCACAGGCATCGTCGGCGTAAATCGCGACACCGTAGGTTTCGGGATGGGGGCGAAGCCTGTGGCCAATGTGTATGGATTTTGTTTTGGAAATCCGGAAGACACCAGGCCTCTTTTCCGCGACAAGAATTTAGAAAATAAAATGCTTCCGCCAAAGCGGATTATGGACGGAGTGATAAAAGGCATCAATGTCGGTGGGAATTGCTCTGGAATTCCGACTCTCTCCGGGTTTGTAAAATATGACGACAGGTACCGGGGCAAGCCTTTGGTTTTCGCCGGAACAGTGGGAATAATGCCAAGAAGCTTGCCCGCCTCTGGCGGGAAGAAAACCTTAGCGCATGAGAAAAGAGCCCGCACCGGAGACTACATAGTCGTCGTCGGCGGCAGAGTCGGAGCAGATGGAATACATGGAGCCACGTTTTCATCAGTAGTTATGGATTCGTCTTCACCGGCGACAGCAGTGCAAATAGGCGACCCTATCACTCAGAAAAAATTGAGCGATGCCATAGTCAAAGAAGCGCGCGACATGAATCTATACAGCAGCATCACCGACAATGGAGCGGGGGGCATTTCTTGCTCGGTGGCAGAAATGGCCAAAGAATCCGGTGGCGCAAAAGTGTACTTGGAAAAAGTTCCGCTTAAATATCCGGGGCTTCGTCCGTGGGAAATTTGGATTTCAGAATCACAAGAGCGCATGACGCTTTCAGTGCCTAAAAGCAAATGGAAAGCTTTTCAAAAACTTATGGATATGCGGGGAGTAGAATCGAGTGTGATAGGCGAGTTCACAAATTCGGGCAAATGTATCGTCGAATGGAAAGAACCCGCCAAAGGACGGGCAAGAATTATGGATATCGATATGGAGTTCCTGCACAATGGCCTGCCGAAACAAACGTTGCTGTCGGCTACGGTTGCCCAAAGAAATCCTGAGCCGAAAATTCCAAAAAATATTTCGTACACTAAAGTTTTAGAAAAATTATTGGGCGACAAAAATGTAAGCGGATTTTCTTTTATCTCTGAGCAATACGACCATGAAGTGCAGGGCTCTTCTGTTTTAAAACCTCTTTCGGGAGCCGGCCGGATAAATACTGATGCGCAAGTTTTCAAACCAATACTTTCTTCACCAAAAGGCGCAGTCCTCTCTTCAGCCACGTATCCTTCGTATGGCGACATCAGCACATATCACATGACTGCCTGCGCCATCGATACTGCCATTAGGAATACAGTAGCTTCCGGCGGTTCGCTCAAAAATATAGCCATATTGGACAATTTCTGCTGGTGCTCCTCGTATGACCAAAAACGTCTAGGTCAGCTTGTAGAAGCCGTAAAAGCCTGCTACGACTATGCCGTAGGCTTTGGTACGCCTTTTATCTCAGGTAAAGACAGCATGTTTAATGATTTTAAAGGATACGATGAAAAAGGAAATGTTGTCGCCATATCTATACCACCCACACTTTTAATTTCCGCTATCAGCGTGATGCCTGATTTGAACAAGACTGTTTCTCCGGAATTTAAAAATGCAGGAGATGTAGTTTATCTTTTAGGAGAAACTAATGATGAACTCGGTGGAGGAGAGTATTACAAAATGCTCGGTGAAGTAGGGAACAATGTGCCGAAAGTAAACTTAAAGAAAAATATAAAAACATACTCGACTTTGGAAAAAGCGATTCAAAAAGAAATTATAAATTCTTCAATTTCTGTGACAAGCGGCGGACTGGCTATAGCCCTTGCGAAAGCGTCTGTAGGCGGGATGCTTGGATGCAATGTTTCCGTAAAGAATCTTATAGGAAATGCCGAATCAACTGATGCAAAAATTTTTTCCGAAAGCCAAGGCAGAATTTTAGTTTCTGTATCGCCTAAAAATACAAAAGCTTTTGAGAAAATAATGAAAGGATTGGCATACACAAAATTAGGTAAAGTGGAAAAAAATGGCAAAATTCTAATAATAGATAAGAGCAAAGTCGTAGAAACAAATGCAAAAAAGCTGTATAAAATTTACCACAACTTTTCAAATAAGATGAAATAATATATGGAAACCAAAACACATTCGAAAAACTCAGTGCAGGCCTGCCAAAATTGTAAAAAAGATTTCACTATAGAGCCGGATGATTTTTCTTTCTACGAGAAAATGAAAGTGCCGGCACCGGAAATGTGCCCCGACTGTCGTCAAACGCTTCGCATAATCCACCGCAATTTCAAAACTTTATATAAAAGACCTTCAAGTAAGTCAGGCAAGATGATCATTTCCATGTACAATCCCGATATGCCTTTTCCTGTATATGATATTGGGGAATGGTGGGCGGATGACTGGGAAGCTACATCCTATGCGATAGAGCTTGATTTATCCAAGCCTTTTATTGAGCAATTAGGAGAACTTTTCAATAAAGTCCCTCGTTTTTCCATAATGAACACAAAAAGCGAAAATTGTGAATATTCAAACATGGTATTTCGTTCAAACAATTGCTACTTGATTTTTGGCTGCATAGAAAGTGAAGCCTGCAGTTATGGGCACATCGTTTGGAATTCCACAGATTGCATTGATAACTTATATTTATTTAAATCCGAACTATGCTATGAATGCACCGATTGCCTCGGATCAAACAGACTGCTGTATTCCCAAGAATCTGAAGCATGCGTGGACTCTATAGGACTATTTGATTGTAGGGGCTGTACCAATTGCATTGGTTGTGTCGGCTTGCGGCAGCAGTCATACATGATATTCAACAAACAGGTTACTAAAGAAGAATATGCCGAATTTCTGCGCTCCCATCCTCTGACTGACAAGAAAAATATTGACTATATTCTCAAAGAACGCGAAGAGCTTAGAAAAAAAATTCCGACACGAGCAGTGTTCGGCTCTCACAACACTAATGTTTCCGGAGATCATATATATAATGCTCATAATGTAAAAGACTCTTTTGATATTAAGGAAGGGGAAAATAGTAAATATTGTTACACCGGAGGTAACCCTAAAGAAATATATGATGGATCATTTTCATTCACAAATGAATATTGCTATCAGATTTTGACATGTAGAGGCAGTAATAACGTAATAGCTTGCCAAATAGTAATGGACTCAAGCGAGGCCTATTTCTCCCAATTTTGCTATAACTCAAAAAATATATTTGGTTCTATCGGACTTCGCAATAAAAATTACTGCATCTTAAATAAAGAGTATACTAAAGAGGAGTATGAAAAACTGGTACCGCAAATTATTGAAAATTTGAAAGCAAGCGGGGATTGGGGAAATTTCCTACCAAAATGGATGAGCCCATTTGGCTACAATGAGTCAATCGTGAATGAATACACCCCGCTTACTAAGGAACAAGCCCTAGCCCAAGGTTTTACATGGCGAGAAGATATACCATACACCACAGGTCAGGAGAATTGTGCTTATAAAGATTTACCCACTGATCCGGAAAAGTATAATGATGAGCAATTGCTTTCTAAAATTCTAAAATGCGAAGCATGCACTAAAAATTATAGATTAACCTCAAGAGAGATTGGATTTTATAAGAGAATGAAATTAGCTCTTCCACCCAAGTGTTTTAATTGTAGACACCAAGCACGAATGGATACTCGCAACCCAAGAATACTAAATGATGCAAATTGTGCTTCTTGTCATGCCCCCATACAAACGACATACTCAAAAGAAAAACAAGCTATATATAAAGTTTTCTGCGAGAAATGTTATCAGCAAGAAACATACTAATATGAAGAAAAATAAAATAAAAAAAATCAGAGTAATAATATTATCCGGATACGGGCTCAACTGTGAAGAGGAAACAAAATATGCTTTTGAATGGGCGGGGAGAGAAGAGAAAAAGAGCGTGGTTGCTGATATTGTGCATATCAACGACCTTATTGCTACTCCCAAAATGCTAAAAGATTATGATGTCATGGCTTTTCCGGGAGGTTTTTCTTATGGCGATGACACGGGCAGCGGGAAAGCCTATGCCAATAAATTCAAGAATCATTTATCCAAAGAACTAGAAGAATTTTTATCTCGTGACACTCTCGTGATAGGCATTTGTAATGGATTTCAAATTATAACCAGTCTAGGAATTCTTCCCGGGGCGCTCACTTACAACAAGAATGGAAAATACTTAGACCGCTGGGTAGACCTTGAAGTCAAAGGAGCGAGCCCGTGGCTGGGAGGCATTAAAAAATTGTCTGTGCCAATAGCGCACGGAGAAGGGTATTATGTTACCAATCCAAAAGAATATAAAGCTTTACAAAAAGGCAAGCAAATCGCTTTTACATACGCAAAGGGAAAAATTTGCAAGTTCCAAAACCTTGAAAAAAATCCAAATGGGTCGGATTATGACATCGCGGGGGTTTTAGCATATAATGGAAGAGTGCTCGGGTTGATGCCTCATCCCGAGCGCGCGATGTTTTCACACCAGAGTCCGCTGTGGCAAAAGCTTGCCCGTTCCTCTGGCGGGAATAAAAAAGGCAGCAAAGAGGGAGCTGGTTTGCAGATTTTTAAAAATGCAGTCAAATATTTCAAGGGAAAGTAGGATATACAAATTTTTGCCTGCGAGGACTGTCTGAGCGAAGTAAGTTCCGCAAGCCAGAAAATTTCGGTATATCCTAATTTCCTAAAAACCTTAAATTTATAAGATGAACGAATTAAAAGAAAAATGTGGAATAGTGGGCATATACGGCAAAGATTTACCAATCTCCCGGCTGGCATTTTTTGCCTTGTTTGCGCTGCAGCACAGGGGCCAAGAAGCCTCCGGCATTACCACGAGTGATGGCAAAAAATTCTATAATCATAAAGGCGCGGGACTCGTATCTCAAGTGTATACAGAAAAAAATATAAAAAATCTAAAAGGGCATCTGGCGATAGGGCATAACAGATATTCCACTTCGGGCGGAGGAGCTTTGATGCATGCGCAACCCATAGTAAATACTATAAACAAAGAGCCTATTTTTGCCTTGGCGCACAATGGCAATCTGCCGAGCGTAAAAGCACTTCGACAATTCTTGTCCTCAAACAAAGCGCTCAAGAAAAATCGCATGGATTCAGAACTCATCTATGACGCAATACATTTTTATCTAAAAAAAGGCAATTCCATAGGGGAAGCCGTGAAGAAAACTTTTCCATTGATTACCGGGGCATTTTCACTAGTCATGATGAGTAAAGATACGTTGGTCGCGGTGCGCGATGCATATGGCATGCGCCCCCTTGCTCTCGGCAAGATAGGTAAAGGGCATGTGCTGGCATCAGAGACCTGCGCGCTTCAGACGATAGGAGCCACATTTTTACGGGAAGTCCGTCCCGGAGAGATGCTCATAATAAATCGGAGCGGACTCAAGAGTATTCAGCTCGCAAAGCCGACTCCGAAACATGACATTTTTGAATACGTGTATTTTTCCCGTCCGGACAGCGTGCTCAATGGAAAATTAATATATGACGTGCGGAAAAATTTCGGCAGAGCTTTGGCTCAAGAATTTAAATTAAAAAAGATTGATATAGTGGTGCCTGTGCCGGATACGGCCATGCCGGTGGCCATAGGGTACAGCGAAGAGTCCGGAATCTCAATGGAAATGGCCTTGGTAAAAAACCGTTATGTTCACAGGACTTTTATCGAGCCCGACCAGAAATCCCGCCGGAACAGCGTCGCCCTCAAGCTTATTCCCCTCAATAAAGTGCTGAAAGGTAAAAAGATTGCAGTAATTGATGATTCTATTGTACGAGGAACCACGAGCCAGCGGCTGGTCAAAGCATTATTCAAGGCGGGAGCCCGCGAAGTGCATTTCTTGGTTTCGTCTCCACCTATCCGCTTTCCGGATTTTTACGGCATAGATACTCCCAAGCAAAAAAACCTGATTGCTTCAAATAAAACTGTGGAAGAAATTCGCAAATTCCTCGGAGCTACGTCTCTGCACTACCTTTCCTTTGACGGGCTGATAAAATCTATCGGCCTGCCAAAGAATCATTTATCTACTTCGTTCTTTACGGGCGTGTATCCTATTGATATACTTGAACGCAAGAGCGAGGTAAATTATGACGTCCCAACAACCTAAAACAACAGAGAAAATAAAACTTGCTGTTCTGGTTTCAGATGCCGGCACCGGCACAAATTTGCAAGCTATTATAGATGCCATAGAGGCTGGCGGACTCAGCGCGGAAATTATTTGCGTGGTTTCAGATAAAGAGGATACTCTCGCCCTAGAGCGCGCGAAAAAACATGGTTTGCATATTGAAATCTGCCCGACCAAAGAAGGCTTGCTGCCGCTCCTCAAAAAATTAAATGTAGATTACATTTGCCTAGCCGGCTGGAAGCAAATCATTTTAGATGATATCATTCTCGCTTTCCCGAATAAAATTTTAAATCTGCATCCGGGATTGATTCCGGACACTATGGATACATTAGTAGAAAATCCAGACCGGACTGCCAGCCTTTGGAACAAAGGCATGCTCACCACCAAAGCCATTCAAAATTTCTTTGACCAGCATGCTACGTATGCAGGGTCCTCAATTCATTTCCTCACTTTAGAATTTGATTTCGGTCCCGTACTCGGCAGAGTGTTTGAAAAGATTGAAGCAGATGATACCGTCGACTCCCTGTATTTCAGATTAAAAGAAAAAGAAAATCAGCTTTATGTAGAAGTTTTACAAAAATTAAATAAGAAAACTAATTAAATTATTATGTACAAAGCAGTAATTTTCGATTTAGACGGAACCGCAATACCAAACCAGAAAGATGGTATGCCGTCAGAACGCTTAATAAATGTTGTTAAAAAAATTAAAGATAAAGTACATGTTAGTGCTGCTACAGGTAGGGCTCTTCCTTTGTCTAGGCAGATAATAAAAGCACTCGGTTTAACTTCGCCTTGTATCATTTCAGGAGGTACGCAAATTATCGACCCACTGACAGAAAAAGTTCTCTGGGAAAAAGACTTAGACAAGTCACAAGTTGAAAAAATTATGGAAATTGCTTTACAGCATCCATATCTAGTTTTCTTTAGCGATGATATAGAAGGTGTATTAGCAAAAGACAAAATAATTAAAGATTCGGAGAGAATAATCTATATAGAACCTGTACCTAAAGATGGAACAGAAATTATACTAAAACAACTTAGTAAGATACCAGACATAACTGCTCATAAAGTCATGTCATGGACACCTGATTTTTATGATATTCACATTACGCATAGCGAGGCAACTAAATGCCATTCCATGGAAGTGCTTCTGGAGATGTTAAAAGTCCATAAAGATGATGTTGTTGCTATTGGAGATAGTAATAATGATTTACCTCTTTTTGAATTAGCAGGTTATAAAATAGCAATGGAAAATGGCTCTGAAGAATTAAAAAATCAAGCGGATATGATAGCTCTTCATGTAGAAAAAGATGGAGTAGCAGTGGTATTAGAAAAATTATTTTTATAAACACAATCAAAGCAATGAACAAACAAAAGATTTTAATAATCGGGAGCGGAGGGAGGGAACATGCTATTGGGTGGAAAGTGAAACAGTCGCCGCGGGCGGGAGATTTGTATTTTGCGCCCGGAAATGGCGGCACTCTGAAGCTTGGGATGAATGTTTCAATTTCCGCTACAGATATTCCAAAGCTTATAGAACTTGTAAAAAAGGAAAAGATTGATTTGACTTTGGCTCTGCCGGACGATCCGCTCGCATTTGGGATAGTTGATGAATTTCAAAAACAAGGTTTGCGTATCTGGGGGCCGACAAAAGCTGCGAGCAAGCTCGAATGGTCCAAAGCATTTTCAAAAAACTTTATGGCCGAGCACGGGCTGCCGACGGCACGGTTTAAAACTTTTACAAATTTTGAAGAAGCCAAAGATTATGTTTCCCGACAGCCTCTTCCGGTTGTGGTGAAAGCAAGCGGGCTCGCTCTCGGCAAAGGCGTATTGATTTGTGAGACGGAAGCCGAAGCACACAAGGCCCTTGAGGAAATACTGGTCAAAAAAACATTTGGCGAAGCGGGAAATGAAGTGGTCGTAGAAGAATTTTTAGTCGGTCCTGAAATATCCATCCATGCATTTTCAGACGGAAAGAATTATAAAATACTGCCTACATCCCAAGACCATAAAAAAGCGGGAGAAGGGGATACGGGACTAAATACCGGAGGTATGGGAACTATCGCTCCGATACCTTTTGTTACCCTGGAGCTTTTAAAAATAATCGAAGAAACTATTGTCGCGCCGACGATAAAAGCCATGGATGCTGCCGGCACTCCGTTTGTCGGCTTATTGTACCCTGGACTAATCTTGACTGAGAGCGGGCCAAAAATTCTGGAATACAATGCCCGCTTTGGAGACCCGGAAACTCAAAGCTATATGCGCCTACTGGATACTGACATCTTGGATATCTTTGACGCGTGCATCGATGGCACACTAGTGAATTTAGAAATAAAATTTAAAAGTATCTTTGCTTGTAATATAGTACTTGCTTCAGGCGGCTATCCGGAGAATTATGAAAAAGGAAAATTGATTTCCGGCATAGATAAAGCGGAAATGCAGCTGGACATCATAGTCTTCCACGCCGGTACAGCCATGAAAGAAAGGGAACTGGTCACCAACGGCGGGCGAGTGCTCGGAGTCTCAGCTACAGGCAGCACTCTAGAAGAAGCTCTCCAGAAAGCGTATAAAGCCGTAGAAATGATTTGTTTTGAAGGAATACAATATCGTAAAGACATCGGCAAATCCGCTCTGTATGTTTTTGACAAAAATGAACAAATATAGTATTACTAAGTTTAGTAAACCCCGTAACAAGCAAGTAAGGTTTAAAGAACTTGCCTAGTTACGAGGTAAGTACATTCTAAAAAAGTTGAGGTTAAAAATGTTTAGTATATTGATTAGATTAATCGTTTCGGGTTTTATTGGGTGGTTTATAACTTTTGGGTTAAGGCTGTTGGATGATTATTGGGGAAATGTCCAGTATCCAATAACCTTGACTCGTAGAATCATAGAGCTCATTTGTCTAATTGGATTTTCTGTAGGTGCTTTCAATATCTTACAAAAAGTGTTCCCACAGAAACGTAAGACAGACAAAATTGATGAATATCAGCAAGACGACAGGCAAGACGATCATCACGATGGTAGACCCTCTCGTCATCCAAGCGACGATCGCTAAATAATCGAGCAATCTCGCTCAAAAAAAATTCCGGTACTATACCCTCGAGGATAGACCGGTTTTTTTAGTTTTACTTATCCCAATTGAAGAAATGTTCCCGTTCAGGGCCAGTACCAACGGAGAGAATTTTTACGTCGAGGTCGGAAAGTTTATTTTTTATATATTTTAAGTACGAGGCGAGCTCTTTAGAAACTTTTTGCTTTTTAGAAATCCCGAAGTTTTTATTGCCCCAGCCGGCTATTTCCTCAGTAGCAACGCTGGTGACTTGGTCTAGATATAATGGAAATTCTTTCAGTAATTTTTTCCCTTGTTTATACCCTGTAACTACTTTTATTTTATCACTTAGGCAGATGTCAGCTTTATTAATGAAAATCTTGTTCGCGCTGGAGAGAGCAATGGCGTAGCGAAGTGCAAACAAATCGAGCCATCCGCACATCCGCGGCCTGCCGGTCGTCGCCCCGAATTCATTGCCGGCATCTTGGAAAAGCTTTTCTATCTTTGGATCCTGCATGCGAGCAGGGAATTCACCCCCGCCTACTTTCGTCGTATACACTTTAATCACACCGTAAATATTTCGAAGTGCTGTATGAGGCACACCCAGCCCGAGGCAGACGTTTGCCGGCAAGGTATTTGAGCTGGTGACATTTGGATAATCCCCAAAATCAATATCCAGCATCACTGCTTGCGCCCCTTCGGCTAAAATATTTTTTCCTTCCGAGAGCTTTTTTTGCACCAAATAGGAAACATCGCAAATATTTAATTTCTTGAGCTCAATGAGGGCCTTCAGCCATTCTTGTTTTGCGTGCGTTACTTTTTTCGGTCAATTTTAAAGCCGTATTTTTTTTCATACATGCCGAGGGTATTCATATGGAATTCCGAAAGCTTGGTGAGTTTTTTATCAAAATCCGGCAAGATTATGTCTCCGAGAAGCAAAGCCCTGCGGGCCCGCACGTCGCTGTACACGGGTCCGATACCCCTATTTGTAGTGCCTATTTTATTGCCTAATTTATTTCGCTTGTGTTCATCAGCGGCGTCTAGGATAGGGTGCATATATGATACAAGCTTGGCCCGGTTTGAAATATATAAACGAGGGACGATATTAAAACCTAATTTTTTAAGTTCGCCGATTTCTTTAATGAGAGATACGACGTCTACGACGACGCCGTTCCCGATATATAAATCAATATTTTTATGCAGGCAACCGGAGGGCACAATGTGGCCGACAAAAGTCTTGCCTCCGTATTTGAGAGTGTGCCCGGCATTTGCTCCGCCCTGGAAACGGGCGACTCCGGAATACACTCTGTGTGAAAGGAGCTGGTCTATATTTTTGCCTTTGCCTTCATCTCCCCATTGCAGGCCCACTACTACATCAATAAATCCCCGCCTACGCCAAGGCTTCGGCGGGCGAGCTTTCTTCTTTTTTAAAATTTTGGTCGCCATTAATTTCCGTGGCT
Organism: Minisyncoccota bacterium; assembly: GCA_035994985.1. Classification (GTDB taxonomy): domain Bacteria; phylum Patescibacteriota; class Minisyncoccia; order Phycocordibacterales; family UBA9973; genus UBA9973. The sequence goes on along the minus strand of DASYKZ010000005.1, from coordinate 21,422 downwards.
GTAGTTAGGAGCTTCTTTGGTAATAATCACATCATGCGGATGACTCTCTTGGATGCCAGAGTTTGTAATTCGCACAAATTGCGCTTTCTTTTGAAAAGTTTTTATATCAGGCGAACCGCAATATCCCATCCCGGCCCGCAAGCCTCCGATAAGCTGATACATCACTTCGGCGAGCCCTCCTTTAAAGGAAACCCTGCCGACTATGCCTTCGGGCACAAGTTTTTTTACATCATCTTCCGCTTCTTGGAAGTATCTGTCTTTGGAACCCTGCTGCATGGCTTCAATAGAGCCCATGCCCCGGTATGTTTTGTATTTCCTGCTTTCATAAATTATTGTTTCTCCCGGAGATTCTTCCACTCCCGCAAAAAATGACCCCACCATCACCGAGCTTGCTCCGGCGGCAATGGCTTTTGGAATGTCTCCCGTGTATCTAATGCCTCCATCGGCTATTACGGGCACGTCAGAGCCTTTGATAGCTTCTGCAACCTCGTACACCGCTGAAAATTGGGGAAAGCCGACGCCGGCGATGATGCGGGTCGTGCAGATAGACCCCGGCCCGATTCCCACCTTTACTGCGTCTGCTCCGGCTTTGACCAGATCTTTTGCGGCTTCCGCTGTGGCAATGTTTCCGACGATGACTTCGAGCTTTGGAAAAGCTTTTTTAATTTTCTTCAGCATATCGATTACTCCTTTAGAGTGGCCATGCGCGGTATCTATGACAATGGCGTCCACTCCGTTTTGCACCAGCGCTTTTACCCGCTCCGGCGTATCCGGGCCGACGCCGACTGCGGCGCCCACGCGCAAGCGTCCCAAATTGTCCCGGCAAGAGTCCGGCCGGGATTTTACTTTCATTATATCTTTATAGGTAATGAGTCCGATGAGCTTGTTTTGCTTGTCTACAAGGGGAAGCTTTTCAACTTTGCTTTTCGTAAGTATTTTTTCTGCAGCACCCAAATCTGTGCCAATGCTGCCGGTTATAAGATTTTTATTAGTCATTACATCACTTACGGGAATTTCCAGATTTTTCTGGAAGCGCAAATCACGATTGGTAAGGATTCCAACGAGTACCATATTTTTATCTACGATAGGGATGCCTCCTATTTTGTGTTCAGCCATTATTTTTGATGCCTCGCTCAAGAGCGCATCAGGGTGCAGGGTAATAGGGTCGTGAATCATTCCGGATTCGGAACGTTTTACTTTGCGCACCTGCTCCGCCTGTTCGGCTATGCTCATATTTTTATGCAGTATGCCTATGCCGCCCACTTCAGCCATGGCTATGGCCATGGCTGCCTCAGTGACAGTATCCATGGCTGCTGAGACTATTGGCGTGTTGAGCTTTATTTTTTTAGTGAGCTGGGATGATATGTCCACGTCGCGGGGCAAGACTTCAGAGTACTGAGGCACGAGAAGAACATCATCATAGGTAAGGCCTTCTTTAAAATTCTCTCTGGTTTTTTTGTTGGTTTTGGAAAGCATAATATATCGTGTATAATAGCATATTATGGAAGACATACAAATTCTGATAATTGATTACGGTTCGCAGTATACTCTTGTCATTGGAAGGACTTTGCGCGAGCTTGGAGTGCGGAGTTTGATATTGCCGCCAAATAAAGCTGACACATGGCTCAAAGGCAACAATCCTAAAGCAGTTATTTTGTCCGGTAGCAACTGGAGCGTACATGATGATGGCGCACCGACTTTCCCAGAATCACTGGACATAAGCGGTAAAAAATATTTCATCTTGGGAATTTGCTATGGCATGCAGCTTTTCGCCCATAATATGGGCGGAGTTGTAGATAGGCCACATGAACACAGAGAATACGGTCCGGCACAAGCAAAACTTGATACTACGCATCCGCTTTTTGAAGGCGTTTCCAAAAATACAGAAGTGTGGGCAAGTCATGGCGACACAGTGACGACTCTTCCGGATGGTTTTAAAACAATTGGCACATCCGGTGGCGGTATGTCCGCAACGACTGATGCGAACAATCGTGTGATGGCAATTCAATTCCACCCCGAAGTTACAAATACAAAGGAGGGAAAAAAAATATTGCAAAACTTTTTGACTATGGCGGATTGCAAGGCAGATTGGAATCCGGAAGATTTAATCAAACAAATTCAAAAAGAAGTTCTGGATACGGTAAATGAAAGTAACGATAAAGAAACACAGAAGAAAAATGTAATTTTGGGCGTATCAGGGGGAGTGGATTCTACCACTTTAGCTGCTGTGCTCGCTCCAGTCTTGGGTGACAGGCTCATCTGCATAGCCATAGACACGGGAGGGCTTCGCAAGGATGAAATAATAGAGCTCAAGGAAAACACAAAGAGCGCGGGTGTAAAAAATTTAATAATTATTGAAGCGGAGGAAGAATTTATAAAAAATATCGGTACGACGATAGACGGAGAAGAGAAGCGTGGGAAATTCCGCAAAGTATACCAGCGAATTTTTGAAGAACAAATTGCTAAGCATAATGCCGGATTTATCGTCCAGGGAACTTTGGCGACGGATATAATTGAGTCCGGGAAAATAGGCGAGTCTGCGATGATAAAGACCCACCACAATGTGGGGCTCACTTTTGGGGTGGAAGACCTTCATCCATTTAGGAATTTATTCAAATATGAAGTCCGCGAGCTTGCCCGAGCGATAAATCTTCCAAGTGCTGTGTATGACAGGAATCCTTTTCCAGGACCGGGGCTTTATTTGCGGATAGTCGGTACACCAGTTTCCAAAGAAAACATTGAGCTTGTACGGGACGCAGACAGGACAGTAACGGAGATAATAAAGAAGCACAATCTGCAGAAAGATATTTCCCAGCTCATTGTCGCTCTCCTAGGAATAAACTCTGTAGGGGTAAAGGGGGACGAGCGCGTGTATGGTCATTCGCTGGCTATCCGTGCCGTACAGACTGTGGATTTCATGACGGCAAAAGGCTACCACTTTCCAAGAGAAGTAATAGATGAAATAACCAGCGCTCTGACTAAGAGTAAAAATATCGTAAGAGTGTTTTTCGATATGACGCCAAAACCTCCCGCTACGACAGAGTTTGAATAGAAAAACTGATGAATACATACACTAAAAAAGCACGTCCGGGAGAAATAACTTTATATAAAGAAATATTAAACCAAATTGCTGATGAGTACAATAAATCTTTCTCTATTCTCATTTTGCCAAAATTGATTTCAATTAATACAAATACAAACACCATAACTCTGCCTTTTTACGAAGGGCAAATTTTTAATAACCTATGGGATAAATTTACCGCAGGTTCTCTTCTTGATATTGATTTAGCTTCTGAGGTGCCACAAATCTTAAAAGATTTAGTAAAAGTAAATATATCTGATATCATTAAAAATAAGAATATAAAAAATATACCTGATATTATGTTCCAGCAATCCATCTATCTTTCTGAATTAGATATACAGTTAAGAAAATTCCTAGACGCAGATTTATTAAAAAAAGAAGATGCAGAAAGAGTGGTAGAATTATTAAAGAAGCCTTATGTATCAACTATGATATTTAACAATGGAGATTTTTATCCGCGTAATTTTATACGTAGTCCGGAGAAAAAAATTGTTTTGATAGACTGGGAGATAAAAAATCCGCATAGTCCATTTTATATAATTGATTATTTAGAAAATGTAGCTGCAGTCTGCTTTATTCATATGTGGAAAAATATACCTTGGCAAGAAAAATATATCTATGAATTGCAAAAAATATTACCTGTGACGAAGAAAGACTTCCAAAAAGGAATACTTATAAAATCTCTACAGATGGCAGATTTCTGGTTTAAAGGTGATGGAAAGAATGGATTATGTAGAGACCAGCTAAATCTATTTAAAAAAGCGCTATCTGAAGAATATATGAACAAGCTTTGGGGCAATGACTAGTTTTTTATTTTAAGCAATGTTGTGCTAATATATTTTCATGAACAAACAAATTAAGTCAACCCTTATTTCAGTTTTCAACAAAGACGGGCTTGATGATATTGTAAAGCTTCTACATAAATATGGTATAAAAATCATTTCCACGGGTGGTACGGCGGAATTTATCCGCAAGCTAGATATCCCCGTGACAGAAGTAGAAGCCATGACTGGCTTTCCAAGCGTGTTTGGAGGCAGGGTAAAGACCCTGCAACCGCAAATTTTTGGCGGTATTTTAAACCGCCGGGGGAATACGGAAGACCAGAAAGAAAAAGCAGAGAATAAGATAGAAGATATTGATTTAGTAATTGTAGACTTGTATCCCTTTGAGGAAACTCTAGCGGCTGGCGGGAGTGCGGAGGAGATAATAGAAAAAATTGATATCGGGGGAATATCCCTCATTCGCGCGGCAGCGAAAAATTTCAATGATGTCGTGGTTATTCCTTCAAAGCATCAATACCAGGCGTTTTTACAAATTTTAAGAAAGGGAATCGAAACGACATTAGAAGAACGGAAGAAATTTGCGGGCAGCGCATTTGCAGTCACCAGCATGTATGACAGCGTTATCGCCGGATATTTCCAAGCAACGAAGTTACGCTACGGAGAAAATCCGCACCAGGGCGCAGAATTCATCGGAAACTTGGAAGATAGTTTCATCCAGCTAAACGGCAAAGAACTTTCTTACAACAACCTCATAGATACAGAAGCGGCGATAGCGACAGTGTATGATTTCAAAGAGCCGGCATTTGCCATCATCAAGCATATGAATGCCTGCGGACTGTCAGTAAAGGAAAATTTATTTGAAGCTTACCAAGCTGCATACAATGCCGACCCCGTTTCCGCTTTTGGGGGAATACTCGCCGCTAATAGAACCATAGAAGCAGATATCGCGAACCTAATCAAAGAACAAAAACTTTTCATAGAAGTCATCATCGCTCCGGATTTCTCGCAGGAAGCACTTGATATCTTGATGACGAAAAAAGATTGCCGAATTTTAAAATGCCTGCCCGCAATGCCTTCAGCACAGCTGATGCAGGCGGGGAAAAATTATTTTAATCTTCCTCAAAAACAAATTAGAACTTGTTTCAATGGCATCCTTTCCCAAGACACAGACACGCAAGTAGAAACATTACTAGATTTAAAAGCTATCACCAAGCGTGCGCCAACGGAGCAGGAAGCAAAAGACTTACTCATTGCCTCAGTCGCCACTAAGCATTTAAAATCAAACTCTGTCGCTCTTGTAAAAGACGGCACACTCATCACAATGGGCTGCGGGCAGACATCCCGCATAGATGCGCTCAACCAAGCGATAGACAAGGCAAAGCGTTTTGGCTTTGACCTAAAAGGTTCAGTGCTTTCCTCTGAAGCATTTTTTCCATTCCCTGATTGCGTGGAAGTAGCCGGCAAAGAGGGAGTAAGCGCCGTCATCCACCCCGGAGGCTCAAAGAACGACCAAGCATCCATAGACATGGCTGATAGCTTAGGTATGGCAATGGTTACCACAGGCTTTAGGCATTTTAAGCATTAAAACATTGACGAAATTATATTTTTGTGTTAATCTTATTGGGAACTGAGATATTTTTTGAGGTCATTTTTACTCAAAAGTAAATATTTCTAAAATAGTAAATCGACATAAAAGGAGTAAAAAATGATAAAACTTTCACCTGGATATACAGTACAGTTTTGGTCGATTCATAATGCCAATAAGGTCATTGAGATGATCACCATAAAAGATTCTTCAGGGAATAGGCTAGAAAGTTGCGAGTTTCCCAGAGGAAAAAACAAAACGGTGTCAGCAATCCGAAAAATTCTTGCGGCTCAAATCGAGAGCGAAGGATTAGTAGTTCTTGAGCCGTTAGGCGGAGGTATTGGAGGTACCTACGAAATCGAGCAAAAAGGTTCTGAGCAGCATTTACGCAACGAACAAATTTGGGAAGATCGAAGAAAAGGCGACCTCACACTAAGAGCATTACTTGAGCTTTCAACCGCTCTGAATAAGTTATGCAGGTAAGTTTTACCACCCAGGGGATTAATGGTTTTAATCAAAGCCCCAGAAACGGTCACACCCAGTTTCTGTGGCTTTTTCTGTTATTTTTTTGATATACTGCTCTGATGAAACAGAAAACTATAGGCATAGTGGGCGGGGGACAATTGGGCAGGATGCTCACTGACGCTGCGCACAGGCTTGGGTTCAGAGTTGTAGTTCTCGACCCAATTGCCCATTCCTCGGCAGGGCAGGTGGCAGATAGGCAGATAATAGGAGGTTTTAAAGACAGGAAAAAAATTTTAGAACTCGCCAAAGTTTCAGACTTTTTGACTTTCGAAATTGAAAGTGCGGATAACAAAACCTTGGCGGAGATTGCAAAAAAAGGCAAACCGGTAAACCCAAGCCCGAAGATTTTAAAAATTATTAAAGATAAATTTCAGCAAAAAGTTTTCCTGAGAAATCACGGCATACCCGTCGCAGACTTTGCGCTTATAAAAAATCAAGAAGATGCCATAAAACAAGGCAAAGGAGGTAAGCTTTTCGGCTACCCATTTTTACTAAAAGCTAGGTTTGATGCCTATGATGGCAGAGGGAACTATGTGGTTCGAAAAAGGTCAGACATTAAAAAAGCTTTTGTTAAATTAACAAAAAGCACACTGTATGCAGAAAAATTTGTGCCATTTCAAAAAGAGCTGGCCGTGGTTTCCGCCCGAGACAAATTTAATACTATTTACTCTTTTGATGTGGTGGAGACAATTCACAAAAATAATATTTGCCACATCGTCCGCTCACCGGCTGATATACCGCTCAAAACAAAATTACAGGCAAACAAGCTGGCCAAGAAAGTTTTAGAAGCCCTTGGAGGAGTAGGGGTATTTGCCATAGAAATGTTTTTACAAAAGGACGGAAATATTCTGGTGAACGAAATCGCCCCGCGGGTACACAACTCCGGACACCATACCATAGAAGCATATTCAGCTTCGCAATTTGAACAGCAGATACGGGCTATCACGGGTTTGCCGCTTGCCAAGCCGAAAACCAAATCCAAGGCAGCAGTCATGATAAATATTCTTGGAAATCGCAAGGGTAAGGCAAAATTTAAAGGAGGAGAAAAGGCAAAATCTATAAGTGGTGTCAATATACATATATATGGTAAGATGGAAACAAGAAAAGAGCGCAAGATGGGGCATGTCACAGTGCTCGGAAAAACTGTAAAAGAAGCAGAAAAAAAAGCATTAAAAGCTAAAAAATTAATCTCTATATGAAAAAAGATACAAAAGTGGGAATTATTATGGGTTCGGATTCAGACTTAGCGCTTATGCAGGAGGCGGCAAAAGTGCTAGAAGAATTTAATATTCCTTTTGAATTAACTTTGGTTTCTGCTCATAGAACTCCCGAGCGGATGGCAGAGTACGGGAAAAGTGCGGCATCTCGTGGGCTGAAAGTGATAATTGCATGTACTGGAGGAGCAGCACATTTACCAGGAATGGTCGCATCATACACAACACTTCCTGTCATAGGTGTTCCACGAAAATTAAAAAGTATGGAAGGACTTGATTCCTTACTCTCTATGACTCAAATGCCCGCAGGGATTCCCGTGGCAACAGTGGCAATCGATGGAGCGAAAAATGCGGGACTCTTGGCGGCAAGAATCGTCGGTACGTCTGATGAAAAAATTCAGAAGAAGATTGAAAAATATGCAGAAGATTTAAATAGGATGGTGACCATAAAAGCAGAGAAATTAGAAAAAATAGGATACAAGAAATATTTAGGAAAATAAATTCATGGATTCCGTAGAAGAACGTATTTTTATAAGTAAAAATCTTAGAGAAAAAACAGCAAAATCTATAGCTGAAATTTTATTAAGAAATAAAAACATATCGGAAACTAAATTTAGAGATAAGCTAAAATTAAAAGTACTAGACGGTAAAAAAGTTTACAAAGAAGGTTACTACAGTCCTCCTCCTTTTGGGATAGCAGCCTTGTTCGGATATAATAAAGATTTTAAAAGACTTTCTTTTGGTACCTTGAGAATAAAGGAAAAATGGCCCAAAAATAAATATGTTTTTAAGAGAGAAGCGGGCACTGCCACCTTTTATGTTTCCCCAGTAAATATCAGCACAGGTATGATAGGCGACTTTGGAATTTCGCTTTATACGGGTAATGATAAAACTATCCAAACGCATTTCAAAAATTGTGTGAAAATTTTAGATGAACTGGGAAAATTTGCAAAAGTTGGCATGGAGTTTAGAGAATTATATAAGCAATATAATATGCTTCTCAAAAAATATGGTGTGAAAAAAACTCAGATTATTTTGCAAAAATACAATAAAAACGTAGGAGACAACTTAGGCCATGCTATTCCATGGAGCTATGAAGATCCAACAGAAACAGAACTCTCAATTCTCTCCCGCAAGAATTTCAAAAACGTAAAAAATTTGATACGGAAAAAAAGAATATTTATAAATTCTAAAGCAAGATTTAAAATCTTGCCGACAATGGCTTTTACGCTAGAATTTAGGGCGGGATCTAAAAAACTTCCATTATTGCCAAATACTTCTTTTCACATCATGGTATTTTTTCTGAAAGGAAAGAAAACAGTTTTAATAAATTTTGATGAGATTTTCAAAGCGGTAGGCATGAAATATATGCAAACAAAATAATTATGAGCAAGCTAACAAAAAAGAAAATTTATTCGCAGGATGGAGTTGATGTGGAAGAAGAATCCTCATTTAGCTCATTTGCCGGTTCTGTCTGCAAAAAAAGCTACAATAATTCTCCATATGTTGTAGTTCATGATTTATCGGGAGGCAGTTTTCGCGGCCCTCGCCCTTTTACGTTAAAAAATCTGCCAAAAGGATATTTCATAGAAGCTTCTACCGATGGCCTTGGCACCAAGGGAATATTGATAGATGCAGCGAAGACCCACAAAAATGCCGCCTACGACATCATAGCCATGACTGCGAGCGATATTACCCGTTTTGGCGGAGTGCCGCTCGTTTTCATAAATGTGTTTGATATTACATCCGTAGGGAATTCCGGAGATAAAGTGAGCAAGACATATAAAAGCGCAATCTCCGGATTGGGCGATGTCGCCAAATCCGGAAAAATTGTCGTGCTGAAGGGGGAGACTGCACAGATGGGGGACGCTATAGGCTCAGAAATTAAAAACTCAAAAACCAAATTAAATTGGTCCGGCACGATGATTGGCGCATACCATAAAGACAAGATGATTACGGGAAAAGGGTTAAAGGCAGGACAGGTAATTATCGGGTTAAAGGAAAACGGCTTCCGTTCAAACGGCATCAGCTCTGTTCGCAAAGCGCTAAGAGAAAAATTCGGTAAAGAGTGGTATAAAAATCCAAAAGCAAAGCAAAGTATAAAACAGGCAGCCACTCCTTCGGTGCTTTATGATATGTATATAAACACGCTTCATGGCTGGTTTCCAAAAAAATTACAGAAAAGTTTTAAACCGGAAATCAATATCCACTCTGTGGTCCACTTGTCCGGCGGAGCTTTTAGGGAAAAACTTGGTAAAGATGTTCTTTTTAGAAAAGGGCTTTCAGCTGAGCTTTCTCAATTATGGGAGCCGCCAAAAATTATGCTAGAATGTGCCAAGTGGCGCGGACTTAAAGACGAAGAATTTTACGAAGTGTGGAATGGAGGGCAGGGAATGCTGCTCATCGTAAATGAAAAAGACGCCAAGCATGCAATCAAGAGAGCAAAAGATTTCGATATCAAAGCAAAGATTGTGGGTAAGGTTACGAAAGAAAAAAAGCCCCAAATCTCCATAAATTCAAAATTAAACGTTGGCAAGAAAATTATTTATACTTAGATGAACATTTTAGAATCGACAAATTTTAATAATCTCGGAAAAAAGTATACCGGCAAAGTACGGGATGTATATGTCCAAGATGGTAAAATTATTCTGATATCTACCGACAGGTATTCCGCTTTCGACCGGAACTTGGCCTTGATACCCTGTAAGGGGCAGGTGCTTACGCAAGTCAGCAATTTTTGGTTTGAAAATACAAAAGATATAGTCCAAAATCATGTCGTAGAAAATCCGGATCCAAATGTAGTCATAGCAAAAAAATGCACGGTCCTGCCGGTAGAAATGATAGTGCGGGGTTATATTACCGGGGTCACGGATACGGCACTTTGGACGCTTTATCAAAAAGGGCAAAGAGATTTCGGGGATTTTATCTTACCGGAGGGTATGAAGAAAAATCAAAAATTAGACACACCTGTACTCACCCCCACTACAAAATTTGAAGCGCACGACCAGCCGCTTACGAGCAAGGTCATTTTAGAAGAGAAAATGATGACGCCGGAAGTATGGCAGGAAATTTCTGATATAGCTTTAAAGTTGTTCGCTCGAGGGCAAGAAATTGCTTTGCAAAAAGGCTTGATTTTAGTAGACACAAAATATGAATTTGGGCTCACGGACAAGGGCGAAGTAATACTCATAGATGAAATTCATACGCCAGATTCTTCCAGATACTGGCAGGTAAATTCTTATCAGGCGCGGATAGACGAGGGGCTGGAACCGCAGAATTTCGACAAAGAATTTTTAAGGTTGTGGTTCAAGGAAAATTGTGACCCATACAAAGACGAAATCATGCCCGAAGCTCCAAGAGAGATGGTAGAAGAATTATCAAAGAGATATATCCAAATATTTGAGCAAATTACGGGAACAAAATTCCAGATGGAAACGGGGGATATATCCAAGCGAATAGAAAATAATCTTATTAAATACCAAATATAATTATGATAAAAGACGCTATAAACCCACTAGACGGAAGATACTTTGAAAAGACCAGAGAGCTCTCTCCGTATTTTTCCGAGCAAGCTTTTATGAGCTATCGCATTCTGATAGAAGGAGAATACTTGATAGCGTTGTCGGCGTCCAGAAAAGTAGCTTTAAGAAAATTTACAGCAGAAGAAGTCAAGAAAATCCGAAGCTTGCATAAGCTTTCCGGACAGGATTTTGAAAAAATAAAAGAGATTGAAAACATCACCAATCACGATCTGAAAGCAGTCGAATATTTCATAAAGGGAAAGCTTGCAAAAACAACCCTCAAAGACTGCACTGAATGGATTCATTTCGCACTTACATCTGAAGATACAAACAATATTGCCTATGCGCTCATGCTTTCAGATTCATTAGACAGGGTGATGATACCCGCAATCTCAAAAATAATCTCCGAATTAAATACTCTCACAAAAAAATATAAGAATTTGCCGATGCTCGCCCGTACTCACGGGCAGTCCGCAAGCCCGACTACGTTTGGCAAGGAAATGCGGGTGTACAGCTTACGCTTGGAAAAAAGGCTGGAAGGCTTGAAAAGTATTAAAATAGAAGCCAAATTGAATGGCGCTACGGGCAACTATAATGCCCACCATGTGGCATACCCGAAAGCGGACTGGAATATATTTAGTAAAAGATTCATTGAGAGCTTTAACAGGGGTAGAAGTCAGCAACTAAAAATGAATGCGGTTACTACGCAGATAGAATGCCATGACAGCTATGTGGCAATATTTGACACCGTTCGCAGGATAAACACAATTCTGCTAGATTTCAATCAAGATATCTGGAGATATATTTCCGATGAGTGGGTGGGGCAGATACCAAAACGAGGGGAAACTGGTTCGTCCACAATGCCGCACAAAATAAACCCGATTGATTTTGAAAATAGCGAGGGAAACCTCGGCCTTGCAAACGCGCTTTTTGAATTTTTTGCCCGCAAGCTTCCGATTTCCCGCTTGCAGCGCGACCTTTCAGATTCCACAGTCGAGCGTTCGTTTGGTACGGCTTTTGGGCATTCATATTTGGCGTACATATCCCTTTTAAAAGGCTTGAGTAAGATAAAAGTAAACGAAGCAAAAATAAAAGAAGATTTAAACAATCATCCTGAAGTCATCACTGAAGCTATTCAAACTATTCTCCGCCGGGAAGGCATACCCATGCCATATGAAAAACTAAAAGAGCTTTCCCGCGGCAAGCAAATTACTCTTGGGGACATCCATATTTTCATTAATGATTTGGATGTAAGCGATAAAATTAAAAAAGAACTGTTGAAAATCACTCCAGAAAACTATACCGGTTTGGCTTCAAAAATGGTAAAATAAATACGTATGGCTACGAGCATCCCTAAAACCAAAACTACTACCGCCAAGGCAGTCGTCGAAACCAAGCCGGTTGCCGAGGAAAAGGCCGCTCCTGCCGAGGATTCTTCCGCGAATAATATTGAAAAAATTGTCCAAGACCATACTCCGACTTTTGTTTCCAAGGGCATAAATTATACGATAGACACGCTGGAATCTTTCAGGTCGAATTATTTCAATAGTCCGTATATTTTCTATCCGCTCGTAATCATTTTGGTTTTTTTGGTTCTCCGCTATCTGTGGCGAAAGTTCTTCTAAGAGTGTAGTATAGGGTAATGGCACGTTCGCAAAATTCACCGTTAATCATACGGATTTTGGCTGGAGTGGCACTGCTCTTTTCAGTGCTTTTTATGCCTTTTTGGGTTACTGTTATCCTGTCCTTAACCGGCATGGTATATTTCAGCTATTTCGGAGAGGCTCTCTTTATGCTCCTTTTATCAGATGTGCTATATGGCACCGAGGAGGCTAGATTTTTTGGAATAGTCTTTATTTCTGTTATTATAGCTATACCATTTTTCTTCCTTATAGAATTTTTAAAAAAGAAGCTTAAGTTTTATAATTAAAAAATAATTTAGGATGATACGAAGAATATTAAAAAATTACAGAAAAAATAAAAGAAGCCCTCTCGTAGAACCGGATGAGATTTTTCTGGATTCAAAAAATTTGCAAAATTTTGACCGGCAGCAATTTGAGGGCCGGATAGAAAAACCGATTTCACAAAGGACGATTGTTTTTCTTTCCAGTTTTTTCTTAGCGACCATTTTAGTATTTGGCGGCCGCCTCGTCTACCTGCAGGCAAGCAAAGGGGACTCATATTTTGAAAGAAGTGAAAATAATATACTGGAGAAAAATATACTTTTTGCCAACAGGGGAATAATCTACGACCGCAACAAGAAAGAACTCGCCTGGAACAAAAAAACAGATTTAGAGAATTCAGAAAATATGTCCTTAGTGCGCTCGTATCTCTCGCCGGGATTTTCACATTTGCTTGGATATGTCAGCTATCCAAAACAGGACACGACAGGAAACTATTGGCAGGAAGATTTTATCGGCAAGGACGGCCTTGAAAAACAATATAATGACAGGATACAAGGCGAAAACGGCTCAAAGATGATAGAAAAGACGGCAACGGGGGAAATATATTCGGAAAATATCGTCAATGCCCCAAAGCAGGGTCCTGACCTGGTGACGACTATTGACTCCAGAGTCCAGATGCAGTTGTTTACTTTTATTAAAAATCTGGCAGAAAGCGGCTCGTTTGCCGGCGGCGCGGGAATAATAATGGACGTCCGGAACGGCGAGATAATAACTTCCACCAGTTTTCCGGAATATAATTCTGAAGTTCTTTCCTTGGGAACTGATAAAGCAGAGATAAACCAGTACATCACAGATAAAAGAAAATTCTTCCTGGACAGGGATATTTCCGGCCTGTACACTCCGGGGTCTATCGTCAAGCCATTTTTTGCGCTCGGCGCCTTGAATGAAGGGGTAATCGACCCGTCTAAAAAAATACTTTCAACCGGCTCTATATCTATTCCAAATCCCTACGACAAAACCAAAGAAACAGTTTTCAAAGACTGGAGGGCAAACGGCTGGACAAATATGGCCGAAGCCATCGCCGTTTCTTCAGACGTTTATTTTTATACAATTGGCGGAGGATTTGAGGGGCAAAAAGGAATCGGCATTGCCAACATCGGGAAATACGCGAAAATGTTTGGCATTGGAGAAACGACGGGAGTGGATCTTCCGGACGAAAAAGGAGGCACTATCCCAAGCCCGGAGTGGAAATTGAAAAATTTCAAAGGCGACCCTTGGCGCATTGGAGACACATACCATACTGCGATTGGCCAATATGGATTTCAAGTCACTCCGATGGAAATGGTGCGCGCAGATGCAGCTATTGCAAACTATGGGCGGCTTCTCACTCCGCATTTCATATTGGGAGACACAGCCAAAGAAAACCAGTTCATAGCCATAGACCTGAAAAAAGAATATTTCGACGTGGTGCACCAAGGCATGAGAAGCGCAGTGACTACCGGCACGGCCACATCGCTCAATGTGCCATATGTCCAAGTCGCCGTGAAGACGGGTACTGCCCAGCTCGGAGTCGCTAAAGACCGCTTAAACTCGTGGGTGATGGGCTTCTATCCATATGAAAATCCTAAATACGCATTCGTCATTATGATGGAATCTGGGCCAAAAGGAAGCGCCAGCGCCTCCTCCGTCGCCCGGGAGCTTCTGGACTGGATGTCTATCAACACTCCGGAATACTTTAAATAAAAAAGCCCCACTTGGGGGCTTTTTTAAAATTCTTTGCTTACCTCGTCAAACAAAAAGCAGTGCTGCCGGGAATTGCCGTCTCCGCATGTTCGGGAGAGCATATAGTGTAGCGGCTCAAAGTATAAGTGACAGTGTACTTTGAATCTGCCGCGTTGCCATCATTTGGGTCCATAGGCAGAGCCGAAGGGATATACGTAGGCACCAAGCAATTTAAATTGACTTGGGCTACTCCAGTACCTATGTTCCTAGTAGTTGCATCTGGTGCATTAGTAATTCCTGTACATGAAGTTGCGGAAATAGGCACTCCTTTATTGTCTACGATATTTTGCCCGATGGCATTGAGTAGCGTATTCACATTGGACTCGCGTTGGGTATTTCTCGCCTGCGCAAACTGCTTTGCGGGATTTATAGCCACGATGACAATCGTTGCCAAAACAGCAATGATGCCGATTACGATTAAAATTTCTATCAGGGTAAAACCTTTTTTATAATTTCTTTTCATAAATCTTTAATATTAACTTATAATTCGACCTTTTTATCTGTAATTTTTGCTATGTGTAATGATTTTTATATCTCTTCCCAGGAAATTATTGATAAATCAGATTTTTTTACTTTTATATCTAGGTTCGTAACTCTGTTTTGGACAGATGCCTTGGTAAATATGGCTATAGGGTCAGCAGATGGATTGATTGCGCCTATGAAGCAAGTATCATTTCCAGAAACACTTATAGTTTCATTTCCGGTGTAAACTGGGCTGTTTGCAAGCTTTAAAACAGCGCTGTCCACGCAGGCTTCCGCCAAAGCAGAGCTTTTTTGCTTGAGCTCAAAATCCAATATGTTGGAACGGCTGTAAAAATTACTGAAGCTTCCATTGACTACAACCAGCAAAAGAACAGCGGAAATAATAATTGCCGATATTAATGCGATAAACCCGGAATTGTTTTTCATTTGCGCATATACTTAGTAATACTAAAATTGATTCCATCTATGATGGCAGCCGCAGTAATGCCTTTAGGTGTGCCGGCAATTGCCGTAAACTGCAAGCTGCTGACAGAGATGTTGCCGGTAGTTATAAAATCGCTCGTCGCTGTGGTTCCTGAGTTTTCTGTCAATTTTATTTTTGTTCCGACGAGCTTTATATCGATTTGATTTCCGTCGTATTTATTCACGTGAAGAGTATTTGGCGTATTGGTAAAGCTGGATACTCCTGTCATGGCCCAGTCAATTTTTCGGAGTACAAAATTTGCTTCTTCGGAGGTATTATTTTTTACGGCTAGTTTTCCTGAACTCTCAAGAATGTCATAGGCAGAGAGAAAAGCGGTTCCCATGAGTAAGGAAAATAAGGCTATGTATATCACTACTTCTATTAAAGTAACTCCCTTGCTCATGTCTATGGACTGGAACTAATAATTTTTAAGACATCTTTATTGACGGCAACGCCATCTCCCAGCACTCCCATATAGAAATAATCTCCGGAGCAATCCATGGCGGGCGGGCTAGCGGGCAAGGATAGCGTTCCGTATAAACTTAAGTCAGAAGTTTTACGGACTTGGAATTTAGAATTAGTAGCCATGAAGACAAGGCTGCTTTTTACGAATACGGCATTTACACTCTCGCTCATTTTCTGTGAAAGCGTCGAGGGGAGGGGATTTGCCGTAATATCGCTGATATTTATAACATGCAGCTCTTTGTTATTGGCATTCGCGTCGAAAGTTCTGCCTAAAAACAAAGTATTTCCATAGATAGCCAAGCTTTTCCCAAAGCCGAATCCGGAAGTGTTTGGTGCGTTGTATATAGTCGCGCCGAGGATGTTTGCCGGCGTAGATATATTTAAAACCCTGAGCTCCTGCGCGCTGTCATCGCTCGCAAGGTAGGCGTAATTTCCAATCACTTGTATTTGATTAATCGTATTATTAACTTCCAAATAGCCGACTTCATGTATATTTGAAAGGTCGCTGACATCAATTATATGAAAACCCGCCTTGCCGTTTTTCTTTGTGCCCATATATACTTTGCCACTATGATATAAAATACTATAACCCACAGTTCCTGCATCAGAGTCTATCATGGGCAACTTAAAATTTTTATAAAGAGTCGGGCTATTTTTCGCAGTTATGTCGATGACCTGGAGCTGGGCATTGATGCTTCCATTTGCCACGTACGCATAGTTGCTCGATACGCTGACAGAATTAAGACCCGGACCTGTATTTAGGCTGCCTACCAGAGACGGCAAGACAGGGTTTGAAGTATTGACCACATAAAAATCATTCTTGCTTTGAGTCGAAGAATCTCCGGTGATATAGGCGTATCCGCTTAGAGCCGCGACGTCGGTCAGGCTCGCAGCAGAGTCGATATCAATTTTTGCAGTATTTATTATTTTAGGATTTGTCCAGTCGCCTGATAATGTTTGGCTGCAAAGATTATGAATGTTTGTGACAAGTGTGGTAAATTCAACCGACGGGTTCCGTCCGCCAATAAGTGGCCAAGAAATTTTTGAAGTAATTCTTTTAGTATAGGAATCTAAATCTTCTACGCTTAGAGTTTTTTGATAGATGTTGTCGTTTATTGCCGGAATCGAGACGACTGAATAAAAATCCTGTTTTGATAACGCCCGGGCATCCTCCAGCATCTTTCCAGCTTTAGAGATTGCTTCAATGTTTGTCTGTGAGTCTATAGCTAGAGATTGGTTGCTAAACACGAGCAAAATAACCGCCCCGATGCATAAAGTAACCACGGTAAAAGCTATAAGTATCTCCAAAGTTGCAAACCCTCTCTGTTTGGCAAGAATCAACATATTCTATTAGATATTTTATCTAATTATTTTATCCGAAGCAACTCGTCAATCTTTTGCCTGTTTTTTTCTCCGAGGTCTATGGCAATATCAATAAAAGGAATGATTTTTACCGGCATATTCTTTTTCAGGAATTGGCGCAATTCCGGCCTTTTTCTTTTTGCGAATTCGAGCGCTGTTTTTTCCTTGTCTATAGGCAGGACGGTGATATAAATAGTCGCCCGCTTCATATCCGGCGAGCAGTTTGCATGGATGACATTGATAAGGGAAGTCCGATTGCCTTCACGCATCAAAAACTCTGCAGCCAATTCCTTTATCCTATTCGCAAACTTTTCATTTCTTTCCATTACTTTATTTTTGCATTATGGAAAAAGATTCAAGGGCGTCTCCGGCGACGATTTCTATTTTTGATTCCACCATCATTCCGAATTCTGTTCCTTCAGGCACCATGCTAGTTTTTACTTTTCCTGTCTCCAGATTTACAATTTTACCTCTGCCTATTTCAAAGTCCCTTCGCATTATTTTTACCGTGCTGTTTAGATTTATCTGTCCTTCCGTCACTTTCCCCCCTACTATCTGCCTTTCCTTAGTGCGGCTGAAAGCCCGGATGATTTTTGCCCTGCCTGTCGTCTCTATTGTTTCTATCTTCGGCCGCAATTTCTCCATCTGCTCTTCCAGCCATTCGGTCATCTTGTAGATGATTTCAAATTGAGAAATAGTCACGCCCCTTCTTTCCGCTTCTTCGACGGCGCTTTTATCCGTCTTTACATTAAATCCAATCACCAGCATATCTCCCCCCGTAGACAGGCTTTTTATGTCAGATAAAGTGATAGGTCCCACGCCCTTGGCTATGATTTTGAATTCCGCCGCTTCGTGCTCTATCTTGGCGATTTCTTTTTCAATAGCTTCGAGCGACCCCGCCACATCGGCTTTCAGCATTATCGGGATTATTTTCCCCCCCCCGCCTGCACCAGCTATACTGGAAGCATTGCGGGCAGGGCTTTCTTCTTTGGTTTTCCAAGTTTTTGCCGATTCTTCGGCGTCCTTCTTTTTATCAAAGGCTTTAAATTCAGCCCCTACTCTAGGCATCTTATCAAAGCCTACAATTCGTACCGGAGAAGAAATTCCGGCTTCTTTTATCATTTTGCCGAGGAAATTTTCCATAATGCGGGTAGAACACATGCAGTCTTCCACGACGACAGTCATGCCATTTTTTAGCTGGCCATTTTTTATGAGGAGAGTCGCTTCTATGCCGCGCTTGGGGTCTAAGTTTGACTCAAGAACAAAGCCGGAAGCATTTTCATCGGGATTTCCGGTAAAATTTTCCATTTCTGCCAAAAGTACAATCAGCGACAGAAGGCTGTCGACGCCGGTGCCTTCTTTGGCAGAAATTTCTGCATACGGGATTTTGCCTCCATAGTTCTCAAGATAAATTTCATTTTCTGCGAGTTCAGTTTTTGTTTTCTCCACGTTTGCTCCCGGCCGGTCTATCTTGTTAATGGCGACGATAGCGGGAAGTCCGCTCTCTACAATAGTTTTCCATGCTTCGATTGTCTGCGGCTTTACGCCGTCTTCGGCGGAAACCACTAATATAGCGATATCTGCTATCTTGGCTCCGCGTTCGCGCATTTTTGAAAAGGCTTCATGCCCAGGAGTGTCTAAAAAAGTAATTTTTCTCTCTTCACCCTTTTCACCTTTGTGCATTACTTCATATGCGGAAATTCTTTGGGTAATGCCTCCGGCCTCGGCTTCTACGACATTGGTTTTTCTGATGTAGTCGAGCAGGGTAGACTTGCCATGGTCAATATGCCCCATGATTACTACTACCGGTGCGCGTTCTTTTGTATTCTGTTTTTTATTATTTTCTTCCATATTGGATTGTTTAGACTTTGGCTTTCTGAAGCGCTTCTTTTTCTTCTACCGTAAGCTCATATTCTGATTTGTTGTTTTTTACCGGTTTAGCGAAAACACTCATTCTGTCGCGGGAGTATAGGCTCGAAAACACCACGCCGTCGCCGTCTTCATTTAGCATGCCTATGGCAAAGCTCTGGTTGCTGCCTTGGTCGGGAAAAGGGTTGAAGCGTACCGTTTCGAGTCCGCGAATGCTTTTTCTAAGCTTTGTTTGAATGGTTCCGATTTCATTTTCTGCGTTTTCCTTCGCTTTTTTTAATTCTACAATGTCATTCTGAAGCGATACGATTGTACTTTCCAAATCTTTTGCTTTTGTACCGGCAAAAAATCTCTTTAGCCGTTTTTCGGTACTAAAAATCCAAATAGCTCCCAGAACAATACATATTCCGGTTAAAACAAAAAAGCCTACGAAAACAGTGTCGAGCTTTATATTCATATAAATTCAATATATACTATTTCAATGCCTAAATCAAATCAGAAATCAAAGAAAATCTCAAGAAATATATACATGGATTACGCTTCAAGTGCTCTTTTTAGTTCCCCAAACCCAAGCGCAATTCATGCTTTTGGTATGAAAGAGAAGCTAAGGCTCGAGAATGCAAGGAAAAAAGTTGCGGATATTTTAAAAGCGCATAGCGATGAAATTATTTTCACATCCGGTGCGACTGAAGGCAATAACTTGGCTATTTTGGGGCTGGTATATGCAAAGCAGAAGCAAAGTTTTCTCAATCGCTCGGGGATGAGCAAAGCTCAACCACTTATTCCAAAACTTTCTCCTGCTTTGCATATAGTGACGACGAACATAGAGCATGCATCTGTTTTGGAAACGTGCCGGTATTTGGAAAAAACCAGACAAGCTACAGTGACATATGTACCCGCGGAGGAAAATGGAATCGTTGACCCAAAAAAAATCAAAAAATCCCTTAAAAAAAATACTGTATTGGTTTCCGTAATGTATGCCAACAACGAAATCGGGACGATACAGCCGATAAAAGAGATTGCAAAAGAAATAAGGCATTTCAAGAAAACCATAACCTCTAACCTAGAACATAAAACCTATCCGATATTTCATACGGATGCGACCCAAGCAATAAATTATTTACCAATACAGATGCCCCAGCTTGGCGTCGATATGATGTCTTTCAATGCTGCTAAAATTTACGGGCCAAAAGGCGTGGGCGCATTGTATGTAAAAAAGCTCACACCAATTACTAAAATTATATTTGGGGGAGACCAGGAAAGGGGACTCCGGGCAGGTACGGAAAATGTAGAAGGAGCCGTGGCCCTGGCAGCTGCTTTGGATATAGCCGAAAAAATGAAAGAAAAAGAAGTAAAAAGACTGGCCAAGCTTCGTGACTATTTTCTAAATAAAATTTCAAAAATTGCCCCCGATATAAAAATAAACGGGGATTTAAGGAACAGGCTGCCAAACAATATAAATATCACTATTCCTAATATCCCGAGCGATTTATTGGTAATTGAGCTGTCTACAAAAGGAATAATGGCTTCGGCCAAAAGCGCCTGCAAGAGCGGAGATGGAAAGGCATCACATGTAATATCGGCGATAGACCCAAGCATACAAGAAACGGATGGCTCTATTAGATTTTCTTTAGGCAGAGAGACGACTAAAACAGAGATTGACCACGTAATAAAAGCCCTATCTGAAATTTTGCTTAAACTAAAAAGGTGGTATAATTAGCTAATGGACATAAAAGAATTAAATAAATCCCAGCTTATACTTTTAGCAGTATTGCTCTCTTTCGTCACTTCTATTGCCACCGGTATAACCACAGTGTCACTTATGCAGCAAGCGCCATCGTCAGTAACAGTGCCCATCAATCAGATTGTCAGGGAGACCGTCGAAAAAGTAGTACCATCTGCTATCAGCAAGACTGTAGTTTCTCCCGCTTTGTCTGACGACCAAAAAAAGCTGATGGAAGAATTAAAAGCCATCAAACCGCTCACCGTGAGCTTGATTGTGAAAGGGGAAACCGCGGATAAAGACAAAACACTCGGTACCGGACTTTTCCTCGGAGACAATAAAGTCGTCATAGCCTCTCTTATACCGGCGCCTTCCGAGGGAGAAGTGTATATAGTAAAATCCGTCCTCGGCGAGCAAAAAGTATTAAAGATAACCCAAGAGAAAGATTTTACCATTATTGAATTAATCAAAACTGAAACTCCTCCTGCAGACTCTAGTATCCCTCCAGCCTCTGAAACACCAGTCAACCCCTAAAAAGCTTGACAGATGGTGTATATGGACTACCATATATCAACTTCACTCAGACATTGAACAAATTAATTTGTTCCTGTCCTCGTTTGTTGATATAATATAAGAATAAGAAGATAGATAATAAATATATG
>DASYKZ010000004.1:0-5599 GCA_035994985.1 Minisyncoccota bacterium | reverse complement strand
TTCAAATAAAGCCGCCGAATTTATAAAAACTTTTCTAAGAAAAGGGGATATAATTTTAATAAAAGGTTCGCAGGGAGTCCGCATGGAGCGGGTGACTGAGGCGATACTCCTTGACCAGGCAAATAAAAGTAAACTACTAGTGCGCCAAGATACCGAGTGGCAAAGCAAGAAATAGGTTTGTACGATTTATATTTCTCCGATAATTTTTGTAAGCCACTTTTCAAATCTCTCTATAATTTTAAACAGAAAGGGATATTTTTTTGTATGTTTGTGTATCCAGGGGCGGATCTTCGGAAAGCAAAAAGACACAAGAATAAGGCCGATAGCCACAAAAAGAAACCCCTGCAGGAACGGCAAGACAAAGCCAACTAGGCCAAGTAGTATAAAGACAACTCCGATACTAAAAACGAGGATTCGCTTAGCTTTTTTAGGCATAACTGTATTTTAACACAAAACTGGTTAAAGATTTTAGTTGACAAAAGTATTTACTAATGTAAACATGAGGGTAGTCTTGGGCTGGGATATGCGCTTCAATTGCCATATAAGCATCTCCGTCTTTGCTTGCATGTAGGACTTGCAGGGAATTCTCTCTGCAAGGTTGTAAGTACCTAGTCCAAGATATAAAAGTTATTTTTTAAAGCAAAAATATCTAGGTGTTCACACCACAAAATCGCCTCAACTTGCCTCGCATTTTGAGGCAATTTTTATTTATGTTATATTGCAATTATTGGCCTCATCGTCTAACGGCTAGGACGAATCCTTCTCAAGGATTAAATCGGAGTTCGATTCTCCGTGAGGTCACAGATATATTTTTACCCAAAAGAGCCTTACAAAATAAGGCTCTTTTGCTTGACAAATAGAGTATAATATGCTATCCTTCAATATAGAAAATGTTTTTCCATGGAGACTCCTATATGAAAAAATTTGTGTTCTTATTCACGTTTGTCCTCCTCCTGGCAGCGTTGCCAGGAATAGCACAGACAAACTTTGAACCCTTGACGGCCGATGGGTGCGATCGAGCTTACCACCTCCATCAGAGCCAAGACTTAAGCAAAGTTTTTGGTTCTAAGTGGGATAAAAAACTGTCTGGAGTAAATCCGAACCTGAAGGGCAGAGTTGAAGGAAACATGCTCCAAAAGGTGTACGAAGACGATGTGCTCTGTCTACCGCCTGGAGTGCAGCCAAAGGAAGAGATTGCTCCCGGACTACCGACGATGGATTCAATGCGACCAGGAATGGTTCTCGCAGGTTCTTTCTCGAAAGAGAGAGAAATATCCCAAGCGGCAACCATGCCGTTAGACGAATTCAAATTCACACCCATTATCACCACCTCTGTCGCTGCGTCGGGGAGTGAAGATGAGTCCGGAGACTGGACCGGCGTGCTTTATCCCATTGGGTTTATTGCTCTCTTTTTTACCATAGGAACGAGTAAAAGAGCGAGAACATGTCTTTTAAAAGCAATTAGGAGATAAAATAACCCTATGAAAATATACAGCCGGCAAATTATGTCCGGCTGTTTTTTATTCCTCAAACTTGGGTTTTTCTATTTCGAGTAGGGTTAGCTCCGGCGAGGAGCCGGCTATGCGGAGGACGTCTTTATCTATTTTTTTAAGTTCTTTATTTGAAGCATTATAATGGTTGACCACAGTGCCCAAGGCATTCCCGAGCTTGTTGTGGTATTCATCATAAGATTTTAAATGCTTGCCCAGGTCTTCCACTTTTTTGATTATTTCCTTAGCAGATTCCTCTATCTGGAGCGCCTTCAAGCCCTGCAGCACAGTTTGCAGATAAGCGAGGAAGGATGTAGGGGATGTGATGATGACTTTGTATTTTCCGGCGGCGCGCTGAATAAGGTTCTCATTCTCGCTGTCATTTATATTTCCGGCACCGACTTTGTTGGTAAGCAGGTCATAATATATAGCTTCATGGGGGATGAACATAAAAGCAAAGTCGGTAGTGCCTTTTGACGGCTGGATATATTTTGCCGTCTCGGTTATCCTATTTTTTAAATCATTTACAAAGATTGTCTCCAAGCGCTTCTTATCCGCCGGATTGATTTCTTCCGCCATCCTGTTGTAGTTCTCAAGTGAAAACTTAGAGTCTATCGGGATGATTTTATCTTTTACGAATACTACGGCATCCACGATAGTTTTATCCGGAAATTCATATTGCATCTGATAGCTGCCGCTCGGCAGGACATTTTTCAAAACTGTTTCCAGAAAATATTCGCCAAGAACTCCGCGCTGTTTCGGATTTTTCAAAATGTTTTCCAAGCTCTGCAACTGGTCGGCAAAAGAGATGACTTGCTTGTTTGTCTCATCTAGTCGGGTCAGCCGTTCGGTGACATCACGGATGATTTTGTTTGATTCGCTGGAGTGGAATTTCAAGCTTTCATTGACTTGTTTGTGGGACTCGCCGATTTTGCTGTCCACGGTCCGGGAAAGCTCATTTATCTGGGTGAGGATAAGGTTTAGGCCCGTATCATTACTGCCAGTTTCTTTTTTCCGTCCTAAAATAAAGTAAGCCACCGCTGCTGCTCCAATCGCTCCTAAAATTATCCAAAGAATTTGCATTTTACAAAATATTACTTGCCTAGATAATGTTTTAACGTATAAATCCAATCTTCTTCCATGCCGTCGTTTTTTTCTTTTTCGCGAAGGAGCCATTCCAGCCACCCGCGGTCTATCTGCAGTACTTCTTCTATGCGTTTGCCTTTATACTTGCCGAACCTAAGCTTGGTAAAGAGAGAGGGGTGCGAAGAAATTTCTATCATTTCATTTATTACTTGGTCTTCACTCAAATTTTCTGCGTCCAGCATTTTCTTTTTTAATCTTTCAAAAAGTTTCTCTAATACCAGTACATCGCCCATGGCATCGTGGGCCGTCGCTTCCACATCAAGGTCGAGCAAGTAGCGCAAATATTGCAAATTGTATCTTTCTATTTTTTCTTGCGCGTCCAAGTGGCGGGCGAGGCGGAGGGTACAGATAAACTTTTTCGGGATGATGCCTTCTTTTTTTATCACTTCCAAGTCAAAAGGCGCGTTGTGAGCAACGACGATAGAATTTTCATCTTCAAAAAGCTCCTTGATTTTTTTTGAATCAGGACTGTCGACAAAAGCCGGCTTGCCATCCACCATTTTGTTTGTAATGTGGTGGATAGCGGAAGCCTCGGGCGGAATTTTTATCGGAGGCTTGTATAAGCCCATAAATTTTTCATTATTGTCGCCTGCAGATTTATAAGCAATTTGCACCAGAAAATCTTTTTCAGTATTTCCGGTGGTTTCTGTGTCGAAAAATATTATTTTGCTAGCTGTATTCATAATGGCTATTTTAGCATATTTTTGATATTATGTGAGTAAGATGCTACACGAAGATATAAAAAACGGAATAAAAGAGGCCATGATGGCCAAAGATGCGGTAAGGCTCGAAACCTTTCGGGCTATGTCTGCTGCTTTTACAAACGACCTTGTAGTCAAGGGCAAAAAGCCAAATGAGCTGCTGACCGACATTGAGGCGCTTGCCGTCATTACCCGTATGGCCAAGCAAAGGAAAGACTCTATAGAGCAATACACCAAGGGCGGACGGGAAGACCTAGTAAAAGAAGAGGAAGCCCAGCTTACTGTCTTGGAAGCATATCTGCCAAAACTGATGGAGAAAAGCGAGATAATTAAAATTGCCGAAGCAAAGAAAGTAGAGCTTGGTATTACAGACGCTACCAAAAAGGGCCTGCTTATGTCGGCGCTAATGAAAGACCTGAAAGGCAAGGCAGACGGAGCTCTGGTGAAAGAGACCGTAGACGAACTATTTTAAGCTATGAATACTGATAATGATGTAAAAAAATTAATAACGCATAATGGTTCATTTCAGTCAGACGATATTTTTGCAGCAGCAGCCATAGCTTTACTGCTTGATAAGAGTGTTGAAAAATATGAAATAATCCGTACCCGTGACCCGGAAGTTATAAAAACTGGCGACTATGTTTTTGATGTGGGCGGCATACACGATGAATCAATAGACAGATTTGACCATCACCAAATAGGCGGAGCAGGAAAAGGACTCGATAATATTGAATACGCAGCTTTTGGCTTAGTTTGGGCAAAATTTGGAAAAGATATTGCCGGGAGCCAGAAAGCAGCAGAAATAATAACCAAGCGCTTGGCTGCACCGATAGACGCCTGGGATAATGGGTTTGATTTAGTGGAAAATAAATATAGTGTAACGCCGTATTATATTCAGCATTTTTTCATATCTATGGTGCCCACGTGGCGGGAAAAAAATATTACGAACGACGAAATGTTTCTTAAGAGCGTGGATATAGCCAAAGAGATTTTATCCCGAGAGATAATTCATGCGCAAGATGCCCTATTTGCCGAGGAGAAGGTCATGGCTATTTATAATGCCACAGAAGATAAAAGAGTTATAATTCTTGATAATTCTTACCCTTACGAATACGCCTTAAATAATTTTCCAGAGCCTTTATTTGTAATTTACCCCAGAAATGCAGATAACCTCTGGGGCGTAAAGGCCGTCAGGCAAAATCCAAAAACTTTTAACAACCGGAAAGATTTTCCAAAATCTTGGGCTGGCTTGCGAGACGAAGAGCTACAGAAAGCCACCGGAGTATCCGACGCTGTTTTCTGCCACCGTGGACTTTTCCTCGCTGTCACCAAATCTAAGGAAGGAGCTATCAAATTAGCGCAAATTGCATTACAAGATAATAATCTAAAGCCTAGCGCCTAAAGCCTAGCGCCTATTTTAAATGGCATTTATCGATGAACTAACAATACATGCAGAAGCTGGACGCGGCGGAGATGGCGTGGTCCGCTGGCGGCAGGAGAAGTTTATCCCTAAAGGCGGGCCGGCCGGCGGAGATGCCGGGCGCGGCGGGGATTTTTACGTGCTCGGAGTCCGCGACATACACATACTTTCCAAATATAAGTCCAAGAAAAGTTTCATTGCCAGGCGGGGAGAAGACGGGAAAAATAAGAGCCTGCATGGCGCAAACGGGGAAGACTTTTTTTTGGAGCTCCCGCTTGGCTCTATCATTACAAACCTGGATACGGAGGAGACATGGCAGCTCACAAAAGAAGGCGAAAAAATCAAAATCCTGAAAGGCGGATACGGAGGCTTTGGCAACGAACATTTTAAAAGTTCTACCAATACTACCCCCAAGGAATCCCGCCCCGGAGAAGAAGGCGAAAAAGGGAATTTCAAAATAGAATTGGAGCTCTTTGCAGATATCGGCCTTATCGGGCTTCCAAATGCGGGCAAATCCTCTCTTTTGAATTCGCTCACAAATGCGCAGGCCCGGGTCGGCGATTATGCTTTTACTACGCTCGACCCGAACCTGGGCGACTTTTATAAATTTATTATTGCCGATATTCCGGGAATCATCGAAGGAGCTTCAGAAGGAAAAGGCCTAGGGGTAAAATTCCTACGGCATATCAAACGTACTAAAATGCTCGCGCACTTGGTTTCTTTTGAGAATCTGTCCGGCGGAACAGGCGGAATGATGAAAGTATATAAGGAAATCCGCAAAGAACTGAAAAAATATGATAAAGATTTAGGGCTAGGCGGGCATGGCCTTTCGGAAAAAGATG
>DASYKZ010000003.1:0-22746 GCA_035994985.1 Minisyncoccota bacterium | reverse complement strand
AGTGGGCGAAGGTCGTCGCTGGCGCTGGGTCGGTAAAGTCGTCGGCGGGCACGTATACGGCTTGGACCGAAGTCACAGAGCCTTTGTCTGTAGAGGTAATGCGTTCCTGCATATTTCCCATCTCAGAAGCCAAAGTCGGCTGGTAACCTACCGCAGATGGAATACGTCCGAGCAATGCAGATACTTCAGAACCAGCCTGAGTAAAGCGGAAGATGTTGTCGATAAAGAGAAGCACGTCTTTGCCTTCAGCATCCCGGAAATGCTCGGCCATAGTAAGCGCAGAGAGGGCTACCCGCAGACGGGCGCCTGGCGGTTCATTCATTTGTCCAAAGACCATGGCTACTTTGTCGATAACTTTCGATTCTTTCATTTCATGGTACAAATCGTTTCCTTCCCGGGTACGCTCTCCTACTCCGGCGAATACAGAATATCCTCCGTGGTTTGAGGCAATGTTGTGGATGAGCTCCTGGATGACGACAGTCTTTCCCACTCCGGCGCCTCCAAACAGACCCACCTTTCCTCCTTTCAATACCGGACAAATTAGGTCGATGACCTTGATTCCAGTTTCAAGAATTTCAACTTTGGTCGCTTGCTTCACATATTCCGGAGCTCCGCGGTGGATAGGCAGTTTTTTATCTGAAGCAATAGGCTTGCCTTCATCGATAGCCTCGCCAAGAACATTGAAAATTCTGCCGAGGGTATCACTTCCAACAGGTACGGAAATCGGCGCTCCGGTACTTACTACAGGCATTCCGCGGGAGAGGCCGTCGGTCGTATCCATGGCCACAGTACGCACCACCCCGCCGCCGAGGTGCTGCTCTACTTCCAAAACGATTTTTTTGTCTCCCTTGGACACTTCTAGTGCAGTATAAATGTCGGGCATGTTTTTTGCGTCATTCCCAAAGTCTACGTCTACTACCGGCCCGATAATTTTTTTAATTGTACCTGTTGTTTGCATAATAATTAATTCTTAATTTTATAATTTTTCTAAAAAATTTATTCGACACTGGCCATGCCGGCGCTGATTTCTGATATTTCTCTGGTAATGTTTGCCTGCCTCGCTTTGTTGAACATTAAGGTCAGTTCGTCTATCATTTCTCCCGAAGCATCTGAGGCATTTTTCATGGCGAGCATTCTGGCAGATTGTTCGGAAGCGTTTGACTCGAGGAGCATCTGATATATCTGCATCCGGGTAATCTTGTTTGCGAGCGATTCCAGTAATGTATCAAAATCTCCTTCAAATAAATAATTCGTTTTCGGTTCTGTTTTCGATTCTTGTGAACTCTCTAGCATATCCTTTATCTCTTGTTTTGAAATTGGCAGAAGCTGTTTGACTGTCGGTTTTTGGACGAGGGCTGAAGCAAAATATGTATACACAATGAAAACTTTTTTATAAACTCCGCTCTTGTATCCATCTGTGACTATTTTAGAAAGCGGGAAGACGTCGGCAAGTGTGATGTTTACATCGGGTATATCTGTAAACACACTTGTGATGTTTTGGTCGATTCTCCTCATGGCTGTGTCTCCCTTCTTGCCGACAGTTATCATGTCTATATCGCCTGTGTCAGTTGCATCCAGCTCCTTAAGTTTTGTAACAGCTTTTTTAATGGCTTGAGCATTGTATCCTCCGCAAAGCCCGCGGCTGGAAGTGATGAGGACAATCAAAGTCTTGCCAGTTGGTTGTTCATTGAAAAATGGGTTATTTGATTCAGTTATGTTTGCGGCTACGGACTCGAGAATTTCGGCGGAATATTCTGAATACAGGCGTGAAGCCAGCGTGGCGTTTACCGCCCGTTTCATCTTGGAAGCAGAAACCAGCTCCATGGCTTTGGTTATCTTCTTGGTGTTTTTCACACTCACTATTCTTCTTTTGATTTCTTTTGTTCCCGCCATAATTATTTGCAGTATTATTACTGCACAAATCCTGATTTAAAGTCCTCAATTGCTTTTTTTAATTCTGCTTCGCCGGCGTCGCTCCACATCTTCTTTTCTTTTACTTCCTTATAAAATATCTTGGCGTTGTTTTCAGTAAAGTCAGAGAGGCCATTTTCGAACTCTTTAATTTTTTCAAGCGGCACATCATCTATGTAGCCTTTGGTCAGCGCATACATAGTCACTATCTGGTGCTCCACTTTTACCGGCGCATATTGAAGCTGTTTTAATACTTCCACAGACCTCTTACCGCGCTCCAGAGACGACTTGGTAGATTCATCCAAATCTGAGCCAAATTGGGAGAAAGCTTCCAGTTCTCGGAACTGGGCGAGGTCAAGCTTCAAAGTACCTGCGACTTTTTTCATAGCTTTTATTTGAGCAGCGGAACCCACGCGGGACACAGAAGAGCCCACGTTTACCGCCGGGCGGATTCCTTTGTAGAAAAGGTCGGCTTCCAAGAAAATCTGCCCGTCTGTAATAGAAATCACGTTGGTCGGGATATATGCAGAGATATCTCCGGCCTGAGTTTCAATGATTGGAAATGCGGTAATAGACCCGCCGCCGTATTGCTCATTTCTCCGGCAGGCGCGCTCGAGCAGCCTAGAGTGAAGGTAAAACACGTCTCCGGGGTAGGCTTCGCGTCCCGGTGGGCGGCGAAGCAGGAGGGAAATTTCCCGGTACGCAACAGCGTGCTTGGAAAGGTCATCGTAAATAATTAATACATCTTTGCCTTGGTCCATGAAATATTCAGCAATAGAAACTCCAGTATAGGGAGCGATGTATGAAAGTGCCGCTGCTTCAGATGCACCCGCAGACACGATGACTGTATAATTCATCGCTCCCCCTGCTTCCAATCTCGCTTCAATCTTGCGAAGTTTGGAGTCTTTTTGGCCGATAGATACATACACGCATATCATATCTTGTCCTTTTTGGTTTAAAATAGCGTCAATGGCGATGGCAGTCTTGCCTGTCTGGCGGTCTCCGATGATGAGCTCGCGCTGGCCGCGGCCGACGGGAATAATAGCGTCGATGACTTTGATACCAGTAGAAACCGGCTCTGAGACGGAAAGACGGGTAATGACTCCCGGAGCCACCCGCTCAATCGGATACGTTTGCTGCTTGTCTCCTTGGGTCTTGATAGCGCCTTTGCCGTCTATGGCTGCGCCAAGCGCGTTGACCACACGGCCTAAAATATTTTCAGATACAGGCACTTCCAAAATGCGTCCCGTAGCCTTTACTTCATCGCCTTCTTTAATATTTGAAAAGTCTCCAAGGATAATGATACCCACTGCATCTTCTTCCAGATTTAGAGCCACCCCAGTGGCCCCGCCTGGAAAAGTGACCATCTCAGAAGATTTGATGTCTGAAAGGCCGGAAACTTTGGCAATCCCGTCAAAAACCTCTATGACATGGCCGACTTTTTCAGTCATGGTCGCCGCCTTAAAGGATTCTATTTCTTTTCTTAAATTTTCTACAATATTGTTTGACATATCCTTATTTCAATTTAATTACTCTGTATTAAAAAATTTTCTAATTTATTCAGTTTGCTTTTGTAAGTGCTATCTATCACTTCATCCCCGACTTCGATTCTTATGCCTCCGAGCAAATCGCTTTTCTCAAAAAATTCACTCTCCACTTTTTCGGCTTTATATTTTTCTTTGATCTGATGTTCCAGCTTTTTCTTTTCTTCGGCTCCGAGAGCCTTTGCGGCAGTGATTTTCATCCGGATAGTGTTGGTCTTCTTGTCAATAATACCTTGCAGGGCTCCCAGTATTTCTTCGGACTGGCTAAGCAGCCTTTTGTCTGACAGGGTTTTGACCCCATTCTTTAGGGTAAGGGCAAGCTCAGCCCCTGATTTGCCTAGGGTGGCATCATATATGGCGAGTGCGGCATTTTTTGGAGAAATTTTAGCCATATGCTTATTTTACTTGCTTTTCCTGCATTATCTTTTCCGCTGCTAATATTGCCAAGGAAGCAAGCTCATTTTTCGCTTCTCCCACCATCTTTACTTTCTCTGCTTCTAAACTTTTCTTGCCATTTTCTATAATAGTATTTACTTCAGCCTTGGCGTCGTTTATCATGCTTTCCTTTTTAGCCAGAGCTTCTTTCTTGCCTTCGTCGAAAAGCTTTTGTGCTTCTAGGCGCGCGCTGGTCAAAACTTCTGCATGTTCCTTTTTAGTTTTTTCCAGGAGAACGGCATTCTCTTTTGCATCCGTAAGTCCGGTTTCAATTTCTGAGGTCCGGTCTTTGATTAGCTTGCGCAAAGGCTTTGCGGCCAAAAAATAAAGTGCCAGAAAAACTAGCCCAAAGTTTATCATTTGGGCAATCATCAACCTCCAGTCTATGTGAAATGTTTGAATAAAGTCCTGCATCAGCTTGTCTCTTTGTTTTTAATTACTTGATTGAGAAAGCGATAACCAATCCGTAAATAGCTACTGCTTCCGCGAACGCTGAGGCGATAAGCATAGGGACTAAAATCTTGCTTGTAGCTTCCGGATTCCTGCCGATAGCTTCCATGGCTTTTGCTCCAATCATACCAATACCAAGACCAGCCCCTATTGCTGAAAGACCTATTGCGAGAGACTTTCCAAGCGGTGCTAAATTTATAACTGCGCTAACTGCTTCGTTTTCCATAATATTTTTCCCCGCGAACGGGGCAAGTTATTTAATAATTTTTTAATATTCGACTACTTTATAATTTTAAACGCTGACTAAATCCCCTTTCGCGTGTTCTGTATGCTCCCCGCCCGAATGAACGGTGTCATCCGTTCGGGCGGGTTCATGCTCCGAATGGTCTTGGGCGGCTATCGTGAAATACACGCTCGCAAGCAGGGAAAATATCAGAGCTTGGATCAGGCCTACGAAGACTTCGAGGAACAAGAATGGCCCGGGTAAAACGTAAAGAAATATCGCTCCCATAGAAGCGAGCAATACTTCCCCCGCAAATACATTTCCGAAAAGCCGGAAGGATAATGAGGCAATTTTTGCAAACTCCCCCAAAAGCTCGAGAATTCCTACAAAGAAGGAAATAGGCGATACTATTACTATAGACTTGTCGGTCTTTACTTTGGTGAAAATATCCCCGAGTGCCTTTAGATTAACATATTTGTTAAAAATTTTCCATAGCCCGATTGTTAAGATTCCAAAGATGTTTGAGGCGATGACGATGAGGATGCTGAGCGCCAACGTCATATTGATGTCTGCCGTTCCCGAGCGGAAAAGGGGTATAAATATAGAATGCCCTTCCTCCAAAACGTTGAAACCAATAGAACCGACAAAGGGCAAGAGCCCGAGCCAGTTATTTACAAGGATAAATATGAATAGAGAGAAGACTATGGGAAAAATTCTGTCGGTGATTTTCCTGTCGTTGGTGACCTGGTCTACCAAGCCCATAGCTCCTTCCAGGATGATTTCAAATACATTTTGCAGCTTGTTTGGTATTTTTTTAATCTTAAGGCGAATAGCTAGCGCAAAAACGATGATAACGAGGAGCGCGAGCCACGAAGTCAGCAATGAATTTGTAATCTCAAATCCGCCAATATGAAAAACCGGCTCGGCAAAAATCGTAACCTCTTGGGTTGGCTTCTCGGTATATGCTTGTGTTTGGGTGTTTTGCTCCATTTTATTTTAAAGTTTTTTTATAGTTTTGTATTTCTCGATAAATTCCAAAGCATGTTATCCCAAAACCCAGCATAAGAAACAGGAAGAATAACGCCTGGCTGCCTGCGGACTGGCTGACATATTTGCCTAAAAAAAGCCCCAAAACTAAGGGAATGATTATCCAAGAGGTCGTCTTAATATAAAAAACAAGCACTGGTGTCCAGTTCATGTATATATTGTAAGGCAAAAAGAGATAAGATGCAAATTTAAAATTTTGCTCCTAAAAAGCAAAAGTCCCACTACAGAACCATTGCTGTCGTGGGACGATAAGAGATGAAAACAAAAAAAGTTTTGGATTGGGGTCGTAGTATCCCAATCCAGAAAACGAAAGTGTGACTACGCACATACGCAATGTTAAGCTTGGCCCAGTTGGCCGCCATATGTACCTTGCACGTTGGGCTGTTCTGCAATTGTAACGGTATTACCATCGGTTTCGATCTTATTAACATCGATCCCTGTCTCCGCATAAAACGCTACCCGAGTCTGAGGGCCGAAATTTCGGTCCTGCTCAATATTGTGCCGCCCTTGTAATGCAGCAACATAATCGCCGGTCTTGCCGCCGATCGTATAGTCGCCGTCAGCTATGACAAGAGATGGCTTACCTTCTTGGGCAATAATCATTAATTGCAAAAACAGAACGGCATCACCAGAGGAACCCTCAGGTAAATATTTCGGAAATAACTTATTTTTCATCTTAGAAACTCCTTAAATTCGATTTATTTGTGAACAGAAAAAACTAGTTCAATATCTATATAACAAAAAAATATACTTTTGTCAAGTGTTAGTAAATTATTATTAAAATTCTAACCTAAACCGTAATCTCGCCGACGAAGTCGGTGTTGATTATTTTCTTTAAGTCTTCAAAGTTTTTAGGCTTTTGCGCCAAGGCCCACATAAATTTTACTTGGGCCATTACTTCCGTCATATCTTTCGTGGATATCGCCCCTGCATCGATAGCCATCTTTCCGGGCTCATATGGGTCCATGCTTGTGTGCCGTCCGGCAAATTTGCTGGATATTAGTACCGGTATATTTAAAACATTTACCGCTTCGCGGATTACAGGCAGCAAAGAATACTCGCCAACGCTCGGAACATTTTTCGAGCCTAAAGATTTTAAAAGAAGTCCTTTGCACTTGCCAGACCTCAGTATTTCTAAAAGAATCTCCGGCTCTAATCCGGGAACTAAGTCGACAGTTAAAATTCCTCGCTCAAACTTTGGGTTAATTTCCAGAATAGAGCTCGAACTTTTTTTGAAAGCGTTTGAAGAAAACTTGATTCCAGCTCCATCTATTTGGGCTATCCAAGGAAACGTAGGAGAATCAAAGGCTGCAAATTGTGCATCACTTACCTTGACTGCCCGACTGGCTCGCAGTACTCGGTAACTTGAAACAATCATAACTTCAGCAATTCCTTCGATGTTTGCCTGTAGTATGATTTTAAGCGCATTCTCCAGGTTGAATTTTGCGTCTGTGCCGTGGGCAGTAAGTGAAAGCTGGGAACCGGTAAAAACAATGGGAATTTTTAATTTGCGGCCCAGAATCAGCGCCAAGGCGCCGGCGGTATATGCCATAGTGTCCGTGCCATGTATTACGATAATACCGTCCACTTTTTCGTGGATACCGGCGACGCACCACGCCAGCTTTTCCCAATGAGTCGAGTTTATATTTGTACTGTCGAGATTTTCAAGTTCGTGGAAATTTATATCTGCCATTTTTTTAAGCGAAGGCACGATATTCAAAATGTCTTTGACATTCTTTGCAGGCTTCAAAAATCCCCGCCTGTCAGGCACCATAGAAATCGTTCCGCCTAATCCTAAAATTACGACTTTCTTTTTTTTCATATGGGTGAGCATGGATGGAATCGGACCATCGACCTCTGTCTTATCAGGACAGCGTTCTACCACTGAACTACATGCTCGGTCAAAAAAACTATAACAAAATTCGTCGTTTTCAGCAAACCCCCAAAACAAAAACACCCTTTCGGGTGCTAATGTTTTTAAGGTAAAAGAATGAGCTTAGTATTCTCTGCGTCCTCCTCCGCCCCCGTATCCGCCTCCATTACCACCAGTCCTTGGCGGTCGGGCTTCCATTGGGCGAGCTTCGTTGACAGTAAGTTTGCGTCCTTCAAAATCCTGGTCGTTGAACATACCGACAGCCTTCTGAGCTTCTTCGTCGGATGACATTTCTACGAATCCAAAACCTTTTGAACGACCAGACATCTTGTCCATGATAATCACAGCAGAAACAACGTTTCCAGCCTGTGCGAAGAGCTCTTTGAGAGCAGCTTCTTGGGTACTGTAAGGGAGTCCCCCTACATATAGCTTTGTAGCCATACTTTTATTTCTCCGGTTTTTAAAAACTCCGGCAAAAACTACTTATAAATTCCGCCCAAAATATTCGGACAGGCGTAGAAACTCTTTCGCTTAAGTGAGGATACTACCCCAAAATCATAACATATAGCAAAGAAAATACAAGCGAAAAGCAATTTATTAATCTTCGCCTTCTTCGCCTACGTCTCCGGAATCAATGGCTTCAATGATGTCTTTTATATCCCCTTCCAGTATTTTGGGCAGGTTGTGCCATGATTTTTTTATTCGGTGGTCGGTGACTCTGTCTTGGGCAAAGTTGTACGTGCGGATTTTTTCTGACCTGTCCCCGCTCCCGATTTGGCTCTTTCTCTCAGCACCGTATTTTTGCGCGTCTTTCTCTTCTTCCAGCTGCTGCAGCTTTGCCGTCAATATCATCATGGCTTTTTCCCGGTTGGCCAGCTGGCTCCGCTCGTTTGTCGAGCGGACATCCAGGCCTGTCGGCCGGTGAATTATCCTCACTGCCGTTTCCACTTTGTTTACATTTTGTCCGCCTTTTCCTCCGGAGCGCGAATACTCCATATCAAAATCCGCCGGATTGACTACAAAAGAAATTTTCTTCTTGATTGGAAGCACAGCCACAGAGGCTGTGGAGGTATGCACCCGCCCATTTTTTTCTGTTGCCGGGATTCTCTGTACTCTGTGCACGCCCGTTTCAAAGCGCATTTTTTTATACGCGTCTTTTCCTTTAATTTCAAAACTCGCTTCTTTGTAGCCATTCAGGTCGCTCTTGGATTCATAGTTCACTCTCCACTGCCAGCCCAGAGACTCGGCAAATTTTTCATACATATGAGCCAGCTCCCAGGCAAAAAGGCTGGCTTCGTCTCCGCCAGCTCCGGCCCGCACTTCGAGCACTATTTCATTTGGAAATTCATTTTCTTCCTTGTCTTTGTCTAAAATATCCTGGAGTTGCTTTTCAATCCGTTCACGTTCTTCCTGGATTGTTTTGAGTTCTTTTGCTGCGAGTTCATGCAGGCTCTCGTCGCTATCAAGCATCTCGCGCACTTGCGCTTCCTCGCGCAAAAGCTTCTCCAGGGTCGTGGCCAAGTAGTTTGTATTGTGGTCTTTTTTCAGTTCTTCTAAATCTAGATTCATGGTTTTAAAAATAAAGTAAATGCTAAAAGCACTTTACTTTATTTTTTCACCTTTACCTTAGCAGATGCAGCTGCGCGCTTTTTGAAGCGTTCTACGCGTCCGGCTGTGTCCATGATTTTTTCATTTCCTGTATAGAAAGGGTGGCACTGACTGCAGATTTCCACTGTAATAGAAGGCATAGTAGAACCAACCATAAATACCGCCCCGCAAGCGCAGGTAGCCTTTGTGTTTAAATCATATTTTGGATGAATATCTTTTTTCATAGCTTTTTTATAGTAGCACAAATTTAAGGCTGAAGCAAATTTATGTTTGCCTGAATGGTAGCTTTTAGTTTGGCAACACTGGCACTATAACTACAGGACGCACCGCCGGAGCCATAGTATTTACACGCGGCAATGTTCTGCGCGCTGGCACTGGTGCCTACGGCGCCCAAGTCAGTCAGGTACATGCTTGAAGCCATAAAGGCATCTTCCGGCGCCCATGGATTCGCATAGTGACCCAAAGCTGTTTTCAAGCGGACGGCGAAGATTTTCCATGTGGAAGGGATAAACTGGGCAGGTCCCATAGCTCCGCCGTAGCCGGCCACTCCGGCGATAGGACAAGAGACAGCAGTCTTGAATGGGTCGAGGCCGAGGGTGCCCGTAATTTCTAAGAATGGCCCGACGTCCCGCGTAGGTTTCATGACGTTTATAAAAGGCGTGCCTGTATTCTTGCCGGCTCCGGCACCGGTTTCTTTATTAGTCAGGTAGCACTGTCCGACGTTTGCGCCGAGGTTGGATTCTTGGGTCAGTATGGCGAGCAGGAAGGCAGGCTCAATTCCCGTCTTTCCTTGCGCTTCGTTCGCGTAGCGGAGAGCGGTACCGAAATCAATTTTCGAAGAAGTATTGGCCAATGGGAAAAGCGCGGCGCGGATTTTATCAGCCCGAGCTTTTTTCTCGGCAGCTTGGTTTTGATACGCGATTTCTGTATTTTTAGAAATAGCCAGCAAATTTTTCTTTTCAGCTTCAGACTTGGCCACAGTTGCAGCCGCGCTTTCAAGTTCGGCTTTCGCATCTGTCTCTGCGTTTTGCTTTATTTCAAGGTCAGCTTTGGCCACCTCGGTTTCTTGCCTTGCGGCACGGACTATGCCGAGAGAATCTTCCACTCCCTGCTTGATTGAAGTATAAGACTCCAAATCATTATAAAAATCAGAAATACTTGCATCAGAAAGGACGAGGTGCATAATATTACCTTCATCAAATTCATTTGTATTGCGGAGAAGCTTTGCCAGGGCTGCGTGCTCGCGGTCGATTTTGCTGGAAAGCGAGCCGATTTTATTTACTTTTTCGGTAATATTCACTTTTATCTGGGTGATTTTCAGCGCCCGGGCCTTTACTTTAGTTTTTAAAGCGTTAATTTGGCTCGTTAAATAATTCACATCTCCCTTCAAAGTACCTGTGGTCTTTTGCTGTTCTTTTTGTTTCAAAAGGAGCTCCGCCAGCTGGGCCTCTATCTGGGCGAGCTCATTTTTACAATAATCTTTGTCTCCCGGGGCGGAATCAGGAGTAAGCTTTAGGCAGTCGAAAGCAGCGAGCGCTTTCGGCGCTACAGGCATTATCAAAAAAGATAACAATAAAAAAACTATGACGATTTTCTTAGTCATAGTTCTATTGTACCATACTTGCCCGTTCTTTGGCGGGTTTTTTCCACAAATTCAAATTTTATTCCTTGGCAGGCTCTGCATCGCCTGCGCTCTCCTCTTCTTTCTTGCCTTTCTTTTCAACTTCAATTGAAGAGATGTCTACCGGAGCAACTTCTTCCACTTCTTCCACTTGGGCGACAATAGAGGCTGCCACTTCTTTAGCATCCGTAATCATAGTGACTCCGCTTTGAACTTTTATATCTGAAACAAAAACCTGGTCTTCTAAAGTAGCCAGAGTGGAGATATCTACGACAAGATTGTGCGGCAGGTCGGATGGCAAAGCTTCCACTTCGACTTCGTGCAGCACCTTGACGAGGTTTCCAAGGCCGGCTTTGACCGCAGGAGAAACACCTTCAAATTCGAGGGGTACGCTGACGCTGATTTTCTTTTTCATGTCGATAGCCAGGAAATCCACGTGTATCGGTTCGTCGGTAATAGAGTCTACTTGCACTTCGTGTATGAGGGCATCTATTTCTCCGGCATCTCCGGATATTTTGACAGGAGAAGATTCTCCGGCATCGCGCCAGATTTTCTTGAATTCCACGGTTGGAACTGACACAGAAGTAGTAACTTTCCCCATTCCGTAAAAAACCGCAGGAATGCTGCCCGTCTTTCTTAGGTCGGCTATTTTTCCGCCAGCTTCCCTCTTTGTAGCTTTGATTGCAAACATAGGACGAGTATACCTGAACAGTCGGTAAAAGTCAAAAATATATAGTTCAGACTAGACCCTATGCACTGCTTTATGCTCTTTGGCTATGTGGGAGGCAATGTACTCCTTGGTACCCCCCTCTTTTTGGGTGGCAATTTTTTTGCCCGGGTTGAAAATATTTTTGGGGTCGAAAATATCTTTTATTTCCCTAAAAATTCTGATTATTTTCTCTTCATACATTTTTTGCAGATATGGGGTGCGGATGAGCCCGTCATTATGCTCGGCGGTAATGGAGCCCCTGTATTTAATAACCAAATTATACACTTTCTCTCCGAGCTCCATGATTATAGATGCCGTGTCAGCTCGCCTGAAATCCATAAGCGGAATGATATGAAAATTCCCATCGCCAGCATGTCCGGCAAGGGTGTATGTCAGCTTATACTTGCTTAAAATAGCATTCAGCTCCGGCAGAAATTTTGGCAGGAATTCGGGGCGGACGATGATATCGTCTATAAATGGCGCTGTGCGCTTTCCCTTGATGTGCTTGCGTAGGAGGGCAAAGCTCTCGCGCCTGATATTCCAATATTTATTTGCTTCGGCCGTGTCTTTGGTGATATGTATTTTTAGTTTGAAATCTTTTATTTTTTCCTCAAGTTTTATGCACTGTCTGTTTACCTCAGCTTCATTTTCTCCTGCAAATTCCGCCAGAATAATTAATTTTGGGAGTCCTCCCCGAAGCATCATGAAAAATTCCGGCAAGAAGCTCCAGCCGAGCTTGAAAATGCCTAAAAACCCTTTATTTTTAAGGAAATCCGGAAAGAATTTGATGGCGAGCTTCATGGTCTTGTCATCATAGGCTTCCAGTGTTTCCGGATTGAGCTCCAGTATTTCATCCACGAGCCGGCCAAGCGGGCCGAGGTCATTCATGAAAATAGCCACGAGCTTTGAATATTTGATTTCCGGAATAATTTTAAAAGTAATTTCAGTGACGATGCCCAAAGTTCCCTGCGAACCGACGAGAAGTTTATTTAAATCAAAATAAGCTTTGTTTTGCATTACGTTCCATACATAGTAACCAGCAGAGTTTTTATGAACATTTGGCTTGGCATGTTTTATATCTTCTTCATTTTCCATGATTAATTTATAAATTCTTCTATAAATTTCTCCTTCGGCTCCACCCATTGCCATCTTTTTATTTAATTCACTTTGACTAAGCGGTTCAATCACATATTCATTGCCATCAGAAAAAACAATCTTGGCGGATAAAATATAATCTTCGGTTTTTCCATATTTTAAAGTTCGCTCGCCGGCGGAATTATTGCCATACATTCCACCCATGGCGTTCAAGCTCTTGGAAGCCGTATAGCAAGGCAAAATCAACCCCTTCGCAAGGGTTATCTTTTCAAAATTCCGGTAAAACATTCCGGGTTGGACGCATATCTCCCATTCATCCTTATTCTGCATGGGCAGCGGTCCGCCGATTAATTTATTCATATGCCGGGTAAAATCCATGATGATGGATTCGCCAATAGCCCCGCCGGACATATCCGTCCCCGCGCAACGAGCAGTGATGGAAAGGTTTGGTCCGCCAGCCGGCGGATTCGTTTTATTTTCATTCACCCATTTCACCAGATTTTTCACGTCTTCAGAATCCATGGGGTACACCACAATCTGCGGCATGACTTCAAGTAAGCTCGCGTCATGCGAATACTTCAATAGCGTTTCTTCGCTATCATCCACTTCCCCCCTAAAAATCTTTTGTATTTCAGATTTCATTTCATTTTTTCTAACCACTTTTTTAGAATATTTTTTAATTCATCTAAATGTTCAGGAGTTCTTAACACATGCGATGCATCAGCAATAATATTTAGTTCCTTTTTATTCGGAATAAGCTCATAGAGAATTTTTTGTGTTTCAGGATGATCATTTTCTCCAACAACTAAACATACGGGCATGATGAGCTTAGAAGCATCAGGTCTTATGTCATGCTTTAGTTTTTCCTCCATATGAGACCACGGTAATCTTTTTATTACTCCAGGCTTAGATGTGCCTTTTTCTTCAAACCATCCAGTTTCTTTCCATGCTTTAATATGTTCAGGATGGGATATTTCTTTATTTTTAAGACTTAATTCACCAGCTATAAAAGGAGCAAGTGTAAACACGCCCTTAACTTCAAGTGGGGATTCTTCGGCATATCGAATTGAGGCGTAGCCTCCTAGGCTCTCTCCGCTAAGCAAAAATGGCTCTTGATACCAAGTTTGTTTTTTTGCCCAAGTTATAACATCTACTAAATCCTCATAATGATTTTGCGCAGTCGCATCTTCATATTTACCCTCACTCTCGCCGATTGAATTTGTTGTGTCAAAATTAACCACCGTATAGCTCTCTGAGAAAAAAGTTTCTGCCATAACTAGAGTGTTAGAATGCTCTTTAAATGCACCAAGTCCATGTAAAGTAAAAGCCAATCCTTTTGGGTTTTCAGGGATTGAAAGAATACCAACTATCTCTAGACTTTTTCTATTTTTTATTTTAAATTTTTCTTTCACTTTTCCATTATACCACCTCCTTTTGAAAACATTCCTCACAGTAAGGTTTGTAGCCATCAGAGGTTTTATGAGCCGATTTAATTTTCTTTTTACAATTAAAGCAGCTTTCATCATAAAGCCGGAAATTGCTTACGATTTTAAATCTGTCAATAATTCTTTGGTGCGGAGTGTCAGATGGAAGTGCAAGATTATATCTTTTATAATAATCAATCTCCTGTTTAACTAAACGAAACGGCTTGCCGGAAACTTCGCCAATAATAGCAATATTATAAATATCATTAGTTATATCTTTAATATTGTCCGGCAACTCATCCACTTTCATTATTTTAATATCTCCAATTTCCACTTTTGTTTCAGGTTGCCAATACAAACCACGCCGCCCAGCTTCTTCCTCAGCCATGGGATAAAGAATATTCGCCAGGGAGCTATTGTAAGCAATAGGCGCGAACTTCATTGGAAAAAACTCACCATATTCTCCATTTTCCAGCATTCTAGATTTTATCTCGTCTATTATTTTATAATACTCTTCTGGCTCATACTGTTTATTAAAAATACAATAAGACTTATTTCTCAGTCCAATGCACCCAAAACAATTGTGGCAGTTAGTAGAAGAAATTAAAAATTCAGAATCGGAAGATTCTTTAACCGCAAAGGCAAATTTAACATTTGAAGAGTTGCTGCTAGTATTATTGGCCTCGTAATTTTTTTCCGCTCGGCCGCTAAAGCCAATGTCCATTGAGTCCTTTATTTTAAAAACT
This sequence comes from Minisyncoccota bacterium, assembly GCA_035994985.1. Classification (GTDB taxonomy): domain Bacteria; phylum Patescibacteriota; class Minisyncoccia; order Phycocordibacterales; family UBA9973; genus UBA9973. Next base: position 8,060 of record DASYKZ010000003.1, on the reverse strand, counting down.
ACAAAAGCAGCATACCTAACATTTTCTGAATCTTCGGTTTGAAATACATTTTGGCAATTCTTTGAACGCTTTATATCGTTACCAGAGACATCGACTGATTGAAAATTTCGGACCGCTCTTATGGGATTCTTTTTCACAAAATCCCAAAACTTTTCTTGATATTCTTTAGTTGTTTTTCTGCTTCCTAAATCAACCCCTGCACGTCTCTTTTCGTATTCTTCTTTAGTCAACTGCTCATTAAACCAGCAATATTTTTTATTCCTTAAATTTACGCAACCAAAAACATTCTGGCAGTTTCGGCAATCATAAATAAACTCAGAATCAAGACAATTTGAGGAAAAATAAGCAAAAAAACATTTATAGCAGTCAGATGTAGTAACGTTATTAAAACCTGTATCAACGTCACGGACAAAATAAGAGTCCATGATATTCTTTGAATCATAGACAGCTGTACTAAATAAAATATTTTCTGATCTCCGTCCGCCAAAAGCGTAGTATCCATCTCTTAGACTCTCTCCGTAAAAGCAAAAATCACTATTAATGCAATTCTTCCCCCGGCGAACTCCAGGCTGCGGAACTTTTTTAAGTAAATTTAAAAATTGATTAAAAAATGAGGTTTTTTGGTCAATTTCCATTCCGTATGAGATTGGGTCCCAAGAATCAGAATAGTACTTGTCATGATCATATGTAATCCACGGCATGACGGGCGCCACTAAAGAAATCATAGTTTCTTCATGTCCTGGAAAATTGCACTTACGCTTATAAATATTGGAATAATTTGCAAAAGAAAGTCTACGTCTATGACGGCAGTCCGGGCAAAGCTGGGGCGCAGGCACGCGCAATAGTTTCAAAAAATGAATGTCTTCTTTTTCAATCTTAAATTCTTTTTTACAATCTCCACAAACCCTATCATGCGGAGCTAATTCATCTAATATTTTATCCAGCAGCGTATCAAATTTTGGAGTTTTTGACTCTTTCATAAATAAATCTACTCCCAAAAGATTAAAATTAGAGCAACGACACCTAAGGCTATCCCGGCAATCTGTATTTTATTCGTAGGTTCGCCATAAAAATAGATTCCAACAATAGAGACGAAAATAACATTGGCAAGCAGATAAATAAGAGCCCCGCGGGCAAGCCCTGAACCACTTCTAATACTCCATAACCAAAAAACATTGCCTATAGTATATCCCAATAAAGCCAATGCCCAAAAATACCAATTTCCCTTCAGGGAATATTCTTTGGCAAAAATATCTGCGATTAGTGTCAGCGTTATAAAGGGTATGAGTGGCAGTATCCAGAACATTTTATGTAATCAGTTAGTTATATTGTTAAAAAGTTTTAATCGCGCTCCGACTATTTTTTCTATGGCATCCACGGCTGGCTGGAGGATTTTGGCCGGAGTGATTTCATTTGGGTGTTCATGGATTGATTGTTCGACCGCATCTCTATTTGCCAGTCTGAGTTCCGAATTTATATGGACGATTGCGATACCTGCACGAATAGCATTAGTAAAGTCTTCATCCCGTAAACCTGAGCCGCCGTGCAGCACCAAAGGCACGCCTGTAGCTTCTTTGATTTGTTTTACCAAGTCCGCATTTATATGCGGCTTACCGGATTTTATAAGTCCGTGAATGCTGCCGACAGACGGAGCAAATAAGTCAATCCCCGTCTCCAATACAAATTTTTTCGCGTCTTCTACTGTGGTCAAAATGCCGGCGCCTTCAGGAATACTGTCTTTCATGTCTGAACCAGAGCCAATGTACCCAAGCTCGGCTTCAATTAAAATATCTCTGCCCTTCTCTACTTTTATTTTTTTAGCATACTCTACACACTGTTTAGTAAGCTTTACATTTTCTTCAAAGCTCAATTTTGCCGCGTCTATGATAGCCATATCAAACCCCGCATCAATCGCAGCTTTCACGGATTCAAAAATAGTGTGATGGTCTGCGTTTAAAAATATAGGATAGTTATCTCGTTCTCGAATGGCTTTTACGAGGGCGACGCCCTCTTCCCGCCCCACGAATTTTTCCTCCCCTTCAGACAAGCCGATGATGATAGGCACATTGAGCTTTCTAGCGGCCTGATAAATACCATGAAGCGCTTCCAGGTTTGAAATATTAAAATGCCCGATAGCCACTCCTTTCTCTTCCGCTTCTTTTATATATTCTCGCAATGTTTTTATGGTTTTCATATGATTATTTGATTCAGTAGGATCACCTACTGGGTTAACATTTCCTTCAGTAATTTAATCACGATTTGCGGATTTGCGGAGCCGTTTGATTCTTTGATGATTTTGCCTACCAAGGACATAATTGCGTTTTCCTTTCCACTCTTATATGAAGCCACCGGTTCCGGATTTTCATTTATTATTTTCTGTACGACTTCTTTGAGTGCTCCTTCGTCGTTGCTCTGGAGCATATTATTTTTGGTCGCAATTTCTAAAGGGTTACCGCCTTCTTTAAACATAATAGCGAGAACATCCTTTGCTCCACGAGAGGATAAATTACCTTCATTGAATATTTTCGCCAAGTTATAAATCGAATCAATATTGGTTTTACCAAAAATTTTGTCTACTAGATTTGAGTTAGCCAATGAAACAAGGTCATTTGTAATATAGTTCAGCATTGTTTGCCATTCAGATTTAGAGCCATATTTAATAGTATTTTCTGCCCACTCGGCAACATTCTTGTCAGAAATCCAAACTTCAATAGTCTGCGCAGGGACACCATTTGCAATAAAAAATTTTCTTCTAGAGTCCGGCAATTCCGGCAATTTACTCCTCATTTTTTCTATGTCAAAGCCAGAAGCTTTGTCTTGAAGTTTTAATTTTGGCAGGTCTGGGTCTGGAAAATACCTATAATCTTCAGCATTTTCTTTGGAGCGCTGGGAGAAAGTCTTTTGCGAGCTATCGTCAAATCCGCGGGTTTCTTTTATTATTTCACTTTCCTTGCCTTCATTCCAAAGCGCCGTCATCCGCTCGATTTCGTATTTAATGGCCCGCTCTACGGCGCGGAAAGAATTTAAGTTTTTTACTTCTACATACTTTATAGATTTTTTATCTTTATCCGGAGAAATGGAAACATTGGCCTCCACCCGCATCTCGCCTTTTTCCATGTTTGCTTCCGAAGCACCGAGGTACCAGAGTATAAGCTGGTATTCTTTAGCAAAATTGCTGGCAGTTTTGGCCGCAATTTCTATGCTTTCATATGTATGCGGCTCGGTTACGAGCTCCATGAGCGGTACGCCGGCGCGGTTGAAATCTATCAGCGAAAAGCCTGCCCGTCCTTCGGCGTGGTCGCCGTCAAAATGCTTGTTATTCGCAGTATCTTCCTCAAGGTGAATACGGGTAATATCCATTCCCGCTAAGCGCCCGCCGGAAACTATGGGGTATTTATATTGGGAAATCTGGTACCCCTTGGGGATGTCCGGATAGAAATAATTCTTGCGGTCAAATTCTGTAAAGTCGGCAATATTTGCGTTCAAGGCAAGCCCTACTTTTATTACCTGTTCCACAGCTTTTTTATTGATTACAGGCAATGCCCCCGGGTGCGCCATGCAGACGGGGCAGATGTTTAGGTTTGGCTTGGTCTCGTCGGGGTCGTTCTTGCATCCGCAAAACATCTTTGTGTTCGTTTTCAGCTCGGCATGAATTTCGAGACCTATAGTGTAGTAATACTTTGCTGGTTCTCCTGGCATCTCTTTATAGTAGCACGAGTCGGATTATACAAAAAATAGCAAAAATAATTAAAATTATCCAAAGCAAGTTATGGGGTCTTGAGTTTATATGGTGCTCCCAGAGCTCATCGAGATTATCAAGTGTAAATTTCATCCCAGTACTAAAATTTTAAGTTTTTATTTATAATGGTCATATTTTTTAATCAAAAATTTAGTACGGGACATGTTATTATTTTCCTTTGCCTTGCTGAGTTTCCCGGACGATTTTGCCGTCTTCCAAATATATTATACGGTCGCAATATTTAGCGTATTCTTCTTCGTGGGTGACCATTACTATAGTCTGGCCTTTCTTATGCAGGTCTTGAAAAAGTTCAATTATAGACAGCCCCGAAACAGTATCCAGGTTTGCCGTCGGCTCATCAGCAAATAAAATCTTTGGATCGTGCGCCGTCGCGCGGGCGATGGAAACTCTCTGCTGTTCTCCGCCGGAGAGCTGGCTCGGCCTGTTTTCTATGCGATGTACCAGCCCGATTCTTCCAAGCATCTCCTCTGAGATTTTTCTCGCCTCAATCTTGGACAAACCTTTCATTAAAAGCGGAATCATTACATTTTCCACCGCAGTCAGTTCCGGTATGAGCGCGTAGTCTTGAAAGACATAGCCGAGCTCAGTGAGCCTCATTTGAGTCCTCTCTTCCGTAGACATTTGTTCCGTATTTTTACCATTCAATACTATCTCTCCGGAGGTTGGGTGGTCGAGAAGGCCGATTTGATACATCAGGGTAGACTTGCCGGCGCCGGACTTTCCCATGATACCCAGAAATTCACCCTCGGACACCTCCAGATTAATATCTCTCAAAACAGGAGTTTCAATTTCTTTTGTCTTGTATGTTTTGTGTAAATTTTTTATCTTTATCATAAATTTTTTCTATCTTCCCAGGATACTGTCTAATGTATTTTTCTTTACAATATTTCTGGCGGGAATGTATCCGGCGATGAGGGTGACAAGCATCAGCAGGAAAAATTTAAATACCGTTTCATTTACGGGCGCGACGAGTATCCCGTCGGAAAAAGGAAAGTTTAGCGGGTACGTATTGAAAAATGGGACGAGTAAGATATACGCGATAAGCATTCCGATGAGCCCGCCGATAAGCGCATAGAAGATAGACTGAATAATGTAAGAAAACTCAATAGCTTTTTCAGAAATTCCAATTCCTTTCATTATGCCGATATATTTTCGCCGGGTAACCGCATTGATGAAAATGACTATGAATATGGTAATGGAAGCGACCACGATTCCGATGAGCCCGATAATATTGCCGAGCAAGCTGAAAGCTACGCGGATTTGGTTTAGAAATTCAGGGACCGCTTCGGTGGCTGTCTGGATCTTGGCGTCGGGAGTAAACCCGGCTTTTACCAGATTCGCTTTTATTTCCTCGGCGGTAATTTTAGATGCCGGTTCTATGCGCACCGCGATTTCATTCGCATTCAGGTCTGCCTTGTCCACCAAGCGCAGGAAATCCTGCCTGGTGATAAACGCGCGCAGGGAAACTTCATTCACTTTTGAGCTCACTATGCCTTTGACGATAAAAGTCTTGGTATTTTCACCGACTGTCACTTTGACTTCATCTCCCGGATACGTGCCTTCGAGTGAAGCAAACACGTCGCCAAAGGCCTCGGAATACCTATGCAGTAAATTCTTGCCGATGACTATGTATCCGCTTTCGCTGTCATTTAGGAATTTCCCTTCAGTGACAAACTTGGAAATTCCGGAGAGCGCATCTTCGTCTTTTACACTTATGCCTGTAATCTGGGTGCCGGCTATGTCTTTGAGTTCGCTGAAATCCCTCCGGGTCTTATAGTTGGCTTCGATTTGCCCGCCGGAGATATATCTCGTGCTTATATCTCCCACGCCATCCATCCTGCGCAAGGTGCTCTCTATTTCATTGGTGTGCCCGATATTGTTATTGCCGGCCAGCGTCGTAGACAGCACGTCTCCGCTATATTGTTTTTTGTTGGCTATGCTTCCTCCTTCTATCAAGCCGACCAATATTCCGGAGACCACTACCATGTTCAGAAAAGTAAGCATCATAATAAAAACAATGAGAAAAGTAGTAGACTTGTTTGAGCCTTTTATCTGGCGGATAGCAAGAAACCACCCGACTCTGATAATCTTTGACCATTTGCCGCTCGGGCTTTTGGAATTTTTTGAATTATTTTCCATCCCGTTAGAGATAGGAAATGCTTTGCATCTCCGTAATTACGCGATTTTTAATTAGAATTTTTAACATAGGTAATTTTTCACTATTTATTTTCTTTAAAAACTGAGATATCTCTAACGGGATCCATCCTGCTTCCGAACTATTCTTTAGCGCCGACTATTTTTTCTCCTTCAGACAATCCTGAAACGACTTCCACCATGCTGTCTGTGCCGACTAGCCCGAGAGTTACTTCACGCTCTAAGGTTTTTCCTCTTCTATCTGCAACCTGTACAATATTTTTATCGCCGGATTTTTTTACAAAATAATTCGGTATGGCAAGTACTCCGGGCTTGACAGCCAGGACGATGGTGCCCGTAGCAGTCATTCCCGTCTTAATGCGGGGGTCAGGCTTCACTTCTACAAAGGCTTCGTATACAGGCACTCCCTCTATTTCCGTATCACGTGAATTTATGGTTTGCAAAGTCCCGACAAATTCTTCCCCCGGAATAGCATCAAGTTTCAAAGTAACCGGAGTTCCGGCGGTGAGCCGGGACACGTCGAGTTCGGAAACCTGCAACACTATTTCCAATTGGTTTTCCCCAAGAATTGAAATTACCCTCTCTCCGACAGAAGCGTTTTCTCCGACTTCTTTTTCTATATTCGTAACTTTTCCTGAAAAAGGCGCGTAGATAGTATTTTTTCTGATTTCAGCATTTATTTTTTGCACTTCCGCTTGGGCGGCGGCGGAGCCTCCGGTATTCCCTTCGGTTATAAGCTTTTTATATTTAAATTCCGCATTTTGCACATTGAGGTCGCGGTTCTTTTTTGCTTCATTATATGCGTTGAAATTCGCAAGATAAGAAGAGCTCGCCTTGTTTGGTATATTCAAGTACCAGATAGTGTCTAAATATGGGTCGCTGTCGTTGCTGGGGAAACTTATATATAAGCCTTTTGTGCCGAGACGGGTAGAAGACTCTTTATTAATTATTTCTCTTGTTTTCTCAAGCCCAAAGGTCAGAATACGGGAATCCTGGGAAGTCGCGCCATCTTTATCAATGTTTATTTTATATTGCCCCTCCTGCCCGTCATAAATTCCGCTTATTGTTGGGGCAGTTATATCATAATCATTTGTGTCAGGAACAAGCACCAAGCCTTCGGATAGAAGTTCACGGTACGCGCTCTCTACTTTTTCATCTTCCTGCCTTGCCACTCTGTCGAGTTCATTTTTTGCCGCTTCTATGTCTACATTTGCCGAAGTTAAGTTTGCCTGTTTTATTTTTAAGTCCGCGAGAAGGTCACCGATTTCGAGCTGTGCCAGCACCGCGCCTTTGCCCACTGTTTGGTTATTCTTTACGAAAATACCGGAAAGCCTGCCGCTTCCCGCAAAGCCCAAGTCGGCCCTGTCTGTGGTTTGCACTTTTCCGGAGAGAATTACCGACTGGGATACATCTGCTCTGGCCACAGTGAAAGTTTCACTATTGCCGCCGCCGCGTCCGAATATGAGATAAATCAAGCCAAGCAGGATAATTATGCCGACGCCAATTGCTGATTTTTTATATTTTTTAATAAAATTTAATATTTTTTTCATAGTTCTTTTATTCTAACACAAAAACCTTTTCCTTCAAAAGATTTTGTTCATAATTCTATTCTTAAACTTAAAGTTTATAAATATAGTTCAATAAATTTATCTTTATTTATATGGGCATATGAAGCTGGAATATCACGCTTATTTTCTGGGATTGACGAACCCTTGGATTTAAATATACTGTTTTTGTATGCTTTAATGGCCCTCTTTGCTTCTTCAGTGGTATTATCAATAGTAAAACCCAACATTTCTAATATTTTGGGTCTTTCTGTAACTAACCAAGAAGTCGCAGTGATAGTTTTTACCTCTGTTAAATGAGGCCTGTTATTTTTTAATTGCCTAGCGAGCATGCTAAATGCATTACGCAAAGCTCTTAGCTTTTCTCCCACAGTTGTTTCGTAAGCTTTACCTAAATGTAAACTTATTGTTTCTGGATTTTCCATTCGATAATTAAAAACTCCATCAAGTGTGTGAGTTTTCATTTCTGCAAAATTTTCAAGTGCGTTAGGCATATTTAAAAATTTAATTAGTAGTTTGTATTATAACTTCTTCAATATTTTTATCAACTGATCACTAAAATTTTTGACCATTTTGTCGTC
>DASYKZ010000002.1:0-19997 GCA_035994985.1 Minisyncoccota bacterium | reverse complement strand
AGACTGGAAAAAGAACTCGAAATAAATGTCGGGCTGAAAGTAGACTTTTCTCCTGACCAAGGCGACTCCAAGGGAGGTCCCAGCTTTTTTAAAGTCTATGGACGGGGAGAACTTCACATCGCCATTCTTTTAGAGAATATGCGAAGGGAGGGATTTGAAATGCAGGTGTCTCAACCGGAAGTCATAGTCAAAGAGGAAGGCGGCAAGAAAAAAGAACCATATGAAGAACTGGTGATAGATGTGCCTATGGAATTTTCCGGTGGTGTCATAGAAAAGATAGGCAAGCGCCGCGGTATCATGAAAGACATGGTGGAGAAAAACGGCATCGCCAGAGTCATTTTCGACATACCGACTCGGGGACTTTTGGGCTATCGGGGCGAGTTTATTATCGACACGAAAGGGGAAGGAATCATGAGTTCCCGCGTTACCGGCTTTGAGGACTATGCCGGAGAAATCAAAAAACGCTCATATGGGTCAATGACTTCCATGGTAGCCGGCAAGGCAGTAGCATTTTCCTTGGCAAATTTACAAGAACGTGGTATACTATATATAGAACACGGGAGTGCCGTGTATGAAGGGATGGTAGTGGGTAATGTTTTGAAAGGAGAAGACATGGCTGTGAATCCGACCAAAGGAAAACAGCTCACAAACATGCGGGCTTCGGGTACTGATGAAGCTATAACTCTCAACCCTCCATTTATTTTAAGCATTGAACGCGGACTTGAAGTGATGAACAACGATGAATATCTGGAAGTCACTCCAAAATCGGTACGGCTCCGGAAAAAATATCTGACTGAGCTGGACAGGGCAAAGAAAGGCAGAGGGTAGAAAAATTTGAAAACACATTAATTAAAAATAAATTTATGCCAACAATATCTTTTAAACCTAAAAAAATCACTAAAAAAATTATTTCCCATCTTACCGACCGTTCGTTTGATGTCATCATGAACCGCTTCGGCCTGACTCCTGACGGCAAGAGAAAGACGCTGGAAGAAATCGGCAAGAAATATAAAATCACCCGGGAGCGCGTACGCCAGATTGAGGATGTGGCATTAAACGCTATAAAAAAATCTGATGCGTATAAGGCGGAACAAGCCGCTTTTGAGGAATTAAAACAGCTTATGAAGAAGCTGGGTTCTATTGTCGCAGAGCACGATCTTCTGCCATATATCTCTAAAGATAAGTCTACTCAAAATCATATTCATTTTTTCCTGACACTTGGAGATTCATTTAAAAAGCATCGCGAAGACGACCATTTCCATGCGCGCTTTAGCGTGAGCGATGAGATGGGAGAAAAAGTTCACCAAACTCTAAAAAAGCTGTACGCGAGCCTGGACGACGAAGACCTCATACCGGAGACAGAAATGATAAAAAAATTCTTTGACCACATGAAAGACGTTTCGGAGCATTTTCGGGACGAGGAGATCGCCAAAAGGTGGCTCTCTATGTCAAAGGACATCGCCAAGAATCCATTTGGCGAATGGGGAAAAGCCTCAAGTCCAAACGTCCGTACCCGCGGAGTGAAAGATTATGCATTTCTCGTCATGCGCCGACACGGCTCGCCGATGCATTTCAAAGAGGTCGCTAATTCTATTTCCAAAACATTCCACAAAAAAGTGCATTATGCCACTTGCCACAATGAGCTCATAAAAGATTCCCGGTTTGTCCTGGTTGGCAGAGGCATGTATGCTTTGGCGGAATGGGGATACAAGGCCGGCATCGCCCGCGAGGTCATCCGAGATATACTGAAAAGAGAAGGACCGATGACGAAAGATGATGTCATTGCAAAGGTAGACAAGGAAAGATATTTCAAGAAAAATACTATTTTGGTAAATCTGGCCAACCCGAAATATTTCAAAAGCGATAAAAACGGGCTTTATTCTGTAGTTTAATAGAAGTCTATTTCTTTAAAAGCTGATTTAAAAGAATTTTTGGCTTTGTTTAGCTGTATTTTTTTTGGTTTTTATATTAAACTATAAGTATGGATGAAGTTGAGAATACAATAACAGAGTACTGGCCCTGGATTTTAGTCGTTATTGTCGGCTTACTGCTTTGGGCGTTTCACTTAATCTACGCGCTTGTCGAAGTTCTTTTGCCGCTCTTAGGCTTAGTTATACTCGGCCGTCTGGCTTGGATTTTATGGGTTCACTACATCCAGCAGAATTTTATTTCCGGAATTGATTTTGTACTCCTGGAGATTATTCCCCCGCGCGACGTAGTACGGAATCCAAAAGCCATGGAGCTTTTCATTACCAACGCTTTGTACCATTTTTCTTATAAAGGAGGGAGGGAGGAATATTGGCAGGGGGCAGTTTGGTTTTGGTTTTCTTTGGAGCTCGTATCCCTTGAAGGACAGGTGCATTTTTATATACGCACTCCCACCCGTGTGCGGGGCTTAATTGAAACTCAAATGTACGCCCAATATCCCCAGGCGCAGATACGAGTGGCGGAAGATTATACTCTCGCTGTAGATGAGATAACTCCAGAGAGTGCCTGGAATGGCTGGGGCTGTGAATTCGCGCTCGCGAAACCCGAAGCATTTCCGATAAAAACATATGTTGATTTTGGGCTGGATAAAGATCCGGACGAAGAATACAAAGTCGACCCTATTTCTCCGGTCATAGAATTCTTCGGCTCGCTCCAAAAAGACGAGCAGGCATGGATGCAAATCGTCGTTACACCTTCAAAGAAAGAGTATAAAACAAAAGGGACATGGTTTGGAAAACATGACTGGGTAGAAGAAGCCAAGAATCAATTGTTTATATTATTGCAAGATTATACAAGCATAAAGTCCCGTCCAGGAGAGCCGTCAAACTCCAGAATCGAAGTTCGTGTTCCGGACTACTTAAAAAGAGCAACCGAAAGAATGAGCTTGAAAACTTCCAAGCTTGGCTTTGATACGGGAATCCGAATAATGTATGTGGCTAAAAAAGAAGCCTTCAGCATGAACAACAGGAGAAATATCCGTCTTATTTTCCGCCAATATGCCGCCCCCGACGTCAATGAACTTACACGTGTAAATTCCACTCAGGCAGATGCGTACAACACTTCTTTTTTCCCTCTTTCCATGAAAAAAGTAATGATGCTCGCCAATAGAATGCTTCATGAATACCGCGAACGGGGATTTTTCCACCTTCCGCTTCGGCACGTGCTAAACAACCACACTATTAAGGGAATTCCTATGCTAATCGTCAAGCAATTCTGGCTGCCATATTTCCACCCCCCGACGTATGTTTTAAATACCGAGGAGATAGCAACCTTGTGGCATTTCCCAGGCCAGATATTGAAAGTACCTACGCTCGAGCGTATTGAATCTAAAGAAGCTTCTCCGCCTACAAATTTACCTATGTAGCTAGCGTGTATGTCAGATTTTCCAATACAAAATAATCAGCCTCTTCCACCTCTATACCAGCCCAAGAAATCAAAGCTTCAAATGGTTATGCTCGGAGTGATTATATTCTTTTTTCTTGGGTATTTTTTCTTTTTGAGTCCGCCATTAGATTTCGAGGAGGGAACTGTGCTCGAAGTAGAGCCGGGCATGAGCCTGCACGCCACTTCGTTCGAATTAAAGCGGGAAAATGTTATACGCTCTAGAGCCGCTTTTGAGGCTTTCGTGATTCTTTTGGGCGGGGAACATCGGATAATCTCGGCCAGCTACATGTTTGATACGAATGGCACCGTGTGGCAAGTAGCCAGGCGCATGTCGGGCGGAGAGCACCGTTTGCCGCCCGTGGTGGCCACTATTCCTGAAGGTTTCAATATACAGGAAATTGCCGATGTATATGCCGCAAAGCTGCCGAAATTTAATAAAGCTAATTTTTTGTCAGAAGCAAAGGAAGGATACCTTTTTCCGGATACGTATTATTTCTTTAATACAGACGATGAGGCAAAAGTAATAGATTCCATGAGCAGGAATTTTGAGAAAAAAATGCTAGTTCTCAGGCCAGAGATAGTTTCATCAGGTAAAACGGAAAGAGAAATCATAATTATGGCTTCCGTCCTTGAAAAAGAAGCGGAGGGCGATGCTGACCGTGCGCTAATCGGAGGAATTTTATGGAAGAGGGTCAGCCTTGGCATGAAGCTGCAGGTAGATGCCGCGCCAGAAACATACAATGCAAAAGGGTTGCCTAAAAATCCGATTGGCAATCCGGGGATGGAAGCTATAAATGCTGCCATTCATCCGCAGAGTTCAGGCTATCTGTACTATCTGCATGACAAAGAAGGCATAACGCATTATGCGGGGACTTTTGCCGAACATAAAAAAAATATAGCTACATATTTAAAATAATAATAATGAAAAAAGAAGTTAAAAAAAAGGCCGTATTTGTGGGACTTTCCGGCGGCGTGGACAGTGCTGTTTCCGCGGCATTACTTTTAAAATCGGGTTATGAAGTCGTCGGAGTTTTTATCAAGACGTGGCATCCGGATTTTCTACCGTGCAACGAAGAGGAGGAGCGGCGGGATGCCATGCGCGTGGCAGCGCACCTTGATATCCTATTTCTGACGTTTGATTTGGAAGATGTCTATAAAAAAGAAGTGGCGGATTATATGATTCGGGAATACAAAGCCGGCCGGACGCCGAATCCGGATGTTATGTGCAACAAGGAAGTGAAGTTTGGAGCGTTTCTCAAAAAAGCTCTCGCTATGGGTGCTGACTATGTGGCGACTGGGCATTATGCGCAAGATAAAAAGATGCTATTTTCTCACGGCTCGCACTCTGTCTTGAAAACGGCTGACCGAGCTTTGGTAGCGAAAGCCGAAGAAAATACATCTTTTTATCTTGTTAAAGGTGTGGACCCTTCCAAAGACCAAAGCTATTTTTTATGGACTTTGAGCCAGAAACAGCTTTCTAAAATTATGTTTCCTATAGGCCATTTAAAGAAAACAGAAGTTCGCAAATTGGCAAAAAAATTCAAGCTGCCAGTGGCCGAAAAGCACGATAGCCAAGGCATATGCTTTCTCGGCGCAGTGGACCTGAAAGAATTTTTAAAACATTATATCAAGCAAAAAAAAGGGAAGGTAGTAAATGAAAAGGGGGAAATAATAGGTCATCATGACGGCACTGTGTTTTATACATTAGGGGAACGGCATGGTTTTACCATTACCAAGAAAAGTCCAAACGACAAGGCATATTATATAGTAGCTAAAGATATGAAAAAAAATATTTTAGTTGTGTCACAAAATAAGAATTTGCTATTTTCTCACGGCTCGCACTCTGTCTTGAAAACGGCTGACCGAGCTTTGGTAGCGAAAGCCGAAGAAAACATAAATTCTTATTTTGCCTTGCATGACACAAACTGGATAAACGATATTCCAAAATCAGACAAAACATATACAGCGCAAATTCGTTATCATGGAGAACTTTTACCCTGCAAGATTAAAGTAAAATCAAAAACAAAAGCCGAAGTAATATTTACAAAACCAATTCTTGTCGCTTCTGGCCAGTCGTGTGTTATCTACGACAAAAACATTTGCCTTGGCGGAGGTGTCGTTGTATAATTGCTGTATGTATCAATTTATAGCGCAAAATAGTGAAATTATTCTAAGGTTAACAGTGGCGGTATTACTCGGCCTTTTGGTAGGCGCGGAGAGGCTCTTGGTCCACAAAGATGCCGGCATGAAGACGCACGCTCTCGTGTCTATGGGCTCAGCCTTATTTGTCATCATTTCAGAAATGATGGTGGAAAATTATATAAATCTTCCGGGCCTCAACCCGACTATGATTCCCGCGCAAATAGTCGTCGGTATCGGGTTCTTGGGCGCGGGCTCAATCATGCTTTACGGTTCCCAGCTCCGGGGGCTCACTACCGCCGGCGGGTTGTGGGTCATGGCGGGCATCGGCATGGCGGCCGGGTTTGGATTTTTCGGCCTGGCAATCGTATCCACGGTACTCGTACTGTTAGTTTTCACCGTTGTAAACATATTTGAGAGACCTATCAGAAAAATGAATGGAGAAATAGAAGAGCCTAAAAGGAAATAAATGAAATGGAGTCTAATGAAATCAGAAAAAGGTTTTTAAAATTTTTTGAAAAGAGAGGGCACAAGATAATTCCTTCGGCTTCGCTTGTTCCGGAGAATGACCCTTCTGTTTTATTTAATACTGCAGGCATGCAGCCTTTGGTGCCGTACCTCTTGGGGCAAGAGCACCCGATGGGCAAGCGTCTGGTAAATGTGCAAAAGTGCGTGCGTACACAGGATATCGATGAAGTCGGAGACAATACCCATGACACTTTTTTTGAAATGATGGGCAACTGGTCGCTGGGGGATTATTTTAAAAAAGAGGCGATTCCCTGGAGCTATGAATTTTTAACTTCAAAAGAAGAGGGGTTAGGCTTAGACCCGCAAAGGCTCTATGTGACTTGTTTTGAGGGCGATAAAAATTCCCCGAAAGACACAGAATCTGCGGAAATATGGGAAGAAATTTTTAAGAAAAATAATGTAACGGGTGAGCGTATTTATTTTCGCCCCGCAGATAAAAATTGGTGGTCTGTAGGGGACGATGGTCCTTGTGGCCCTGATACGGAAATGTTCTATGATTTAACGGGCGAACTGGATAAGGGGATGACCCTGAATGAATATATAAAGGCAGATGAAGCACAGAAAGTGGTTGAAGTTTGGAACGATGTGTTCATGCAATATGAAAAAAAGGACGGTAAAGTCATAGGTAAACTAAAAAAGCAAAATGTAGATACCGGAGCTGGGCTTGAGCGGGTCGTTATGGCCGTACAGGGCAAAGATAATATTTTTGATACAGATTTGTTTGAAGAAATGATGATTTATATAAATAATATTTCATCCAGTGGTGATTTACGGGCAAAAAGAATAGTCGCAGACCATATTCGTACAAGTGTATTTATGATAGGAGATGGGGTTTTACCTAGCAATACCGCTCGTGGATACATCCTTCGTCGGTTACTTCGTCGAGCCATACGTTTTTCAGATGTCCTTGGAATGAAAAATTTTCCTCTTTCTGAATTGGCGAAAATTGTTATGGAAAAGTACGCAGACGTTTATTCTGAGTTTGCCTTTAAGCATAGTAATAGGGTAGTGATTGATGAACAAATAAACGCAGAGGAAGTTAAATTTAGAAAAACCCTAGAACAGGGAATGAAAATTTTAAACGAAAGAATTATAAGTACAAATGTAGCTGGTTTAGAGAGTAAGGAGATACCAGCAAGTGTAGTTTTTGACCTTTTCCAATCCTATGGTTTCCCAGTCGAGCTTACAGAAGAAGTTGGACTAGAAAAGGGAATTACTTTCAACAAAGCTATGGTTGAAAGTCTGATAGAGAAACACAAAAAACTTTCGCAAACTGCCTCAGCAGGCATGTTTAAGGGCGGGCTGGCGAATCATAATGAGAAGACAGTCAAATTGCATACCGCTCACCATTTGCTTTTAGCTGGATTGCAGGCAGTAGTAGATAAAAATATAAAACAGCGGGGAAGCAATATCACCGAAGAGCGCCTGCGCATAGATTTTCTTTGCGGCCATAAATTGACCGACGAAGAGAAGAAAAATGTAGAAGAATGGGTAAATGACAAAATCGCTAAAGGCTTCAACGTCGTTCGCCGCGAGATGCCTATAGAGGAAGCCCATAAAATAGGCGCGGAAATGGAATTTGGGGCGAAATATACCGATATCGTGTCGGTTTATTTTATAGAAGATAAAGATGGCAATGTAATATCTAAAGAATTCTGCGGCGGTCCGCATATCGCGAACACGGGCGAGTTAGGAACGTTTAAAATCCAAAAAGAACAGTCAGTAGCAGAGGGGATTAGGCGCATTAAAGCTACACTTGTGGTATAATTTTATTATGAGTATTTTTTCTCAATTTTCTCTGGCTAAAAAAAAAGATGAATTAGTTTTAGTTTTCGATATTGGGTCTTCTTCTGTAAAGGCCGCGCTTTTTTATATGCAAAAGTCGGGTATTCCAAAGATAATCACTTCTGTCCGCGAGCCCATACTCCTTGAAGACAAAATCGAAATTAGCAGATTTTTATCTTTGACTCTAAAGGCTCTCGAAATCGCGGCCGGCAAGATACATGCAAAGGCTCTCGGCGCGCCTGCCAGGATTTTCTGCGTTTTTTCTTCTCCATGGCAGGTTTCGCATACAAGAATCATACACCTAGAAAAGAATACGCCTTTTGTTTTTAGCTCAAAGCTTGCTGACACCTTGATTCAAAAAGAAATCAGCCTCTTAAAAGAAGAATATTTAAAACAATATCCCCATATCGACAATTCTTTGCGGTTGATTGAATTAAAAAATATTCAAATCAGATTGAATGGTTATGAAACCTCTGAGCCCCTGAATAAAAAAACAAAAGAAGTAGAGATGACAGTTTTCATCTCTATGAGCGAAGAGCAGGTCTGCAAGAAAATTGAAGAAACTATCAACAAATATTTTCACGGGAAGACGATAAAATTCTCTCCGTTTACCTTTACCTGCTTTACCGTAGTGCGCGATTTGTTTCCCGAACGGGAAAATTTCCTGTTAGTAAATATAGGAGGAGAAATTACAGATATTTCCATGATAAAACAGAGCGCCTTGCGGGAGTCTATTTCTTTTCCGCTTGGCATCAATTTTATGATACGATCTGTCGCGGCTAGAATGGCTTCTTCTTTGAGTGAGGCAAAGTCGCTCATCTCTCTCGTGAAGGACGGCCACGCTGGGCAATCGACTGCAAAGTCGCTCGAGCCCGAAATAGAAAAATTAAAATCAGAATGGTTGGCAAAGTTCCAAGAATCTTTGGCCAATCTTTCAAGCGACATTTCTATCCCTGCATTTATATATATAACTGTGGACAAAGATTTAGCAGATTTTTTTGCGGAAGTAATAAAAACCGAACAATTCAACCAATACACTCTGACCGAATCAAAGTTCCAAATTTTCTTTTTAAACGTTCAAAATTTGCATGACACGGCAGTCTTCGACAAAGACGCTATGTGGAATGCGTTCCTCGCTATCGATTCTGGCTACATTAATCGCTTTTTAAATAAAATATAATGCCTAAGAAAAATCTATTTCAGGACATGGTAAAAGCCAAAAACCCTAAAAAAGAATTTAAAAAGGAAATTCTGAAGAGAGAAACCCCTTCGTATGTTCCTCAAAAAGAAGCCATAAAACTCCGGCAGACGGATGAAAAAAAATCTAATTTTGGGCTTTGGTTTATAGCGGCTATTTGCATTGTGTTTTTCCTCTTCGCTCTTTCTTTTTTGTTTACTCGGGCTGAAATCACTGTCAATCCTAAAATACAAGACGTCGCTTTAAACGAAAATTTGTCCGCTATCAAAGATATCAATCCTGACGGTCTTGCTTTTGACCTCGTCATCATCTCGGGCGAAGATACCAGGCAAGTAGCCGCCGGCGAGGAAAAAGACTTGGCTTTAAATTCTACTGGGGTTGTTTCTATTTTCAATAGCTTCAGCTCCACTCCGCAGAAGCTTGCCATACATACCAAGCTTGAGGGCTCAAACGGCAAAACGTACCAGACTGCGAATGAAGTCATTGTGCCCGGTGTAATCGAAGACGGCACTCCTGGGAAAGCTTCTGCGGGTATCACTGCCGTAGCACCAGGTGCGGAATACGACAGCACCCCGTTGGATTTTAAAATCTTCGGCTTCAAGGGAACCTCCAAGGATTCAAAGTTCAAAGTTGAATCTGTGGGATCGATCACTGGCGGGTTTAAGGGACAAGCTCCAGTGATTGCGGACGCAGATAAAGAGAGCGCTTTTGTCGAACTAAAAACCAGCCTAGAAACTAAGCTTTTGCAAAAAGCTACCAACCAAATTCCGGAGGGGTTTATTTTATTTAAAGACGCGGCTTTTTTAAATATAGATGAGCAAAACATAGAACTTTCCTCTGCGGGAGCCATTACTGTGCCGGTGACTCTCAAGGGCACCTTGTACGGCTTTCTTCTCGGCGAGAAAGAGCTTACTCAAAAAATCGCGAAAGATAATATTACCAATTACAATGATGAGCCGGTATATATACCGAACTTGAGAGACCTTAAATTTTCTATGCCGGCCGGAGAATTTTCTTTCAACGAAGCACAAAATATAAATTTCAATATATCTGGGCCGGCAAAAATCGTCTGGAAGTTTGAAGATTCCGCCTTCTCCACTACACTTCTCGGAAAACCCAAAAAAGAATTTGACCAGATTCTCGCAGACTACCCAAATGTGGAGTCCGCCCAGTTATCCCTCAGTCCTTTCTGGGTGAGGTCAATGCCTTCCAAATTAAAAAATATAAAAGTCATTGTAAATTATCCAAAGTAAATTTGTTGACCCAATACCATAACTCTGGTAGAATTATAGAATATAAATGATTGATTCCAAAAATGATAAAACTTTGACCGCGAGAGGAGTTGTCACCGAAGCTCTTCCTTCAACTTTATTCAGGGTAAAGATTAAAGACGGAGAGGAGGAGAAAGAAATTCTGGCGTATCTTTCGGGCAAGATGCGCATGCACAGAATAAAGGTTTTAATCGGTGATTCTGTCGAGGTTTTCTTGGATTCCTACGGGGGTAAGGGGAGAATCATAAAAAGGTTGTAATATTTTTGATAATAGTGTATTATACTAAGTATAGTTTTTAAATAGGCATAAGTATTGAAAAATAAGGGTTTTTCCCTTTTTTTGTGCCATGTAGGTTAAATATTTTATGAAAATCAAGTCAGCTGTAAAAAAAATATGCAACAATTGCAAAATGGTAAAAAGAGCCAGGCATTTAAGGATTATTTGCGTAAATCCCAAGCATAAACAAAAACAATAATCATGAGAATTCTTGGAATTACAATACCGGATGAGAAAAGACTGGAGTTTGGCTTGACTGTCCTCTATGGTATCGGTCTTTCGACTGCCCGCAAAATTTTAGATAAAGTCGGCATTGATAAAGGTAAAAAGGCTAAAGACTTGACTCCGGAAGAAGAAAATAAAATCCGCGGGGAAATAGAAAAGAGAACAATAGAAGGAAACCTAAAGAGAGAAATATCCGCAAACATTAAAAGGCTCAAGGACGTAAAAAGCTATCGGGGCACGAGACACATTAAAAGGCTGCCGGTTCGGGGCCAGCGTACCAAGACAAATTCTAGGACTATTCGGGGCAATGTTCGAAAGACAATGGCCTCCGGAAAGAGAAAAGAAAGTAAAACATAATTTTTTATGGCCAATCCAAAAGATACAACAAAATTACCCGAGGAAACCAAAGAGGAAAAAGTTCCCTCAAAATCTTCAAAGAAAAAGCTCGCCGCCGGCGTTTTGCATATCGAGGCTACTTTTAATAATACCAAAGTGCTTTTTTCGGATAAATCAGGAAATACATTGTTTTGGTCAAGTGCCGGAAGTTTGGGTTTCAGGGGGGCAAAAAAGGGAACTCCATTCGTAGCTTCCAAGGTGGGAGATTTAATCGGGTCAAAAGCAGCTGCCATCGGAGTCAAAGATGCGGACGTGATGGTGCTCGGAGTAGGCTCCGGACGAGAGTCGGCAATCAGGGCATTTATGGCGCACGGCATTCAGATTACTTCTATCGTAGACCGAACACCTGTGCCGCACAACGGACCAAAAGCTAAGAAGCCGCGAAGAGTTTAAAAACAGTTATAAAATTTATATAAATAAAAATACAATGATAAGCAAACCAAAATTTAAAATCTGCAGAAGACTCGGTCCGGGCGTCTATGACAAGTGCCAGACTCCGAAGTTTTCGGTGGCAGCTCCGAGAGGGGGTTTTGGCGGCAAGCGCCCGAAAGCTCTTTCTGAATACGGTACTCAATTTATAGAAAAACAAAAAGTCAGATTTTCTTACGGAGTTACCGAGCACCAGCTTTCGAACTATGTCAAAAAAGCGAGCGCGACAAAAGGTGCCGGCACAGTAGAGAAATTTTACGAAGGCTTGGAGCTTCGCTTGGACAACGCTATTTACCGTATGGGCTTGGCGCCGAGCAGGCGAGGAGCGAGGCAGATGGTTTCCCATGGGCACTTTATCGTAAATGGACACAAAGTTACCATACCTTCATATGAATTGAAGCCGGGAGACGTTATAAAAATCCGCGAAGGTTCTAAAGCCAAGAAAATTTTTACAGGAATGGCGGAAAAAGCCAAAGATTACACGATGCCTCCCTGGATTTCATTTGACATGGGCAAGATGGAGGGCAGTGTTTTAGCAAAGCCAAAAAATGTTGAAACTTTCCTGAACCTTAACGCCGTCCTTGAATTTTATAGCCGTTAGCTCCCGCCAGAGGTGGACAAGTGCCGTTTTTATTAAATAAATTATTATAAATTAAATTTTAAAATTATGCCTGAATATAAAATAATCATACCTTCAAAGCCCCGTGTAGTCTTAGAAGATGAAAATAAGGGAGTTTTTGAAATCGACGGCCTTTATCCCGGATATGGCCATACTCTCGGCAACAGCTTGAGGAGAATCATCCTCTCTTCTCTTCCGGGCGCAAGCATTACCTCTATCAAAATAGACGGCGTTTCCCATGAATTCCAGACAATGGATGGAATCAAAGAAGATGTCATCGTGATGATTTTAAATTTAAAAAAGGCCCGTTTCAAGATGGCTTCTGATGAGCCTCAGACAGTAACCCTTTCCGTGAAGAGCCCAAAAACAGTTACCGCGGGGGACATAAAAACTACCGGCCAAGTGGAAATTTTAAACCCGGAACAGCACATAGCCACCGTGACAGGCAAGATAAATTTGAATATTGAAATGAAGATAGAGAAAGGCTTGGGCTTTATATCTAAAGAAATTTTTCATAAAGAAAAAGTTGATGTGGGCACTATCACCGTGGACGCTATCTTTACGCCCATTCGCCGGGTGTCATACGAGGTTGAAAACATGCGGGTTGGCGACAAGACAAACTTTAACAGGCTCCGAATTTCCATCGAGACAAACGGCACCCTTACTCCGCGCGAAGCCCTGACCCAGTCTATTGAAATCATGATAAAGCAGCTGAAGGCAATAGTCGATTTCAAAGAAATCGAGGAGATAGAAGAAGTTTCCGAGGAGCATGAAAAGGCTGAAAAATCTTCCCGCGTTGCTTCATCTGCTGATACTGGCGGCGAAGCTGACTTTGCTGACGCGCTAAAGACCCGTACTGACAGCCTCGACCTCTCTACAAGGACTCTCAATGCCCTTACCAACGCCAATATCCGGACGCTCGGGGGATTGGCCCGCAAGAAGCGGGAGGACTTGCTGGAAGTCGAAGGTATCGGCGAGAAAGGAATTACTGAGATTAAAAAAGTATTAAGCAAATTTGGCTTAAATTTAAAGGAATAATAGCATTAAAAGAGTAATATGAGACATCACAATTCAAACAGAAAATTCGGACGATCAAAGACGCAAAGGAGAGCCCTTCTAAACTCTTTGGCTTTCAATCTTATTACCCGTGGAAAGATAAAGACAACTTTGGCCAAGGCCAAAGAATTGCGCCCTTTTATTGAAAAAATTGTTACCCGCGCAAAAATCGGCACTCCGGCTGGCCGCAGGCTGATAATGTCCAAGCTTGGCGGACATCCGAAAGAAGTGAAAAAGCTTTTTGAAGTGATTGCGCCAAAGTACAGCGACAAGAAAGGGGGATACACCAGAATTTTAAAACTGGGAGTGCGGAAGTCTGACTCCGCAGCCATGGCTATTATTGAATTTGTATAATATAAATTATAATCATATGAAAACTACTAAAAAAGCAGAAAATACCCATAAAATACAGCCAATAAAAGACTTAAAGACCATAGATGCTTCCGGCAGGACTCTCGGCAGAGTGGCTTCGGAGATAGCTATAAACTTGCTTGGCAAGACAAAAGCGACATTTGAGCGCAATAGGTACTCCGGCATGCCTGTAAACGTCATCAATGCTTCAAAAATCCGCATTACCCCAAAGAAGCTTGAAAGTATTTACCATACCAGATATTCCGGCTATCCGGGAGGCCAGCGAGTTTTGAAAGGCACAGAGACAAAAGAGAAAAAAGGAATGAGAGAGCTCGTCCGCCTTGCCGTGTATCACATGCTGCCAGGCAACAAGATTCGCCGAACAATGATGAAAAATTTAACAATAGAGGAATAATATATGGCAACCCCAAAAGAAAATAGCAAAGAGCAAAATAAAGAAAGATATATAGAAGCAGTAGGACGAAGAAAAACTTCTACTGCCCGTGTGCGGATTACCCCATCAGCCAAAGCTGCTTTTGTAGTAAATGATTTGGATTCAAAAGATTATTTTAAAACAGACGAGCAGCGCCGCTTGGTGCTGGACCCGATGACCAAAGACTTGGTGGAGGGGCAAGACAAGACTATCAAGTGGAGCGTGGAAGCACATGTTTCCGGCGGAGGAATCCATTCCCAGGCTGAAGCTATCCGCCACGGGCTTTCCCGCGCGCTGGTAAAGTCAGATGAAAGCTTGCACAGCGGACTCAAAAGTCTCGGGTTTTTAAAGAGAGACCCTCGAGCCAAAGAACGCCGTAAATTCGGACTCAAGAAAGCCAGAAAGGCACCAAAGTGGTCAAAAAGGTAATACTTGCTTTCTTAAAAATCCCTTTGCAAAAAGGGATTTTTTTATGCTAATATTTAATTATGAAAGATAAGGAAGAAAAAGAAATCCCAGCTGAGCCGGAGGAAGAAATAGTTGAGTTTGAATTCAATGACGATGGCGAGGAGGACTTGAAAAAGACCCTGAAAAAGCTCCGCTTGGATTTGAAGACAGCAAAGGCTGAAAAAGAAGAATACCTGACAGGCTGGCAGAAAGAGCGGGCGGATTTTGCCAATTTCCGCAAACAAGAAGACGACCGGAAGGCGAATTATAGTGAGAGCCTACGCGAACATATCCTCACCCGGTTTTTGACCGTGGCCGACAGCTTCAATATGGCTTTCGCCAACAAGGAGGCCTGGGAAAAAGTAGATGCCAATTGGCGCCAAGGCGTGGAGTATATTTATTCCCAGCTAAACAGCGTATTTGAAGAATACGGGGTAAAAGAAATTGGTGCTGAAGGAGAAGATTTCAATCCCAATATCCATGAATCTATAGAAATAGTGCCGACAGATAAAAAAGAATTAAACCATAAAATAGCAATAGTTACCCAAAGGGGATACAAGCTGGGCGACCGTGTCCTCCGTCCGGCGAGAGTAAATGTGTACGAATATAAAGAGAAAAAGTAAGAATTGACAAGCATTCTCGAACCTTATATAATTAAAAAAGAATTTTAGTTAAGTAAGAATTTTCTTACTACTGATTTCGGCAGTGTCCGAAATATACCTTTAAAAGGGTGAATTTTTTTGACAAAGCAAAATGGGGATAAAATGAAAAATTTTTTACTTGTACTTTTGTTAATACTAGTTTTTTTAAGTGGATTTTCAGTCGGCCAGCACGCTACGCACCGCTTTCACCGCTTGAAGAAGAAGCTTGTTATCGATAAAACCAATGGTGCGGAAACGATACCCAAAGCCAAAGATGTGTTTACATATATAGACCCTGATTTCTCAAAGCTTGTTAATACTGCGGGAAAGCCATCAAAAAAATTGAGAATAAACATGTATCAAGTTATTCTCAATAAAACAAAAGTAAATATATTTAAGGCTTTGGGTAATCCAAAAAAATTACGGTTAACTCAGCCACAAATTATTCAATTTTGTAAGAAATACGCACGTAAATTGTGGGTTAAATCAAATGATGAGCAGGTAGTTTTTTTTCTTTTCACAAAAGCAGATCAGCCAGTGAGCGAGGGTAAAAAAAATGTGTTCGTAGCCACAGTTTTACGAATTCCGACTCGGAAGGGAGGGCTTGTAGTTCATGCTTACCCATTTTCTGATAGCACGATAGAGTGTCTTAAAAAATGTACCCTTAGGTTTGTAATTCCTAAAAAATAATTTTTAAATTTTTTCAAACCGATAATCTCAACCGCTTTTTAGACAGTTAAACAGTCTGAGGAGCGGTTTTCTATTTATATTTTTAAATTTTGGTATACTATTTATATAAATGAAACCTAAAATAAAAAATTGCAAATCATGCCAAAAAGACTTCACCATGAGCGAAGAGGATTTTGGGTTTTATGAAAAGATAAAGGTACCGTCGCCCTCTTTGTGTGTGGATTGCCGGCAACAACGGCGCTATGCGTGGAGAAATGAGCGGACACTATACAGGAGGCCGTGCGACTTATGCCAGAAAAGCATGGTAACTATCTATTCGCCAAACAAGCCTTACAAAGTGTACTGCACCGAGTGTTGGTGGAGCGATGGCTGGAATGCATTTTCTTACGGAAAAGATTTCGACTTCGCTCGTCCATTTTTCGAGCAATTTTCCGAGCTTCAGCACGAAGTGCCCCGCATGGCGCTTTTAAATAAAAATAGCACCAATTCCGAATATACAAATCATTCTGCCAACAATAAAAATGTATACCTATCTTTCAGCGTATTTGATAGTGAAAACATTATGTACAGCACCTGGGTGTTTAAAAATTCCCTCGACTGCATGGATTGCGGTTTCATTGCTGAAAAAGGGGAGCGCTTGTATGAAATTCTTGATTCCAGGACCTCATACCAATGCCAGTATGGCATGTTTCTCCGAGACTGCTCCAGCTGTATGTATTGCTACGATTGCCGTGGGAGCAATGATTGCTTCATGTCCACAAATCTTCGCAACAAGAGTTATGTCTTTCGAAACGAGCAGCTTACTCGTGAAGGCTATATGGAGAAAATGAAATCCATAGATTTTTCTTCTTTTGCCGTCAGAAGCGAACTGGAGAAAGAGTTTGAAAACTTAATAAAAGAAACAGCTATCCATCGGTACGTCGTCGCTGAGAGAAATGTGAATTCCACTGGGTCACTCCTCTTTGACTGCCGGAACGTAAACCAGGCGTTTGAGGTAGACAAAAGCGAAAACTGCAAATATGTGTACGGCTCGCCGGGGGTCAAAGACTGCATGGATGTGTACCATATCGGCTTCAATACCGAGCTTTGCTACGAGATGCAGGGCTGTACCAGGACTTCAAACTGCCAGTTCTGCCACCTGTGCTACGACAATATGAACGTCATGTATTCGGATACGTGCCAAAATAGCCAGAACCTCTTTGGCTGTGTGTCGGTAAAAAAGGGCGAATACATGATTTTCAATAAAAAATACAGTAAAGAAGAATATGAAGCTCTAAAAGGGCGTATCATAGAGCATATGAAGGCCACAGGCGAATATGGAGAATTTTTCCCGCCTGAGATAGCACCAGTGTATTACAACGAAACCCAGGGCAGCCTGTACATGCCCATGACCAAGATTGAAGTCTTGGCGAAAGGCTGGCAGTGGGAGGACAACGTTCCGGGGACTTTTGGCAAAGAAACTATTTTAAGCGCTGATATCTCCGACAAAATCGCGGATGTACCGGATTCGTATTTGAAAGAGATTTTCGCCTGCGTAGATTGCAATAAAAATTATAATATAACCCAAAATGAACTCCTGTTTTACAGGAAAGAAAATATTCCGTTTCCAAGACGCTGCCCAAACTGCAGATATAAAAGAAGGTTTGAGCTCCGCCCGCCGAGGCGCCTGTGGCATCGTGCCTGCGACTGTGATAAAAAACATACAAATCATGCTGAAAAGTGCGAAGTAGAATTTCAAACAACGTACGCTCCCAATAAGTCTGAAAAAGTATATTGCGAGAAATGCTATCAAGAGGAGGTTTACTAGCTACGCAAACTAAATTACTTTAGTTAGCCAAAGTAGAAAAATAATGAAAACGGAGACTAGAAATTGTCAAAATTGTAAACAAGGTTTCCTCATAGATGCGGACGATTTTTCTTTTTATGAAAAAATAAAAGTGCCGCCACCGACATTTTGTCCGGAGTGCCGGATGATACGCCGGATGGCCTGGAGAAATGTCCGGTCTCTATATAAAAGAAACTGTGGCTTATGTTCCAAAGCTTTGATTTCTATGTACTCCGATAAAGATACAGCACCGGTGTATTGCACGGAGTGCTTCAATGGCGATGATTTTGAGCAGCATATGCATGCCAAAGACTATGATTTTTCAAAGCCATTCTTTGGGCAGCTGAAGGAATTAATTGATATCAATCCTCGTTTTTATTCCTATAAATTTGGCAATCTGATAAACTCGGATTTTACAAATTATTCTAAGGATAATAAGAATGCATATTTATCTTATTCTGTAGTCGAATGCGAAGACGTTATGTATTCAGAGACTATTGATAACTCGAAAAACAGCACGGATTCTTTTGCCGTGCAAAAAGTTGACGGATGCTCTTACAATATAGACTGTGAAGGAAATTACAATACGCACTATGCGGTAAAATCAAACAACAATATAGACTCGTATTTTATCTATGACTGCGTGAATTGCTCGAATTGTTTCTTGTCTTCAAATCTTCGAAACCAGCAATACTTTTTCAAAAATCAGAAGCTTTCCAAAGAAGAATATTTGAAAAAAGTGCGGGAATATAAACTGGATACTTATTCCGGCACACAGAAAGCCAAGGGGGAACTCGACAGCTTGATAAAACATGGATCGATACACAAATATGCTTTTATATATTCTACCCAGAATGTTTCTGGTGACTATCTGCATAATGTAAAGAATGCCAAACG
The DNA here is from genome assembly GCA_035994985.1 of Minisyncoccota bacterium. Classification (GTDB taxonomy): domain Bacteria; phylum Patescibacteriota; class Minisyncoccia; order Phycocordibacterales; family UBA9973; genus UBA9973. Next base: position 1,418 of record DASYKZ010000002.1, on the reverse strand, counting down.
CTGCTTTGACGGCAGCGATGCGGAAAATATCGCCTATAGCATGCGGGTGATAGACAGGGTAAAAGATTCGTACGACATGCAGGGAACAGGATTTAACGCTGAGCTTATTTATGAAGCGGTGGCAGCGAGCGCCAATTCATACAAAGATTTTTTTTGTTACCTGACTCTGGAAGGATGCCGGGAATGCGAGTATTCTTTGATTCTCAAAAATTGCTCAAATTGCTTCGGCTGCGTAGGGCTCAAGAACGCGCAATACTGCATTTTCAACAAGCAATATAGCAAAGAAGAATATTTCAAAATGGTAGAGAAGATAAAAGAACATATGAATGTGATGCCTTATATAGATAAAAAGGGCAGAGTGTTTAGATATGGAGAGTTTTTTCCCTATGAAATCAGTTTTTTTGGATACAACGAAACAAATGCAAATGATTTCTTTCCCATTTCAAAACGGGAAGCAGAAGAAAAGGGGTACAACTGGAAACAAAAAGAAAAGAGGGATTATAAAGTTACCATAGAGAGTGCAGATTTGCCGGATAGCATATCTGAAGTGACAGAAGCTATTTTAAATGAAGTCATTACCTGTCCGAATGATGGTGACCAAATGACGCAGTGCACGAGTGCTTTTAGAATTGTTCCTGCCGAGCTGCAATTTTACAAGCAAAAGAATTTGCCTTTGCCGAGGTTTTGCCCCAATTGCCGGCATTATCAAAGATTAAAATATAGGAACCCCATCAAGCTTTGGAAGAGGCACTGCATGTGTGATAAAAGGCATGCTCATCATGGCGCAAGGTGCGACATAAAATTTGAAACTTCATATGCTCCGGAGCGGCCGGAGAAAGTGTATTGCGAAAAGTGTTACCAGCAGGAGGTTTACTAATTTATTCTGAGTTATTTTTGAAAAGTTTCAAATAAAACTTTCTTGGTTTCCTCGTCGATGCGCTCGGTGACCAGTATCATCATTTCAGTCGTCAGCCCCAAATCTTTTTTAATATTCATGAAAAGATGCTCGTATGGGTAAGGGGATATCCAGGCCGAATTTTTGAGGCACACAAAGCCCGCTTTTTTAAGGAGATAGCGCAGGCTCTCGCGTTCGCTTTTTCTGCTCTCCGGAAGGTCGAGTAGAATGATTCTCCAAAATCCATCCCAAGTGGTGTTTACCAAGGTCGTTTCGCTTTCCAGATTTAGGCTGTGAATCTTCTTTTTGCCTTCTTTAGTTAGGCGGACGAAGCTTTGGTGCGTAGAGTCGTGTAGCTCTACAAGGCCCCCGCTTACGAGGTTTTTGAGGCTTCTGGCGAGGGCATAGGCCGTCTTTGGGTCTTCGTTTTCCTTTAATACTTCTATTGGTAAAGCCTGCCTTTGCCCTAATATTTTAAGTATTTTTTTAGAATGTTGGTTCTCTTTGCTGTCTTTGCTTGACA
>DASYKZ010000001.1:0-34333 GCA_035994985.1 Minisyncoccota bacterium | reverse complement strand
TTACGGGCTGACCGATGGAATACCAGATACACCTGCGGGTTCTTATGTGGCCAAAGGCTATTTTGACAAATTGATTTTATTTAAAGATACGCTTGCCGGAATGAATTTGAAGCCAGCCGTAGTCTATATACCGGAAGGAGAAGACATACATATGTACCTCTCGAAGACAAAATCGTCCCTCCTCGGTCCGGAGATAATATTTAAAAAAGATTCAGACTTCGCTAAGATTGCCGAGAATTTAAAAGCAGCTATAAGCACCGAGCCGCTTAAATCAAAATTTAAGAAAGAATATTCAAACTTGGAGTACCTTGACTTACGTTTTAGTAATAAGGTTTACTATAAATTTAAGTAATGAACTTTTGGACGAAACTTAAAAAACCAATCTTCTGCTTGGCACCCATGGCAGATGTGACAGATGCTGCTTTTAGGCAAATAATTGCCAAGTATGGCAAGCCGGATATTTTTTGGACGGAATTCGTTTCTGCCGATGGGCTTGCCCATCCCGTAGCCCGGGAAAAACTTTTACTAGATTTAAAATATGGCAAAAATGAAGAACAGAATGAACGCCCGATAGTGGCCCAAATTTTTGGCGGCAAGCCAGAGAATATAAAGGCGGCAGCCGAGCTTTGCAAGGAGCTTGGCTTTGACGGCATAGATATAAATATGGGCTGTCCGGATAAATCCATAGAGAAGCAGCTCGCCGGTGCGGGCATGATAAAAAACCCCGAGCTTGCCTTGGAAGTAATCCGAGCGGCCAGGGAAGGCGCGGGCGGACTACCCGTTTCTGTAAAGACCCGCATCGGTTACAACCCGCCTACGCCAAAAGGCTTCGGACGGGCAGGCAAAAATGAAATACCTTACCACCTATTAGATGAAAAATGGATACGTATATTGCTTAAAGAAAACTTGGCGGCATTGACTGTGCACCTGCGGACTCGCAAAGAAATGTCCAACGTTCCGGCGCATTGGGAACTGATGAAGCGGATAGTGGAAATTCGCGATGAAATAAGCCCTCAAACTTTACTCCTTGGCAATGGCGACGTTATGAATCTATCCGAAGGACAGCAAAAAATAAAAGAAACCGGCTGCGACGGAGTAATGCTCGGCCGGGCAATATTTGGCAATCCTTGGCTCTTTGCAGGAAAAATTCTTTCACTTAACGAAAAACTTAAAGTAATGGTAGAGCATACGAAACTTTTTGAAGAGATGCTCGGAAAATATAAAAATTTCGCCATCATGAAAAAACATTACAAAGCATATGTAAACGGCTTCGACGGCGCCAAAGAGCTCCGCATAAAGCTCATGGAAGCAGGAAATGCAGCTGAAATAGAAAATACAGTTAATGATTTTTTATTGAAAATTTAGTATAGTATACCCATGCCAACAGACGGAACAAGCTTAGCTTTATATAGAAAATACCGACCGAAAACTTTCAAGGAAGTCCTTGGACAAGACCACATCGTCAAGGTTTTAGAAAGCTCGGTGGAAACAAATAAGGTCTCGCATGCCTACCTTTTTGTCGGCACCCGTGGCACGGGAAAGACATCCGTGGCCCGAATTTTTGCCGATAGCATCGGAGTATCTGCAAATGATTTGTATGAAATCGATGCAGCCTCAAATAGGGGAATCGAAGATATCAAAGAATTGCGCGACGGCACCAGAGTCCTACCTTTCGACTCAAAATATAAAGTGTACATCATAGACGAAGTACATATGCTTTCCAAAGATGCCTGGGGAGCACTCTTAAAGACTTTGGAAGAGCCTCCAAAGCACGTCATTTTTATTTTAGCGACGACAGAGCTCCAAAAAGTCCCGGAAACCATCATTTCCCGCTGCCAAGTTTTCACTTTCCGAAAAGCCACAGATGCAATCTGCCGGAAGATGCTTCAAGACACGGCGAAAAAAGAAGGCTTTGAGCTTGATGCCGGCAGCGCTGAGCTTTTAGCAATATTAGCCGATGGGTCTTTCCGTGACGCTCTCGGCGGGCTTCAAAAAGTTTTAAACTTTACCGGAAAAGACAAGAAGAGTAAAAAAATACAGAGGGGAGCCGTGGAGGAAATTACCGGCGCACCGAAAACGTCCCTTGTAAATGATTTTCTGTCTGCCATTGCCAAAGGGGAGCTAGAACATGGAATTTCTGTAGTACAGAAAGCTTCCGCCGAGAATTTGGATATGAAATTATATTTCAAGCTCATTATTACCAAGTTCCGCATAGCCATCATTCTGCGGTATGCGCCAAAACTTAAAACAGATATGGCAGGGGATTTAGGGGAAACTGATTTGGAATTTTTGGAAAACCTCGTAAAAGAAGATACGTCCGGTATGTTCCGCTCCGAAGCGCTCTCCATACTGCTTGCCGAATATCAAAACATAGACAACGCTTTCATCGCCGAGCTCCCGCTTGAACTCGCTTTAGTGAAGATTTTGAGTAAATAGTTTATCTATTAAGATTCCAAACAAAAATAGTATAGTGCAATACAAACTCGCCTCTGATAAAGAATCATTTAGCTTCTCACTTTCTGATTTAGCTCGAGTGGCAGTATTTTTGGCTATGTTCTCCATATTAAACATATTCATATTATATCAAAACTCTAGTTTGGTATGATGTGGGAACCGCCTCGTTGGGAAATAAGATAAAAGAGATTACTTTCTTCATTAAAAAGAAGTTCCATTAAATTTTTTAATCTTCCCAAGCTGTATTCAGCTTACTTTTTAAAGCTTGAATTTTTATTTGAAAAGATTCGTATTCATCGACAGTTAAACCCTGTTTAGTAATGTCATTTTGGCCACTTTGCTTATTATGCCAAAACCAGTAATGAATTTGTTCTTCTAGACTTTTGAACCATTTTTCACGATTAGTCGTTCGCCCTTCATTTAAATAAGTTTCCAGTATTTTAAAAAGATTTTCTATATATTCTTTTGGAGATTGCTTTAATTCTAATGCCTTATCTATTTCAGGCTGAAATTTGGATATATTAATTTTTTCTTTATTAGCTTTTTCTAAAAGCAGCGATAATTCTTTACGGTAAAAACCAGGAAACAGTAAATCCCCACCAAAAGCTCTTCCTTTCTGTATCTCTCTTAAAACTCGCGAAATTTCAGGTGTAATTACTTCTCTTTCTTCGGGTTTATTTTTAAGATTTTTTTCCATTTTTAAAAATTTAAGCATATGATTAATTATGACCCCATAAAACAAAAAGTCAACACTGTTTGCTGAGAGTCTGGCATGATGTGGGAACCTATTTAAATAAAAACCGGTATAATTTTGATAAATTCTTGCTTTAACCCGTAGCGAGCGTGACCCAAATACCGGCAAATACAAGAAAGACAGCTATGCCGATGACTACTTTATATTTACTGAATTGTCTTGTCAAAAAAAGAATAGTGACGGCCATGACTACCCAAAATACCCAAGCGAATAGGAAATCGTTCCAGCTCCAATTCCAATTCTCCACAAATTGATTGCCCAATAAAGGAATAATCAGTGCGATTGCTGCCCAGCCCATAATTTTCAAAATCGAGTTTTTCATATTTTTATTATAGCAAAATTTACTTAAAGTCAGAACGAGGCAAAAATAGCTTTTAGAATTTCCTTCTTATTCTTATTGGCTGGTTACGGTTTCCCAGGCGCTGCCGGTATAAACATTTAGCTTGTGCTCCCCCGTATTGTAAATAACCATTCCCTCAACCGGTATGACAAAACTTCGCTGTTTCTTATTCATGCGAGGAGGCAAAAAACCGGAGGTCGTACTGGATACGTCCAGAATTGCCTGTGGGTTGGGGGTGCCGATGCCAAGTTTGCCGGCCATATAAGAGTTTGAAGTTGAGGAGGAATATAAGGCATAACGATTAGCAGTGCCACGATCAATAGAAGTATCCATATAAATTCCGTAACTATTGGTAAAGTTGGATCCAGCCCAGCCGGCCAGGGACAAGCCGATCGCCGTGCCGATAGCCCCGGTGCCCATGGTTTGGATTCTGGGACGGAGGGCGGTTACCCTGGTGGCGGTTTGATTGGTGTTAATACCTGAAAACACGTTAAAGAAATAAATGTCATCAATGGTTCCGCTTCCGCTTGTATTCACTGCCCCCTCAAAGGCTCCAGCGCCCATAAAATATGGTTAGAACCAAGGGTAGGCGTAACAACGGCCTCCACTCCCTGCATATACTGGCCGGCGGCCGTGGCCCCGACGTTGGTATTAAACGCTTCCACTGCGGTAGAGACGGGGTTGTTGTTTAAGCCGCCGCTACCGCTGAAGTTGACTCTCGGGGAAATACCGGTCAGCTGCTGTGATGCTCCCGAATTGCTGTCAACATAAATGTTTATTCCGCGGACAATGTTGTCGTTTATGGGAGTATTGCTGCCGATAGACAAAACGGTATTGCCGATATAAAAGGGAGTAAAACCGGAATCAAGGAGCCACATTCGTTTAGTGGGACTGTCATAATAAAAACCGGTATTATCCTGAGACAGAGTGCCGCTTGGCCCGGCAAACAAAACGGAGCCCTGAGTGGCGCCGGTAATAATGTCTCCAATACTGACAGCTCCATTCGTCTCAACTGCTGACTCACTATTCGAACCGGCATCTGGAATATTAGAAGAGGCTCTCGTGCTATTTATTTTCTTGATACCCACAAGTCCATCGTCACCTTGTGCGTTTAGAGGGGCGATTTTTGCCAAACTAAAATTTACACCTAATAAAAATAAAAATCCCAAAGCCAGGAAACCAATAAAATATATTTTACGCATAATTTGTTTGCAAATTTATTAATAATTTAAAATTCTTTACTTATATATATTTATAGCACTCAGATAACCTTTTGTTAAGACTCCGTCTAAGCCCCAACTTTTAATATGACATGGAAACCGCTTTATTAAAAAGTCCAGTTATATTAGATATACTTTTTAATAAAATGTGATATATTATATGCGGACAGGCTATTTTGCCTAAAAATTCTTTTACAACTTTACAACAGGAGATGCAGATGAGAAAAACTATTACATGGTTGGGATTTTTATTACTTTGTATTGCCGTTCCAATAACTAGCTCGGCTCAGGCTTATTTTACCCTCAGTGGAAAGGGAGAAAAACAGGAAGAAGCGAAAAAGAAAATACTGGCCGAAATTCAGTTTTTGGGTCAAAACCCATTAGCCAATGACGCTGCACAGAGAAGAGAAAATCTTTATCAATTTGTCCGGTCTTCCAAAGATGTTGATGTAAAAGTGTGCACTGGCATGCTAAAATTGAATCCCAAAAATCGTTTAGAGCAGGTTGTCAGCCGATCCCAGCTTTTCGGCATGTTATACGCCCAAATAACAACAAACGAGCTAAGGCCCATGAAACCCCACTTTTATGTTTGGTATCTTGGGGTAAAAAGTGCCGTTGCTAGCTATAAAGCTATCCAGGCACAGACTTCTGGGTTTACTATCGCTGATCTTGAGGAACTTACAGCCTTGGATGACCGAGATGAAGCGATGGGTTTAAATTTATATCATATATCTTATTTCCACAGCACAGATTTGGGTAAAGAGATAAAAAAACGGCTCGAAACAAAATGCGGTATAAATTCGTACTATCTTTAGTCACTGATAAATATTTAACTGCCGGATGATTTTTTCCGGCAGTTTTCTTTTTTTAAAAAAGTTTTTAATTGAAAAACCGCTTTTGCGGTGTTCTTGTTAAGCATCTCGTGCTAGTACGAATTTGCTGGGAGTTTGGTATGATGTGGGTGCTTGTTTATTAAAAAATAAAAAAGCATAACTACTCCTTATATTTTATTTCACTTGGCAAGAAAGCTTTGTTATCTTCACTTGTTTGGGTAGGACGTACTATATATAACCTACGATTCTGAGTATCAAGATATACCTTAGTAGGACCCCCGCCGTCATGCTCATTACTTCTCATGTTTGGACCTGTTACAACCATGGGTTCAAAATTTAGTTCTTCTTCAAGAATTTTACCTAATAATTTAATTGATTCTATATAATCTTCATCCCCCTCTTGTCCACCAAAAATTAAAGCGTCAATACTTCCTTCTTTTGCCTTACTTTTTATTTCTCTAATTGCCTCCCTAAAATCTAGGTCAAATTTCCCCCGATTACCTCTAAGAAATTGCTGAGGATCTTCGTGGCTCATCATTGAAATCTGTTTATTCTTTTCATGTTTCGATTCTCCAACAATAGCAATTCCTGTACAGTCCTGATAGCGCTTTGAAAATTTATTAGCCATGCAAGTAACTTCCAGAGATTTATCTGTATCATCACATGTTGAAATAACATAAGTTCCCTCTCCGGCATTTTTAAGATTCTTCTCTTGAAAAAATTCATCTGTCCCATCGTAGTCAATAAAAGTGCTATTACTTTCCATGCATCGCTTTCTATGTTTGAGCCTTTAAACGTTATTCCGTGACCAGTCTTTTTAAACAACTCTATATCATTAGCGCCATCACCTATACAGGCGCATTGGTCAATTGTCACATTTAACATCTCGCAGAAACTTTCCAGATAGCGAACTTTGGCAAGCTTGTCGTCGCCATTATCGTGAATAGCCTGCAACCTTCCTTTGTCATCAAAGATAAAGGTATTATTCGCTTTAAAAAATTTTATGTCTAAATCTTTAGCAATAATACTTACAAAGATATCAAAAGAACCCGATATGAGTACGATGTTGTAACCTTTTTCTTTTAAATAATCAATCGTCTCTCGAACCCCGTTAGCATATGTATATCTAGATGCTATTTTGGTTATACCTTCTCTTGTGGCATCTATATGTTGTAAATATCTATAAAGAATTTTATTATTCCATGTTCCGTATGATATTTTTCCTTCATTATAATCATTCCACATTTGTATATCATCTTCTTCTGGAATACCAAGTGCCCTATTAAGAATTCTCCAACTTTTATAAGTTAAAAGAGTATCATCTAGGTCAAAACAAATTAATTTTATATTTTCAGCCATTAAATTTATTATAGCAAACTTACGAGCTGTCGTAACCTAAAAAAGGAGAAACTATCGCTAAGTTTCTCCTTTTTACTACATTATCCTAACGCTTAAGCATCTTTATATAGTATGGCAATCAGGAATACAATTCTTGCATCCATCAACCTTATTATATTTTTTCCTAGCTTCAGCAACAGCTTCTCGACAATTGTCGAAATCTCCAAGAGGATGTCTGTTGGCAAATAAAGGTGGCGTGGAACATCCTTCCTTATGTACTTCTTGCTCCCCATCTTCAGGATATGATTGGGGATTTTTATTTACACAGAAATATTTCATAAATTTAATTAAAATTCTATATTAATAATATCGACCTTTAATTCAAAAATTAGCAGAGACTAGGACCGTGAGTACACGTATCGGTCATTACATGACCAGTATACCTTTTCAATCCCGTAGACGAGATAGTGAAAAGCTTTTCGCTTCCTAGACACGAACAAAGCAATTTGTTCGTGTCTCCAGCATGAGCCTCAAGAGCTTCAGTGCTGGGAGACTAGGAATCGAACCTAGATTAAAGGCTTCAAAGGCCTCTGTCCTACCGTTAGACGATCTCCCAATAGACTAAAAACACTTTAATTTATAACATAAATTGCCTTAGAAATCTATGTTTTGCTATAATTAGAAACATGTTTTTCAAGTCTTATCCTTATCACGTTTATATAGTTAGATGCTGTGATGGTTCTTTTTATACAGGTATAACAAATGATTTAGAACGGAGGTTGCAACAGCACAATGGAGAAAGATGGGGAGGAGCGCGATACACAAGAGGCAGAGGGCCTGTAGAGCTTATTTATATTAAAAAATATGAAACCAGAAGTGAGGCTGCTAAGTTTGAATACCAAATTAAGCATAAATTAAATCACGAGCAGAAGCAGGATTTAATAAATAATATTTCAAAAGAAGATATATTAAAAGCTATTTAAAAAAGTTCCTACATTCTCCCAAGCGGCAATTAATTAAAGACATGAACACCGAAGATATTCAAACATTAATCAAAATTTTACTCCATAAAGAACGGCCAGATTTAGCTAGTTTGCTTGATAGTTGTTTTAGTGAAATTAACTCTTCAGGTCAATATGGTTCTAAGTATAACTCTTTTCTATCTGAATTTCTTATATATGCACCAATATCCAAATTTTACACCCTAAAAGATTTAAAAAAAGATGATAAAAAAATAATATTTGAATCAATTATAGATTTGTATCCTATTACCGAAGAAGAGCCGGAAATAACATCTTTTGATATAAGAATGCTTAAAGTAAGCGAGCGAGGAAATATTTTATCCAATGCTTCAACTTTTATAGAAAGAAATGTTCGTGTATTTATAAGTTATTCCCACTTAGATGCAAAATTAGCAGGAGGTGTAAAAAGAGGTTTAGAAAAACTTGGCATGGACGTGTTTATTGCCCATGAAGATATAACTCCTTCTTCAGAATGGGTAGAAACTATTATTGAGAATCTCCGTAGTACTGATATATTTATGCCAATAATTACCGCAAACTTTTCAGAATCAAAATGGACAGACCAAGAATCAGGTATAGCTTTTGCAAAAGAGAAGATTATTGTTCCAATTTCAGTTGATGGAAAGCATCCTTATGGTTTCCTTAATCGTTTTCAATCAGCAAAAATTAAAGACGAGAAATTATACTTAGTTCCATGCGATAATATTATTGAAGCGTTAATAAAAGCTCATTCCTCTTTTAAAGAAAAAATGATAAATGCATTGATTCGTGCTTTTAAAGAAAGTTCTAGTTATGATAGTGCTGGTTGGTTATCCAGATTACTAACTTTATACGAAGATTTTGACAAGGAAAAGATTGAAACAATTTTTAAAAGTGCTATTGAGAATAATCAAATATTTGAATCAAGAAGTGCACGCCCCCATTTGAAAACTCTTTTTAGTAAAAATTATAAACATTTGAGCAAAGAACTTATCTCAAGTCTGGTCGAGAAAACGGGCGATGAATTTAAGATATAATGTTATTTCCCATCAAATAAGTTCCCACGTCATACCAGACTCCCAGCTGTTCCGCAAATGATGCATTTTTGGGCATATTTGCGATGATAGAATAAGGACTTTTAAGGGAACAGTTATATTATTTAGCTCATTCTTTATATACGATTTGCTATACTTTTTGTTTTGTTAAATATTTCTGTAAAGATTTCAGTAGCAATTGATTTTTTCCATAATATATGGTATAAGAAAAAAGTACTTTGTTCCAATTTTACAATTCAATAGTGGTAAAACCACGAGGAGATTTGACCTATGCAGTTTCTTTTCATTGTTATGTTTACAGTCGATATGGAGATTATCCACGATTTCATGGAATTCATGGAACGTATTCACTTTCCCGACATGCACGCAACGGGGTGCTTTGTCGGCAAGCCACGCAAGGTTCTACAGTCTGGAGAACCAAACACTTTCAACTTGACGTACTTTCATGAATTGAAAAGTGAAAATGAATGGAAACTCTACAACGATACGTTTCGAGCAAAACTGAAAAAAGATTTTGCAGATAACTTCGGTCAGTTTATTGAGAATGGGCAACTCAAAGCCGTTTCGACTGCTGGTCGGGTTGATGAAGTTCTAGAAGTTTGAGAGGATAAGAAAAATGTTAAAATTAATGTTACGACTTGCATGTCTCTTTTTAACCCCGCTTGTTATTGGTTTCAGTTTCGGCTGGAGCTGGTATATAGCTATCCCCGTCGTTGTTGGTCTTCTATCCGTAGAAGTCTTGTCCTCTCGGTTATTATTCCCGAGCATACAAGTCAATCACAATGTAAGGCTGATAAAAAAAGCACCTAAGGGTGCTAAAATTTATCTTGGTGAATATCCTGGAGTCATCGCCGACTACTACGGAAAGATCAAGATAGAAGACGGTCCCGAACAAGAAGCTCGGGTAACAGTGAGCATGACAGATGGCGTGGTGATGGAAAGAATTTAAATACATTACCACTAACAACAAGTATCAAGCACTTGCGAGAAGCTATAGGCATCTCTCGTAGGTGCTTTTCTCGTTTTATGATAAAATATCCTTATTTCCTATTAAATATGTTCCAATAGCATACCAGACACCCAGCTAGTGAATTTTAAAAAATCTTATTTAAAATAAGAAAATCCGCCGGAGCAGATTTTCTGTCGGCGGACGTATATTGAGCACTATCTCATTTCATTCTTCTTTCTTAAATTCAGCGACCAAATGATCGGCGGAAAAACCAAATCTACCGCCATGGTCAGAGTTATTTTCCTTATAATTCAGAAGAACTTTTTGATTCTTATTCGACGCACGAACCAACTTATCGAATGAGGCTTCAATTCCTTCCCAGCCGGTTTTCATATCCACATCAGACGAATAGAGCTGATACAGATTTCCCTCGTTATCTTTTAGATAAAAGTTACCTTCTACTAATAAACGAGGTCCGTTTGTATAAGCGACCAAATCTACCTCTAGCTTTTCATCCTCTTGAATAACGACATAAAGGCCGTCGTTATCTTTGGATAGATCGGCGATTTTTTTAGCATATCTCTTGCCCGACCAGTCGGGAACAAATATGGTCAACAGCAAAGCAATAAAAAGACACGACGCGGTAAACAATTTATTTCTCATTCTATCTATTCTCCTATAATTGAAAATTTAACGTACAGAATTTAAGGGCTTTCACCTATATCTGAATACTATAATATCATTATTATTTAATAATGTCAATGGTATGCACTGGGTTTAGTGTCAAGAAAAGTTCCAACATCATTGCAAACTCCCAGCTATTGACTTTTTATTTTTTTTTAGTAAAATACTTCTATGAAAGAAGGAGGGGTTATCGAGCAAATTCAAAATAAAGTCAGCTATCACAAAGATCGCCTTCATCGCGATTATATTCCTGCTTGGAAGGAGAGAAGAGCAACAGACCGAATTCCTCCTTTAGTAGAAAAAAACTTAGCGCCAGAAGAGGCAGGAATATTAGCAGAATCACTTATTACTTCTTCTCAACTTCTAAGACTTCATAATGGGATTGAACCATTACAAGAAGGCTCATATCTTTTTCACGAATCAGCAGGTACAGTTAAAGATGCTACTCGCCATGTGCATGAATTTATTATTCAAAAAAAGTCTTCGGATACGCAACTTTATTACATAGATCCAGAGCATACTATGGGTAAGAGTAAAAATCGCTCCCCCCTGGGTATTCCAAGGATTGGAGACTTGCGACCTCAAGTTCATGTACTATATTCCGCTCAGCTATCACCCCACGGCAAAATAGAGCGGATTTCAATCTTACGTTATAGAGCGGCAGTAATCCCTGAAGACCAACATCATTTAAATACACCTAAAGAACAATTTGAAATGGCAAAAACAATACTCGAAAAGGGAACGTTGCCAGAAATACTTAAGGGTAAGGAGAATGAAATAACCTTTTGGCTTGATTTTCGTTCAACAGGAGATAAATATAAAATTCACGCACAAGCGCGCGCCGCAGGAGACGTGCAAGCAATAGAAAAAATGCTTGAAAATCTTATGAAAGGCCAAACTATGTCTTCGGATGATCCATTAGAGGGTCAGTTGAGACGCTATAGAGGAATTATGCGTACGTATTTTCCAAAATATCTTGAAGAAAAAAGATTCAATCCTTACTCTGCAACAAAATAGTTCCAACTTCACACCATACTCCCAGCAAGCCGGTTCCATTTTTTTATTTTAAATATTTATCAAGAAAACCTAATACTTTAATTTCATACAGGGAGCTATATTCAATATAACTCTTTACATGTTCGCTATGCTCAGTGAGCCAAAGTTCGGTGTGAGATTTATCGGGTACTGCATCATAAATTTGCTGGCTATTTTGACAAGGAATGATAATATCCTCACAGCTATGAATAAGTAGTAAGCCACGGTTATCCAGATTAAGAATAGAGTGAATAGGACTAACTTTACCTGGCTGTAATTTGAACAAAATTGAAGCTACAGCGAACATAATTGGAGTAAATGGATAACCCGGTAATCCCGACCAATATCGGAAATTATTATTGAGGTAACTTCTTAAATCAGCAAATGGACTGTCGGCAATTATAGCTTGGACATCCGGAGATTCTGTACCGGACATAATTGAGGTCACTGCTCCCATTGACCAACCAAGTAGCGCAATGCTAGTGGAATATTTTTGTATTTTGATAAAATCAATTGCCGCAAGGACATCATATTGCTCATTTTGGCCGAGAGTAACAACTTTCCCGTTAGAATTTCCGGCACCGCGCAAATCAAACATCAACACATTATATCCCTCGTGTGCCAGTCTAAGAGCTAAGGGCATAACTTGGGCTGATTTACCAAGGCGAGACGAGCCGTACCCATGTACGAATATAACTGTTTTATTAGAAGGGGTAGTTAGACCATTCGCATTCTGTGCAGATATCCACCAGCCAGTAAGAGTAGTATTATCTTTCTCACTTTGAAACGAAACGTCTTGAAAATTTAACCCAACTATCTCTGGTGTGCTATCTATAGTTTCTCGAGAAGGATGTGTAAGCTTATAGGCAGCATAACTGGAAATACCAACGATACCAAATATTAAAAGACCAACTACGGTAGCAACTATTTTAAGATCCATATATAGAAAATAACATCTAAGATTAATTTTATCAAACGCATTCTGGATTCCTCCAAAAAGAGAGAATGGTAAATAATATTTATTTTTCCATTAAACTAGTTCCAACGTCATACCAGTCTTCCAGCAATTGATTTTTTAGTTTTTATATGGTATAAAAAATTTATGAGATTTCCATTTAAAATTGCCTCTCAGGAAAAAAATAAGGGTCTGGAAATTTGGAACAAGCAATTTGTTTCAACTGGTAGATATTTACATGAAGGAATATGGAGAAGAACACAGGCTAAGGACAATAAATCTCAATCCCGATGGAAATCAAAAAAAGATGCCAGATGGAGAGTTGTACATTTTATTGATAATTATGGTATTACTTGTAAAGATAAAATTGCTGAGCTTGTTTTGAAGGGAGTTTATTTAAAAATCAATCATTCCTTGCCCAAACTAGAGGCAGAAAGAATTTTTAATAGAATAGTTTCTACTCTCAAAAAAGAAAATATTGCTTATAAAAATACTGAAAATGGCTTATCTGCTTCTAGAGGGGATCTAAAAATAAAGATAAGAATTTTTCACCCACAAAGTAATAAACTAAAAAAACACCTCCCAATAGCACTTAATTATAATATGGTTGACATAGAAATTACAGGAGGTGAAATTGATATAAAAAACGAAAGAAAATATTATCCTTGGAAAATAATAAAGAAAGGCTTTCGAGTGCCCTTACGAAAAGGACACCCTAGATACCTGAAAGACATTAATGAGATATTAAAATATCAACCTTTTCAAATTGAACTTGGTTGTGGTCCATCTACTGAAATTGGAATTTATCCTCTTTCTTATTTACATAAAATATATCAAACCACTAATGCAGATAAAACATTTGTATTTGGAAATGAAGACAAATTATTTGAAACAATAATCAAAAATCCTTCTGATTTTTACTTACGTGCAACGAAAATTATTTCTCAATCATGGCTCGCAGTACCAAATTCTTCATTCTATAGATGGCTACAGTGTGCATATAAGAAAGGCCTAGTTGTAGGCCCAGTTATTACCAATAATTATGATGGTATTGTATCAAGATTAGGTATACCAGAATTCTATGTTAGAAAATTTACTGATCAATTTTTAATACCGAAAATTAAATTCAACAAGAAAGCCAAAAGTTTATTAGTAATTGGTTCTCATGCAGACAGGAGACTTGTACAACATGCAGCGAGAAAACAAAACTTAAAAGTAATATTTGTAGACCCGGAGCAATATATAGACGATAATGGTAAAGTGTTCTCTTATAAAATAGAGGCGCCTCAGGATAATGATATAATATTCAAAAGCACCGCAAGTACTTTTGTTAACCTTTTTTAGTCCTTATTTCCCATCAAACAAACTTCAACATCATTCCAAACTCCCGGCAAATTCTGGTATAATAAAATTGTTATGAACAATATTCAAATATATGAAAACATTAGTTATATAATTCTTAATCCGGAAGATATAAGAGCATATGTAATTGAAATTGCAAAAGAAGAATGGGGAAAAGAAGATTTTATTATTTATAACGATGATTTATATAAATCATCGTGGGTACTTAAACAGGTTGACATGGGAAAAATAAAACTAAATAAAGAGAAATTGGCTACAACAATTTTTCAGGAAGATCTAAGGCCGCGCATACAAAACCAAATTGAACTATATCAAAAAAATATTGCCATACCGCCGCTAATTTTAAGAGGTGAAGATTTTTTAATATTCGATGGATACGCCCGTTATCATTTTTTAAAACAGCTAGGGGTAAAGACTTGTTTGGCCTATGTGGGGCATATTCATTAAGCGCAGGAAGAGCTCACTTTAGTATAACCGATGAAGGTGATATAATTATCTATGCATGGAAAGTACGAGCAAAATCCAATTTCACGCTGACCCCTTTAATTGGCCAAAAACTCTTAAAAACAAACTCGGTGGTCCATTGAATCAATCAAAGTCGAAGGTGGGGTATTTGGTGCGGTTACAAATTCCACTAACTTTGTACACGATATCAATGACTTTGTTTGATATAATATAAATATGAAAGCAGTAATATTGTTAGGAACTCTTAAAAAAGAAGAAAAATCAAATACCGAAATATTGTCTAAATTCCTGGCGCGGCGAATGAAGAGCAAAAAGATAAATTCAGAAATAGTAAAATTGGTTGATTATAATGTTTTACCAGGGACATATTCTGACATGGGAGAAAGTGACGAATGGCCAAAGGTTCTTAAAAAGATACTAGACAGCAATATTATTATTTTTGCTACTCCTATATGGTGGGGCGGACATTCTTCGGAAACACAGAGAGTGATTGAAAGACTAGACGAGATTCATGACGAAATATTAAAAGGCAAGAAATCTCGCCTGGAAGGAAAAATTGGAGGAATTGTTATCACCGGAGACTCGGACGGAGCACAGCATATTATAGGGAATATAAGTAACTTTTTTAATGCACTCGGTATTGTCTTTCCTCCATATGCTACGTTATCTGTATTATGGGAAGGACAGAAAAAAGAAGCTAAAACCAGCCAAAAAGAACTTTTGAAGAAATATCAGAAAGAATATCTCCAAACAGCTGACACTATGATAAAAGAACTTAAGAAATTTGTGTAACTTATAAACCTAGCACATGGGTGACAGTATTTACGGTGTTAGATACTGGCGATGTCCTTGCTTTTTTTATTGAACTGGAATTAGGGCCATTCTGTGCAGCTTCTTCGGAATTATTTTGTGTCTCTACGTCTGCTTCTTGATTTTTTTCTTCTTTCATATTATCAATAATTTTTTCTAATTCTTCAATTTTATCCGAAAGCCCTTTGTTTTTAATCTCCAGAATTTTTATTATTTTTTCTAAATTTGGGTCAGTAACTGTAACGGTCTTTATAACAGGCTTTTCTACAATCTGGGTATCGTGTATGACTTTCGCGGCAGTTAGCGCATCTGCTTTCTGAGATTCGTTGACTAATACAAACCTTACATCTGTTTTGCGGAACCAGCTAAAAGGGTTCCACCAGGAAGCAAATACCAGAGATGGAACCAGTAAAATAATTATGCTTAAAATAAATAATACTTTTTTCATTTATTTATATTTTACTATAGGCACAAAAAAGAGGTCAAGGATAGGAAAGTGGAAAACATAAATATAAGTTATATAATATAGAATTCTTGACTAATATTATGGCTTTAATATATAATAAAAATATGTATTTCAAATCAAAAAAGATTTCATTGTTAATTTTGGGTATAACAGCTATTGTGTGCTCTAGAATAATGTTCATGTTTTTCAATGACCCTGAGGGCCCAAATCTTCTGGTAGTCATCGGGATGGCAGCGATTATATATTTTTTATCTTTGGGAGGAGCATATTTATTAAAATCTTCAATAAAGTCGCTTACGGGTTTTCAGAGGCTGTTGATAGTTATTTTTATTCAAATAATAATAGCCATTGTTTTCTATTTTTGTTTAAATTAAATTTTCCGCGTCTTAGAATATTTGGAACGGTGGCTGCAGCCGGCCCAGCAGCAGGGCCGGCGCATGCCGCCTTTCAGCTTTGAGAGCGCCTTTTGGATGCGTATATTCCTCGTTTCTTTCTTTTTGCCGGAGGTGACCCAGCATATCCACTCATTACGGGCGAGTGGTGTAATATCTTTCCATACGGCCAACGCAGATGGGACAGAGGCAAGAGCTTTTTTCAAATCCATCGG
The DNA here is from genome assembly GCA_035994985.1 of Minisyncoccota bacterium. Taxonomy (GTDB): domain Bacteria; phylum Patescibacteriota; class Minisyncoccia; order Phycocordibacterales; family UBA9973; genus UBA9973. The sequence goes on along the minus strand of DASYKZ010000001.1, from coordinate 18,005 downwards.
CATTTTGTGCGGCATAAGATTATTTTATCAAATATAAAATTTAAATACTAATGTGCTATTGACTTTTCTGCTTATTTATTGGTATAATATAGATATGAATTCTGGAATTGCTTGGCTTAAAAAATACTTTATTCCGCACTACGAAAATAATTACAAGCCGCACTTTTTGCGCCGCAGGGCTACTGTATTGGTCTTCTTAGTGGTAATACTTGTCCAGCTCACTTTCCTTGTCCAGGTATTTGTCGTCTTTGACAAGACTACTTTCCTCGCCTCTGTGTTGCCGGGAGTGCTGACGACTCTGACTAATGAAGAGCGGGCAGAGAATGATGCTCCGCCCCTTAAGATAAACGATTTACTCTCCCGGGCGGCGCAGTTGAAAGCAGACGATATGGCGGCAAATGGATATTTCGCCCACACAAGCCCGGATGGAAAAACTCCGTGGTACTGGCTTGATGCGGTAGGCTACGACTATAAAATGGCGGGAGAAAATTTGGCCGTAAATTTTTTTGAATCAGATGACGTGGCCAAGGCGTGGATGGAATCGCCTACCCACCGCGACAATATTGTAAAAAAGGGTTACACCGAAATTGGCATCGGCGTGGCCAGTGGAACCTATGAAGGTCAAAAAACAGTTTTCGTGGCGCAGCTTTTCGGCACTCCCGTAGCACAAGCGGAAACTCCGAAAACTTTTGTAATGCCAACCTTACCTGTAAAAACTAATACTATAAATACCACGACGGTTTCTGTTCAACCTGAGCCAAAAGTAAATACTCTGCCGAAGACAGTGACGCCAAAAGCAGCCCCTGCAACCAAACCGAAAACATCAATAAAAACCGCTGAAGTGGCGCCTACTGCAACAAAAGTCCTCAGAGAAGAAACCAGCACGCCGGCCGGAAATGGAAATACATTTATCTTCGGAGGTATAAAATCTTTCATAGAAAAAGTCCTGGCTTCTCCGCGGCAGTACGTGACGTACATATACTCGGGAATTGCCCTCATTATGATTCTGGCCCTATTGCTCACAATATTTATCAAGAGAGAATTTCAGCATCCCATGATGATTGGCCGGGGAGTGGCCGTGCTCACCGTCATAATTGTCCTCCTGTTCATCAATATAAAAATATTCCACCAAGACACCAAGGTACCCACAGAAGGGCTCTCCGCAAGCGTTATTGCATATTAATACTGACTTTTGTATACTTAAGTGATGCGTAAAGAACGTGTGCTTTTAATTTTAGGCGTGTGGGTGGCAGTCTTGCCATACCTCGGCTTTCCGTATTCATGGAAAAATATATTGTTCACCTTATCCGGACTCGCTATAATCTACTTTAGCTACAGCCTGTATAAAGAATATAAAACAAAAAATAATTTTGATGCTACAAAAACTTTCTAATATAAAACACATCCTTGTCTCGGCCGCCCTTGTCCTGGTGTTTTTTGTTTTGGGCGGGTACATCGGCTACAGCCACAGGCCGGAAATAGACAGGGTCCTCCTATCAAACAAAGAGACCGCCGTAGATACTCAGGCGGACTTTTCTCCTTTCTGGAAAGTCTGGAATACCATCAATGAGAAGTATCCCGGCGCAGACAAGACAACCGACCAAGAAAGGGTCTACGGAGCCATTTCGGGGCTTCTGGGCTCTTTAAACGACCCTTACAGCGTGTTTTTCAAGCCGGATGAGGCAAAGTCTTTTGAAGACGAAATAGCCGGGAATTTTAGCGGTATCGGCATGGAAGTCGGGCTCAAAGACAAAATCCTCACAGTCATAGCCCCGCTCAAAGATACGCCAGCCTACAAAGCAAATATAAAGTCCGGCGACAAGATTTTAAAAATTGACAAGACCTCTACTGCAGACCTGAGCGTCGAGCAAGCCGTCAAGCTCATCCGGGGGCCGAAGGGAACTACCGTTACCCTCACCATGTTCCGCGAAGGAGACCAGGAACCAATGGAAATAAAAGTCGTCCGTGACATTATTAATATGCCGACACTTGATACAGAAATGCGGAGCGACGGTATTTTTGTAATAAAACTTTACAGCTTTTCCGCGAACTCGGCTACTCTTTTCCGAAACGCCATGAAGGAATTCGCCTCATCCAAGAGCGACAAGCTACTCCTCGATCTGCGCGGAAACCCGGGCGGATATCTGGACGCTTCTGTAGACATGGCCAGCTGGTTCCTGCCGGAAGGAAAAGTCGTCGTCACGGAAGACTATGGTACCAGCAAAGACCCAAATATATACAGGAGCCGGGGCTACAACATATTTGGCGACAAGCTCAAGTTTGTGATTTTGATTGACGAAGGCTCGGCTTCAGCTTCCGAAATATTAGCCGGAGCCATGCAGGACCACGGACGGGCAAAGCTCGTCGGCGCGCAAAGCTTTGGCAAGGGCTCGGTGCAGGAAGTGATAGATGTGACCAAGGATACTATATTGAAAATCACCGTGGCCAAGTGGCTTACTCCAAACGGAAACACCATTGCTGAAAAAGGGCTCACTCCGGACTACCCCGTAGCGCTCACAAAAGCGGACTTTGAGGCAAAGCGAGACCCGCAGATGGATAAAGCGGTAGGGCTGTTGCTCGCAAATTAAATTATAAAAAAAATGAAAGTAATATTTTTAAAAGACGTGCCGAGGGTGGGCAGGAAATATGACATAAAAAACGTGCCGGACGGATACGCCATGAATTTTCTCCTGCCCAAAAAAATGGTAGAACTGGCGACCCCGAAAGCCGTCAAAGATTTGGAAATGAGAAAGAAAACCATAGAAATTGAAAGGGAAGTGCAGACCGACTTTTTGATGAAAAATTTGGAAGAAATAAAAGGGAAGACTCTCCTTATGAAAGTAAAAGCGGATGAAAAGGGGCATTTGTTCAAGGGAATTCATAGCAAGGAAATCGTGGAAGAAATGCACGCGCAGCATCACGCCGAGATAGCCGAGGAATTTATCGTCTTGCCCAAGCCCATCAAAGAAACGGGGGAGCACGAAATTCAAATCTCTATTGCCGGCAAAAAATCTTCGTTTAAGCTTGTCATAGAAAAAATGTAAATATAAAAGAAGGAGCCCTGTCGCTTTGTGGGAAAGCGACAGGGCATTGGTGTTCTTTGATGATTGATGATTAAAAATGTCTTTATTGCACTTTCGTGGTGCTAATCAATAGATAAGGTGTATGTAAAAGATAAAGCCATTTTTAAACAAATCTACTAGAGATGGGAGCAAAGAACTGTAGTACATTTAAGTAATACCAAATAATAGGGAAGGAGTCAATGGTTATGGGTTACACAATATTCACCATCTTTTTGACGACAGTCTTGCCGTTGAAAGAAACTTTTCGGCGAGTGCCAAATTTTACCGTACCGGGTTTTAGAGCAAAAAGAGTGTGGTCTTTGCCGATGCCGACATTCGTGCCTGCCATGACGTCTGTACCCCGCTGCCGGATGATAATAGAGCCAGACTGGACTTTTTGGCCGTCTGTAAGCTTTACACCCAGATATTTTGGGTTTGAATCTCTTAAGTTTTTGGCGGTACCGCCGGCTTTTCTATGTGCCATATTGCTGTTCTTGTATTAAATGCTAAAATTTATTAATAAAGGCAGTATATCTAATTATATGGAAAAAATCAAGCAATTTGTAATAAGTGAGAGGGGGAAGAATATAATGATAGTTGTTATCGTTATATTAGTTGGCACGGGTTCATTTGAACTCGGACGCCTGTCTAAGAACGGAACAAGCTCCGGGATAAAAATAGAGTATCCTGACCAATCAAACTTCCAGCCCGCAAATGCGCTCTCGGCCGCCGAGGCAGTAAGCAGCAGTTCCGCACGCAGCATGCCAACCTCAAATTTGTCCCAGCCTGCAGAAACAACTCATAAAAATTTCTTTGCCTCTAGCAAAGGAAAGAAATATTATCCCGTAGGCTGCTCGGCTGGCAAAAGCCTGAAAATGGAAAATAGGGTATATTTTGCAACCAGAGAGGAAGCTGAAAAAGCCGGATACACGCTTTCAGCTTCGTGTAAATAAATTTATGTCTTTAGAAAATATGCAAGATAACATATATTCCCTTTCAAGTATGGAACTTAAGGCTCCAGTACGCGCTACTGCCCAAAGACCAGAGATAGAAAATAATGAAACGTTAAAAGTTGTGTTCAATGGAGTTGAGCTGAATTTAAATATAGAAAGTAAAACATGGCACGATAATCCATACGTACCCTTAGTACTTTTAGTTATTATGCGGTTGTCAAACAACCAAATGCAGGAAGTGGCAAATATAAGCATGTCTCTGGAAGAGGATAAGACTGGAAAATATATTGCTCGTGTAGAAGTTCAGAAAATGGACTATTCAACCCCAGAACTTAAGGGGCTTGGTTTGACGCTATGGGAAAGAATACCGAAGTTTATGCAATCTATTGCTAATGATTGGAAAATTTCTCTAGTCCATTGTGTTAAAAAAGCTCCAACTTCAGGTCTAAATAGTTAAAAATGGGATAAAATATTTCTTCCAAATCTAAAAAAATGGGGATATGAACAAAAAAGTGAACTTGAATGGGAAAAAACGTATTCTTCATAATATTTATCCCCCATGGTATGATTATTTTATGCTTAAAATATTATGTTAATAATACCAAAAACAATTCCAGAAAAAGGATTTTACTATCACTACAAGCATAACCCGCAGGGGAGTGTAAACAATTATGCCTATGAAATCATGGGAATTGGGTCCCACACCGAAGAAGATGAAACATTCTTTGTCGTCTACCGCCCCTTATATGAATCTTCACTTTATATGGCCGGAAAGTTTTTTGACGTCCGGCCGATAGAAATGTTTCTGGAAGAAGTGAGCAAAGACGGAAGAACTTTTCCGCGCTTTACAAAGATAACTGATACAAAAGTTGTTACGGAATTAGAGAAAATAAAGGAGGAGATGTATAATTAAACTATTGTCGTTGTTGAGTAAGGAATCTTGTCCCTAAACGTCATACTTAAGGTAAAAGTTTTATTAATTTAACAAAAAATATATGGATATAAAAATAGAAAGAGAATTTAATGCACCAATTGAAAAGGTCTGGAAATATTGGACCGACCCAAAAGAGCTTGTAAAGTGGTGGGGTCCAAAATACTGGACAGCGCCTTCTGCCGAAAGCGATTTCCAGGTCGGAGGCAAATATTTATACGCAATGCGGGGAGCTATGGCTCTGGGCGGAGCAGAGCAGACGATGTGGTCTGGCGGAGTATTTAAAGAAATCATCCCGATGAAAAAGATAGTCTCATCTGACTATTTTACCGACGAAAAGGGGAATAAAGTAAATGCGAAAGAGGTAGGTATGCCGGGCGAATGGCCGGATGAAATGACTATCACTGCAACTTTCGAAGACTTAGGAGGTAAAACAAAGCTTACTATATTTCACGAAGGCCATCCGTCAGAAATGGCTGAAAATGCAAAATCGGGTTGGAATTCATCACTTGATAAGCTCGCAGCTGTTTTAGAAGAAGAAGCTAATTAACTTAACAAAGATTATGACTAAACAAATTTATAAAAATATTATTTTTGCCGTGGCGCTTTTCGCTATTTTAGGCAGCGGCTCTTTAATAGCACACGCAGCGGATAATACTACAGTTGCTAATACTGTTACTAATTATAAAATTTCTGGCTGGATTCCTTACTGGGCAAGCCTTGCTGGAGCAAAAGATGCATTAACTCATTTAGACAAACTTGATACCATAAACCCTTTTGGCTATACAGTGAATGCCGATGGAAGCCTAAACGACTTAGCCCAAATCAATAAACAACAGCTTCTGCAGACCGAGACTACGAAAGCCTGGCAGGATTTATTTACAGCTGCCAGAAGTAAAAGCATAAATATCATTCCAACTGTTACATGGCTTAATGGCGCACAAATTGACCAAACTTTAAGCAATCCAATATTACGTGCTAATCATGAAAAAGAACTTATCCAGCTGGTAAATCAGGAGCAGTTTGACGGCCTCAATATTGACTACGAGCAAAAGTTTGCCCAGACGAAAAATAATTTTTCACTTTTCCTAAAAGAGCTGAAGGCGCAGCTTGGAAAAAATAAAGTTCTTCTGTGTACCATAGAAGCGAGAACTCCGCCGGAGTCCTACTATAGAGTAGTGCCTGCAAATTTAGAATATGCGAATGATTACACGGCAATAGGAAAATATTGCGACCAAGTACAAATTCTTGCCTATGACCAAGGACGGGCAGATTTTGTGCTAAACGGGCAAAAAGCCGGATCTCCATATATTCCGGTTGCCGATAAAGACTGGGTGCAAAAAGTCGCCCTGCTGGCCGCCAAAGAAATTCCGAAGGAAAAAATAACATTGGGCGCCCCGACGTACGGCAATGAATACCAAGTCACCGTTTCTCCAAACTGGTTCCAGGCTTATACAAGGGTCTCGTCCGTAACTCCGCCGCAAGCTCTGGCCACAGCTGCATACTTCGGAGCTACTCCATCCAGGAATAAAGCAGGGGAGCAGAGCTTTTCTTATCTCCTTCCGACATTTACCAATGCGCCAAATACCCTAGCGGCAATGCTGCCCAAATTGACCGTACCGGCCGGTACTCCGAGCGGGGATATCATTGCCCAAAAAGCTTTGGCCTTCGCCAACAGTACCGGAGCTACGACGACATTCAATCTGGTCTGGTGGAGCGATGCCATGGCTATCCAAGACAAATTAGACCTTGTCCGCAGTCTCGGCCTGGGCGGAGGACTGGCTATCTTTAAAATTGACGGCGCAGAAGATACCGGAGTATGGAATCTAAAATAGCCGCTCGGAATGTTTGAAGATAAAAAAGGGAAATGTATAGCTGACTTTATTAAGCTCTATTTTTATTGTCGAATATATTTCTCAACTTAGAACGTTTCTCTTCTTCTGAAAAAATTAAAAATTCTTTAAGTCTGTTTTTTGCAGTAAAAGAATATCCTTTTACTGCTGTATCTTCATCCACAGGGTAGGGAATTTGAATACATTCTTTAATATTTCCCTGTCTAAAATAGACAAGTATTTTTTCTGCATTATCAGTATGTCCACATTCGATAACGATAGTTTTATCATCACTAAGTAAGTCAGGATAGTATCCACAGAAAGGATGCCCAAATACGCTTTCATGCCTCCTTTTACTCCTTAAATAATTTCTTGCTAAAATTTTAAGAGCGACATGAGTGTTGCCACCTCCCGCAGCTTCATAAAATCTTGTGAGCTTATCCGGATCATTTAATAATGATTTATACTCATTTTTTGAACTTATAATAATTGTTGAAATTGATAAGTAATTTTTTTCCACAAGAAAAGCAATTTCTGAAATAGAATCCATATTTCCTTTAAAAGCATGAGTGCCTGAGTAAAATATATCTCGTATTTTATTAAATGTAGACATAATTTTATTTATTAGAAATCCCTTTTCCTCCATGAAATTTCTCGTGTATATCCCTAAGTCCTTTATTGGTCACGTGAGTATAAATTTGAGTTGTAGACACATTCTTGTGGCCTAAAAGCTCCTGAACACTTCGCAAATCGGCCCCATTTCCTAAAAGATCAGTTGCATATGTATGGCGAAGTGTGTGAGGCGTTACTTTTTTTGAAATTCCCGCAAGCATTGCGCATCTTGAAATCATTTTTTGTATTGAACGAGGAGTGAGCCTATGATCGACGTCTATATCTTTCCCACGATAATTTATAAATAGGGGATTTTGAATGTCTTTTCGTGAAGCTAAATATGTACGGAGCCACTCAGCTGAACGTGGGGAGATAAAGACGGTACGCACGTGACGCCCTTTTCCAACGATAGAAAGTTCAAACGTACGGTTGGGGGTTTTATCTTTTAAAAATGAAATTTTATTCACATTAAGCGCGACTAATTCTGAAATACGCATTCCGGAAGAAAAAAATAGTTCCATAATTGTCCGATCACGAAGCCCAATTGATGTTTTTATATCAGGAATTTTTAGCATTGCTTCAATATCGTGAGTATCAAGAAAAGAGATTGTTTCATCAGTTTTTTGCTTGGCTAATTTTATCTTAGAAGAAGGAAGTGTTTCAATATCGCGATCAGCTAAAAAATCAAGTAGTGCGCGTAATGCGATTAAGTAATAATTTTGGGATTTTTTGCCTAAATAGCCTCCAGTATGAGTTTTATATATACGAGCCAAGTATAATCTATAATCCCAAACATGGTTAGCTGTTAGTTCATGGGGTAGAAGATCCATATTGTGATTTTTTTCCAACCAACCAACGAATAATGCGAGATATTGTTTATAATTACGCTGTGTATTATTTGATAGCCCTTTCTCAATTTCACAATAATTAAGAAAGGGGAGGATATATTCGGCTATTGGTAAAATACTTTTTGGTGTCTTATCTGTTTTCATACTTAGAGTATAATAGTTCGCACAATATATGTAAAGCGAAGTTATCCACTTGTTTTTAGTATCCCTAATATCCCTTAGTTTATTAGATTAAAAATAAAAACTTCGGAAACCTATGTTGGCTCCGAAGTGGGTTGTGGCACATAGCGTCGATATTTATTAAAGCTTTTGACTTTTATAATAAAACTATAATATAATTAGTTCCTCTTAGACAGGTGAGACCGCGCACCTGTTAAAGGCCCTAAGAGGCGTTCCCTAGGAGATGGTTGATGACTTCCTTATTTTTCTGGTTTGCTAAGGAACTGTCCTATCTCCTAGGCTGGGAACAAAATATCATCGGTGCTATGCACTACAAATTGCTCTGATGCCCATGGTTATCAGAGCAAAAGTTTTTTATATGTTAGGTATTTTTTCTACAACTTTCCTCTTAGGGCGTTCTTTAACATGCTTTTTAAATTTCTTTACTACGCCAGTCACATATCTGGAAACAATCATTGCGGGAAATTTATAACTAGTACTCATTTCTTGTTTTTCCATATCCGGCTCGTTAGGAGCTTTGCAAGTCTCACATACATAAGGAAAGATATTCGAGGTGGCGACAATCGCCGTTAGTAACAATGCGCCGCATACTTTACATTGTTTAGCCATATTCACTATTATTATAACTCTTTTTTTGTTATGCACAGGAGCTTCCTGTGCATAACTTTTTAAATAAGAGAAAATAAGGGTTTATTTATGTAAGAAATCAGCTCTTGTCCCGTCTACTTATATGTAGCAAGTGGCTATTGACCACCGCTGCTGCAGAAAAACTTACAATTGTATTTACAAGCTCACCGTTTCTTAACATATATTACAAATATATCTAAGGGCGGTTTGCTTCGTTTCCCGCCAGAGGCGGACAAGTAGGGCAATATTTAAATAATTTACTTTAAAATACTATGGAAGTATGTAGTAAACCAATCTACAAACATTTTAAGCCAGCCGAGTACTGTAGAGACGGTGATGCCGAAATATTTCATCAAAAGGAGCGCAATGATGATGACGATTATTAACTCTACAAAACCGCCCTCTTTATTTTTTATTTTTGTATTCATCTAATTATTTTATCACACAATACTTTCCGGAGGCAATTGAGAAAAACCTAAGGCTGGGGAACATACGGAGGCAGATAGAACATGGGGTCGAGATAAGCGTTTATAGCGGCAATCGGCTGCTTTAGGATTTTACCCGGGCAGGCCAGACTCGGCACGGTGGATACTTTGACTGCGCTTGAGGCATACAAGGACACATGTAGATGAGGCGCTGTCACTCTGCCTGTGCCTCCCGTATACCCTACCAGTTCTCCCCTCTTGACCGCTTGCCCTTCGGCCGCTTTAATAAGTGAAAGGTGTCCATATGTGCTGGATAAGCCGTTGGTATATTCTATAAACACCCACCGTCCGAAAGAAACCCCGGCACAGGCTATATCTGTATCCCCTGTCCCCTGTACTACTCCGTCTGCCATGGCATAGATTGGGAGCGGAGTACGGGCCCTGAAATCAGTGCCAGAGTGTCCGCTCGCATATGTCCTGTGCGGTCCGGTTTTTGCGCCGAATTCTTGGGTGACATATATCCTATCAAGCGGCCACGAAAGCACTCCTGCGCTTGGAAGCTTGGACGGGTCGAGGATAAATTTCAATTGGGATTCAAAATCCCGGAGCTCTTTTTCGAAGGCTTGCTTTTTTGCGAGCTCAGTCTGTACTAGCTTTTGATAGCCGGTTTCGGTGCTTTTGGTCTGACTCAGCAATTTGCTTTTTTCATTTACATTTTGAACTACTATTTTTTCCTGGTCGCCGAGCTTGGATTTCAAACCCAAGAGTTCCTCTTTGGCGTCAATCGAGAGCTCACGGGTATCCTCCAGCGCCGTCTTCGTCTCCCGCAGAATGCCTAAATTCTCCAGCATCCTTTTCCGAATGGAGGCGATATTATCTATATCATTCCATATATCTGAAAAATTATTTTCCGACAGTAAAGTCTCGAGCCAGCCCTTTTGTTCGAGCTCGTGCGTGTTCCTGATTTCAAGCTTGATAGAGGCCAGGCTGTCGCTGATATTGCCTTCTTTAGTTTGTATGTCCGAGCTTAAATTTTCTATGCTTAGGTTCATCTTATCAATCTTTTTTTGCGTGACCGAAATATCCGTCATTAATTTCTTTTTCGTGGTGTCGAGCTGCTTTATGGAAACATTAAGCGAGCTTTTTTGCTTGCTTAAATTGTCGAGTTCGTTTTGATATATCTTGAGCTGGGCTTCCAGCTGGGCCAAGGCGGCATTCTTCTCTGCTATTTTAGCCTGAATTTCTGCGGCAGTGTCGGCCTGCACTAAAAACAGCGGCGTCGCCAGGATAGTAAGTATAAATACAGACACCAGTATTCGTTTAAATAATTTTTTATACATTTTGTGCTTTTTGCGCATTGTGTGCTGTATTTAACCGGGATATTGTTTCCGGCTTTCCTAATATTGAAGCTATGAGAAAAGGGTCGGGAGATTTATCCATCCCAGAGAGGGCAAAGCGCACTGGATGTAGGAGCTCTCCCCTGCTCTCTAGATTGTCTGCTATCAGCATTAGATTATTTTTTATATTTTCTGCTGTGAAATTTTCATCGGTTATTTCCTCTATCGCTTTGATAGCCAGGCTTAAGTTGTTCGCAATTTTTTCCGGCGAGGCATCTTTATACCCTAGTTTTTCTTTGTTTATCCGCGGCGGCTTGTAAAAGAAGTCCATCTCTCCGGCCGCAATCAGCGCTGGCACATCGCTCCATTTTGAAATCCGCTCCAAAAACAGCGGAACAAGTTTGAGATTATCCTTATTTTGAAGCTCTTTTGGTATCCATTCTAAAATATTTTTTACTATTTCCTCCTTTGGCAGCAATTTCATATGTTCTTTATTGAACCAGTTCAGCTTCTCCTCGCTCCACTTTGCCCCCGAACGCTGAATCTTGGCCAAGTCAAAAACTTGTATCAGTTCTTCGGCTGTAAATATTTCCTGCTCCCCGCCCGGATTAAAGCCGAGGAAATCCAGATAGTTGAGCATAGCCTCCGGCAGGTATCCCTCTTTCTGGTAATCTAAGATATCTTTTGCTCCGTCACGCTTGCCCATTTTTTTTGTTCCGGCAGCGCCAAGGATTGACGGCATGGTTACAAGCTCCGGCCGCTTGATACCCAGCGCTTCATAAAGCGCTAAATAGTTTGGAGTAGATGATATAAATTCTTCGCCACGAAGCACATGCGTCACTCCCATTAATAGATCATCAATAATATGCGCAAAATTATACGTAGGGTATCCGTCGCTTTTCATTAAAATAAAATCATCCACTGCCTCAATTCCGGCCTGCAATTCCCCGCGGACTACATCATGCCACTCATATTTTTTTACGTTTGCTTTCAAGCGAAGCGGCCTTGTGCCGTCCCACACCGGCGGATTTTCCGGCCGATGATTTCTGTATAAAAAAGGTTTCTTTTCAATTTCCGCTTTTTTCCTAAACATATCAATCTCTTCCGCTGAATACGGGTCGGCATATGCATAGCCCTTTTCAATCAACATATGTGCGTATTTTTTGTATGTTTCTAACCTTTCGGATTGGAGATAAGGCGGATTTTCGCCTCCTATGTCCGGACCTTCATCCCAGTCCAAATGCACCCACTTGAGGGAATCCATAATGTGCTGTATAGAGCCTTCCACTTCCCGCTTTTTATCCGTGTCTTCTATGCGTAAAATAAATTTACCTCCATTTTTACGGGCCCAAAGCCAAGCGTACAGGGCTGTACGGACATTTCCTACGTGTATAAACCCGGTCGGCGAAGGCGCAAACCGAGTCACCACCTTTGCTGTAGTATTGTCTTCCATGTCCTTATTATACTCCCAATTTACTTGGTTTCAAAGAAACCTTAGAAAATTCCAGTCCTTTAGGGGCATTTATTATTTTTCTAGTAAATGCTTGTTTTTAATCACATACTCTTGCCAGTTTTGTATATTTTTTAATTTTTTAGTTTTATGGGCATACGGCAATTTCATATAAATATTCAGTACAATGCAAGCGTGTAAAACTTTTTTGTCATAAGGCTCATTACCAAAATAGCCTTCCACTAATTGCCCTGGGGAAATACCATGGCCTATTCTAACGCACAAAGAACGACCCAAATCTAAATACCCATTACTAAATCTGGGCTGGGGGTCAAAGACTGTGATTGGATTTGTGGCAAACATATTGTAAGGTCCAAAATCATCGTGACAATAGCTACTTTTTTTACCTTCAACATGTTCTAGAAGCATTTTAAGAACGACATCCAAAGAGCCATGTTCTTCTCCAAGAAGTTTATGCTCCTTAACATAATCAAATCTTTTTTGCATATCTGGACCTTGAAATTGCTCACTGAGCTTTGAATATTCTGCTTTCCCATTTACGACAAGTCCATATCCCTCTGTCTCGGGTGTATGCATAATCCGCAAAATACGGCCCAGCTCAAGGTAAATTTTCTTTTCAATCAATTCTTCATTGGTATAGACATCTCCTAAAATTGGCGCATCTACGTACTCCATCAGAGTATATGGATGCCTGCCGAGCTCCCCTTCTTCAAATACATGTGGTACTTTTATTCCTGCTTTTTCCCAAACTTTTAAAAATTGAGCTTCACCCCAAGAATAATTTACACTCAAAGGAATTTTAAGAACTAACTTTTCATGAGATGTTTCGATAATACTTATCAGCGAAGAAATTCCCTTATCAGCAAAAGTGACGCTAATTTCTTTTTCTTTAAACCTTTCATTGCTAGAAATAAAATCTTGAACATATGGGACGAGATTTATCCTCCTTTCGTTAAATTTAGCATCCACTTCATGCTCAGATAATTTGGGTTCATTTTTAAAAACAATTTTAGGTTGCATTTATTTCTCGTGGCTGAGAGCCGTATCTACAATTGCGCGGGCGATTTTCATCGCCGCGCCAGTTTTGGCAAACGCTTTGGCGTTCCGGGACATCCGCTCGAGCGTGGCTTTATCTTCCGTAATCCTTTCGATTTCCGAGCTCAAAATATTTGCCGTCATGTTGGCTTCTTCAATGACGCTGCAGGCTCCGGCGCGGGCGTAGGCAAAAGCATTTTTCTTTTGATGGTCCAGATTCGTATTGGTTATGGGAATCAAGACAGACGGCACGCCCCACGAGGCTATTTCAAACAGCATAGAGCCTGCTCTCGAGATGATAATATCCGCCACGCCGGCAGCCATCTTCATTTCAAGCGGATTTAAAAATGCCATAGACATATATCTCAATTTATTTGGATCATCATTCAGCACTACCAAGGCCCGGTCGGCGACAGTCTTATAATTCCTGATGCCGGTCTGGTGGATAACTTGGTAATTTTTCACAAGCCGCGGCAAGGCATCGAGTATCGTATTATTGATAAGCTCAGCGCCCTGAGAGCCTCCGATGATGACAATCACCGGCACATTGGTTTCTAATTTAAAATATTCAAATGCTTCTTTTTGAGGAGCAGGGTTTTCTATTTCCGTCCGTATCGGCTGCCCGGTAACCGCAATATTTTTCTTGGGAAAAAATGCCGCTGCGTCTTCAAAGGAAATGGCTATCTTCTTGGCGAAACGCCCGGCAAACCGGTTCACGCGCCCCGGTGCAGAGTCAGACTCATGGATTATTACCGGAATACGCAGCAGCCGGGCGGCCACCATGACCGGGAATGAGGCGTATCCGCCTTTGCCAAAGACGACATCCGGATAAATCGTAAACAATTTATATGTCGCATTCACGATGCCAAGAATAGTTTTAAAAATATCAGAAAAATTCCGCAAGGAAAAATACGTGCGCATTTTGCCGGCGCTTATTTGTTCGAATAAAAGGCCATTCTCAAAAAGCACCTGCTTGTCATAAGGGTTGTCAGAGACATAGTACAGTTTCGCGCCTATTATTTTCTCCCGGTCTATTATTTCATTTACTTTCTGGACTACGGCAACAATGGGGTAAAAGTGCCCGCCTGTTCCTCCTCCGGTAAAAACAATTTTCATAAGTTTAAACTTTATTATGTATTACGATGCTGTAATTTCGATATTTGAAGCAATATGCCCATAGCCGAAAGGTATATCATGAGCGAGGTCCCTCCATGGCTCATAAACGGCAGCGGCACGCCGGTAAGCGGGAAAACTCCGGTCACCGAGGCGATATGCATAAACGACTGCATTATAATCAGTATAACAATTCCAGAGACTAAAAGTCTACTGAATAAATCAGGGGTTTTGTTGGCAATGCGGAACCCGCGCAGGGTAAAAATTACATAAAGGATTATCGTGGCAAGCGCCCCGAAGAGTCCCAGCTCTTCGCCCAATACGGCAAAGATAGAGTCTCCCTGAGGTTCCGGCAAATAGCTAAATTTCTGGATGCTCTGCCCGAGCCCGCGCCCGAAAACTCCGCCGCCGCCCAAAGCAATCAGCGACTGCTGAATCTGAAAAGAAGAACCTCTGGGGTCGTTTGAGGGATCCATAAAAGTTTTTACCCGGGCTTGCAGGTAGGGCGTAGAATATACAAGGAGGGAAAGGACGACTACAGCACCGAGCCCGACGCCTAAAATATATCTTATCGGAACACCGGAAATAAAAAGCATGGACATGCCCGTCACTGAGATGAGAATAAAGCTCTTAGTGTCCGGCTGTTTGAATAAAATCACTGCGATAAGCGCCAGCAATATCCCGAGCGGCAGCATGCTGTATTTAAAATCCTGAACCCTGTTCTTCGCCCATGAAAGCCATGCGGCAAAATAAATTATAAAGCCGAATTTCAAAAATTCTACCGGCTGAAAAGAGAAAAAGTGAAGAGAGAGCCACCTCGTCGCGCCCGTGCCATGGTTCGAGCCGAGCCCCGGTATGAACACAAGCAGCGTCAGCACTACCGACCCTATCAATAAATACAGGGAATATGTGCGCCAAAATTTATAATCTATTCTGTAGCAGACATACATGCCGATGAGCCCCAACCCGAGGCCGAGGACCAGCTGATTGAAAAGCACCGAATAAAAAATGCTCGGGCTTTTGACAAGCAAGCCCAGCGAAGCTGAAATAAACATCACGATGCCGAGGGCGACAATCAAAAGCAGGGTTATCAGGAAGAACCTGTCTATTTTTTGCGATTTTCTAGCGGTCCGGGGGGATTTCATAATAATTTAATAAAAACTTGCTTATATCTGAAAATGGGCCTAGCCAAGTCTGCGCGGCGTACGGTACGCCTTTCGGATTGATGGCGTAGAGGAGAATTATAAACTTTGGATTGTATGCCGGAAAATATCCGACAAATGAATGAGTGTGCCTGTCATCATAATATCCTCCGCCATTTTCTTTCGCAACTTGAGCTGTACCTGTTTTGGCAGCGACACTATAATGATCCATTTTTAAACCGCCGCTCTGGTATCCATCCATTACTTTCACCAGCATCCTTGTAATCTCCTCTGAGGTAGCCTTGGATATCTTTGCCTTCGTCACCGGGTAGGCAAACGTCTTTGACGTGCCGTCATTATATTTTATTTTATTGACCACGTGCGGCACTACAAGGTTTCCTCCGTTTGAAAGCGAGGCCAGCGCGCGAATCAGCTCCACCGGAGTAAAGGCCACTCCCTGCCCGAAAGCGGCATTGGCATATTCAATCTCGCGCGGGCTGTTTAATATGTTGGAAACCAGTCCGGAAGTTTCATTTGGTAGGTCTATCCCCGTCTTGTCTTTGAGCCCGAAGCCAAGCAAATAATCGCGCAAATTTTTCCTCCCCATCTTCTCTTCTACAAAAACCATTCCTGTGTTGAGCGATTGGTTCAAAACTTCCTGCATGCTCGTGCCGGGTCCTCTGCCCTTTTTGTCGAAATTAAATATTTGGTGTTTCTCCACTGTCACTTCCCCTTTGTCATTGTAGGTAGTGCCCGCGGTAACTGCGCCGGTGTCCAAAGCGCCGGCCATGACCAGGGGCTTGACCACAGAGCCAAACTCCAGAACATTTTCCACCAAAGGATTCGTAAAAGTAGAGGCATTTTTAACTTTAGAAAAATCATTCGGGTCAAAGTCGGGCTTCACGGAAAGAGCGTAGATAGACCCGTCAATCGGATTCATGATTATGCCGCCGATAGAATCAATGCTTTCCTTTTCTTTCACTTCGGTTAATTTTTTATCTAAAAATTCCTGCACCACGGGCTCAATGGTACTGACCACATCCCCCTCGCGGGTTTCGCCTTTGAATAAAGTATCGTTTATGTTTGAAAAAACTTCCGCAAAAAAGTTCACATACGGGCTGTTTATGTCGCGCCTAAGCGCGGTGTCATATTGCCTCTCTAGCCCGTATCGTCCGCCTAAATCATCGCCCTTATATCCGACAAAGCCAAGGGAATGAGCAGCCAGAGTATTCCCCGGATAAAACCGCCATTTTTCTTTGAAAATATTCACTCCGGCAATTTTGAGCGAGGTTATGGCGTCTGCCTGCTCTTTGGCAAGATGCCCTACAATATCTTCGTACGGATCATTCTTCTTTGCCGCTTTGGCCATGAATTCGCTATGGTCTATAGTGGGTACTATTTTGAGCAGTTTCACGTACGCTCCTTCGGCGTCTATGAGCTTCGGCGGGTATATGGCAAGTTTATACCCGAGGGTCTGAGTAGCCGCCGAGACGAGCTGACCGTCTTTGCGTTCAAAATAAATAGTTCCGCGTTCAAAAATATTTGATGACGGCGTGGCGTACTGCCGCAAAGCTGTCTCTTCATACGCCCGGCCATGCACGATTTGCACAAAAAAAAGCTTGGCTACGAGCACCAGGCTAAAAAAGATAATACAAACAAGGATAATTCTGGACCTATAAAGAAAACTAGATTTCATTACCATTCGTCTTAGAGGCGAAGCCAAGCGCAGTCAAAGGCTGCCGGGTGGCAAACGTCGCTTTGGCGTCGCTAAAGCCCGCAGCGTGAGAATACGCAAGGTCGATTTTGCTGCTCATAGCCAAGTAATGGGCTTCCATCTCCATGACTTCGTTGCCGAGCGTGCGGGCATCCGCTTCCAAAGTCCGGCGCTCCACAATATTGAAAATAATATTCCCTAAAAAGATGACATAGAAAACAGAAAGGAGGGCAAAAGACCAAAGGAGTATTTTAAGCAGGCGCTTTTCGATATCGTTGTTGTTTATTATATTTACTTCGTTTGCGTACCTCTTTACTTGTATTCCTATTGTTTTCATATGTTTTCTTGTCCCGCTCTGCGGGGAATTTTTTCTATTACTCTTAATTTTGCGCTCCGCGCCCTCTTATTAATAATTAATTCTTCTTGGCTTGGTATAATTGGTTTTTTGTTTATTAAAATTGCCTTTCCTTCACTTTCTTTTTGTTTAAAAAATCTCTTTACAACCCTATCCTCCAAACTATGAAATGATATGACCGACATTCTGCCTCCCCCTCTAAGCGCATCAAACCCCTTGCTGAGCCCTTCCGATAGCGCACCGAGCTCATCATTCACTGCTATCCTGAGCGCCTGGAAGGTCTTCGTAGCTGGGTTTGTCCTTCCTCTAAGATACGCTCTCGGCACCGATGCCTCTATGATTTTTACGAGCTCTCCCGTCGTCTCTAT